>JNKK01000005.1 GCA_000702845.1 Lachnospiraceae bacterium FE2018
TTTGCGATGTTCATCGATGCCATCGAAATGATGAACGGCGGTACGCTCCAGAATGCAACCAGGTAGCCGTTAAAGCATCCGAACAGGAATCCGATCAGGATGCAGAGGATAACTGCAACTGCAATCGGCATTCCCTGCTGCGCAAATGTGTAGCCTGAAATCAGGGCACAGCAGAACATAACCGGTCCGATTGAGAAATCGATACCGCCCGTCGCAATGACGAATGTAACGCCCAGAGACAGGAACCCCAGGAAGTAGATGTAATTCAATGTAGAAAGAATATGCGCCATGCCGGAAAACTTCGGAATCACAACGCAGAATACAAGGTACATCAATACAAGTACAACAGCCAGGACGACTCTGTTAAACCCGACCTTCCTGACAAATGGGTTTTGTTTGATTTTTTCCATTTTACCCTCCCATTTTTTTGGTTAACACTTTTTCATTTAAATATGGTTCACTGCATTTGATCTGCAGGTGTTCCAAAATAAAACGCGGGCAGAAGGAAACTGCTTATCTTCTGCCCGCTTTTCTATAGGATGATTGCTCCTATCTTAATTCACTGATTCCCCGCTTAACGATTAGATTAGTCGTACAGGTTCGGAGCGATGAGCGGATCTTCCATGTTGTCTGCGTTGTACCAGTAAGCCGGAATCGGAAGGTCGCCTACTTCGTCGCCGTTGTTGTTAGCTACCAGAGATGCAACTGAGAAGTAACCCATTGCGTACGGCATCTGTGTTACACAGCCAAACAGTGTTCCGTCAGCAACTGCTTCCTTGATGGTTGCGCCTGCGTCAAAGCCTGCACCGATGATGTTTGTCTCAGGATCTCTTCCGAGTACATCGAGGTTGCTGTTCGCCTGGATCATACCTTCTGTAACAGTCTGGTTTGTGCCGAAGACTGCAACTGTGTCTTCTTTGTTGATGATTGCGGAAACTTCGCTTGCGCACAGGTCAACCATTGCGGTTGCCGGTACACGGCACTCGATGATGATGTCGCAGTCATTCTCGTCGCCCTTGTCAGTTGCTTTGCCTACAAAGAACTCGTTGCCGGTGACAGCTACTTTATAACCGTCTGCAGCTGCTTTTTCAATGATTCCGTTTACGAAGCCGATACCACGCTGGGTGTTACTTGCGGATGTAGAATCATTTGCAACCATGCCGATACGGATCGGAGCGCCCTGGCCGATTTTGAAGGAAATTGCGTTGTAAACGTTTTCTGCTGCGATTGCGCCTGCTGCCGGGCTGTCAGTTGCAACTGTACCGAGGACAGAACCTTCCGGCGGATTCTCAACACCGCTGTCGAATGCGATAATCGGAACACCTTCTTCTTTTGCCTTGTTCAGAGAATCCTGGACAGAATTGGAGTCGCATGCTGCGAATGCAATACCGTCTACATGGTTCAGGATTGCTGCGTTGAGCATGTTAACCTGGTCTGCGATATCGGACTCTGTATTCGGGCCCATGCAGTCAAGCTTAACGCCAAGATCTGCTGCTGCTGCATTTGCGCCTTCAACAACTGCTGTGAAGAAACTTGCTGAGAATGCCTTAACGATCAGCTGATAGGTATACTCATCGTTAGCGGTCAGGCCGTCAAACGGAGAACCTGCCAGCATGTTGTCCATGTCCATGACCCAGCCTTCTGCTGCGTCTGCGCCTGCGTCTGCTGCCTCGGAAACTGTCTCTGCTGCCTCAGATGCTGCGGATGATGCTGCCTCTGCTGCCTCAGATGCTGCGGATGATGCTGCCTCTGCTGCGTCGTCTGCTGCCTCGGAAACTGCCTCTGCTGCTTCAGAAGCTGCAGAAGAAGCTGCGGATGATGCGCTGTCGCTGCTGCCGCCGCATCCCGCGAGTAACGTAGCTGCCATTGCCGTTGCCATTACTGCTGCTAAAAATCTCTTTTTCATACCTTTCTCCTTTTTTTTTAGAATTTGCTGGTATTTATTTCGATCCGGACATTCCTTCTTATCCAAAGTTCTGCATTTCCGTCCGGAATGCCCGTATCATTACGATTTGATTATTCAGTTGTAGAATTCCGGCTTCTCAGGAAGTGTGATCTCTTTCGCTGTTCCGCCTTCTTCACGGCACTGTCCCAGAACATATGCTGTCAGGCATGCCATGTAGCCATCCCATGCAGATGCACCGTGCGGTGTCTCGTCTGCGAGTACTGTATCAACCCAGTCCTGCATCTCAATGTTGTATGCCTCGATGAAACGTGTCTCCCAGCCCGGCATAATTCCGGAAGCCTTTGTGCAGTCAGTCTTGGTGATTACACGAGGCGGATCCGGCAGTTTTGCGGTTCCGAGATCACCGACGACCTCACACTGGATATCATAGCCGTAGCCTGAGCTCTGGCTGATCTCTACGTCGATACAGATGCCGTTCTTTGTGCGGAGCATCATGATCTGCGGATCCTGCAGTCCTTCCTTTGCGGAGATGCTGCTCTGACGCGGCAGAACAACCTGACCGGATACATAGTCATCATCCAGCAGCCAGCGGAGTACATCGATCTCATGTACGCCGGAGTTCTTGATGGACATCTCAGATGTCATGGTTGCTGCATGTGTCATATTTCTGTGACATGCATGCACGATCAGCGGAAGTCCGATCTTTCCTTCTTGAATTGTCTTCTTTAACTCTACATATCCCGGATCGAAGCGGCGCATGAAACCGACCTGTACGATGCGCTTTCCGAACGCCTGCTCAGCCTCGATGATTTCCTGGCATTCAGAAACTTCTGTTGCCAGCGGTTTTTCGCAGAAGACATATTTGCCTGCCTTGATGCTGGCCATAACATACTGTGCATGAGCCGGATCCCAGGTTGTTACCATAACGGCATCAACTTCCGGGCTGTTGATCAGCTCTTCGCCATCTTCAAAAAACTTCGCGCCGTACTGTTCTGCAACCTTGCGGCCGACTTCCTGATTTACCTCAGAAACTGCAACAACTCTGCAGCCCGTGATGCGCTCTGTAAAACGCTTTACATGGTCTCTTCCGATTGCGCCGAGTCCGACAACGCCAATCCGTAATTCTTTCATAAGTTCCTCCCGGATCTCTCAAGATCTATTATGTGATATATAGTAGTTTATATTTATCTTGTTTATGGACTGCTTATCTGATATCATCCCATGGATAAAGAATGACTTCGATCGCCTGGCTGGTGCGCATTGCCTCCAGACCAACTGCAAAATCCTTCAGCGGCAGACGGTGTGTGATCATATAGGAGAAATCAAGCTGTCCGCTGTTCAGGCCGCTCGCAACTGTCTGCAGTACATTTACGCCGATGAAAGAACCGTAAATCGTAATGCCCTTGCGTGCGATCCAGTGCTGGCTGATTGTCTGCTCTGCCTTGTCATTCAGGCCAATTACCAGAACCGTTCCGCCCGGACGTACCAGGTCGATACACTGGTCAATTGTTGTTCCGACACACTCGATTGTAATGTCTGCACCGAGCGGCATTTCTTCCCGGACGACTGCTTTCAGATCTTCTTCTCTGGTGTTGACGATTCTGTCCGCGCCGCTTTCAAGCAGGTATTTTCTGCGCGCTTCGCTTCTGCCTGTGATGATAACCTTGCCCGCGCCTGCCATCTTGCAGAGCTTCGTAAAATACATCCCAAACGGACCGCCGCCGATAATAACGACATTGTCGCCCGGCATAATGTGCAGCTTCTTCATACCGCCCATTGCGACATTCAGCGGTTCTGCAAAGATTGCATTGTCAAGCGGCACATTTTTGTTTATTTTCGCGAGGTTGCTGTCCGGGCAAACCAGATACTGTGCAAACGCCCCGTCGTATTCCATTCCAATTGATTTCATATTCGGGCAGACATTGTAATCGCCCTTTTTGCAGATTTCACAGGTTCCGCATGCGATGTTGTTGTCCATGATCAGACGGTCGCCCGGCTTGAATCCTGTAACTGCCTCACCGCACTCCACAACTTCACCGACGATCTCGTGTCCGATGATCGTTCCCGGGATTGCCGGATACTGCGGCGGAGTTGCCAGAATGTGTACATCTGTTCCGCAGATACTGCAGGCAAGAACCTTAACCAACACATCATTCGGTCTCTGCAGCTGCGGTATCGGTTTCTGTGTGATTTCGTATTTGCCGACCTCGGTGAATACGACACAATCCATCATTCCCTGCATGGTAAAAACCTCCATTCCTGCCTAAACGTATCAATCAGATACGTGATTTTTCAAAATTCAGTAATTTAAGATGCTGCTGGGCGGCCGCCGCAATGCTGTTAATCATGGCTACTGCAACAGCTCCGACTCTGGTTCGTTAGAAACTTATCCGCACAGGACAGCCGCCCGCATATCTTTGATAGGGTTTTGTATGTATCGAATTATTCCGGAAGTCCGTTCGGATATACGATGCAGCGGCATGCTTTCTTGTTGCGCATAGCCTCGATACCCTCATGGATATTATCCAGTGTCAGTCTGTGTGTGATGAACTTGTCCAGACCCAGTTCCGGGTTGCGGATCAGTTCCAGAGCGCCCGGGAAGTCTTTTCCGAGTGCGCCGAAGATGGAGATCTCGTCCAGTACGAATGCGCCCGGTGCGATCTCGGATCTTGCGTTGTTGTCAAGACCGAACAGAAGGATGCGGCCCTGCGGGTTGATCAGCTTCTGTGCCTCCGGAAGGATGTTTCCGCGGCCGACAGCGTCGATGATCAGGTCAGCCTTGAACGGCCAGTTTGCCTTCATGACATCTTCCAGGGTCTCTTTTGCAACGTCGACAACGATGTCTGCGCCGCAGTTCTTTGCTTCTTTGACGCGATCTTCACCCTTTGCGGTGACGATCAGGTTTCTGACGCCGAATGCCTTCAGTGCGCGGATGAAAGTAAGACCGATCGGGCCTGCGCCGTAGAGAATTACGTAGTCAACCGGTGAAGGTGTAACCTTGTTCAGGGAGCTGACAACACATGCAAGCGGCTCAACCTGGGCTACGATGTCAACCGGGATGTTCTGGTCAACATGATACATCTGGCCTGCGTCAACCTTTGCATACTCTGAGAATCCGCCGTCAGCCAGCTGGCCGTAATGGTCGGAATTGGAGCAGAGGTCGCCTCTGTTGTGTGTACACTCGAAGCAGTGGCCGCAGCGTACGCGCGGGTTGATTGCAACGCGCTCGCCAATCTCGAAGCCCTGCACTTCATCGCCCATCTCGGTGATGGTTCCGCAGAACTCATGTCCGTAGATGATGCCCGGCTTCATGTACTGTCCCGGAGGAATTGCCAGTCCGTGAATATCGCTTCCGCAGATGCTTGCTGCGTCAACTTTGATGATAACGTCTGTAGGTTTTGTAATTTCCGGCATCGGAATATCTTTAACTGTCAGGGTTCCCGGTCCCTCGAAGATAGCAGCTTTCATGTTTTTCTCCTTTTTCTATTCAGAAATTCAGTCTCTCTGTACCTGTATGCCATGCCCGGCAGGACTTTATACTGTCCTGCCGAACACATTTTTACAAACTTCTAAATTAGTATCCGAAGATCTCAGCAAGCTGGTCGACGTAGTGGATATCCTCTTCCTCGCCGCCGCGGATGCCGGTGATGTCGATGAACTCGAAGTCAGCGCCGATCTCGCCGCCCATGGTACGGGTGATGAGGCCTGTGTCGCCCATTGCGCAGATGATGCACGGCTCCTGAAGGAATGTCTCACGCATTTCCTTGGATGCTTCTGAGCATCTGACTGCATCTTCGTAGTTGGTAGCTGTCAGATAGAACTTCGGCAGAGCAGATCCCTTGTCCAGGCAC
Organism: Lachnospiraceae bacterium FE2018; assembly: GCA_000702845.1. Classification (GTDB taxonomy): domain Bacteria; phylum Bacillota; class Clostridia; order Lachnospirales; family Lachnospiraceae; genus CADBRN01. The sequence goes on from JNKK01000005.1 coordinate 5,758, forward strand.
TCTTTGAAGGTGTCGATGATTTCCTGATGAGAAGGTGTCAGTGTCCACTTATGCTGGGAAACGACGAGCTTTGTGCCGTTTGCTGCGCAGACATCCTGCATCTCTTTAATCATTTCCGGAGTGTTGTCGATCTCTGTGTCAGCGTAAGCGATGAGACCTGTGTTGATCAGGGCCTTTGTCAGGAACAGTCTCTGGCTGTCCGGATACCACTTCAGGCCGCCCTCTTTCTTAACACGGAAGGTAAGGAGGATCGGAACCTTCGGCATGATCTCTTTGATCTGTTTCAGAACATCAATCCAGTAATCTGCTACGAACTGGGTGGTTCCCATCGGAAGCAGGTAGTCAATTCTCCACTCAACCATTTCCGGATTGGTCATTGCAACTCTCTTTGCCTCAGCGAGGACATCGTCTTTTGTACGCTTCTTGAGCATCATGCAGCGGAGGAAACGCTCGCCGCCCATTACGTGACCGTCAATGTCGTACTGAATCGGGCTCTGGAGTTTCTTGTAGTGGCCGTAGCATGCAACCATTCTCTTGTACTGGCCGTAGCTCTCGAACAGTCCGCCTTCCGGCTCTACCAGCTGATAGAAACCAAAGTCGTTGCCTGCCTTCTCAGAGAGGATTCTGGTCTGGAATCCGACTTCGCCCATCGGCCATACAGTTGCCGGAATGCTGACGATATCAGATGCAGCGATTTCTTTGGAAGCATATCCGAGTGTAATGACATCGGGATCGTCCTTTGCGATGTATGCGAGGTAAGCAAGATCAGCGCCTTTGTCCTCAGCAACCTTTGCCATTGCGATGACATCGTCTTTGCTCTTGGTTCCTTCGAAGCAGATGTAGGAAAGCATCAGCTTCTTGCCGGTTGCCTTCAGGGCTGCCAGGAAGGATTCCTCTGCACATACGTCAGCGCCGAAGATGTCTACATAGTCAGCAGAAGATTTAGCAGTTGCCTGTTTCTCTTCGTCAGATGCATTGCAGTCATAACCTGCTGTATTGAAGTTCACCAGGACGATTTTCTCTGCCAGGGCATCTTTGCACTCTGCGAGAACATCAACCATAGTAGCGATCTTGTCCATGTTGCCGACGTTGATTTCTACGCCAGCTTCTTCAGCTGCAACTGCTTCTGCAAGCAGGTTCTTCATCTCTTCCGCGTTCTTCGGAGAAATAGAAACGAATGCTGTGTAAGCATCAGCGCCGATGGTGTAATTCTTAACTGTGACTGTTTTCTTGAAGTTTGCCATGATTTTTTCTCCTTTTTTGTGGCTTATTATTTTTTAGTCCGCTCTGCGGACTATTGAGTCCTTTGTTGTTTCCGCGGCCCTTCTGGGGGGACGCATGATTCGGTGCGGGATATTTATTCACCCGATCCTCCTGCACCGAATCACACATTGGAGGAAAGCAAATTACTTTAAAAGTATTTGTTTTTATTTTGATACGTTCGGTTTTTGTTTCGCTTGTTTCTTGCTCGTCCGTATCTTTATGATGCAACTATACACCATTAGGTTCTATTTTTCAAGTACCTTTTTGGCGTTTTTCGCATGTTTGTACAAATTATACAAAACAATACATCCGTTTCTATGCTATTTTATCGCCGCAATAGTATGTATTCTATTTTCTTTTGAAATACATACTATTTTTAAGCACTTTACTTCTCCTGCGTCATCTTTGTTTCCTGACAATCTAAGCATTTCACCCTAAAATTTCGCAAAAAAATACCAGGAATATCTGAATTGGAAACAGACATTCCCGGTAATTCATGCGATTTTTGTTGTGTTTCTTATGATTCGTGCGATTTTTAATGTATTTCTTACTTTCCTTCTTCCATCAGTTCGATACAGATGTTATTCGGATCGCGCAGATAAACCCACTTGAAGTCAATTGATCCGTCTTCCTTATAATCAGTATTGATCTCTGAGTGGAACCGGATCCCTCTGGCTGTCAGATTACGGTACATTTCTTCCAGGTCATCCACATACATCGCTACATGCGCAGAACCGGAGACAGACATGTCGCCGTGATACTCCGCACTCACCGGATCAGTAAACTGAAAGAACTCCAGTTCATGTCCGCCGGCTCTGACGACGGCCGTCTTCATCGCTGCCGCTCTGTTTTCTCCCAGAACACCGATGCCGATCACCGGACCTTCTGCATCCCCGCTTTTAACCAGCTCTCCGCCCATCATTTCAGTCCAGAATGATACCTGTTTCTCAATATCAGCCACAATAAATCCTGTGTGTGCCACTTTTGTAATTAAAGCCATCTTATATCTTCTCCTTTTCTTTCTCTCCTGACTGCCTGTGCTTCTCTTTCATAAGCATCTTTGCGTTCATTATATCATTTTTAATCATACAGAAGTTTTTGCATTGCGATAAGCACGCAGCCGCGCTTCATCCTCATCCGTCAGCTGATCTCGGATCTCGATCATCTGTCCGACAACATTTTCCTTATCTTTCTGCAGATCAATATCAAATGAGAAATTGGTTGTATTCGGTGCCGCGAAGATACGAATCTCGTTCTTCATACCGGAAAGCAGAGTAATAAACTCAGTCAGGCGCTCCCGCTCTTCTGCCTCGACAAATTCACCGCGCGCACGTTCTTCATAGAGTTTGGTTCCCGGAACAACCGTAACCATGTTCAGATACATATAATATGGATGCAGCTGGTTCAGAACTTCCACGGTGCGTTTTGCCGAAATCTCGCCGTGACCCTTGCCTCCCATTCCGCCGAGGTAGATCATACGGTAGGTAACGCCTGCTTCTTCCAGACGCTTGCAGCCTTCCAGAATGTCCGCAACGGTATATCCTTTATTGACATGCTCAAGCACCTCGTCATCTGCGCACTCGAAACCGACAACCAGATCGCTGATACCCAGAGACTTCAGATATTTCATCTCCTCTACGCTCTTTCTGCACAAATCATCAACACGCGCGTACATGCTGACAAGCGCGCCCGAAAAGTATTTCTGAAAGAGTTTGCCGACTTCTGCGAGACGCTCCGTGCTGAGTGCATAGGGATTTCCGCCGGATGCCCAGATCCGCTTCACGTTCGGATTCTGACGCTTCGCCTCCTGAAGGTCTTCTTCGATCTGCTCCAGCGGAGCCACCCGAAACGGATATCCGTCATAGAAATTGCAGAATGTGCAGCTGTTATGTGTGCAGCCGACAGTTACCTCGACAAACAGGCTGTATGCGTCCGTCTGTGGTCTGATAATAGGTCCGTTGTAATGCATAGTTTTATTCTCCTTTTAATTAGTTCGACATTTCGCAAATTATCGATTTGTACGCTTTTAAGGATGCGGGCAGTTACTTCTGCCCGCTGTCATTTGTTAGCTTATTTCATTATGTACGTTTTACAGTTCTTCCTGTATAAATGCCGCAAACGCACGGATAGTCTCTTCATTCCTGCGATAATACGTCCACTTGCCCACACGGAGCGGCTCGACCAGTCCTGCCTTGTGCATCATATCCAGATAATGCGAGACAGTTGACTGTGTTATTCCCACCTTGTCGCGGATATCACCGACACAGACCCCTCCGTTCAGATCTGTTCCTTCCGGTAAATGAATTCCCTGCGGGGGGAAATACTTCTCCGGTTCCTTCAGCCACTGCAGCATCTGCAGGCGGATGTCATTATCAAGTGCTTTGAAAATTGCTTTTGTATCCATGCTCTCATTATATCGATTATTCGCGATATGTCAAGACGTTTTTCAAGATCAGAAAAAAAGAATTATTTCCTGTCCGACAATATCAGCCCCGCCAGCGTCATCACAATTCCGATTCCGGCAGCCAGCGTAATCTTTTCCTTCAGTATCAAAACTGATGAAACCACAGTCACGACAGGAGTCAGGTAAATATACACGCTGGTCTTTACAACCCCGATCAGTCTGACTGCCAGATTCCATACAGCAAAGCAGATTGCTGATGCAATGATTCCCAGATACAGAATATTGATCAGAATCACCGGATCCCGCAGTTTTTCCAGCGGCGGGTTAAAACGAAAGACCGCCATGGCAGGAATCATAAACAAAGTCCCGTAAGCAAAGATCCGGCGTGTTGCCCCGGCAGTACTATAGCCGAACGAAGTGATTTTCTTTGACAGCACAGAATAGACAGACCATGACAATGCAGCACAAAGACCAAGCAAATCTCCGAGAAAATGAAGTTCAACGCCGGAGCTGCCGAAACTCAGAAGGCACAGGCCTGTCATTGAAATAATGAATCCCACATAGAACCAGACCGTTGTTTTCTCTCCCCGCAGCCGGAATATTTTCGAAAGCAGGGCCGTAAAAAACGGTGCAACTGTAATCAGGACACCGATATTTGATGCAAGTGTATACTGAAGCGCAATATTCTCCAGCAGATAATATAGCGTGACGCCAAAGAAACCTGCTGCAAGAAAGGTGCTTTCTTCGCGCATGTTCCGGTAACGGATTCTGTGCGGATACATAAGCCATAACACACCGTAACCGATTACAAACCGGATCATCAGTATTTCAACCGGTTTAAAATCACGCAGAAGTACTTTTGTGGAAATATAAGTTGTACCCCATACAAGAATGGTAAAGAGTGCGGCAAGATGTCCGCGGCCTTCCCCTGAATTTACAGAATGCATTTTGGTTCATTATCCTTTTTTCATTTCGTCGGCACAACGCCGCCAATCAGGAATTATAACCATCTCCGGCATAAAGTTCAAGTCCCGCGCGCGGGACACGGCGCGGAACCCGGGTCTGGTTCACGTTTTACCGATATGTCACCACACGCATATGCTCTCCATCTGTTTCGACAGTCACGGCTCCTCCCAGATCAGTCCGGAACACGTCGGCTCCGCATGCTGCAAGCCGCTCCAGTGTTTCTGCATGCGGATGCCCGTACAGATTATTTCTGCCGGCAGAAATAACAGCCACCTTCGGTTTCGCCAGATCCAGTAATTCCTTCGTTGACGCATTCCTGGAACCGTGATGCGCCACTTTCAGACAATCAATCTCCCCCAGGAATTCTGTACCGGCCGTACCATCTTCCTGCGCCGACAGCAGTTCCTGCTCTCCTGCTCCTTCCAGATCTCCGGTGAGAAGCAGATCAAATTTCCCGTACGAAATCCCCAGTACCGTGGATCTCTCATTACCGCCGTCCGTTATTCCTGCGAAAGGATAAAGAACCCTGATCTGCAGCTCATCTGCTGTCAGACTGTCACCGCGCGATACGTAATACATCATCGTTCCTGTTTTCCTGCAGAGATCCCGGAACAGATCCGCCGTTTCCGTTTCTTTCATCCATTCCGGAAGATACAGTGCGCGCACGTGTATGAAAAGACTCCCCTCTGAAACTGCCTGCAGCAACTCTATCATTCCGCTGATATGATCCTGATCCTCATGACTGATCCAGATCCCTTCAATCTGCCGGATCCCCTGCTGCTTAAGATACGGAATGATGCGCCAGGTACCGACTTCATCAATACTGGTGCTTCCGCCGTCGATCAGAAATGCTGTCCGGCCGCCGCTGCGCACGACCAGTCCGTCTCCCTGGCCGACATCCAGCGCTGTGAAGGAAAAAGGAACTGCCGGACGGTACATCAGCAGCAGGATCGCAAAAACAAACAGCGGGCATACAGCTCCGGCTGTAAATCGCGGTCTACGGCCGCCGGGAATCTGTGCAGCGCACTTCAGTATTATCTTTTGCGCAGATGCGGAATTCCGCCGCAGCATCCTGTGCAGCAGTATCAATGCGCCGGTCACCAGCAGGTAATACAGAATCACCTGCAAAACAGATGGCTGTCCGCAAATCCATACACTGCCCGGAACATTTCGAAGCAAATGAAGCAAACCACTCATACTCCGGATACATATGTGTACCGGAAACAAAAGTACACCGGCAAGAAAAAATGAGAACAGACTTGCAGCGCTTCCCGCCGCACCAAGCGCAAGAACAGGTCCCGTGAGCGGGACGATCAGCAGATTTGTAAAGAAACTGAATGCCGGTATTTCATAGTAATAATATGCGATCAACGGCATTGTGATCAATGTCATAACCAGATAGCTGCACAGTGAGCGCAGAAGGAGAAAACCTGTCCTGTGAATAATTGTATCGGGTTTTACCGGTTCTTTCCCCTGCTCAAGACACACTTCCTTCCATCTTTTCTCTGCGTCATGCAGTATTACATCTGCCGCCGATGTGCCGATGACGGCGGCAAATGAGAGCTGAAAGCCTGCCAGAAATAAAAAGCCCGGATTGGTCAGAAGAATCAGAATTCCTGCCAGAGAAAGTGCAGAGATCCAGTCATAACTCCGTTTCGTGATCCATGCACCCATCGAAGCAGCAAACATGACGATTGCGCGGACAGCGGAGGAAGGATTTCCCACCAGCATACAGTAGACAGACATAAAAACTGACGACAGAACAGCTGCCGCCGGCATCGGAATCCACAGATACTGCAGCAGCATAAACAGCCCCATGCCGAGCATGGAAATATGAAGCCCGGAAATTGCCAGAATATGCATGATGCCGCCAATCTGATAGTCCCGCCGGATTTCGTCATCCAGCAGCCCCCGTTCGCCAAGAAGCATCCCGGCGAGAACCCCGGCAGAATCTTCCGGAAGCAGCTGCTTCATGTTCTGCGTGAGACGATTGCGCAGCAGAGATATCCGCTCTGCAGGCCCACCACCCGGGCTTAATACTTTCAGTTTCTCACACCGCATTGAATAATACAGTTTCATGCATGCATAATAGCGGCGCGCGTCAAACTGTCCCGGATTTCCTGCAGCCTCAATTCGCCTGATGATGCCGGTTCCCTGCACTTCTGACCCGATCGGACAGACCACATCTTTTTCAGTTGAAAACAATAAATATGGAAAATATACGGAACGATCGTTCCCTGAATCTGATTCGAGTGCATCTGACCTGCGCGAATCAGCATCCTGATCTGAATGGATCTCTTTGATCTGTGTAATCTGTACACCCTTCAGCACATACCGGAAGGATGCTTCTGTTTCTTTTCTGCTTATGATCCGGCCGCGGACCTGCAGCGCTGCACCGCCTTCCGGAAGTTCGCGCGACAGAGATACGTTCTCCGTACGGTCCCGGTCCGGCTGTTCACCGGTTTCCTGCCGTATACCGGTTTCCTGCCGCACGCTGCTGCGGCCGGTAACCTGCTCACCGTTCAGCATGGCACAATCAGCACGGTCAAGAACCGGTACGCCGAAAACCGGCGCACGGGCTGCCCGCAGAATTAAGATTACAAGCATCAGACCGATCCAGACCAGACAAAGCGGTCTTTTTCTCATCTTCTGCCTGTTTCCTTTTTCTTAAATATCGTTGTAACTGTTATTGAATCAAAGCTTCGTTTTTTTCGTAAGGGACATCCAGTGCCAGAGAATTGCGGAACATCATACTGCTCACACCGTTAATGGAAAACTGCACCTTGGAAACATGACATGTATCCACCAGCGCATTTACAATGGAGTACAGCTGTACTTCCGCGCTGACACTCAACACGGAATTGCTGAATGTCTCGTCCAGATTGACATAGCAGATGCCTTCCTGAATTGCCACACTCAGAATTCTTGTTTCTGTCGAAACAGTCGGGTAATGTCCCGCTGTCGTTGTTCCGCGTACGATTTCCTCGACAACCGCACGCTCAAGAGGTTCACTCGTATTATAGTAAACGGTTCGTTCCTCAGGAACCAGCTGTGTTCCGCTCTCGTCCGTGTAATAAAGCTGCATAACTGCGCTTTTATAAGAATTAATTGATCTGCTGGCGTCCTCGACAAAACTGTCCCGGCCGAGCTTTCCGATCACCACTCCGTTCCGGTCCTTCAGCGGGTTTCCTTCGACCCGGAATTCGACGTAATTAACTGTCTCAACCTGCGTGAGCGTCTTGACAAGCCCCGCCCTGGTTAACAGCTCCCGCACAGGTGAAAGTTTTAAATAGGCTTCTGACATATTCAGCTGCAATACATCATTTTCGATGTGATAATCCTGTACCGTGATCTCATCTGTCAGAAGAGGAAGGAGCGCTGCATCATCTGCTGAAGGCTGCCTGCAGATCCCGAGCAGTTCCTCAATCATTTCGTCAGGCTCGGTGCTGTCCGGTTTGAATTCGAAAGACTTGAGCTGATTCTTTTCTTCATCAATATAGTATAACCGTCTGACAGACCCCGCCTGTGCCGTTTCGTCAACCAGCAGCGAAGAACCGCCCCCGCACGCCGCAAGAAGCGGAATCATCAGAAGGATAAAACCGGCTGCATATACTGCAGCATGAATCCTCTCTGCCTTTTTTTTAATCCATTCACTGAAATGATCACTTCTGATCTTCATGAAATCTTCTCCTCAATGTTTCATCTTTTTCTTCCGGACCCGTTCTTTTAAGTTTCGTTCCTCATGCGATATATACAAGCGGAATACGGACAGAGAATGTCGTCCCCTCGCCCGGTTTGGAGTGAACTTTAATCGCGCCGCGGTGCATAACAATTGCATTTCTTGTAATCGCGAGACCCAGTCCGGTACCGCCGATTTCACGGGAATGACTCTTATCTACACGATAGAACCGTTCAAAAATGTGATCCTGTGCCTCTTCCGGAATTCCGATGCCGGAATCCGCCACTGTTACATAGAAATATTTATGATCGGCATTCAGTGAAATCCGAACCCAGCCGCCCTCCGGCTGATTATATTTGATCGCATTCTCCACCAGATTGGAAAATGCAAGGGCAAGCTTCGTCTGGTCAATCTCGGCATTGACCGGACGGAAGCTGTCAAACGTCAGTTCCACATTTCGCAGTTTCGCGATCGGCGTCAGGCGCTTCACGATCAGACCGATCAGATCATTGATGTTTACCGTTTCAATGTTCAGATCCAGGGCTTTTCTGTCCATCTTGACCAGCGAAAGCAGATCCGTGATAATCTGGTTTTCACGGTCGATCTCCGACGAGATATCTTTCATAAACTCCTGGTATTGTTCAATCGGAACATCCGGCTGACTGTTCAGCGCATCTGCAAGAACCTTGATTGACGCAAGCGGCGTCTTCAGCTCATGTGAGACATTGGATACAAACTCTTCACGGGAATCATCCAGCACTTTGATTCGTTTCAGCAGCCGGTTAAACGCGTTGGTAATCAGCTCCGTCTCCAGATAATCTGTGACGGAAATCTGCTCTTCCAGATATCCTTCCGTCAGTCCCTCGATGGAATCTGTGATTTTCTCAAACGGTTTTACGAGAATACCTGAGAGCACAAAGCTCAGCAGCAGGATGACAAATATGATAATCGTCAGAGCAACAATACCGCGCCGTTCCATCAGATCTCTGCTGATCTGAATCTCTGTCAGCGATACACTCACAACCATCACGCCGAGCACTTCCGGATTCTCTGCTGTATTATCCGTGATCGCCAGTGTCATATCAACGTACTGGTTCCGTGAATCCAGCTGATCTGTCTCCTCCCCGTCGAAGCAGCGTACAACGCGGGCTGACAGAATGTATTTTCCCCGGTCCAGATTGAACGTATCTTTAATAATCCGGTAATCTCTGTCAATCACCATAATACGTCCGCCATACAAATTGGTCAGGATATTCAATTCTCCGTTCACAACCTCGTTGGACGGATCTTCCAGGTAATTAAGACTGACAAGCTGATCACAGAGAATCGAACACTGATTCTTTACCGCGATCGTCCTCTGTGAAATCGCATGGTTCTCCTGGCTGCGGAGAATCACCGACTCCAGTATAATTGCCGGAATAATGCCCATCACACAAATCAGAATCATGATGCGCAGTCGCAGCGAACGCAAAAATCTGAGTTTATCACTTCGAAATAATCTGGATACCATTACACAGCATATCTCTTTTCTTTGTCAGCGCAGCGGGATATCCTGCATCTGACATTTTATGACATCAACTTCAAATCCCGGATTCGATTATAGCACACAGATTTCCGCATGACAACTTTTATGTAATCCTATCTGCAGGGTTTTATGCACCCTACCTCCGTCAGTTATTTAAAACGAATAAAAATGAAACCTGTCACTGTTTTATTCTTTGAATCTGCATTCGTCCGTGATAAAATGTTATACGATCCTGATTAACAGAAAACAGCGGATTATAAAACCATGCATAAATTATTTCGTAAAATTCCGTTTCACGCGCTGATGGTCACTCTGATCTATCTCGGGAAATGGATTCTGACTGCCGAATGCATCGGATTAATCATTGGCGCCATCGGAGCGGCTTTCTTTCATGTACTGCGTTTTGTTACAGAGTTAAGATCTGCGCATCACTGGCTGATCCTTCTGCTTCCTGCCGGCGGTCTGCTCATCGTTTACGTCTACCGGCTTTGCGGCGAGGTAAATGACCGCGGAACCAACCAGGTGATCACCGCCATAACCGGAGATGACCGCGTTCCACCCGTCAAGGCGCCGCTGATCTTCTTCGCGACAGCAGTCACACACCTGTTCGGCGGCTCCGCTGGCAGAGAAAGCGCAGCACTTCAGATTGGCGGCTGCATCGGGCAGAACCTGGGATATGTCTTTCATTTTCACGAGGGTGACCGGAAAATCATCACAATGTGCGGAATGAGCGCTGCTTTTGCGGCCCTGTTCGGTACGCCGCTCTCCGCAGCATTTCTCGCGATGGAGATTTCCAGCATCGGAGTTCTGTACTACGCCGCACTCGTACCATGTGCGCTTTCTGCGCTTACCGCTAATGCGCTTGCAGTCTACCTCGGCACAAAGCCGGATGCATTCACGATGTACATCACGCCCACCTTTAATGTTCCGCATGCAGTACTCTGCGGATGCCTGACAATCCTCTGTGCGCTGATCAGCATTCTCTTCTGCATCTCACTGCACAAAGGAGGGGAACTGTACAAGCGTTACTTCCCGAATCCATATGTGCGCATCGTGGTTGCCGGGTGTCTTGTCGCTTTTCTGACCATGCTCTCAGGCGGAACCATGTTTAACGGCGCCGGCATGGACATGATTGAGCGCTCTTTCCGCGAAGGTGTTCCTGCATATGCATTTCTGGGGAAAATACTGTTTACCACACTTACCATGAGCGCCGGATATAAAGGAGGCGAAATCGTACCTTCCCTGTATGTCGGCGCCACCTTCGGATGTACCTTCGCATCCCTCTTCGGATTTAACCAGCCCCTGTGTGCTGCAATCGGTATGGCTGCGCTTTTCTGCGGCATTACAAACTGTCCGATTGCCTCACTGCTGCTCTGCTTTGAGATGTTCGGCTATGCAGGTATGCCATACTACCTGATTACGATTGCACTGAGTTATGCATTCTCGGGATATTACAGTGTTTACGGAAGCCAGAAGATCGTATATTCCAAATTCCGCAACACCTATATTAACCGTCAGACAAAATAAAAAAACCGCCGCAGGGCGGTTTTTTTATTGACTGATATTACTGGTTCTGAAAATAGTATCCGACGCCCCACTTTGTGTGGACATATTTCGGATCGGACGGATTGCTCTCGATTTTTTCACGGAGCCGGCGGATATGAACATCTACCGTTCTGACATCGCCGGGATACTCATAACCCCAGACAATATTCAGCAGATTCTCACGGCTGTAAACTTTGTTCGGGTTAAATACAAGCAGCTTCAGAACATCAAACTCCTTGGCGGTCAGATTCACTTCCTTATCTTCTATGAACACACGGCGGGAATCCACATCCAGCTTCAGATCACCGGCTGTCACCACACGTGCCTGCTCCTCTTCCTCATGGGTGCGCTTTGAGCGGCGCATAATCGCCTTGATTCTGGCTTTCACTTCAAGGATGTTAAAGGGTTTGGTGATATAATCGTCCGCACCATATTCAAGGCCGAGGATCTTATCCATATCCTCTCCCTTTGCCGTCAGCATAATAATCGGGACATTTGAGAATCCCCGGATTTGCTGGCATACTTCAAGACCATCCATCTTCGGCAGCATCAGATCCAGCAGAATTACATCATAATCATTATCCCTTGCAAGCTGGAGCGCCTCTTCCCCGTCATAGGCGACATCTGTCTCCATGCCGTCCTGCTCCAGTGAAAAGGTAATGCCTTTCACAATCAATTTCTCATCATCAACAACCAGAACTCTTCTCGCCATGATCTCCCTCCGGTGTTATCTTTCTATAATAATCAGGCAGTAATCCTGTCTTTAAGTTTCCTGTACAGTTTTTCGCCAATTCCGTCAATCTGCATGATTTCCTCTGCGGACGAGAACATGCCGTGTTCCTGTCTGTAAGCAAGAATTGCTTCTGCACGCGCTTCCCCGATCCCGCTAAGGCTCATCAGTGCTTCTTTGTCCGCAGTGTTCAGATTTACTATTTCTGTTTTTATATCCGGTCCGCCGGCTGCGCCGCCGGAATCCGTTTCGTTTATTACCGGAATACCTGTCCCTGTATTTTCCGTTTCGTCTCTGGTCAGTACGGTAATCTGCTGCCCGTCTTCCAGAAGCTGCGCCTGGTTCAAAGCCCGCGGTTCCGCGTCCTCTGTCAGACCTCCCGCCGCTTCGACTGCCTCGTACACCCGGCTTCCTGCAGGCAGCGTATAGACGCCGGTATCTCTGACTGCTCCGCAGACATAGACACAAATCTGTTTCTCCTGCTCTGCCCCGGAAGCGCCGGAAATACTGCCTGCCGCGTCAGGTTCACCGTCCGTCTCTGCCGTCTCTTTTCCGGATTTCTCCGAATCCGTATAATCTGCACCGCTGTCCGGTGTCTGATCAGCATACTCTGCTGTTTTTTGTTCTCCAGCCCCGCTTCTGCTTTCTGACGGGCTGTCTGTAAGCACCAGCTCATATGCCTGTCCGCAGGCGCAGCAGATCAGCAGACATGCCGCAGCCGTAATACAAATAAAATATAAAAGAAATTTATGTTTCATTCTTACTGCCTCCTTACAGCTTCTCTCCATGCTGCAAGGTTCCCCGGCAGATTCATTTTTATTTTAACGAATTTGCTTTTCAAATACAAGACATCATACACCATTTATAAAAACAATCTTCAAAATTTGTTTATAATTCTCATGTTTCTATCCATGAATTTCTCTGTACATATTAACAATTTTGTAATATAATTGAAATGTGTATGTCTAAAAAGAGGTATTATTTATGATGAAAAGCATTCACCTGAAACAAACACTATACACAGTTCTCTTTCTTTTACTCGGACTTGTTCTCTTTCACGCCTCGCCGGCGCAGGCCGCGGAAGATGCGGAGATTGAAACCGGATACTATGTTCTGGTTCCGGAAAATGCACCCAAGAAGGTACTCGCAATTGCGGGTGCTTCCAGAAAAGCAGGTGCAAAAACAAACATCCGCATACCGAAGGGACGAAACTATCAGACCTTCCTGATTACGAATCTGGGCGGCAGATATACCATCCGGAACAAGTGGTCCGGTTTGTATCTGTCCGTCAGAGGCAGAAAGTCAAAATCCTCAAATACCATCCGGCAGGCAGCACAGAACAGTTCTTCCCGCCAGAAATGGTATATATCTAAAGACGGAGACAACTGTGTGATCCGTTCCTGCTACGGCAGCAAAGCACTCACGGTCAGGAACAATAAAAAGAAAAACAAGACACCGGTTTACGGAAATAAATATACCGGCGCCAGCGGTCAGCGATGGACGCTGATTCCATATGGGGAATACATCGCTGCCAACTTCGCAGATCAGGCCGCTGAATCTTCACGCGCGTGGGATGACAGCATTGATTACCCGATTATCACCAACATGATCGGCGCTGTGGAATCCGGCGGTATGGTATATGGCCAGCGTGACTATGGATGCTATGAGAATCCATATGCCAACAGCCCGATCGAACACACAATTACAGTCGGATGGGCACAGTTCTACGGCGCAGAAGCACAGACCCTTCTCTCGAATATCTGCAAAACGCTGACATCTGCCGAATATAAAGCAATCGATCCCAAAGGACTGATTAAGAAAGCGCTGAAGAAAAACTGGGAAGCCGTGCACTGGGCGCCGACGTCAGCAGAAAAACAGATCATTATCAGACTGATTACAACCAATACCGGAAAGCTCCTGCAGGACAGGCAGTTCCAGGAGTCAACCACCGGTATGGTAAACACATGTGTTTCCAGATATACAAACAGCGCCGCTGCCGTTCATATGTACTGCCAGATCCGCCATCTGGGCGGTCTTGGAGCTGTCAACAGGATTTTCGGCAGATGCGGCGGCAATTACAGTCTGGACAATATCATGAAAGCACTTGCTGCTGATCAGTCTGATACTTCCAGCAGCAATCAGGTGGGCGATGCGAAATTTAATAACCGTCACAACACCTTTGCTTCCTTTATCCGCAAATATGTCCTCTGACGGTTAACTGAAAAAAGCGGAAGTATTACCGAATAAATTTTTAAGCCGGGCACAAAAATGCCCGGCTTAACTGTTGTCTTTTCAGCGTACTCCAATTCCATGGTCCGGATCCGGTTTACAGATTTTCCGGTCATATGTATACAGACCATTGGTTTCCTCTTCGATATCCGACAGCTGTGTGTATACAGCTGCTGCAAGACCTCTTTCCCTTAACGAGCTGATCTCTTCCATAATTCTTCTGAATTCACATGGAAAATCCTCCGGTCTGCAGGTATGATACCCATAGGTATCTTCACATGCAGCATGTCCCTCAATTTTACAAGAATATCCGCCGTACTCTGACAGCACAAACGGTCTGCTGTCACGCTCCACATTCAGTTTTCTGAAATAATTGTGCACACTTCGCAGATCTCCGCCGCCCTGATCATACCAGCCGCCGGCGTGGTCGACCAGCCTCGACGGATCATGTTTTCTGATGACCTCTGTCAGGCGAAGTGCATCAAACTGTCCCCATCCCTCGTTGAAAAGTCCCCAGATTCCGATGCACGGGCTGTTTCCGTATTGCCGGAGCATCCGGATCAGATCCTGTTCAAAACGTTTTCTTGCCGGTGCATCCGTCCGGGAAAACAGCCGGTAATGCCTGTCCTTAAGACATTTTCCGATCACCGGAAATACAGTCGGCAGATACGTAAGCAGCATCGCGTTAATCGGTCCGCCGCCATGCACCATGTCCTGCCACACCACCATTCCGATCCGGTCACAGTGATAATACCATCTGGCAGGCTCTGTCTTCTCGTGTTTCCGGATCATATTGAAACCGAGCCGTTTCATTTCCGAAATATCAAAAATCATTGCCGCTTCGGAAGGCGGCGTCATCAGGCTTTCCGGCCAGTATCCCTGATCCAGCACTCCGTTCAGAAAATAGGGTTTTCCGTTCAGGGTAATACAGGGATGGCCGTTCTTATCCACGCCTTTTCCGAAACTGCGCATGGCAAAATAACTCTCGATCTGATCAGTACCGGCCCGGATTTTCACCGGATACAGATATGGTGCGTCCGGTGACCAGAGATGCAGATCCACCACCGGAACTGTCACCGCAAGTACATACTCACCCTGATGATCTTTCTTTCCGGAATCAATGCGTCTGACGCAGCTGAATTGATCTTCTGCAAACCGGTATGTCATCCCTTCCGATTCTATTTCCACAGGTGCCGGTGCATTCATTCTGAGCTGAATCTTCACGGCACACTGCTTAAGATCCGGTGAGAAAGACAATTCTCTGACATATCGTTCCGGGACATATTCCAGCCATACGGTCTGCCAGATACCGCTCTGCGCCTGATAAAACATACCGCCCGGCTTTAAAGTCTGCTTTCCGCGGCAGGCTGTTCCTTTGTCTGTATCATCGCGCACATATACCCGCAGCTCATTATCTTCCTGTCTGACATATTCCGTTATATCAAATGAAAACGGAAGATATCCGTTTCGGTGACTTCCGACTTTCTGTCCGTTCCACCAGACAATGCACCGCTCGTCTGCCGCGCCAAAATGCAGAAGCACGCGATGCTTATCCGGAACTTTAACAGGACCGGTCTGTTTCACATACCAGATTGCTTCTTCCGGCTGCAAAATCCGCTTGACTCCCGACCGCGCTGTTTCCGGCGAAAACGGAACGAGGATCCTGCCCTGTGCCCCGGTATATGCTGAACCTGCCGGAACAATTGCATAGTCCCACCACCCATTCAGGTTCACCCAGCTGCCGCGTCTCATCTGCGGACGCGGATATTCGGGCAGCGGAACTTCATTCTCTGCATCCTGTTCCTTTTCCGACCATTTAGATGTCATTTCTCTGATAATGCGCTGCCCTTTCTTTCCTGGCTGCAATGAAAACAAGGCATCTTTCAGTCTCATTTTTCTGTCTCTCCTGCCGGTTCTTCCGGATTCTCCCGGGTCATCAGTTCCGGATTGCAGAAAACCACCGGACAGGCCGGTGGTTTTGTTTTCGGGTTAATGTGTTGAGAGTGCCGACATGATAGCCGGGATAAACTGCTTCTTTCTGGAAACAACATTCCGCAGATAAACACTGTTGCCGGTGACATCCGTATGCTCTGCTCTGCTGACCAGCTCACCGGTCTTATCATCCCCCGCAAAGAGCAGATCCGTTGACTGCTCCAGAATATCTGTCAGCATCAGGAAAACCATATCGATCTTCCGGTCCGGCAGTGCCTTTTTCATCGCTTCCGGCATCATTTCCTTGATCTCTGCCAGTTCCTCTTCATCCAGCGAGCATACCTGGCCGACGCCAAAGGAGATGTTGTCGAGATGGAACACTTTGAAGTCCTGGTAAAGAATCTCCTCGGGTGTTTTTCCCTTCAAATCTCCGCCGGCCCGGAACATCTGCTTTGCGTATGCTTCAATATCCGTAATCCCCGCGATTTCAGCCAGCTTATTTGCCGCCATGACATCCCGCGGGGTACAGGTGGGTGAACGGAACATCAGCGTATCCGAGAGAATTGCAGAACAGAGAAGCCCTGCAATCTGCGGGGTCAGTTCAGCATTCCGCTCCTGATAAATCCTGTAAATGATCGTCGCCGTACATCCGACCGGCTCATTGCGGAACAGAATCGGATTCATTGTCTCCAGCGAGCCGAGACGGTGATGATCAATAATCTCCAGAATATCCGCTTCTTCAATGTGGTCAACCGCCTGCGACCGCTCGTTGTGATCCACCAGGATCACCTGTTTTCCGCGGCTGCCGATCAGGTTCCGCCTGGAAATCGTGCCGAGATATCTGTCATCTCTGTCCAGCACCGGGAAGTCTCTGTGCCTGTAGTTGGTCATGGTTTCCCGCACCACCTTGAGCTTGTCATTGATATGAAACAGAACAAGGTTTTCCTTCCTCATCAGATGCCGGACCGGAATTGCCTGATTAATCAGGCGGGCAGTCGTTATGGTATCGTGCGGGCTGCTGATGATGACACATCCCTGTTCTTTTGCGAGCCTGATAATCAGGTCACTGACTTTTGCATCCAGCCCGATTACCAGACTTCTTACATTCAGTTCCATCGCTCCGAGCATATCCTCCGGACGGTTTCCCATGATAACGAGATCGTGTTCGTGCAGGTACTTTTTCATGGTATCAGGATGAAATGCGCCGACTACGACGCGTCCTTCGTCAAAAATATCTTCAGGATCACCGACCAGAAGTGTTCCGTCCAGCGTCTCAGCAATGCTTCCGAATGTTGTTTTTGCATCCGAGAGCAGATCGCTGTCATAGATCTCCATATAAGATTTTGCGATATCACTGACCGTAATAATGCCTTCCAGATGATCCGCTTCGTCCGTGATCGGAAGTGTCACGACTTTCTGCTCGCGCATGGCTTCCCATGCCTTCCGCACCGTAAGATCTGCGCTCCCGGACTGGATTTCATGGATTTCAATTTCCTTGACTTCCGTGCCTACATCCCGCAGATACTCCGGTTTCGGAACGCCGAAATACCGCAGGACAAATTCTGTTTCCTCACTGACATGTCCTGCGCGGCGTGGAAAGAATTCCCCCTCCTCTGTCCGGCTTTTCAGATCCGCATAGGCAATTGCGGAACAGATTGAATCCGTATCCGGATTTTTATGACCGATAATACATACTTCCTTCTTCAGATTCTTCAACGTCTTTCTCCTTTTCAGGATGTTCCCCAAAGAGACACAGGGGACGTTCCCGCTGCAATTCAACAATCCAGATATGTTATTATACATCTTCATTGTAGCTGTTAGTTTACCATATCACAAGATAAATTCTGCCGGAAATTGGATATTTTCAATGCATATTTTTCTTTCCTCGAATTGCTTTATGGCGCTTCCGCCGTCTGAATCACCGGATCTTCTTCTACCTGCTCTGATGCCTGTTCCAGCAGCTCCGCTTCTTCGGCCTGCCGCTGCAGCTCTTCCGCAGAGGGCAGTCCATTGACATAGTCCACTGCCTGATTGAGCAGTGAAAACAGCTCATTGTACTCCGGATATCCGTCGCATCTTGACAGGGCATTGCGCGCACTCTCGACAACAGACTGCAGGGTGATTGTGTAAACCGTCCGCCGGTTTAATGCGTCAATATAATTGTTGACAACACGTACATTCGCATCATGAATTCTTGCCTCCGCTGTCTCTGCCGACTGCAGCGCAATCTCCTGGTTCTCGATATAGACTGCGTCCTGTTCCTCCGCCTCTTCCGCCGCTTTTACCGCAAGCCACTTTGTCTCGACCTCTCCGGCGAGCAGCGCATACTTTCTTGCAAGCCGCTCTTTCAGCGGTTTTTTCTCATTCTCGTCTTCCATTTCCTCTACGATATTCAGCGCATAGTTATATTCATCCTCCAGCCGGTCTGCATCAGCTGTGCTTTCAATCTGAAAATCCTCAAATGCCTTAACCGCTTCCTCTGCCGCCTCCTTTTGTTCCTCCAGCCGCTTCTTATAAGCTTCCTCCTCAATCTTATCCAGCAGCATTCCCGACACGTAATCACTCCCGCCAGGCCTGCTGTCATAAATATCTTCCTCATACTCCGGTTTTGAATATTTCCCGGAGCCGTTATCCAGAAGGATTGTGTCCGGAACAGAATAATCCTTTTTTTCTTTTCCCTGGTGGATCTCATCCATAAAGGCAGACCAGATGCGGATATTATATTTTTCATCCGCCAGTGTCTCGCTTTCCCGCGGCAGATCATATCCGACCCATGTAACAGCCGTATAATACGGGCTGAAGCCGCCGAACCAGATATCCTGGTTGTCATTCGTCGTTCCGGTTTTTCCCGCATAATACTGCAGATCAGTCACGTATTCTGATGCAGTGCCGTAATCTTCTCTGCATACACCCTGCATCATATCCGTCAGGATAAATGCCGTATCTTCATTAAATATTTCTGTCTCTTCTCCGCTGTAACGGTAAACTTCTCCCTCCAGATCACTTGTGATGGATTTTACACAGCCGGGATCACGCATTTTCCCGCCGTTGGCAATTGCCGCAAATCCCCTGGCCATATCTTCCACGGTTACACCGTTTGTCAGGCTGCCCAGACCTGCGGACAGATTGTGATTGTCCGCATAGGAAAGTGTACGGAATTTCATTCTGCCGAGATATTCAAGCGCATCCCGCATTCCCGTCTCCTCCAGCACCTGGACAGCAACGGAATTGCTGGATCTGGCAACCGCCTCGCGCACTGTGATGCTGCCGCGGTAAATGTCGTTATAGTTGCGCGGCTGATAACCGTTAAAATCTACTTTGCTGTCATCGATCACTGAACCGGCGGAAATCACGCCTTCATTGATTGCCGGACCGTAATCCAGCAGCGGTTTAATTGCGGAGCCCGCCTGCCGCTTTGCCTGATACGCGCGGTTATACTCACCGGCATCGCCGCGGCCGCCGAGAACCGCGACTGTCATGCCGGTTTCGTTGTCAATGCATACGCCCGCTGCCTGCAGGGCATAACGCCCGTCATCTTCCTTCTCTGTTTCCTCTGTAAGCGTGTCATCCGCCGCACGTTGAAATTTCTTCTGCAAATCCTGATCCAGAGACGTTTCGATCTCATAGCCCCCCTCCCGGATCCGGTCTGCCATATCCTGATATGCAGCCTCATAGGTCTTGCAGTATGCTTCATAGGATGCGTCATCATCAAATGTATACTGAAATGCAAAACCTTCCGCCTCCATCAGTTTCAGCGCCGCACAGTGGATCGCATAAGTCGTCATCGCATCTTCATTGTCCACTTTTTCTTTGAATTCAAAAATCTCGGGGCGTTCTTCTGCCGCCGCGGTGCGCTCAACGTCCGAAATATAACCGGCTGCCGCCATACGTCCCAGAACCTGCTCTTTCTTCTCCAGACATGCATCATAATCCGCTGACGGATTCAGCGCATTCGGACGGTTGCTGGTTCCCACCAGCATAGCGGCTTCGCCCAGCGTCAGATCTTTTGCGTCCTTTTTAAAATAATACTTTGCGGCACTCTGGATTCCGTAGCACTGATTCCCGTAATAACAGCTGTTCACATAGAATTCCATGATCTGGGCCTTATTATATTTCTTCTCGACTTCTTTTGCGAGCACCATTTCCAGAATCTTGCGGGTAAATTTCCGCTCCTGTGTCAGAACGTTGTTCTTCAGGACCTGCATGGTGATCGTCGAGCCACCCTGCGTAATCTCACCTCTGTGCAATACAAGCTGTATTGCGGCACGCAGCGTTGCTTTGTAATCGACACCGTTGTGATGTTTAAAATTCTGGTCTTCTGCGGCTATATATCCGTCTGTCACATACGGAGAGACATCCGGGACCGGCACATATTCATAGTTGGCATAACCGATCCGTCCGATCATACTGCCGTCTTTATCATAGATTCGAGTCGCACTCTCCATCTTGAAGGTTCCCTCATTCATTGTTGAGAGAATATCATAACTCTGCTCCTTTGCATTGCGGTAAAGCGGCTTCAGCCTCGCGTAAATCACAATGCAGGATGCCAGAATGATTCCTGCCAGCGCAAGTACAATTCCCAGGATGATTTTTCTGATCCTGCGGGTTTTTTTCTTCGCACCGTTTTTCTTCTTCTGAAACAGCTTTTTCATTTTTCCTGAATCTCCGGTTTATCATTTTTGTATTTCGCATAACGCTTAATATAATAGTATAATAAAAAGAGAAACAGATCGCAATGATGACGTCGAGGATCATTTTAGCATGCGCGCATTTAATCTTTTTACATTAACCCGGACACAAACACACTCTGCCGACTTTTCACGCCTTCTGCAGGCACTCTCCGACCGCAGCGACCGGAAAACAGTAAGCATCCATGAAGCTTCTTCTCTGTGCGCGCTGGTTGACAGGATTGAACAGTGGTTCACCGGTCACCCGGAATATCCGGACTGGATCCGGTTTCTGGACGGATTCTGGTTTTCTTATTCCATTGCGCATATCAGCAAGGAATTTGATCTTCTGAAATTTTCTGCTGACGCCTCTTCGGTTCTGAATATTGAGCTGAAAAGCGAGGACGTGCCGGAAGACCGCATCCGGCGGCAGCTGGAACAGAACCGGTATTATCTCTCGAATGTCTCACGGACCATTTATTCCTTCACGTATGTCATGGAAACAGATACAATCTATCAGCTGAAAGACAATAAATATCTTCAGACTGTGACAGCCGGATCGCTTGCATCTGTGCTTGCAAAAACCCGCTTTCACACCTGGATCCCGGAGAACCTCGACCGGTATTTCCGCGCGTCAGACTACCTGATTTCACCGGTAAGTACACCGGAACGTCTCCTGCAGGGAAAATATTTTCTGACAAACCAGCAGTGGGAATTCCGGAGGCGGATTCTGAATCTGATTACTGAAAAAGAAGAAAACAGAAGTGCTCAGCCGGCCGATCCTCCCATTATCACACTGACTGGAAGTGCCGGCACCGGCAAAACACTTCTGCTGTTTGATCTTGCAATTGTATTGTCCCGAAAAAAAGAAGTACTCTTTCTGCACGGGGGACCTCTGCGGGAAGGACATCATGTCCTCAACCGCCGCCTGCGCAATGTCACCCTGCTTTCGGGGACCGATCCTGATCTGTCCGGTCTGCGGACAGGACTTCCCGGTCAGTACCAAGCTGCCGCCTGTACCTGTATTATGATTGATGAAGCAAACAGGCTGCCGGCAAATCTGGTGTCCGCACTGCTGCAGGAAGCAAAAAAGAACCGGATTCCCTGCATTCTGGCATATGATCCGTACAGCATCCGCAGTATCTTCTCTCCCATGGAAGATTCAGAAGAAGTGATTGCTTCCAATCAGACGCACACATTTGCTTTTTCCGGCAACATCCGGATCAACCGCCCGATCTTTTCTTTCATGCGGAATGTATTCAGTCTGAAAGAAAAAACAGAACAGGCGGACTATTCCTGCATTGACGTTCTCTATGCAAACAACAGACGTGAAGAACAACTGCTTGGCGATTATTATACCGCCCTGGGATATACCCGGATTGATCTGTCATCGGGCGCACTGCCGGAAGATGAGCTCGTCGCACAGGAATATGAGTGTGTTCTCATCGTCATGGATAATACCTTCTATTACGATGAAGCGATGCACCTCTGCCGGACCGGGGACGATTCTGCCGCATTGTCAGTCCTGTATGAAGCACTTACACGTACACGGGAGCGGCTGGCAGTTCTGATCACAGAAAATAACACCCTGTTTTCCCGGATTCTGCAGATTCGCACACCCTGACCTGCAAACATAACCAGCCGGCACTGCCGCTGCCGGAGAATGGTTACACATAGTTGCACGCACGCATTACAGCCGTCTCGGTAAACCCGAGAAGTTCCGCTTTTGTCAGCCGGCCGCTGCATACAGACAGCAGCATCTGATACAGGTCCGCCGACAAATCTTCCGGCTTTCTGTTTTCTGTAATAACAGAACTCGCGTCAAAATCAATATTATCCTCCATTACTGCCCAGGTCCCGGCGTTTCCCGTGATTTTAATAACCGGTGCAATCGGACTGCCAAGCGGCGTTCCTCTCCCGCTGGAGAATACACATACCTGCGCGCCGCCGGCCAGCATCCCGGCGATGGAAGACGGATCATTTCCCGGCGTATCCATGATAACAAGTCCTTTCTGCGTCACCGGAATCTGTTTGCCGTAATCAAAAACTGCTTTGATTTCCGTGCTCCCCCCTTTGTGAATGCACCCGAGGGACTTTTCCTCAAGTGTGGTGATTCCGCCTTCTTTATTGCCCGGGGATGGATTTCCGCGCCGCACATTTTCTCCATTCCGCCTGAAATGTTCTTCATAGCGGGCCACAATATCGAGAATCCGGTCGTGTACCTCCTGATTTGCCGCCCGTTTTGCGAGGATTTTCTCCGCCCCGATAAATTCTGTCGTTTCACTGAGGATTGCGGTCCCGCCGGCTGCGATGATCCTGTCGCACAGACACCCGATCACAGGGTTTGCCGCAAGCCCGGAAGTCGGATCTGATCCGCCGCATTCTGTGGCCAGAATCAGTTCCGAGACGGAAATCGTTTCTTTGACAGCCATAGAAGCTTCGGCGGCCATATTCCGTGCAATCCGCACCGCTTTTTCCACGGTGCGGATTGTTCCGCCCTCATGCTGAATCACAAGCGACACCAGCGGTTTACAGGTTCGTTCGCGGATTGCATCCACCACCAGATCACACTGGCAGTTTTCACATCCGAGCGCAATTACAATCGTCCCGTATACGTTCGGATTTGCCGCAAAACCAGCCAGCACATCCATCGTATACTGCATATCCGACGGCACCTGCGAGCACCCGGTCTGATTGTGAAAGCTGACAGCTCCTTCTACCTGCCTGGCAATCTGCTCCGCTGTATCAGAAGCACACACACTGGCAGGAAGAATCAGAATATGATTCCGGATGCCGGCGCGCCCGTCCGGTCTTCTGTATCCCTGGAATGAAAGAGGTTCTTTCGTATCTGTCATGTCATGGTCTCCTTTGTTTCTGCTGTGTCAGCTGATTGCGAAACTGTCTGTGTTATGGCAGTGGACATGATTTCCTTTTCCAATGATACAGACCGCCTGACCAATGATTTCTCCGTATTTCACAACAGCTTCGCCTTTCTGCAATGTGCGCAGTGCGATCTTATGATAGACAGGTACCAGCTCTGCGGCTGTCAGAATAACTGTTTCTCCTTCCCTGTCGTATTCCACCTGCTCACCTGCAGCAACCTCTTCAGTTACTACCGCGACATTATCTGCCGGGTGCACCAGCAATGCTTTTTTCATATTTCAGCTCCTTTACAGCGATTGTTTCAGGTATGCATTATATTTTTCTTTTGCTGCCTGTTCAAACTGCTGATACAGCGATTCTGCTTTTTCCGGGAAATTATTCTGCAGCGATGCATATCTGTTTTCACCCATAAGATATTCTCTTATCTTTTCGCTGTCCGGTTCCGGTGAATCCAGCTGGAACGGATTTTTTCCTTCTGCACGTCTGCGCGGATCAAAGCGGTACAGATGCCAGTATCCACATTCGACTGCCTTTTTCATTTCTGTCTGTGTACATCCCATACCGGCGCGGATTCCATGTTCCAGGCACGGGCAGTATGCAATCACGACGGACGGACCGGGATAATCCTCTGCCTCCCGCATCGCCCGCAGAGTCTGATTCATATCATAACCCATCGCGACCTGCGCGACATAGACATAACCGTAGGTCATCAGCAGTTTTCCAAGATCTTTTTTCGGAACCTGCTTTCCGCCGGCGGCAAATTTTGCTGTCGCGGAGATGTTGGTGGACTTGGAAGCCTGTCCGCCGGTATTAGAATAAACTTCCGTATCCAGAATCAGAAGATTGACATCCCGGTTTTGTGCCGCAACATGGTCGATTCCTCCGTATCCGATGTCATAAGCCCAGCCGTCGCCGCCGATTCCCCAGACTGATTTTCCGGACAGATATTCCCTGTGATTCAGTACAAACCGGATTTCTTCTGTCGGTTCTTCCTGTTCCAGTGCTGCAATCAGCTGATCTGTCACTGCACGGGTGCGGCTGCGGTCATTCCAGTATTCCAGATAGGCGGCAACCGCTTCTGCTGTCTTCCCGCATGATCCGATGATCTGCAGCCGTTCAATCAATTCCTTCCGGATGATATCCTGAGCGTGGAAGAATCCATAGACAAATTCCGCGTTATCCTCAAAAAGCGAATGTTCCCAGGCGGGGCCGAATCCCCTGTTGTCCCTGCAGTAAGGAAGGATCGGTGCGCCGCCGGAATACGCGGAAGAACAGCCCGCTGCATTTCCGGCATAAAGTCTGTCGCCTGACATCTGGCTGAGCAGTTTCAGATAAGCAGCCTCCGTGCAGCCTGCACAGGCCGCGGAAAACTGGAAATAAGGCTTGGCAAACTGAATAGATTTCACACTGTTCCGGCTGATCACATCCTGTTTCAGATACGACTCATTCATTGCGATTTCATCGAACAGCACCTGCTCTGCTTTCATCTCCTCAAAACCCGTCATGACCAGGGCACCTTTTTCTTTTGCCGGACAGACACTCAGACAGACGCCGCAGCCCAGACAATCATACGGTGAGACCTGCATTCTGAAATAATAAGGTTCCCTGCCGCTCAGTCCTTTTGCCGGCGCTGTTACAAATTCCTCCTGTACCTGTTTCTGCTCCTGTTCACTGAGCAGCACCGGCCGGATCGCCGCGTGCGGACATACGAATGCGCAGCGGTTGCACTGGATGCACATATCCGGATTCCACTTCGGAACAGCGGCCGCGACACCGCGCTTGGCGTACGCAGAAGTACCGTTTTCCCATGTGCCGTCGAGCACCCCGTGTTTCTTGAATACGGAAACCGGCAGCAGATCTCCCTTCTGACGTTCCATCGGCAGTACGATCTCCCGCACAAACGGCGTGACGGATCTTTCAGCTGCCGGCTCGTCGGACGCTTCCAGCCACTGCGGCGGAATCTTTATTTTCACTGCCGCATCCAGCCCCGCGTCGACTGCCCGGTTATTCAGGTCAACAATCTTCTGGCCGGCCTTTTTGAAGTATGAATCATAATTACTCTGCTTCATGTATTCAGAAGCCGTACCGCGCGGCACAACACCGGTCAGCGCAAAGAATGCCGCCTGCAAAATGGTATTGGTACGTTTTCCGAGACCGATTTCCTCTGCGATTTTCGTGGCATTAATGATATAAAACGATGCATGTCTCTGTGCCAGATCACGTTTTACTTTTCCCGGAAGCCGCCATTCCAGATCTTCTTCCGCCCAGGGACAGTTCAGTAGAAAGATTCCGCCTTCCTTCAGATCTTCTGTCGTATCATATTTCCGCAGATAGGAAGGTTCATGCACTGCAACAAAATCAGCTTCTGTCACCAGATAGGTGGACCGGATCGGTTCATCACCAAACCGCAGATGCGACTGTGTCAGTCCGCCGGATTTCATTGTGTCATAGGAAAAATATGCCTGTACCTGTTTTCCGGCAGCCAGTCCGATTGTTGTAATTGCATTTTTGTTGGCACCCACTGTTCCGTCTCCGCCGATGCCCCATAGTTTGCATGCAATCTGGCCCGGATGCACAAGATCCAGTTTCTCTGCCGGCAGCGATGTGTTTGTCAAGTCATCTATGATGCCGATTGTAAAATCATGCTTTGGATGTTCCCGCCGCAGATTTGTGAAAACAGCCGCGATCTGACCGGGTGTTGTATCCTTTGAAGAAAGCCCGTATCTTCCGCCCACAACAGTGATCCCGCCGCGTCCCGCCTGGTTCAGTGCTGCGACCACATCCAGATACAGCGGCTCGCCGACAGACCCCGCCTCCTTGGAGCGGTCAAGAACCGCGATTTTTCTGCAAGACGCAGGAACCGCTGCCGCAAAATGTTCCACAGAAAACGGCCGGAACAGTCTGATCTGCACCAGACCTGTTTTTCTTCCAGATGCATTCATATAATCAATCGTTTCTTTGACTGTCTCCGCAGCAGAACACATAACAACAATTACTTCTTCCGCGTCCGGTGCGCCGTAATATTCATACAGGTGATAGTGCCGGCCTGTCCGTCTGCCAACCTCATCCATATAGTACTGCACTGTCTCCGGCACTGCATGGATCTTTTCATTCGCTCCTTCCCGGCACTGGAAATAGACATCCGGATTGACATTGTTGCCTCTGTTGGAAGGATGTTCCGGATTTAGTGCTTTTTTTCTGAATGCAAGCAGCGCATCCCGGTCAATCATTTCACCGAGCACTTCATAATCAAGCAGTTCCACCCGCTGCATTTCATGAGATGTGCGAAACCCGTCAAAACAATGCATAAATGCATAGCCTGCGCGGATGGCACTCAGATGCGCAACTGCAGCAAGATCCATAGCCTCCTGCGGCGTCGCCGACATCATCATTGCGTATCCGGTTGTCCTGCAGGTCATAAAGTCCGAGTGATCGCCGAAAATAGAATGGTGATTGGACGTCACAACACGCGACGCGATATGCATAACGCCCGGAAGAAACTGCCCGCCCATCGCATACATGGCCGGAATCATAAGCATGAGTCCCTGTGACGACGTGAATGTCGTCGTCAGCGCGCCTGCCTGCAGCGATCCGTGACAGGTTCCCGCTGCTCCGGCCTCTGACTGCATCTGTATCACGTCAACCGGAAGTCCGAACAGATTTTTCCTTCCCTTCGCGGACCACTCATCCACTTTCTCCGCCATCGGAGAAGAAGGTGTAATCGGATAAATTGCCGCAATCTCAGTAAACGCATAAGCTGTGTGCGCGCAGGCTGTATTTCCATCCATGACAGCAAATTGTTTCACTTCTGCCCTCCTGATTATAAGAAGACAGGACATGTTGCAGATTCATTCTGATCCATCTCCTGTCTTATATGGTTTATTTGTTCAGTTGTGAAGATTTAATTATTATAGCATTTATTATACCATTAATTCATAAATCTTTGTGCAGTCTTCCTCACTCAGCTTTACAAATCCTTCGAGTGTTCCCTCTCTGCCATTGCCGTAGCAAAGACTCTTAACAAGTTCCGGAATATCCTCTTTCTTTGCGCCGAGTTCTTCGAAATTCTTCGGCATGCCGATGGAAATCAGGAAATTACGCAGTGCTTCGATTCCCGCCTTTGCAGTTACTTCCGGATGATAGAAATCCATCTTGCAGCCCCAGACACGTGAAGCGACCTGTGCGAAACGCGTGACGTCATGTTCCATTACATAGGTATATGCCGCCGGCAGCGTAACTGCCAGACCTGCGCCGTGTGCACAGTCATAGAGTGCGGAAAGCTCATGCTCTATGTCATGACTGGTCCAGTCCTGTGTACGTCCCACGCCGCAGGAGTTGTTGTGTGCCATCATACCTGCCCACATAATATTTGCACGCGCCTCGTAGCAGTCCGGATCTGCAATGACACGCGGTCCCTCGTGGATCATAGTCATCATCAGTGCCTCGATCAGGCGGTCGGTTACCTCAACGTCTTTCGTATTGGTCAGATAACGCTCATAGAGATGTGCGATAATATCAGTAATTCCGCATGCGGTCTGATACGGCGGAAGTGTCTGTGTCAGTGCAGGATTCAGGATACTGAACTTCGGGCGGATCGCATCGCCGGTGGCACCGCGCTTAAACATTCCGTCCTCATTGGTAATAACAGAGTCAGGACTTCCCTCGCTGCCTGCCGCCGCCATAGTGAACCAGCACCTTTGTGCCGCCGAAGCGCTTTACCAGACTGCCGGCCTCCTTTTCCTGATCTTTGCCAAATGCAAAAAATGTCGGTGAGTAAAATGTGAAATTATTCATGTATCTTAATCCTCCTTAACAACACTTGTTCCTGAAATACATTCATAATATTTTATAATTGCACTGTGGTCATCACCGCCACAGTCCGCGTTGTTCAGAAACTGCAGCATCTCCATAACCGATGCCGTCACCGGAACCGGCATATGGATCGCGTGCGCGGCGTTGAGCGCATTGGTGAGATCCTTGGTATGCAGTGCAATGCGGAATCCGGGTGCATAGTTTCCTGCCAGCATCATCGGCGCCTTTGCGTCCATGACTGTGCTGCCAGCAAGGCCGCCGCGGATCGCCTGAAATACAAGTTCCGGATCTGTTCCGGCTTTTTTCGCAAATGTTAACGCCTCGGATACAGCTGCAATGTTTGTGGCGACGATCATCTGGTTTGCGAGTTTTGCCACGTTTCCGGAACCGATCGGTCCGACATAAACCACGGAACCGGCCATGGCCATCAGCATATCATAATATTGATCGAACAGTTCTCTGCTACCACCGACCATAACAGAAAGCGTCCCGTCAATTGCTTTTGGCTCTCCGCCGGAAACCGGTGCGTCCAGCATGCCGATTCCGAGCGGCTCCAGTTCTGCACAGATCTTACGGCTTTCCACCGGGTCAATGGAACTCATATCGATTACGACCGTCCCCGGCTTAGCCCCTTTTGCAATTCCGTTCTCCCCGAACACAGCGTCTCTGACCTGCGGTGAATTCTGAACCATTGTGATCACAACCTCACTGGCCGCAGCAGTTTCTGCGCCGTCAGACGCCTGCACACCTCCTGCTGCCGTAACAAAATCCATATTGGACTGATTGTGATCATAGACGGTCAGTTCATGCCCCGCCTTGATCAGATTGACTGCCATGTGTTTTCCCATAATGCCCAGTCCGATAAACCCGATTTTCATTGATGCTCCTCCTTATAATTCCAGGCTGTCACCTGCTGCCAGATAATGCAGCTGCTCTCCCATCTGTTCCTTCAGAAAATGATACTGTTCTGTTCCTGTACAGTGACAGGTGTAATAAACTGTCTGGTACTGCTTCAGTGTCGCTGCGGTCTGATTCAGAATCTGCGGTCCCTCTCCGTTCATGTCAAGCCGGAAGAAATGGAACCCGCCCACCAGCACATCCGGGACATACCAGTTCATGATATTCAGAATTCCCTTGTGGGAACATCCGCTGATCAGAAAAGATTTACCGTTTTCCCGCAGCAGCAGATATTGTTCATGATTGAACCGCTCCGGGACGAGCGTCCCGTTCTTTTTTACCGAAAGTCCGTCCGACAGGATCTGATATGCGGTCTTTTTTTCCCGGAATGTGCGCAGTTCTGCCCACTCCGAGAGATACAGCATATCATCTACAAACCGGACCTGCGGTCTGTCATACAGTTTCTGATCAAGACCAATGTAGCGTTCATGGTCCATGAAGCAGTCAAAAACATTCCTGTTTGCATAAACAGCCGCATGGTCATTCAGCTGAAAGAAACGCTCCAGACCGCCCCCGTGATCGTAGTGGCCATGTGAGAGAACGGCGACATCAACCGCATCGAGCGGAATCCCGAGTTTTTCTGCATTTTCCGCAAACAGCCCGCTGGCACCTGTATCGAACAAAATGCGCTTGTCATGTGTTTCGATATACAGGCTCAAACCATGCTCAGTTCCGCAGCATGCATTTCCTGCCGTGTTCTCTGCAAGACATGTGATTCTCATGATTTCTCCTTTCCCGTACCACATTTAATAGCAGGTCGTACCTCCGTCTACTGCCAGGGAAAGTCCGTTGATAAAAGAAGACTGATCCGAAACGAGGAACTGTACGGCATTTGCCACATCCTCTGCTTTGCAAAGTCTTCCGAGCGGTACCTCTCCAAGGCGCTCCGCAGCGACAGCTCTGGTAAACATGGTAACGGCACTTTTTGTCGCTGTATATGCCTCCGGCGTATACATGTGTCCGACCAGGCCGCAGACGGAAGACATATTGATGATCAGACCTTCCTTCTGCTCTTTCATTACAGGAATCACATATTTTGTTCCGAGAAATACGCTTCCTGTATTGACCGCCATCATCTGCATCCACTCATCAAAGGACATTTCTTCAATCACCTTGCGGATATTGATGCCTGCATTGTTTACCAGTACATCGATTCTGCCTGCCTCTGATACAACTGTGCGGACGGCCGTCTCCCAATCTGTCTCAGATGTTACATCCATCGGAATAAATGTCCCGCGTCCTCCTTCTTCCGTGAGCTTTTGAAGCAGTATATCTGCCCGCTCCTTTACCTGAGGAAGATCCAGCAGATACACGCAGTGTCCCTCTGATGCAAGAACAGCTGCCATGACAGATCCCAGTCCGCCTGCGCCGCCGGTAATCAAAATTACTTTTTCCCGCTCTGCTTTCATATTGCGGCCATCTCCTTTCTCACTGCATCTGCAATGTGCGCTGCCGTCAGACCGTAATACTCCAGCAGTTCCTCATAATTATGGGCGCTGCATCCGAAGCTGTCTTCAATTCCCACGAAAGAAATCGGCTTCGGATTCCTGCAGAGTGCCTCGGCCACTGCCGATCCGAGCCCGCCGGTAATGTTATGCTCTTCAGCCGTCACAACACCGCGCATTCCCTCTGACATTGCAATAATGCCTTCCCGGTCCAGCGGTTTGATCGTGCTTACATTCACCACACGCACTGAAATCTCATCCTGCAGCATTTCGGCTGCCTTCAGCGCTTCCGGAACCATCCGGCCGGCCGCAAATACGACCACATCGCTTCCGTCCTTCAGCATCTGTACTTTTCCGATCACAAACGGCTGATCTTCCGGTGTGACGTTCTCATACGGATTTCTGTTCAGGCGCATATAAACAGGTCCGTCATACGCGGCAATAGCCCGCGTCGCAGCAGCTGTTTCATTGGCGTCAGCCGGACAGATTACTGTCATGTTCGGCACCGCGCGAAAAACAGCGAGATCTTCTACACACTGATGTGTTGCGCCGTCTCCGAAATCAGAAAGTCCTGAGGAAGAGCCGACAATTTTCACATTGAGTTTTCCGATGGCGATTGTCTGCCGGATCTGGTCAAATGCCCTGCCGCCGGCAAATACCGCAAATGAATTGGTGAACGGGATCTTCCCCGTCTGCGCCAGACCCGCGGCCACAGAAGTCATATTTGCCTCGGCAATTCCCATTTCAAAATGACGCTCAGGATAGGTTTCTTCAAACATTTTTCCCATGGTGGATCCCGCAAGATCCGCATCCAGAACGACAGGACGTCCGTCTGCCTCATCTGCCGCATCCAGTGCCCGGACAATCTGCTCCATGTCATGTCCGTCAATTTCCAGCACACGCCAGCCGAATGCCTCCCACTTTTCTTTCATGACGCCGGAATCAAACCGGTCTGTGATTCGTCCCGTTGCCTGCAGGCGGTTCCGGTCCAGAATTGCGACCAGATGATCTGCGCGGTAAGCCGATGCAGCCATCGCCGCCTCCCAGATCTGACCTTCTGCAATTTCCCCGTCACCCATCAGAACATAAACGCGGCTGTCAATGCCGTCCATCCGGAGTCCGAGTGCCATTCCGAGTCCGATGGAAAGGCCCTGGCCAAGCGATCCGGTTCCGGCTTCCACGCCCGGTGTCTTGCGGTAATCAGGATGGCCCTGCAGAAAAGATCCGAGTTCTTTCGTTGTCTTTAATACTTCCCGCGGGAAGAATCCTGTCCACGGGAATTTCCGTTATGTCAGACGTGCCGATGAAAAACCTGAACGCACTGATGCACGCGTTTAATGAACTGACAGGAAGTCATTATCAAATCATTCCATAAAAAAAGCGGCCGGGGAAGCACACAACTGCTTGCCCCGGCCTTCTTGTTTTTACCATGTGGCCTTCTCTGCAAGATCCGCCAGAACTTCGGATATTTTAATCTGCTGCGGACAGACTCTTTCACAACTTCTGCACTTCAGACAGGCCTGCGGCTTTTTGTCTTCCTCAACCGCCATCAATGCCATCGGGGCGATAAATCCGCCGCCCGTGTACATATGCTCATTGTACAGTTCAATCATCCATGGAATATTGATTCCCTTCGGGCAGTGACTCACGCAATAGTGACATGCAGTACATGGAACCATCCCGACAGACAGCATTTTGTCTGCGATTTCAAGCAGCGCCGTCATCTCTTTCTCATTCAGCTTTTTGTCATCCCTGAAGGTCTTCAGGTTCTTTTCCAGCTGCTCTTCATTGGACATTCCTGAGAGAATCATCGTGACTTCCGGAACGCTTTGAAGAAAACGGAACGCCCATGCCGGGATTTCCTCATCCGGGCGCAGCGATTTCAGTTCTGTCTCATATTCCGCTGCCAGACTCGCAAGTTTGCCGCCGCGCAGCGGTTCCATGACCCAGACCGGAAGGCCGTATGAACTGATCAGCTTTACTTTTTCCCTGGCATTCTGGAAGGTCCAGTCGAGATAATTCAGCTGGATCTGACAAAACTCCATATCCTTTCCGTATGCATCCAGAAAACGTTTCAGCACATCCATGCTGCCATGACAGGAGAATCCGAGATGACGGATTCGCCCGTTCTTTTTCTGTTCCAGAAGATAACTGTAAATACCGTATTTCTCATCATTCAGATATGCGTCGATATTCATCTCACATACATTGTGGAACAGATAGAAATCAAAATACTCCACCTGAAGTTTCTCAAGCTGGCGGTTAAATATTTTCTCAACTTTTCCCCACAGTGAGGCATCGTATCCCGGAAATTTGGTTGCGACACAGAACTGTTCACGCGGATAGCGTGCCAATGCTCTTCCCAGTACTGTCTCAGAATTTTCTCCGTGATATCCCCAGGCAGTGTCATAATAATTGATACCGTTTTCCATGGCAATATCAACCATGCGCAGCGCTGCCGCTTCATCAATTCTTGCATCGTCCCCGTCAATCACGGGGAGCCGCATCGCCCCCAACCCCAGTGCCGACAGTTTCATTCCCTGAAAATCTCTGTAAATCATGTGCTGCCTCCTTGTAATAATACTGCTCAACAATATCTGCGATTGTTTCATGGAATCCAGTGTTTCCAGTATCACACTATTTCAGGAAATCTTCCCGCATCGGTGAAAAAACATCAAGCATGCGTGTCTCTTCCAGTGCACGCAGTCCATGTACCGCGTCCGGTCTTACATAGACCGAGTCTCCCGATCCGAGCGTCCGCGTCTCGCCATCCACCGTAACCTCGGTCTTCCCCTCTATAATATACATGATCTGCGTGTGCGGATGACTGTGATCTGCCGCTGTTTCACCTGGTGCGAACACATTCTCCACAAGCATCATGCCTTCTCCGTACGCTTTAATGCGGCGGCTCTTCCATGCCGGCATCTGTTCTGCCGGAATTTCGCTGTGAAATGCCCAGATCTGTTCTTTGTTCATCGTGCCGTTCCTTTCTTTCTGATTATACTTATATCTTACCCACTTGTCGGCAATTGCCGGCTTCTCATAACCCCAGTCCTCTTCGACAGCATGGGACTTCCGTTCAAAACCGTTCTTTCTCAGCACGCTGGCCGAAGCAGTATTTTCAACCAGTGTACTCGCAGTAATGATTTCAACATCTGTTTTCGTAAATAAATACGCTGCTATCAGCTCCAGTGCTTCCGAAGCAGCTCCCCTGCCCCGGCATTCCCGGAGCAGACGGCATCCGAAGCTGATACTATGGACCGATTCCCTGTATCCGTACATCTCCACCAGACCGCAAAATTCATCCTGCATGAAAATGCCGAGGATGAGAGACTCCTCCAGACACTCGTCATAAAGATGGTCGATGACATACCGGATCTCCGGATACTTTTTTTCATAGAGAAATGTGGGAAGATATCTGTATACTTCCTCATCATCCACAAGCCTCTGCAGGGAATCCGCATCCTGCTGTGTGATTCTTTTCAATAAAACCCGCTCACCCTGAAGTGCCGGAATTTCAGAAAAAAGCTGTTTCATTATAAGCTCCTGTCACGTTCAGTTCTTCTTTCCCTTTTTCATATCCCGGTACAGACGATATGCAAAAAACACACTGACAATGCAACCGATGATACCAATCACCGGGAAGACAATCGTAATGGACAACCCTTCACTTGTAAAAACCGGTGCCGTACACAGCAGGCAGGAACCTATGAAAAGCGCAATAATCATGAACGCCCGAATTGCATATCCGGTCAGACGGTTGACGGTCTCAAGTGCTTTCTCTTCAAAGCTGAAATCGGTACGTACCCTGATCTGGCCTTTCTCCAGCATATCGAGCGCCTCGGCGGTCTTTGTGGAGGAGTCCGTGACGCCTTTAAAAAGCTGAAGCAGTTTCAGTGCAATATCCGGATTCATCTCTCCGGGGTTTTCAAGATCAAGCTTGAAATCAAATCCGGTGTTTACCTTGCTGGTGAAGTAGTTCAGAATGTTCACCTTCGGACTGAGCGTCCTGATCGTTCCCTCGATTGCTATGATGCCGCGTGAGAGGTTTGTCAGGAATGGCTCAATCTTATAATTTTCATCCTGCAGACTGCCGAGAATGGTGCTCAGAAGATCACCCAGATCAAAGTCACCGAAATCCGCCCCTGTATACTGGCCGCACATGCCCTCACACATTTCAAGCAGCGCGCCGTGATTGATTTCACCCACGGGCTGTGCAACCTGAAGCACCGTGCGCTTGAGACCGTACGCATCCTGCATCACCACCGCGGTCACGATATCGATGAGACTCTGCCGCTGCTTCGTTGAAAGTGATCCCATCATACCGAAATCAATCCACTCAATATTATGCTCCGGAAGCTGTATCTCCTGTCCGCCGTCACCGGCTGCGTCTCCGCCGCCCTCCGCAGTCTGATCTTTCTCAGTTTCCGCTGCGGATTTGCGTGTGACCGGCCCCTTGATCAGCACGTTGCCGGAGTGGGGATCCGCATGATAAAACCCGTCCGTGAGAACCTGTGTCGCAAAGTTATCTGCAACAAGCGCGGCAATGCGCTCACGCTCATCTTCATCCAGCGTATTAAGAAAATCTAAATCGCTGACTTCTGTGCCGGTCACAAAATCCTCTGTGAGTACTGCCTCACAGGTAAGTTCGCGGTAGCACTTCGGACTTTCAACGCCTTCGCGTCCGGTATTGTTTTTCCAGAAACGTTCAAGATTATTCGCTTCATTGGTTAAATCAAGTTCGATTTTCGAGGTGTTTTCAAGCTCCACGATCATCCCCTTGATATCAATGCCGCCTGCATCTTTTTTTACAAACTTGTCAAGAATCTTCTCAATCAGGGCAAAGTCACGCGCAACCGTATCCACGACGCCCGGACGGCGCACCTTGACCGCCACGATGGTCCCGTCAGCCAACTCTGCTTTGTGCACCTGTGCGATCGAAGCGGAGCCCAGCGGCTTGTCGTCAAAGCTGGCATACAGCTCATTCACCGGCCTGCCCAGATACTTCTCGATCTGAGAATAAACTGTTTCGATGTCCATGGGCGCCACATTTGAGCGGAGCCTGACCAGCGCATCGCAATAATCAGCAGGGATGTACTCCGCCTGCTGGGAAGCGATCTGACCGATCTTGACGAAGGTTGGGCCCAGATCCTGCAGAATATTTGCAACGATCTCCGGCGTAATCCCTTCATCATAATCGTATTTGTTCAGAACGGCGAGTATCTCCTTTAATCTTCCGCTTGTGTCCGGCTCTGCTTTTTTTGCGTCCCTCCGCTGCTTAATCAATGCAGAAATAAATCCCGACATTTACCTTCATACCTCCTTGCTGTTTGATAAACCGACCTGTTACATAAAATGCTACTTTATCTCTTATCCCTGTCCACGAATTTCAGCGCGATAACAGCTGCTGCCGCAAAAATCACCAGAAGCACCAGAAGTGCTGCCCAGTTAAATCCTACATTCTCCGCCGTGCTGACATACGCGTTGTTTGTGTGATAGGAACCGGACCACTGAAGGAAGGCATCCCTGTACCCATTCTGCTCTGTATACACCAGAATTTCCTTCAGCGGCTTTTTCCCGAAGAGCTCAATGTCTTTAAACCCCACCAGTGTATTCCACAGAGATACCATCGGAAGTTCATTGTATCTGCCGATCGCACACAGACTGTTCATTCCCCAGTGTGAGATCGTCACATATTTAACCTTATCCGCGATACCCGAAAGCTGAAAGAATCCGCCCGAGAACACGAGCTGGAAAATCAGCAGAAACGGCATGACTGTCATTGCTGTCGTAGTTGTTCTGACAATGCACGAGACCATAAGCGCCATCATGTCTGCCGCATAGGTCGTTATGAGAATTGTAATACCGGCATCCAGGATTCCCCACGGCATGAAAGTACCCTGAACAGGAATCTTTACGCCGGCAATCTTCAGAATCAAAAGCGTGACCATTGTCTGCAGCAGACAGAGAATCAGCTGATAAAGCATATGCGCAGCCACATAGGAAGTGATATGCAGGCCTGCCCGGTGTTCCCGCTTAACGATATCTCTTTCCCGGCACACCACCTGAATAGAATTAAAAAACCCGTTCCAGACACATACACAGACCAGTGCAAACGTTCCCATGTCTGTTCCCTCCTGAGTCACAAACATATTTGCACCGACCACAAATGTAACCACCGCTGCAATAATGGCGCCGATCGGAAGAACTTTCCAGTCGCTCTGATATACAAACATCCTCAAAAACTTTTTTAAATAGATGCCTGTCTGTGCGGCTCTTCCTTTGTAGCGCAGCGATTCCCCTCTGATCTCTGTCATGAAGCAGCACCTTCTTTCTGTCCCGCAGCGAAGTCTGTGTATTTCTTAATCATTTCATCAGCACGTCCTTCTCCGCCTTCATCCTCACGATTGATGCTCATGACTATGTCCTCCATGGTTTCTTTTCCGAAAAATGCCCGTGCTTCTTCCGGACTGCCGTAAAACGCCAGACGACCGACGCGGCCGGAATCTCTTGCAAGCACAATCACCTTGTCGAACAGATCGATCACACGGTCCGGCGTGTGCGAAACAACAATCACGATCCGGCCTTCATCCGCAACCTGGCGCAGTTTGCGGAAGATTTCCCTGGCAATTGCACCGTCAAGACCGGAATCCGGCTCATCCAGAACGAACAGTTCAGGGTCTGTCACAAGTTCCATTGCAATCGAGATTCTGCGAAGCTGTCCGCCTGACTTTTTTTCCACCAGACCTTCGCTGCCGGCCGATAATCCCAGAAGATCCAGGACTTCCGCAATCTTGCTGCTGCTCTCTTCCTTCGTGATGTTTTTCGGCAGACGCATCTGCGCCGCATCGTCGATTGTCCGTATAACGGAATCCTTCCCCCGCATCAGATTTTTCTGCGGTACAAAACCGATCCGGTGTTTGACGCTGTCATAATCCCTGTAGACATCTGATCCATTCAGCAGTACGGATGCATCAGCCTTCTCATATCCCAGTATCGCATTGATCAGAGTCGTTTTTCCTGCCCCGGAACCGCCCAGAAGCAGTACCATCGACTGATTCGGAATGTTGAGGCTGATATCTTTCAGAAGATACCGCTTCTTCCCATATTCTTTTACAGTGCGCTCTCTTATATTGATGCTGAGTCCTTCGCTGCTTAATGCTTCCGGATGGCTCCTGGCTGTGCCGGGAATCTGTGCCGGTTTTGTTCCCGCCATCCAGCTTTCCTCCATCTGGATATCATCCCGCGGCTGATACTGCTTTCCGAATCCGATCAGCAGCAGCGGCAGCCAGTTTGCGATCAGAAATAAGAGCAGCCACTGCTTCCTCAGGCCGAAAATCTCCAGAATCCGCAAAAAGATCCGGATCCTGTAAAGAAACAAATACAGAAACAGGATCAACACAGTCAGAGACAGTGCAGCATTGACCCGCCCCTTTGGAACCACACTCTTTGAGAGGGCTCCTAAAAGAAAGACCACATCCATAATGCCGCAGAATCTGCATTCTCTGTTTAATGCAATGGATCTGCCCAGCGCAAAAAAGCGAAGACCCGGGATCCATGCATCCCACGGTTTCTTCCAGCCGAGTTTTCCTGATATGCTCCGCAGCGCGGCCGAAAAGAGCAGCCATTCAAATAAAACAGTCACAATTGTTGTCCAGTGCAGCTGCATTTTTCATCCTCCAACTTTTCCGGCATCCCGAAATCTTCTAACCGCTCCTCTAAGGATCTGCCCGCTTCCTTAAAGCTTTTCAAAGCACTTTAACACACTTACATTTTTATCGTTTTTGCAAGACCATTATACCCCATTTAACACAACGTTAGAAGACGTCTTGCCGATTAATGTGCGGACATTATAAAACAAGCCGCGTTCCTTAGACTGTTTCGTCCATGAAACGCGGCTGCTTTATTCTTTCAGGGATTGTTTCATCGCACTTAAACTCTGAGCGAATTATCCCCTGTATGATTTTCCATTCTCCAGTCAATACATCTCTGAAGATAATGAACATAGGCCGGATTTTTACACATTCCCTTTCCTCTTGTATCGGAGATTTTCGCAACGTCCATTCCGTTGCAGAGGGTTGTTTTCATAACGATGTTCAGGGCGGGAACATCCGTGTCATTGGCGATATATGTGCCGATTCCGAACGCAACCTTTGCCCTTCCCTGAAAATACTTCTTGATCCGGTCTGCTTTTTCAAAGTTCAGGCTGTCACTGAACAACAGCGTCTTGCTCTTTGGATCGATCTCAAGCAGATTATAGTGATCAATCATCTTGTCGCCCCATTCACACGGATCGCCGCTGTCATGTCTGA
This sequence comes from Lachnospiraceae bacterium FE2018, assembly GCA_000702845.1. Taxonomy (GTDB): domain Bacteria; phylum Bacillota; class Clostridia; order Lachnospirales; family Lachnospiraceae; genus CADBRN01. The sequence continues at coordinate 45,107 of JNKK01000005.1, forward strand.
CTCCGCTGAAAAGCGTGGCGAAGGTCAGCTGGAAATCCTGCAGGAAACAGTCCGTTGTAATGCAGTCAGTCAGAGCAATTCCGTTTAACACGCCGTATTCCCTGACCCATGCATCCAGCGCATACCAGTTTGAATAGGAGGGGTTGTGCTTATGATTGCCCTGGCCCACACACATGATCCATTCATGTGCCATCGTACCAACCGGAACGAGTCCGAACTTCTTGGCCAGATACACGTTGGACGTACCTACAAAGACGGAGTCCGGATATTTATGCTCACTCAGAGACTTAACCGCAAGCGCCTGCGCTTCTCCTGACAGTCTGCGCCTTAATCCGAATTCTGAGAAAGATCCGATATTGATCTCACCGCTTTCCAGCTTCTGAATCTTTTCCTCCAGTCGTTTCTTAAAACTGTCAAACAGTTTGTCATAGTCATATGCCATACGGAAGTAAACTTCATTGACAATGGCCAGGACAGGAATCTCATACATCGAAGTGTTCAGCCAGGTACCACGGGTCTCTATGGAAAGCCCGCAGTCACTATCCGTGCTGATTGAGAAATCTTCGAAATGCGGTGCCCAGAGCCGCAGGAAATCACAGTAGGAACCTTTGATCCATTTGATCTGATCAAGGTATTCAAGTTCTTCTTTCGTAAAACGGAGATCGCAGTACATACGGATTTGCCGTATGATCTCATCCACCATTTCCTGTGTGAAATGTACGTCTTTGTTCCTGCACTTAAATGTCCAGGTTGTCTTGTAACCGCTGTACTGATGATAAATAGCCTGGCCCATCGAAAACTTATAGGCGTCTGTTTCAAGTAAGCTGTTAATAATCGGTTCCATAATTCATTCTTCTTTCTAAAACTTATTTGTCTGATTTCCGGTGAATATACTTCAAGTCTGTTTATACGACTGTTTACAGTTTAACATTCTATCGCGGAATAATCTATTAAAATCTTTTTGATTCATTCATATTCATGGAACCGCCGGCTGAACTGAATTTTTATTTTCTGTGGCGCTTTTTGTAATCCTGACGGATCGGTTCTAAAACAGATTCATCATCGAGCGCCTCAGACATCATTGCTGCAGACGGAGCACTTCTCGCATAACGAACTGCTTTTTCCATTACTTCAAAATTGAGCTGCGTTCCCTTACTGTCATGTTCATACCTCACAGCACGGTTTGCATCGATTCCGAATCTTCCGGCAACAGAAATCGCATCAATATTGGCTCCGAGAAACAGAAACTCCCAGTGATATTTCTCTTTCTGGTGTTCAATCATGCGCCGGATCTTTTCATAGCTGTAGACGCGGCTGGCATTTTCCATGCCGTCTGTCGTGATGATAAACAATGTCTTCTCCGGAACATCTTCCTCACGGGCATATTTGTGAACGTTTCCGATGTGATGGATCGCACCTCCGATTGCGTCCAGCAGTGCCGTACATCCACGGACATAATACTGTCTGTCGTTCATTGGCTCTACTTTCCGGATATCCACCCGGTCATAGATCACTTCTGTCCTGTCATCAAACAAAACAACTGAGACATAGGCCTCTCCCGCTTCTTTCTTCTGCTTCTCAATCATGCTGTTGAATCCGCCGATTGTATCCGCCTCAAGTCCGCTCATGGAACCGCTCCGGTCAAGAATCATAACCAGCTCTGTTAATCCCTTTTTCATTTTGACCTCCCTTTCCGCCGCATTCGCGGCCCTGCTTTTTTCTTGTTGTGAGATCAGTATAGCAGGTCGAAAACGAAAAACGGTCGCCTGGGAGGCGACCTGAATTTCCGGAATCAATTCGTCATTTTTCTTTGATAACATACGGTTTTCCTATGTTTCATTTGACGCTTTATCTCATATAATAAACTTAACTTAAACAGAACCCCGGCAGCTGAGCCGGACTACCAAATCACAGGAGACAAAACAATATGACATCTCGAATGAACCGTTTCATATAAACACCGTGCGGGATCATCTCTTATCTTCCGCACCGTGAAAGGAGGAAAGATCATGAGATTATACAGCATGTTCACCCGCATTGGCAGGGAATGTCACATCACAAAAGAAATAAACGGATATGGCTTTATCGATCAATATGAATACCGCATCTTCCACACTGAGATGGAAGCCGTTGAGCGCGCCAGATCTCTCGGATACAAATTCCCGTAAGTACCGGAGTTCCCTGCGGGCCTGATTCTGAAAGACATCTGCTGAGATCATAATCACAGCACATCCTCCCGTGCTTCGTACAAAAGAAGGCGGCAGCATTTTTTGCTGCCGCCTTACAATTTTTTGTGATCACACAATAACAGAAGAAGTCTAACAGATGTCCAATATGAAAAAAGATGTTACAATAAACGTATCGTACCCATATATGTATGCCCATGAAGCAGGAATTGAAGGTATTATGAATCGTTTGCACTATCCCGACATCCTTTTCCGAACCATTCGAAAACAGTTGTGCTGTTTTCTGCTGATCCTGATATCTGTATGTTCTCCTTTCACCTCAAGAGCACAAAATGTACAGGCTGCTGCGCCTCTGTTGACTGTCACGGCACTTGATTTCGGATCAGAACGCGTCGCCGGAGGCGAATCTGTTCTGGTGTCCTCCGGCAGCTCTTATCTCCTTATGGATACCGCCAACAATGATGATACCAATAAAGTCATTCGCTATCTGAAATCTCACCACATCCGGAAACTGAGTCTGTACCTGTCTCACTGGCATGAAGATCATTTCTTTTATTTGTGGTACATCATGGATGATCCTTATTTCACAGTGAAACATTTATATCTGCCTAAAACAAACGTTCTGAAAAAGTACGCCGGCAAATCAAACCACTCTCAACCATGGTACGAAAATGCCCGGCGCTGCTGGTACGGGATCCCTTCTGCCGGCCTCTATGGCGCGAAAGAAATAATCAAAAAGGCAAAAAAAGAGAAGATACCTGTCACATATTTAAAAAAGGGATCTTCCTTCACAATCGGAAAAGCCAGGGCAGAAGTTCTCTGGAACAGAGGTGCAGGCAGCCGGTCCGACGGATTCTGGGATTATCTGAATGAATCCTCACTGGTTACAAAGATTACCGCAAGCGATATGTCCTTCCTGACCGCAGGTGATGTCTCCCGAAAAACACTCAAACAAATAGACAAAAAACAGATCAGCCTGCAGGCTGATCTGTATAAGCTGTCCCATCACGGAAATGGTGATACGGCTGCCACGATCCGGATGATCCGGCCATCCTGTGCGTTTTATGCCGACAGCACCGAAAAGAAAGGAAAAGCACACCGGACCCGGAGCCGCCGTAAAATCGCCGGGATGACGCATCTGTACAGCGTGCGGAAAAACGGAACCGTAACATTCCGGCTGTACGGGAAGCATGCGCATACGCCGATCCGTGTTTCTATCATTCCTCGATAAACAATACTCCCAGACAGCCCGGGCCGCAGTGAGATGAAATTGTCGCGCCTGCATCGGCGCGGTGAATCTCCCTGCATCCGCTCAGCTCTCTGATCATTTCCTCCAGTTCTGACAGAAGTGCAGTGTCAATCTCCCCGGAATCTGTCAGGAAGATATGTGCCGGACGTATCTTTTTTCCTGTAAGCCGTTCCGTAATATATTTCCGATAGACCCCCGGCATCTTTCCCCGGTACTTATTGCAGACAACCAGCTTTCCGTCCTGCATTTCCAGCGCCGGTCTGATTTTGAGAAGATTGGCACCAAGCGCAGTAACACCCTTACACCTGCCGCCCTTCCACATAAATTCAAGTGTTTCCAGTACAAAACTGGTCGATACCTTGCTCTTTAATGTATTCAGATGCGCTGCAATTTCTTCCGCGCACATTCCCCTGTCGCGGCATTCTGCACCTTCAATGGCAAGCAGGGCGATTCCCGAAGAAAGCATCCGGCTGTCCACTACATGCACATCTTCGAGTGATTCAGCTGCCAGACGTGCAACATTGCATATGTTCGAAAGTTCTGAACTTATATCAAGATGAACAATCTCGCATCCCTCCTGCAGAATTTCCCCGAAAAAATCAAGAAATGCATCGATACCCGGGGCCGCTGTCTGTGGCAATATCCCGTCCGCATGATAACGCGCGTAGATATCATCTCGGGTAAATCCCACACCGTCCAGATAACTTTCTTCTCCGAGTGTAACTGTGAGCGGAATAATCCGGATCTGAAAGCGCTCCTGCAATTCCCGGGAAATATCCGCTGTACTGTCTGTCGTAATGACTACCGGTTTCTTTTTCTGATCTTTCATTGCGTTCATATCTTTCATGTCTGATAGTATCATTTCCAGGTCAACTATATAAACTATACTATATTTTCGAAAAAGATGCATCACCCGATATACAGCAGCTGAAAAAGAGCCTGGACTTTTATAAGTCACGGCTCTTTCTATCTCATACCAGGTGAAATTTCAGAATCAGATCCCCCGGGAAACAAAAATGATATCAGTCACGTTTCGATGCTGCAAAGTACGGCAGCGCAACAAATACGATTCCCCCGATCATATTTCCTGCTGTGACCAGAATCAGATTGTACCAGTACCCGCCGATCGTAACAGCCTGTCCTGCCGGATTGAGCAGCGCCTCGGTCAACAATGTCATGTTTGCGATACTGTGCTCAAAACCTGTCGTAATGAAAGCAAACAGACACCAGAAAATCATAATCAGCTTACCCGATTCGCTTTTTAATTTTGTTCCGCACCAGACGGCCAGACAAACAAGAAAGTTACAGAGAAGACCCCGTGTAATCAGCTGAATGGGACCGGCTGTCATTTTGGCGAATGCCCCTGCCGCCATAAATTCACCGACTGCACCTGCACCAAGGCCGGTCAGGTGATAGATAACCGCCAGCACAGCCGATCCGGCCAGATTGCCGATCCAGCAGACAACCCAGAGTTTTACCGCGTCTCCTGCACTGATCTTTTTTTCAAGTATTCCGGCTGTCATCACCAGATTATTTCCGGTGAACAGCTCGGCACCTGCCATCACGACCAGGCTCAGAGCGACGCCAAAGGCCGCGCCCATAACAATTTTTGTCGCCGGTGCACCCGCAAGCACTCCGCCTATGGTGTTGGTCAGAAGGACCCCGAAGCCGATGTATATGCCGGCAAGCATGGACATTAAAAAATAGCCGACAGGATTTTTACGCAAAAAACCTGTTTTGACAGCAGCAGCATTTGCGACTGCCTGGAATTCTTCAGAAAACATAACAGTTCCTCCATGGTGTTCTTTAAATGTTAAGTCCCAGGCGGACGCTGCCGCCTGAGACATCCATTATATCACACTTGTATTTTCCTTTGTTAAATACGGTCGTAGCGTTTTCCCTTCCAGTAGACATACGGTTCAATCTCTGCTTTCGGGCCAGGCTCTACCCCGTCCATAATCCATTTCCTGAATTCCTCAAAACCGGTGCGGTCTACGATATACCCGACATGTTCTTTATGTTCAACTGCATTCGGATCTATATACTCTTCGATATAGGCGTAAGCGTTTTTGACTATTTTCATGATGCTTTCTTCGTTGCACCATTTGATGAAGTCCTCCGCGAGACGCGGATTTTTCTTGCCTGTTCGTCCGAGCAGCACCAGCCGGAAATAATGTTCTTTGCTTCTGGTCCACGCTCTGGTAGGACAGTATGCTACACAGACACCGCATCCGATGCATTTTTTCGTATCACGCACAACTTTGCCATTGACCAGTGAAAGCGCACCAACGGATCTGCGGCGGCAGAAGTTAATGCACTGCTCACATGCGACACAGCGGTCCGGATTATACTGGGGTTCGGTCATACCGATAATACCGAAGTCAGCCATACGTGTTTTTGCGCAGTCATTAGAACATCCGGTAAACGCGATTTTCACATGCCTGTCATTCGGAAAGATCATATTTTCCATTTTCTGTGCAAATTCAGTCGTATCATAGCAGCCAAACGGACAGAGACGTGAACCGGGGCATGCCTCAACGTTCCGGGTGCCTGAGGAAGGATATCCCTTGCCTTTTTCAGTCTGATTCGTTCGAAGTGCATCGATAATGGACTGGACTTCTTCATTGACCTTGTCCATGTCCCGCAGATCGATCCCCGGGATTTCGATGCCCTGACGGTTTGTAATATCAATCACACCATTTCCGTATTTTTCTGCGATTTCCACAACTTTTCCGAGAGATGCGGCATCTATAATACCGCCCGGAATACGAATTCTGGATGCTGTTTCACCGCGGTGCTTGGAGTAGCGGAAGGCATTCTTTTTTAGTTTTCCGACATTTATATCAAGGTTTCCCATCATTTTTCTCCTTCCGTTCAATCAGTCCATCATCAGCTTGCCTTCTGTATAATTGAAGACCGGACCATCCAGACAGATGTATTTGTCATTGACGCGGCAGTGACCGCATTTCCCGAGTCCGCAGCACATTTTCCGCTCATATGAGACCGTTATATTTTCGTCTTTAAAACCTTTTTTCTGCAGTTCAATGATGGTAAAACGCATCATTGGCGGCGGACCTACTACAACAGCCTTTGCAGAAGAAGGACCGCGAAGCGGAAGATCTGCAATATACTGTGTGACAAGACCGATATTTCCTTCATAGCCTTCTGGTGCGCCGTCAACAGTAAGAATCAGATTGAGTTTTTCCGCCCAGGTTTTCAGATCTTCCCGGAACAGCATATCATCAGGACTCTTAAAGCCGGCAATCACATATTTGTCTTTTGCGTCCGGCATGGCAGAGAGCGCGTGGATAACGCCGCGCACCGGAGAAACGCCTGTACCGCCGGCGACAACAACCGTCTCACCGCCCGCATAAAGGTCCACATCGAATCCGTTTCCGTATGGTCCGCGCAGCAGCAGAGACTGACCGGCATAGGTTTCGAACACTTCGTTTGTGACACGGCCGACTCTTCGCATGGTCAGATCAACATAGTCCGGTCCGATGCCGCTGACAGAGATCGGCGCCTCGCCGTATTTCGGCACAGACACTTCAAAGAATTGTCCCGGCTTCACATCTCCCTCAAAATGCATGCGGAAGGTGTATTCTTTTTCAGTATGCCTGATGACTTCCATGATTTCGGAAGCAAATGGAATGTATGCATTCATCATCCGTTTTTCACCTCCTCTGCACCCTGTTTCGCGGCTTCACAGGCAGCATTGACTTTATTTATGATATTCGTGTAGGAAATGTATTCCGGACAGATATCGTCGCACCGCCCGCAGCCGACACACATATCATATCCGAACCGCTTCCGGTAATCGTAAATCTTGTGAAGCACCTTGAATCGCATGCGCTCCCCCTGACTTCTGCGGTACTGACCTCCGCCGGCCACATTGGTATAGCCGTCAACCATACAGGAGGCACCGACTCTGCGGCGTTCGCCAACCTTTCCGTTATCGGTGTAGAAGACATCCTGCATGGTATAGCAGGTGCAGGTCGGACAGGCAAAATTACAGCGCCCGCATCCGATGCAGCGTGTGGAATATTCATCCCAGAGAGAATCTTTCAGTATTTCAAACGGAACATCCTCCGGGATTGTCACATGTACTTTATTTTCGGTAACAAAACACGGAGAAACGTCCTGCTCCGTTTCACATGCCGCTGCAAAAATACCTTTAATACTGTTCTCGGGCACATCCGAATAATACATTCCGTTGATGCAGTCAACAGAAAAGAGATAACCGTCATCCATTTGATTGCTTTTCATGTCGACACAGAAACAGTTTTCAAAGGTGCTCTGGCAGCCGATGAGGGCAAAATGAACCAGATCTCGGCGGCGGCGGTAGAACCAGTCCTCTTCCTTACCATTTGCAAGATAAATCTGATCCAGACGTTTTACAGCGTGCATATCGCAGCTGCGCAGGAAAATCAGAACCTTCTTTTTGTTCAGATCTGCCTCCTTGACCTCCTGCTCTGTAAAAAAGAACAATGTCTCGGATAGCGGATTAAGAAATTCCTTAAACGAATAATCCGATTTATGTACAAGATCAATTTCCGGCGCAGCAGTGATCTCGTCATACATGACAACATCTGTATCCGTATATCTGCCGGCACCCTTTTTACAGACGGGCGCGAACACCCGGTATTCTTTTTGCAGTTCACTGATCACCTGATCAAATCCCTGCGCTGACATCACAAAACCCACGGGATACCTCCTCTCATCAGCGGTTGTTTCCATGATCACGTTAAATAATACAAATATAATAATATTATAAGAGAAAAACGCATGAACAGCGTTGCGCATGCAACATTTGACCGCTAAATTTGAGTTATAATGAATTAAGGATGCAATCTATACGATGTGTTACAGGGGGATATGTACAATGTGTCGTTCGATAGAAGATCAATATAGCGACATTGCTTTGTTTGATGGTATTAATCCAGAAGATATAAAAGCAATGCTGCGCTGTCTGCAGCCTGTCCGGAGAAGATACCGGCGGCAGGAATATATTCTGCTGGATATGGACAATGTGGAAATGGTCGGACTCGTGCTGAACGGAACGGTACATATACTGAAAGAGGACCATTACGGGCATCAGGTGCTGCTCACTTACGCAAATCGCGGCGATCTGTTCGGTGATTCATTTTCCCTGCAGCGCAGAAATATTGCGAGGGTCTCATATCATGCGGCAACAGATGTGGAACTTCTTATGATGCCATTAACAAAAGTGCTGCAGACATGCAGTCACACCTGTCCGTTTCATCAGCAGCTCATCCGGAATCTGTTCGAGCAAATTGCAGAAAAAAACGCGGCGCTCATGGATAAAATCAATATCATCTCCATGACGACGCTGCGCGAAAAGATCCTCGCTTATCTGACTCTGCTGTCAGAGAAGGCGGGAAACACCACATTTGAAGTCTCCCTCTCCCGCTCGGAAATGGCTGCATACCTCTGCACCAATCGCAGTGCCATGTCGCGGGAACTGGCAAAAATGCAGGAGGAAGGACTGATCCGGTTTGACAAGAACATATTTGAATTGATGTGAATTATTTCTGTATTTAAAATTGAACAAATACACAAATCAAAAAGCCGGAAAGTACTGTACATCAATACTTTCCGGCCCGTGGAGCATATGAGATTCGAACTCACGACCTCTACAATGCGAATGTAGCGCGCTCCCAACTGCGCCAATGCCCCATACACAGTACTATAGACGCATTTTCAGATTCTGTCAAATTAATCTGAATTTCCAGCTTGACATTCCTGCCGCGCCGGTGTATTGTGAGCCTTGTATCGATTTGGGTGACTCAAGGTCACCGTTTTACAGAGACAGGAATTGCCTGCACCATTTCTGAGGTATTACAATGCAATCCACAGTAAAAAAGATCCTTTACAGTATCATCGGCTGTTTTCTCTGCGGTGCGGCTGCCAACTGGGTAGCGCTGCCGAACGGATTTCCTGTGACCGGCGTCACAGGTCTCTGCATGACCATTGAACAATTTACAGGGATTAATTATTCTCTGATTTATTACGCATTTTCCGTTGTGATTCTGATCATCTCATTTTTCCTTCTGAGCAGAGCGGAGTCGGCCAGCATTGTCTTTCTCTCCCTGCTGTTTCCGGCAGTACTCTGGCTGATGAATCACTTTACAGTTGCGATCATTTTCAAAGAAAAACTGATTGCCGCAGCTCTTCTCGGCGTTCTGAACGGAGCCGGTACCGGCATTGTGCTGCGTGTCGGCTGGTCTTACGGCGGTCTGGATACAATCACCAAAATCGTTAAGAAACTGTTCTTCAAGAGTACTGAAATGCGGACCGTAATGCTCTGCTGTGACGCCTGTATTATGATCATTATGCTTTTCGCTTTCTCACTGGATGCCGTCGCCTATGCCTTTATCGGAGAACTTGTATGCGTCAACAGCATGAACTTTGTTCTCTTCCTGGGACCAAAACTCTATGATATACAGATTGTGGCTGACCGCTATGAAGAGATCCAGCAGTATGTTGTCGATGATCTCCACAAAACATCTACCATTCATCCGGTGACCGGCGGCTACACCGGTCGGGTGAAGCAGCAGATTGACTGTGTCTGCACATCACGGGAATATCTGAAGCTTCGGGAATATCTGCTTGAAAAAGATATTGACTGCTTTCTGAAAGTCATGCCAATGATGCACGTCTTCGGACATAACAAGGATTTTGAAAAATTAACGGACGAGATCATGTGATCCCGCCCGTTTTTTCAATACTTAATACTATTACATCAGCGGTGCAATAAGCTTCATGACACTGCCGATCAGTTTATAAGAGATTTTTTCCTTCCTGATGGTCTTCAGAGTTACCTTTCTGCACTTTGCAAGCGTCTCCTGGAAATCCTTCTCTATCTCCGGAATGCATGCAGTTTTATAAAGATAGGCTGCACACTCGAAGTGATGATACAGGCTCCTGTAATCCATGTTAATGGTGCCGACAACGGCCTTTTCGTCGTCACTGACCACAACCTTTGCGTGCACAAATCCGGGCGTATACTCGTAGATCTGAACCCCTGCCTTTGTCAGTTCCCGGTAATGTGTTTTTGCAAGTGAATACGCGATTGCCTTATCCGGAATTCCCGGCAGGATCAGCTTGACTTCTACCCCGCGCTGCGCGGCATACTGAAGCGCTGTCTTAAGCTCACCGTCCAGAATCAGATACGGCGTCATGATGTGAACATAGGTACCGGCGCGGTTCAGAATATCCATATAAACCGTCTCGCCCACTTTGTAGCTGTCCATCGGATTATCACAGTACGGGACAACATATCCGTCCAGCGGTTCTTCGTTCTTTATGCCGGTCTGCAGCCCCGTTCTCTTAACCGGTGCATTGAGATACGGTGTAAAAACCGGATCTTTTTCTTCAATATTCCACATCTGCAGAAACATCAGCGTGAGACTCTGTACCGCGTCACCCTTCAGCATAATAGCTGTGTCTTTCCAGTGACCGAAACGCTCAATCCGGTTGATGTATTCGTCTGCCAGATTGACGCCGCCGGTAAATCCGACCTTCCCGTCGATGACCAGTATCTTTCTGTGATCGCGATTGTTATAGTGGGTAGAAAGGACCGGCGTAATCGGAGCGAACGGTCTCGCTTTGATTCCCCGTTCCTCCATCAGTTTCCAGTAGCCGGCCGGAAGCGTGGACATCTCACACATGCCGTCATACATCACGCGTACATCAACGCCTTCTTCCGCCTTCCGCAGCAGGATCTCCAGTATCTTTCCCCACATATATCCTTCTTCGATGATGAAATACTCCATGAAAATAAACTTCTCGGCTTTCTCGAGTTCTTCGAGCATCGCCTCGAATTTATATTCACCAAGCGGGAAATACTGTACCTGAGTCTGGTCAAATGCCGGAAAGCAGCCGCTGTGATTCAGGTATTTAACCAGATCATCCGTATCGCCTCCATCTACGGCAAGCGCCTGCATAACCCGGTCATCCTGCGGGATGGCACTGGCGGTAGACGCAATCAGTTCCGCCTCCCGCTTCATAACTCTCTGCTGTCCCGGATTCAACATTGTATATGCAAACATAATGGCACCGGGAACAGGGATAATGGACAGCAGCAGCATCCACGTCAGTTTTGCCGAAGCGTCGATATCGCAGTTAAACAGGTAGATTTCCATCACCACCATGAAAGTGACCAAAATCGCCCGGATGAGCTTTACATGCTCATATAAGAAAAAATAAATTGATACGATGATCGCAACCTGCAGCACAAGCAGAACCGCAATGATCATAAAGCGGCTGAACACCAGTGAAAGAATTCCCTTCCGTCTCGGTTTTGCCAGGCGGCATACAATTTCCTCAGCCGGAATGTTTCTCGTGGATTCTGCATTCTGATTCATTTCATCCATTGGTACTCTCCTCCCCCTCATACATAATCGGAGAACATCAGTTCCGCGTTTCTAAAGCTTTTATAAATCTCTGCCGGATTCTTGACTCTGTCTATCGTTGTGCCTATAATCACATCATAATCGTTTCCATATCGACGGTCAAGCAAAGGAGAAGAGACGGGTTCTATGAATCAGAAAGAACAGAAAATCTGCAGGGATATCAAACAGCACGGACATGACATTCTCTGCTCCGATCTGTTTCAGCAGGCAGGCAGACAGGCACATCATCTGCGCAGTACCGTGTCTGATCATTCCCTGAATGTATGTATTACAGGCGTCCGGCTCTGCAGCCTTCTGCAGCATTTCGGGATCCGGCTGAACGAAAAAGAAATCATCCAGGCATCTCTGTGTCACGACCTCGGCATGGTCGGCAGAGACCGGAAATACAGGACGCGCCTCAGAGCATGGCGGTTCCATCCAGATGAATCCGCAAAGCTTGCAAAGTCGATTGTTCCTGATCTGGATCCTTCTGTCGAATCCATAATCAAAACGCACATGTGGCCGGGCCCCTGCGGACGCCCGCAGACAAAGGAAGGCGTCATTCTCAACATGGCAGACAAATATGCCAGTATTGCCGACTGGACAAGTGCCGTAACAGGACGCAGATATAAGGACAGAATAAAGCAGGTGATCTCCGAATGATCACCTGCTTTATCAGCTTATTCCTATTTCATTTTTCTTTATATCTTCTCACTTATTCAGGCTTTCGACTGCCCGGCACAGCTTCTCTTTCATTTCATCAATCTGTGCTTCTGTGATTATCAGCGGCGGCGCAAGACGCAGGACATTTCCTTCCGCACTGATTGTCAGAAGACCTTCCTTGTGTGCCGCGAGGATGATATCACCCGCTTTACAGTCAGCATTCACCAGCAGCCCCTGCAGAAAACCTTTTCCGCGCCTTCCATAGAAAACAGCCGGATAAGCCGCTGCGATTTCTTCCAGTGTCTGCTCGAGATACGGCGCCGTCTGTTTTACATGGTCCACCAGGTTCATTTCATCATAAAGATCGAATACCGTGCTGACCGCGCGCAGCGCGAACGGATTTCCGCCGTATGTCGTACCGTGGTCGCCCGGCTTCAGCGAGTTTTCTGCCAGCTTTTCATTTAATACAAATGCACCCACCGGAACGCCGCAGCCGAGCGCTTTCGCGACGGTCGTGATATCCGGTTTAATGCCGTACTCCTGGTAGGCAAAAAGATAACCGGTCCGTCCCATTCCGCACTGAATCTCATCGAGAATCAGCACAATGTCCTTTTCATCGCAGATCTCCCGGATTCCTTTGATAAAGTCTGCGTCTGCCGGATAAATGCCGCCCTCTCCCTGCAGCGTTTCCAGAATGATCGCACAGGTCTTATCTGTAATCTGCGCTTTGACACTCTCCAGATTGTTGAATTCTGCAAATTTCACACCGCCGATCAATGGTTTGAACGGTGCCTGATACGCATCATTTCCGGTAACGGAAAGTGCGCCGAGACTTCTTCCGTGGAAAGAGTGCTTCATTGCGATGATCTCATGATCGGTGCTGCCGTCTTTCAGAAACGCATATTTGCGGGCTGCCTTAATCGCGCCCTCAATTGCCTCTGTACCGCTGTTCGTGAAGAACACCTTCGAGAGACCGGTTGCCTCAACAACCTTGCGGGACGCCTCAGCCATCGGCACGTTATAGTACAGATTTGAAGTGTGCACCAGCTGATCGATCTGATCCTTCAGCGCGGCATTCAGCTTCTCGTTTCCATAACCAAGCGCATAGACTGCAATACCTGCCGCGAAGTCAAGATATTCTTTTCCGTCTGTATCATAGAGATATGCGCCTTTCCCCTTCTCCAGAACCATCTGGAACCGGTTGTAAGTGTGCAGGACATACTGCTCTGACTGGTTGATATATTCCTGTGTATTCATAATGATCTCCATCCCGCCTCTGAATAACGGCACTGTTTTTTATACTTGTTACTGCTTTTAATTCGTGTATATCTTGTCATTCGTCACTTCTGCGTGCGCTTGCCGAACTTCTCCTCTGTATTTGCGAGAATTGCTGTACCGATACCTTTGTTGGTATAGATTTCCAGCAGCAGGCAGTGCGGCACACGTCCGTCCAGAATATGTACGCGGGACACGCCGTTTTCTATTGCTTTGATGCATCCCTGCAGTTTCGGGATCATGCCGCCGTCAACGATCCCCTCAGCGATCATTGCCTCACACTCGGATACGGTTAGCTCCGGTGCAAGTGTATCCGGATCATCTTTATCTGTGTAAACGCCTTCAATATCACTGAGGAATGCAAGTTTTTCCGCTTTCATTGCCTCTGCGATGGCACTTGCCGCGTCATCTGCGTTGATATTATAGGAATGATAGGTCTCGTCAACACCGATCGGGCATACAATCGGCAGAAAATCCTTATCGAGCAGATCCCAGAGAATCTTGGTGTCGACAGCTTTGATATCGCCGACATAGCCGATGCTCTGTCCGTCAACCAGCTTCTGCTCAACCTGAAGCAGATTGCCGTCCTTGCCGCTGATCCCGACCGCCCGGACGCCCAGCCGCTCTACCAGGCTGACCAGCTCCTTGTTCACCTTGTTCAGAACCATTTCAGCCACTTCAATGGTGTCTTCGTCGGTCACGCGGAATCCGCCGACAAATTTCGGCTCGCCTCCGACTTTGCCAACCCACTTCGAGATTTCCTTGCCGCCGCCGTGGACAATGATTGGTTTGAATCCGCAGAGTTTCAGCAGGACGACATCTTTGATCACATCCTCCTTCAGCCCCTGATCCAGCATTGCGCTGCCGCCGTATTTTACGACAATGACCTTGCGGTTGAACCGCTGTATATAGGGAAGTGCCTCAATCAGCACCTCGGCTTTTTCAAGATATTTCTGGTTGACCATGTTTGATTTGCTCCTTTAACTGCTTCGTTATATTAATCTGTCTGAAGGTCTCTGTTCAGAGTCTGCAATCTTCGTCTCAGAATCTGCATTTACTGTTTCAGAACCTTTTTCTTCATGACCTTTCGTTTCTGCCTCAGGATCTGTAGTCTGCGTTTATGGATACATATTCATGTGTCAGGTCACAGCCCCAGGCTGTCGCTTCCCCGTCACCCTGATGCATGTCTGCAATCGCTGTCACTTCCGGCTCGGAGAGGATCTTTGTTGCTTCCTCCTCGCTATAGTCAGCAGCACTGCCGTTCTCATAGATCTTGACCGTACCGGCGCTGCTGGTCAGCCACAGTTCCACCTGCTCCGGATCAAACTCAATCCCTGCATATCCGAGTGCGCACAGAATTCTTCCCCAGTTCGCGTCATGTCCGTAAATCGCTGCCTTGGTGAGGCTGGACGAAACAACGGATTTGGCAAGCGTTACTGCTGACGCCTTATCTTTCGCACCTTTAACCGTTACTTCGAAGAGCGCGGTCGCGCCCTCACCGTCACCGGCGATCTTGCGGGAAAGCTGACGGTTAATTTCAAACAGCGCCTCACAGAACTTCTGATACATTTCATTTTCTTCTGTGATTTCCGGATTACCCGCCATGCCGTTTGCCAGAAGAAGGACGGTATCATTTGTAGAGGTATCTCCGTCAACCGATACCATATTATAGGTATCGACCACAACGGATGAAAGCGCTTTCTGCAGCAGCTCCTGTGAAATCGCCGCATCTGTCGTAAGGAAAGAAAGCATGGTGCACATATTCGGATGAATCATGCCAGAGCCCTTGCACATCCCGCCGATCGAAACAGTTTTTCCGTCGATCTCGACCTGAATGCCGACTTCCTTCGGAACTGTATCCGTCGTCATGATCGCCTGTGCCGCAAGGTGTGCGCTTTCCAGATCAGATGATAGTTTCGGAATCATCATCTCCACGCCGGCGCTGATTTTATCCACCGGAATCTGCATGCCGATGACACCCGTCGATGCAACAAGAATATCATCAACGGTAATTGCTTCAGCAGACTTCTCTGCCGCGCCGAGTTTTCCTGCTGCAATGGTTTGATTCAGTGCGCCGGCTGCCGCCTCCGCAGATTTTCTGCAGCAGTCCATTCCCTCCTGACCTGTCGCAGCATTTGCAATGCCGCTGTTGCAGATTACAGCACGTGCCGTGCCGCAGTCATATACTATGTGCTGATCCCACCTGACCGGCGCTGCTTTCACCTGATTGGTTGTGAAAGTTCCCGCGACCCTGCATGATACTTCACTGTAAATCATCGCCATATCCAGACGATTCTGATATTTGATGCCTGCCTGCGCCGCTGCCGCATGAAATCCGGCCGGGAGCGTTACGCCGGTTTTGTTTGTGTCTGTCATACTGTATCCTCCGTCTTGCCGGCGCTCTTCCGAGGCGCCGGTTTTTCCTGTTTATCTCTTTTCAGTCGTCTCTGAAACTCTTACGGGAACAGCGGCGGCATTTCCAGGCCGCAGGTCTCCGGCAGCCCGAATGCCAGGTTCATATTCTGCACTGCCTGTCCGGCTGCGCCTTTGACCAGGTTGTCCAGTGCGGCCATGACAATCACTCTGTGCGTCCGCGGATCAATCCGGAAGCCGATATCCACATAGTTGCTTCCCTCCACCCAGCGGGTCTCTGCTGTCACATCATCCGGCAGCAGTCTGATAAACGGCTCATTTCCGTAATATGATTCATAGATCTCATGAACCTTCTCCGCCTCTGTTCCGGCGTCTTTCAGCGATGCATACGCCGTTACAAGAATGCCGCGGTTCATCGGAACAAGATGCGGTGTGAAGTTCAGAACCAGCGGATGTCCCGCCGCATAGCCGAGCTGCTCTTCTATTTCAGGCGTGTGACGGTGATTCGCAACACCATACGCCTTAATGTTTTCATTGACTTCACAGTAGAGATTCGGAACTTTTGCACCCCTTCCCGCTCCGGATGTGCCGGACTTCGCGTCGATAATAATTGTATCCGGATCAATCAGTCCTTCCTTCACAAGCGGATAGAGACTGAGAATGGAACAGGTTGTATAGCAGCCCGGGTTTGCGATCAGGCGTGCCTTCTTCACATCTTCCCGGTTGATTTCACAGAGACCATAGACCGCCTCCTCCAGATACTGCGGCGCAGCGTGATCGATTTTATACCACGCCTCGTAAACAGAGACATCTTTCAGCCTGAAATCCGCTGACAGGTCGATGATCTTGCAGCGGCTGAGGATGTCTTCACTGACAAGAGACGCACAGAGTCCCTGCGGTGTCGCAGTAAAAATCACATCCGCCTCGTGGCTGAGTTCCTCAAGATTATCATCGCTGCAGATGTTATCCACCAGCTTCAGAAAGTTTCCATATTGTCTTGCAAAGGGCTGATCGACGTAACTTCTGGATCCATACCATACTACTTCAGCTTCCGGATGTGCCAGAAGTATTCTTACAAGTTCCGCTCCCGCATATCCGGTTGCGCCGATAATTCCCGCTCTGATCATAGTGTTCTCCTTACTGATTCTGAAATTGCTCCTGTCCGCATCTGAATTTTACTCTGCGGGCAGGGGGGGTTTTGACCCTTGTAACATCATATGCTCTTTCTATAGGAAAGTAAAGGGTCAATCCGCACGAATCCAAATGTATATTTCATGCATTTTTGTGTATTTTTATTCATTATTATGCATAATATCATGGTTTTATGCATATTTCAACAAAAAAATGCATTCATCCTTGCATTCGGCATGCAGTTGCGTTATGATAGATGGCGTACTGCAGGTCAGGGAACACCCGGTTCAGGCAATGCTCCCGTGTATCTGCGTACCTATGCAGGAATGCACGGCTGGTGACAGCAGTCATTCCCAGATCTGAATCATATTTGAATAAGATTTTAAAACATATATGGAGGAAAACAAAATGAACGAAAAAGTTGTACTTGCTTATTCAGGCGGTCTGGACACCACGGCAATCATTCCGTGGCTGAAGGAGAACTTCGGATACGATGTAATCTGCGCATGCGTTGACTGTGGTCAGGGCAATGAGCTGGACGGACTTGAGGAGCGCGCAAAAGCATCCGGTGCCGAGAAGCTTTATATTCTGGATGTCACCGACGAGTTCTGTGATGATTTCATCATGCCGTGCGTAAAAGCAGGCGCTGTTTATGAGCATAAATATCTGCTTGGCACCTCCATGGCACGTCCGGTCATCGCAAAAGCTCTGGTAGAGGTTGCCCGCAAAGAAGGCGCGACTGCAATCTGCCACGGCGCTACCGGCAAGGGAAACGACCAGATCCGTTTCGAACTCGGCATTAAGGCACTGGCGCCCGATCTGAAAATTATCGCTCCGTGGCGTATGCCGGAAGTTTGGAATATGAATTCCCGTGAAGAAGAAATTGAATACTGCAAGGCACATGGCATTGATCTTCCGTTCTCCATGGGCAAAGGCTACAGCCGTGACCGCAACCTGTGGCACATCAGCCACGAAGGTCTTGAGCTCGAAGAGCCGGAAAATGCGCCGAACTACGATGAACTTCTCGTGCTCGGTGTAACACCGCAGCAGGCGCCGGATGAGGAGACCGAAGTCACCATGACCTTTGAAGCCGGTGTTCCGAAAACACTGAACGGCAAAGAAATGAAAGTATCCGAGATTATCACCGAGCTGAATGAGCTGGGCGGAAAGAACGGTATCGGTATCGTCGACATCGTTGAGAACCGTGTCGTCGGCATGAAGTCCCGCGGCGTCTATGAGACACCCGGCGGAACCATTCTCATGGAGGCACATGACCAGCTCGAAGAACTGATCCTTGACCGCGAGACAATGGAAATGAAGAAAAAGCTCGGCAGCCAGTTTGCACAGATTGTCTACGAAGGCAAGTGGTTCACACCGCTGCGCGAGGCAATTCAGGCATTTGTCGACTCCACACAGCAGTATGTCACCGGCGAAGTGAAATTCAAGCTGTATAAGGGCAACATCATCAAAGCCGGCACTTCATCACCGTACAGCCTGTATAATGAATCTCTCGCTTCCTTTACCACCGGCGATCTTTATGATCATCAGGATGCCTCCGGATTCATCACACTGTTCGGTCTTCCGCTGAAGGTCCGCGCAATGAAGATGGCTGAAGCTGAGAAATAAATCATCAAGCCGAACTTGAAATTCATAATATACCCGGTCAGGTATCATCCGGCGTGCAGACAAACACGTTATACCTGACCGGGTATATTTATACTTCTTTTTTGTATGCGGATGTAAATTTGTGTTATACTACAGAAGATATCAGATGAATAACAGACAATGTTTATCAGGAGGATTGAAACATGAAATTTTACAGATGTGCGAAATGCGGAAAAATCATCGGTATGATTCAGGACAGCCCATGTCCGACCATGTGCTGCGGTGAGGCGATGGAAGCTATGGTGCCGAATACAACTGATGCGGCACAGGAGAAACACGTTCCGGTCATTACCATCGATGGAAATATTGTTACAGTCGAAGTCGGATCTGCCGCTCACCCGATGCTTGCAGAACATTTCATTCAGTGGATCGCACTGGAGACCAAAGAAGGTATGCAGCGCAAGGCACTCGCGCCGGAGACCGCTCCGAAGGCTGTCTTTGCTCTGGCAGAAGGCGATGAAGCAATCTGCGCTTATGAATACTGCAACCTCCACGGACTCTGGAAGGCTGATGTCTGATTTCAGGGAAGGGTGTTAGAATTCCCTGCAGATTTTCATCGCAGTGGTTTTAATTGCAGACGAATGAACAACAGCCGGCAGCTGTATCAAAATGATACCGCTGCCGGCTGTTCTTTTCTCGTACATATTGTTCATTACGGATACATCACGGTTCCAGTTCTCCCGGTTTCAGCACGGGCGGGATCTCAAAGGTCGTCTCCAACGTCTGCGTGATGCCGGTGCGGGAAGCCTCGTAAATCTTCTCCATCAGTTCCAGCTCATGCAGCGCCATCTCACCGCCGGCACGCACCGGCCGGTTTTCTTCAAGCGCCATCAAGAGATCAATCAGACCGATTCCGCGGGAGTTATAAGCATGCGTTGTGGAGGTAAACGGTCTGTCATTTTCTATGACGATCGCCTGGCGGGATGTTTCCTCTTCGGGGCGCGGCAGGGAAAACCAGCGTGTATTCTCCATAGTCCGCAGCAAAATCTCGCCGCCGAACAGATTCGGACCATCATACGGATCCGGATCCGGCATACTGAGGGTTCCCTTCGTTCCATACAGTTCCAGGCGAGGGAGCATTGTCTCAACAGTATCAAAACTGAGAATCAATGTTGCGATTGTGCCGCATACATATTCGAGCAGAACCGTCGCGTGCGTGTCCACTTCCACCGGTATTTTCTGTCCTTTTCGCGGACCGATCAGCAGTTCGCGCTCCGGCCAGGTCCGTTTCGTCATCGCGGCACATTTCTTCACCGGACCAATCAGCGCGGACAGCGCGCGGTAGTAATACGGTCCGATGTCCATAATCGGTCCTGCGCCCTCTCTGTAATAAAAATCAGGATCTTCCTTAAATGTCTCATGACCTCTGCAGGTGATAAACGCCGATGCCGCTGTAACCTCTCCGATTATGCCGGATTCCACCAGTTCCCGCATCTTCTGCACGCGGCTGCCCAGGAAGGTATCCGGTGCACAGCCCAGCAGCAGATTCTTCTCTTTTGCAAGCGCAGCCAGTTCTTTTCCTTCTGCAAACGTTGTAGCCAGCGGCTTTTCGCAGTACACATGCTTGCCGTTTTCCAGCGCCATCCTGTTATAAAAAGCGTGAAACTCCGGAATGGTTATATTCAGGATGACATCGATCGCGGGATCTTTTATCATCTCTTCCGCCGTTTCATACGCCTTCTCGATGCCGTACTCCTCTGCTTTTTTCTTCGCATTTTCATAATGGCGCGTCGCACAGCCGGCCAGCGTAACAATATCCGGATAAAGTTTCAAATTGTCAATATATGCGTGACTGATGTCACCAACGCCGACAATACCAAGTCTGTAAGGTCTCATAGTAATCTCCTTTTTACAGAAACCATATGTCAAAATCTTTTTTCGTATTTCTATATGCGGCAGCATTTTTGCATTCGGACCATCTGAATCAGCAGGGCTCAAACATCCCAATAGATGTGTTGAAAAGCAGTCCCAAAGGTCACTTACGGATAAATTACAACCTTCAGTGCCTTCTTCTCCCGCAGCAGCCGGATACCATCTTCAAACTGATCGAGCGGCAGCTCATGCGTAACGATCTTTGCAAGCTGGTCTTCCAGTCCGTTCATCATTTCGATGGCCGCCGGAATGCTGTGGTAAACTGCCATGGTTCCGAAGATTTTCAGCTGTTTTGTGTTGATCTGAGAGGGATAAACCGTGGATGTCTGTGTGTTGTTCTGGCCAAAGATCAAGATTCGTCCGCCCTTGTTCATCAGCCCGACTAGCTGCTCGAAAACCGCGCCCGCACCGACTGCATCAATGCCGACATCCGGTCCGCCGCCCCAGCGCTCCTTCAGCACTGCTCCGACATCTTCCTGCATCGGATTAATGATAAAATCCACGCCGCATCGCTTTGCATCTTCAATGCGGCTGTCCATTGTCTCACAGACTGCCAGATGCCGTACCCCGTAAGATTTCAGCATGTTATAGAAAATCAGACCAATCGCACCAGCACCGTACAGCACAACCCGCTCATAAGGCTGCGGATTCAGTTCCATCATGCCGTGCATGACGCATGCAATCGGCTCTGCAAGCGCAGCGATTTTCGCCGGAATTTCCTCTGCAACCGGATGCAGGTACTCTTCCGGCGCAACACAGTATTCCGCAAACCCGCCGTCGACCGTCTGGCCCAGAATTGATGGGTTTTCACACAGATTCGTCAGATTTCTGCGGCACGCATCGCACATTCCGCAGGGAACGATCGGCTCAATAATGACACGGTCTCCCTTTTTTACCGTCGATACTTCAGAACCGAGTTCCTCGATCCGACCCAGAAATTCATGCCCGAGCACCGTTCCCGGCTTCGCATACTGTCCCGGCGGCACGCTCAGTACATGCAGATCACTGCCGCAGATACTGCCGGCTTCAATCTTTACCAGCACTTCTTTCACGGCGGGTGCCGGAACCGGAACCTCTTTTACACCAAAAACACCATTCCCTTCAAATACTGCTGCTTTCATCGTTCTGCTCATGAATACCTCCTCGTGAATCTGAATTCAGACAAAATCATCTGCATGCAAAACCATATCCTTTTAACAGCCTACCACGGTTTTTCACCGTCCTGTTATCTGATTCACATCACTAGTTGGACAATTCGCAGATTCTTTTTCAGGAAACAATACCGCTTCGGAATTCACGTGGTGAACAGCCAATTACTTTTTTAAACAATCTGCTGAAATATGCCTTATCATAAATACCGACACGCATTGCAGCAGCAGAAACCGGAAGGTTTTCCCGCTGCATAAATTCGATTGCTTTCACAATTCGAAGACGGTTTAGATATTCAACCGGGGGAAATCCTGTCACCTCTTTAAATACTGCCCTGAAATATCCCTCACTCCAGCAGCTGATCTTTGCAAGCGCTTCCAGTTCGACCCTCTCATCCAGATGTGCGTTGATATAATCAATTGTGTTCTGAATCCGGATTCTTTTTTCATCTGCGAACAGTGAGCTCCCCTGTGTACTCTCCTTCTCATGTACGCGCTTCAAATTGACGAGGATGAGCTCCAGACATGCTTTCTTGACCAGACGCTGATCCGCTGCCGTACCATGTTGTTCCCGAATCATTTTCTCCAGCAGGAATACAACCTCTTCCATCGTTTCCTGATCCAGATGCAGAACATTCTGCTGCGCATCCGATGCATCCTCCGGTTGATTTACAGATTTCAGCATCTGCAGGATTTCATCTGCAAGTCTCTCCGCAAAAAACTGACACACATAGAGTTCCACCGGAAGCTGCGCCGTATAGCTGTGCTGTTCTCCCGGCGCAACCAGAAAAACGTCGCCGGGAATCAGCGGAACACTTGATCCCCGGTATGTATGCACACATCCGCCTGATATAATAATCGAGATCTCGTAATACCGGTGCGCATGCATTCCAACCGACAGGTGAGACCAGTGCGAAACAGAGATTCCTGTGCCGTCATGTGCAAACTGCCGCATATAATTTGTACCCTTCTCAAGCAGCCACGGCTCGCTCTGCAGTTTTTCCAGTGTTCTCTTAATATGAAATTCATCCATCGTCGGTCTCCCTTATCAGCACTGTAATCCGGCTGCACTTATCAAATGGTTTTTCTCTCACACCTGCACACGCTCTTCCAGAACGTCTATGTAATCGTTTTCATTCTGATCATTTCTCCTGATTTCTATATTTTATCAGGAATTCTATCCGGTGTCATCGCTCTGAAATCTATCTTCTCGCAGCCTTATCATATTGACTGTGAAGCGTGATTCAATCCCCCCAAAAAAAGATCCGCTCTCCGGAATTAACTCCGGAAGGCGGATCATTTTTACATTCAAAGACTGTCGAATGATTCAGCGGATCAGCGTTATGATCTCAAAAACAATAAATCCGATCATAATGCAGAACCCCCCGCATTTACTGATAAATGTTTTGAGATTCATCTCATGCCTGTCTGATTCCCCGATATAGAGCCGCACCGCAAATACAATGGCACACCCCAGCAGGATAAACCAATACACAATCACATTCGGAATCCGGGATTCCCACGCAAGCAGCAGCACGCCCGGTATCAATATCATAAATGACGCCAGAACCTGTACAACTTTTCTTGCAATATAAGTCTTCATATTTCTTTCTCCTTCATCGTTATGGATCCGGACATGATCCATGTATTAATCTCGCTGAATATGTCTTATGCTGCGTTCTGTGCAGCGCGCAGAACTTCTCTGCCTTTATCCGTCAGGCTGGCTTTCAGACGGCTGAATCCATGGATCTTGACCAGACCCTGCTCTGCAAGTGTCTCACCAATCGAACTGAGTTCCATCATATAAATTTTCTCTCTGCTCGAAATATCGCTGAGAACCGTGTCGCCTCCGGAGATCCACTGCATAAACCGAATTGCATCCGGATCCAGATTGTATTTACCGATCATATCCAGCTCTTTCTGGGTCATATTCGCAACAGCTACTGCCTCACCTTTTTCTGTCAGTGAGAAATACAGCTGCGCGATCAGGCGCTGTGATTTCCTCTGAATGTATCCCGCATCTTCCAGACGGTCAAACATGATATGCATGTTTCCTGCCTGAATGCCGCGCGCATTGTTGAAGTCTGTCATCTTGTGGATGATGATGCCCGCATTGTCGTATCCGGACTTAATTGTCTTGAGGATCTCAATGCCGAGTTCATCCGGCCCTGTTTTCGGATCAATCGGCTCTCTCTTCTCCTTGCCGCCTGTCAGGATACTGACAACAACCAGTGTAATCAGTGCCAACGGGAAAATCAGCCACAGGCTGTTAACCTGCTGGGATTTCTTTGTAATAAGATCCCAGTACAGAACAATCAGCAGGGATACAGATACAGAAGCGATCGCACCCTTCTGGTTGCCGACCTTGAGCAGCCAGGAATCCAGATAGTAAACAAACAGCGGTGCGCCGACGCCGGTACCGAATGCAAACAGGTAGCTCAGGCCGCCGCTCCAGAAGATTGCGAAAACGACGGAAAGCATGCCGTATGCGATAGTTCCCCATTTTGCGATCTTCAGCAGCTTTTTCGTATCTTTGATTTTCAGGAAGTATTGTCCGACGTCACGAACCAGCTGGTTAACGCCGGATACCAGATAGATATCACAGGTAGACATTGTCGCTGCCATCAGGCCGGCCATGATGCAGGCTGCGAGCGGGATCGGCATGATGTTCATGAAGGAACCAAATGCCGTACTTGCCTCTTCCAGATTCGGAAGCAGCTGTCTTGCATAGCAGCCGGTAAATGCGCCGATGACACCAGTTGAATAAGCAATAATCCAGGTCCACATCCAGCCGCGTTTGCAGGCCTTCAGTGTTCTGGTTCCCGCGGCACGTGCCCAGTACGGAGACTGGTTCAGAAGGGACTGATGCATCATCAGGAATGTGATGACGGAAGGTGCCACAAATTTCACAACCGGGATTGCTCCGAACGGAAGTGTCAGGAAATTCTCCGGAAGGGCTGATGCCTGCGGAAGTCCATATTTTGCGAGCAGGAAGATCGGCAGAATAATGAACTGAATAACAAATACCCAGGAGAACTGAATCAGGTCAGTAACAGTTGCCGCCCAGATTCCGCCGAATGTTACATATGCCGTAACAACGATACCAACCAGAAGCATTGCAAGCTTCGGGCTGATTCCGAGCGCGCCGCCGATGGTAGCGCCGCAGCCGACGTACTGCCAGCCGAGGATTGCCAGTGACGCGAACAGAATGACGATGGTAATTGCCATACGTCCGCCCTTGCCGTAACGATACTCAAACCACTCGGTCGGAGTCAGCGCGCCGCTGGTACGCCAGAAGCCTGCCCAGCAGAGCCACGCAACCAGTGCGCCGGTGCCCCAGCCAAGATAGAACCACATGCCGCCCATACCGAACATGTAGCCGTACATAATAATGGAAGGCAGATAACCGCCGGAAATCAGGATTGATCCATTTCCGACTGCTGTCATCAGAGCCGTAAACTCACGTCCGCCGACCATGAACTCTGTTTCATCTTTTGTTGTTTTCTTACCAATATACCAGCTCAGGAACATCATTGCGCCGATGTAAATAACTGCAATGATAATCATCCATGTTTGCCCACTCATTCAAATACCTCCATTCATTTTATAAATGTTCGATCTCATCAGAATGTCAGAAACCGGCCGGAGCCCGGAATGAACTTCCGTTTTTATTTCACTCCGTCCCATCCGAAGTATTTCTGATTGACAACGCACATATCATGTCCAGTCAGGAACCATTTGGGTTCTTCTCTTTCTGCAAGTGCCATGATCTTGTTAAAGCTGTCATAGCATGCATAGTGGTCATAAATGACGCTGTTAAGGATAAACGGGCCCCAGATTTCAGGTGCCGGTGTAATATCAACAATATCTCCGCCGATTACTTCCATCTTATCCATAGACGGGAACAGGGACTGCCTGATATGCGGCATGTCTCCGGTAATGACATACTTTCCTTCAACTGTCTGTACCTGAATTGCCATTCCGCCGAGTGTATGTCCGGCAACTTTTACGACACGAAGCCCGTTGCCAAAATCAAAATCGCCGTCAATCATACGGATATTCTTAATCTGTGCAATGTCGCCCGGTGTTCTTGGATCATAGTCTCTGCGGATCTTCTGTGTCGGAAGCGGATGAAGCATATTGTAGTACTCATCCCGCTGGAAGAAATGCTGCGAATTCGGGAACAGCAGCACTCCGCCTGCATGATCATTGTGAAGATGGGTGTACATTACAATCTCAATATCATCCGGCGTAAGCCCTTCTCCTGCAAGTGCGTCAAGCACGAACTGATTGCCGCCTTCCGCAGGACTGTTCGCCCAGGCTTTTCCGTCAATAATATTATCCTGATGCACGCCGGTATCAACGAGAATATTTCTTCCGTCCTTCTGAAGAAGATAGCCGCAGTAAACAAACGGATATCTTACCTCATCCAGCCCGCCGTCAAATAACGATTTGTAGCAGGATAATGTTCCGTAATGTAAACAAGTTATTTTCCAGTCATTGTTTGCCATAAAAACACCCCTTTCGATACAGTCACTCCGGCATATTCCACTCTTTTACGCCTTCAAAATACGGCGCCTGCTTGCGCAGTCTGAAGTCATCTTCATCTTTGACCGACCAGTCAAACAATCCTTTGCCTGCCTTCTGTCCGGTCTCGCCGCTCGCGATCCCGTCCAGTGTTGTTTTCTGAATCTCTTTCGTGTCGCAGAGATCCGGATAAACATTTTCCGCAATGGCCTTCTCCAGCTCAAAACCGACTGCATCATAATACTCCAGCAGACCGATCGATGCGTACCGCATGCCGACTGCATACTTCACCGCAGTATCGATGTCTTCTGCACTTACGACGCCCTCTTCCATCAGATAGATGCTCTCACGGAAAAGCGCCTGCGCAAAGCGGTTCACCAGGAATCCCGGAACACTGCGGTTCAGCACGACCATTTTTCTGTGAAGCTGCTCCAGAAGTTCACAAATCCGCGCAACGGCTTCATCTGATGTAAAGCTGCTCCGCACGACTTCCACAAGCGGAAGCATATGTGCAGGCTGAAACGGATGTGCGATCAGGAATCTGGATGGATTCTCAATCAGCGCAGCCAGCGTCTCCGCATCAATTGAGGATGTAGTCGATGCAACGATCGCATCCCTTCCTGCATACTCTGTGATCGTGCTGTAAACTGCTTTTTTCGTTTCAGCTGCTTCTGCGACTGCCTCAAAGACTATATCGCATCCTGCAAGCGCAGAGGGATCATTTGTGATGGTCACCAGTTTCATTGCTGCTTCTTTGTTTTTTTCAGAAGCAAGGCCTTCGGCAATCAGATCGTCCCAGTTCTGTTCGATCGTTTTTTTGCAGCGTATCAGGCCGGCTTCAGAATGACCGATCACAACCGTGCTGAAACCATTTCCGGTCGTAAGTGTTGCCTCGCAGGCACCAATTGTTCCGGAGCCATATACTGCCAGCCGCTTCATACACGCTCCTCCTTTCTGGTCAAAATGACCTGTAAATGCATTTCTTCGATGCAATAATCAGTAACTTTGTATAATACATGCAAAATGCGTGCCAAATTTTCATTTTTTATAAAAACGTTATTTTCTGAATGTTTCGTATCTTGTGGAAACATTTTGATAGAAAAAGGTGTTTCCTCGGGATACATTTTTGTCTCCCAAGAAAACACCTTCTCATTTTTATGGATAATTCTTTATAACCTCTTTCCGTTTTTAAAGGATATCACTCCAGCCCATATTCCTTCAGCTTCGCATAAAACTTTTTTCTGCTGATTTTCAGGCGTTCAATAGCTTTGCTCTTATTATCTCTGCACTCCTCCAGCGCAGCGGTTATCATCTTTTTTTCCAGTTCCTTCACTTTTTCCGGCAGATCATCCGCCTCCACATGCACGGTATCTTTTGCGCTTCCCGCACCAGGGTCCGTGATATCCTGATCCTGAATCATATGGTGCGGCATATGAAGCGGCAGTATGACATCGTCGCACATAACGACACCGTGTTCTATGACATTGCGAAGCTGTCTGACATTGCCCGGCCATTTCTGCATCTGCAGCAGTTCCTTTACTTCGTCGGACAGTACCGTTTTTTTGCCGTACTGCTGATTGAACAGATCTGTAAAATGTTCCGCAAGCGGTATGATATCGCCTTTCCGCTCACGCAGCGGAGGCACCTGAATCGACATCACGTTAAGCCGGTAATACAGATCAACCCTGAATGCTCCGTCCCCGATCATCTTTTCAAGCGACCGGTTTGAGGCACACAGAATTCTGACGTCCACTTTTTTGACGCCCTTTCTGCCGACCTTCTGAATTTCCATATTCTGCAGAAAGCGCAGCATTTTGACCTGGGCATTCAACGACAGCTCTCCGACCTCATCCAGAAACACCGTTCCGCCGTCAGCCAGCTCGAATATACCCGCTTTTCCGCCTTTTTGCGCCCCCGTAAAGGATCCTTCCTCATAACCGAACATTTCACTTTCCCAGAGTGATTCCGGAATCGCGCCGCAGTTCACGGGAATAAACGGCTTTCCCGCCCGGCTGCTGTTGTTGTGAATCAGCTGCGCGATCAGTTCCTTTCCTACGCCGTTTTCCCCTTCGATATAAACCGGCACATTGGTTTCAGACACCTTCAGCGCAAGTGATATGATCTCTTTGAAATTCTGTTCGACACAAATCAGTTCACGCGGTATTTTCCAGAGATGCGTCTCATAATACTGAAGCAGCGAATTCTTCAGCTGCATCTCTGCCTGCAGGCTGCTGAGATCTGCCACTTCAGAAATGATCATGATCATTCCTTCTGTTTCCTGATGAACATTAACAACCGGCAGCGAGAACACATGAACATTAACGTCTCTGCCTGCCTGATTCTTCAGCACAGTTTTCTTATCAAACCCATTGGTATTTTCTTCCCGGAAAGCCTGCTGAACAAGCTGTCTGACCTGCAGATTCCGGATCAGTTCACCGGAGTGAATTCCAAACATGTCACTGGAAACCGGATTGACATACTCGATCAGCATTTTATTGTCGACATAGAATACTGTTTCTTTGAGCCGGTTAAAAATATTTTCGAACAAAGATTCAACCGACTGTTCCTCCCGGATATCGATGGAGACATTTCTTACCTTGTTATAGTCTCTGACAATCGAAACTGTTCCGAGGATCCGCTTCCCGTCGGTAATCGGTCTGTAGTACGTCAGCACAGTTGCACCGCTGTATGACATATGCAGCGGTTCTGAAGCACTGCCTGTTTTCCCATACATGGCAGTCGCCATCGGTGATTCCGGGAACCCCGCCCTGAAATCTGTTCCGATCAGACTGGTATCATCTTCCTTCAGACCATGGATATTTCCCCACGCCGTATTAAAAAATGAAATCTTTTTGTCGTGATCCAGCGCAACGATACCGATATCCAGACTGTTCAGTATTCTTTTCAGGTGCAGAATTTCCTCTTCCTTTTTCTGCAGTTCCGTACGCTCAGACTCTCTTGAATCGCTCATCGCTTATTCCTCTCAAACACCCGGAAAACAGTTCCGCCGTCTGCACATAGTCTCTGTCAATAACTGTTTCCTCCGGAAACACATGTAAACAAAACAGCGCCGTATCTTTTCAACAATACGGCGCCTTCAGTATCCTTCTCAAGCTGTTTATTGCAAAGGATGCCGGTTCATTCTTTATTCTTCGCAGTATCCTGCGCCATGTGCTTCATCCGGTACGTTAGCCATCCGGAAGATCTCCAGCGCTTCTGCATAGCCGACCGGTTTGATCTGCGTCAGCTTTACTGTATCATTCTTTGTCGCATCCGCTGCCAGCGCGTCAAGATCTGTCTCTGTGATCTCTCCGAGATTCAGATCCGGCAGACAAACCGGCAGCTTGATAGAACGGAAATAATCCACTGTCGCCTGAATGCCTGCGCGTGCCGCACGAAGATCGTCTTCCTCTTTTACGCCCCACACATTTCGCGCATATTGTGCGAAGCGCTCCGGCGCGTCTTTGTAGAGGAATGTCGCCCAGGATCCCCAGACTGCCGCAAGAGACGCACCATGTGTTACATCATAGCGTGCACTCAATGCATGCCCGAATTTATGTACGGAAAAATCGCGCGCGCGGCCAAGTCCCGTCATACCGTTGTGGGAAATGCTGGATGCCCACATGATCTCTCCCATCGCATCGTCGTCACTGCGGTCTTCCAGTGCCAGTTTTCCGTTGCGGATTACAGTGCGGAGCAGTCCTTCTGCAATCTCGTCCGTCAGATCACATTTTGGTTTCGGTATGAAATAGCGGTCCAGCGTATGCATCATAATATCGCAGATACCGCAGGAAAGCTGATAATCCGGCAGTGTCAGCGGCAGATCCGGATTCATAATGGCAAATTTACAGCGGTTGAACGGTGTGCTGATTCCTGACTTGATGCCGGCTTCCTCATTCGTCAAAACGGCAGAATCGCTCATTTCACTTCCTGCAGCCGGAATCGTCAGAATTGCTGCCACCGGTGTGGATTTTTCAAGCGGGACTTTTCCGGTCCAGATATCCCAGAGTGCCACACCCGGATTTGCCAGTCCATGTGCTACTGCTTTTGCCGTATCGATGGAGCTGCCGCCGCCGACTGCCAGCAGAAAATCTGCCCCGAAAGCTTCTGCTTTCTTTCTTGCTTCTTCAGCAAATGCGAGACGCGGATTCGGCTGTACGCCGCCGCAAAGCTCATATTCAAGTTCCGCATCTTTCAGAGATGCCTCAACACGTCCCATCAGACCGCTGCGGATCACGCTGCCGCCGCCGTATACAACAAACACACGGCTGCCGCCCCATTTTCTTACTTCTGTGCCGGTCTTTACTTCGGTTCCGACTCCGAAAATGATTTCTGTCGGTGCATACTGCGTAAACTGGTTCATAATGCCTCCTGTCCTATCGCTTTGCGAAAATAATATGTTGATAACACCGTTCTGTTGTGTAAATCGTCCAGATTCAGAATACCACATTCTTTGGATTCTGTCATTGTTGTTTGTAGGATTGATTTATGGATAAATCCGCAATGTCTCAGGGCTTCTGAACCTGGTATCACAAGTTTTGGGAAGTTATTATAGAGAGTTCCGGGGAGATGATGTCCTGCTCCGGCAGGTCGCGTCCCTGTACATAATCGCACAGAAGGGAAATCGGCAGGAATCCCTGCTGATAGATGTTCTGGGAGATTGTAAAGTCTATGCTCCCTTCTTCCAGCAGGATCTTTGTCTCAAGCGAGTAATCGTGCGTCACGATTTTCGGACGCTGTGATAACCCGGCCTCCTGTACCGCCTGCATGCATCCTGCAATACTCTGATTTGCCATATACACCAGATTCGTTTCCGGATGTTCTCCCAGATATTCCTTTACTTTCTGCCAGGTAAGGTGATAATCATTGAACGTTTCCAGTACATGAATCCGGCCGCCTCTGCCCGCTTCAGTCATACGGTCAAGAAAACCCTGCAGGCGGGTGCGGTGTGAATAAAACGCGCGGTTTCCTGCCGTAGCGAGAATACAGGCATCCGCAGGTGTACAGATGCGGGCAAGTTCGCCGGCTACACGTCCGCTCTGGTAATAATCCTGTCCGACGAACAAAAGCCGCCCGCTGTCCGGAAGGTCGGAATTAAACGTAATAACCGGAAGGCCTCTTTCCGTCAGTTTTCTGATTTCCTCGCTCAGTACAGGCATATCAGCAGCGCAGACTGCAAACCCTTTTGCACCGGCGTCCCGCAGCCGGTTTAACCGCTGCACTGCCTCCTGCGGAAGATCCGACTCACACCTCTCGACCATCACCCGGATCTGATGCGGCTCAAACTCTTCCCGCGCCTTTTTCAGACCACGCTGCACTTCTGTATCAAAATAACCGGTCCAGTTTGGCAGCAGTACTCCGATTAAAGCCGTTTCTTTTGAATTTTCCTGCAGCCCGTCAGTTTGCCCGCCCGCAGTTTCATTGATATTATGCAGATAGACATCCCTGGAGGACACATATCCGGTCGCCTCCAAAGCTTCCATAACGCGCTGATAAACGGTCTGGCTGACATGCGCCCTGTTGTTAATCACACGGTCAACCGTTCCCCTCGACACGCCGGCATAATCGGCGACCATCTGCAATGTAACTTTCTTTTTCATATGCGTTCTCCCAAATAAACATATACTCTGCCGGACAACCATCACATCGGATCACAATTCCGTACTTGTTCTCAAATAAGTGTAACATGTCGCAAATAATGTTTCAATGGAATCCTTTTTGCGCGTTTTTGTGCATTTGTAACATTTTTTAGTGCTTAATATTGTTTCATTGTTACATTGACACATTTGTCTAAAATTGCTATACTTACATCATCAAACAACACACAGGCAGCACGCAGGAATCACTGCAAATCATGCGTATTCTTTACATCCTGATACAGTGTTCGTAATTGTGCAAATGTGTCAAACAAGAGGAGGTTCCATCATGAAAGTAGGTATCATCGGTGCCGGACGTATCGGCAAAGTGCACATCAAAAACATCTCTCTGTTTGTTCCGGAAATGGATATCAAGACAGTTGCAGATCCGTTCATGAACGACGCTACAGCAGCTTACTGCGCGCAGTTCGGTATCACAAATACCACCAAAGACGCAGAAGACATTCTGAATGATTCTGAGATCGAAGCGATCATCATCTGCTCTTCTACTGATACACATTCCAAATACATCATCGAAGGCGCAAAAGCAGGCAAGCATGTATTCTGCGAAAAACCGGTTGATTATGATCTGGCTAAGGTTCATGAAGCAATTGATACTGCAAAAGAAGCAGGCGTTAAGCTCCAGATCGGATTCTGCCGCCGTTTCGACCACAACCACAAAGGTGTTTATGATGCAGTCCGCGCGGGCAAAGTCGGTGATGTTCAGCTCGTCAGAATCAGTTCCCGTGATCCGGAGCCGCCGTCAATCGATTATGTTAAAGTATCCGGTGGTATTTTCTACGACATGATGATTCATGATTTCGATATGGCCCGTTACCTTGCAGGTTCTGAGGTTGTCGAAGTATACGCAAACGGCGCAGTTCTTGTTGACCCGGCAATCGGCGAAGCAGGCGATGTTGATACAGCAGTTGTTACTCTGAAGTTCGAAAACGGCGCAATCGGCGTCATCGACAACAGCAGACAGGCTGTTTACGGCTATGATCAGCGCGTAGAAGTTTTCGGTTCCAAGGGTGTTGCATACAACCAGAATGATACACCGAACACCGTTGTTATCTCTGACGCAGAGTGCACAAAGAGCGAAAACACCTACAGCGTTATGTGGGATCGTTATACACAGGCATTTGTTTCCGAGATGCAGGCATTTGCGCAGGCAGTTGCCAATGATACAGAGACACCTGTATGCGGTATCGACGGACTGTATCCGGTTCTGATGGCTGCAGCAGCTACAAAGTCCTGCAAAGAAGGACGCCCGGTCAAGATTTCCGAGATCGAAGGATAATTACATAAAACCTTTTTCCTAATTACCAGGACTGCCGCATGGATCTCTGACCCATGCGGCAGTTCTTCTTTTATTGGAGCAGTTGCATATACAATTTGTTCTATGGTATAATGTCGGCAGAAATAAATCGGCAAAACTGCCGGAATCTGACAATTCTATCTGGAAAGGAGCCGACCATGTTAAAAGAATACACAAAAATCCCTGCATCCGTAAATCCGAACGTAAAGCTACGCATTATCCCCGGACATTTTGCTTCGGAACATTCTCACAACAATTACTATATGGATTTTGCCGTTTTGAAATCCCGCTGCTCAGAGGCAAATGGTGTGGCTCATCTGCTCGCAATGCACTATTCTGTCGATACCCCTGTTGACACCATTGTCTGCGCAGACGGCACAAAAGTCATCGGCACCTATCTTTCCGAAGAACTGACCCGGTCAGGCGTCCTCTCCTTTAATGCACACCGGACCCTGTATGTTACCTCTCCGGAATACAGCAACACCGGACAAATCGTCTTCCGTGACAACATGCTTCCGATGATCGAAGGCAAACATATTCTGTGCCTGTTCGGTGCGATCTCAACAGGACGTACTGTAGAACACATGATCAATTCACTGAAATACTACAAAGCAATCCCAACCGGCATTTGTGCACTCTTCAGTGCTGTTGACGAAGTTTCGGAGATCAAAATCCGTTCAGCATTTACAATTAAGGATCTCCCGGACTACGCAATGTATGACTATGGCAGCTGCCCGATGTGCAAAGAAGGCAAGCCGATTGATGCGCTGGTCAACAGCTACGGTTATTCCGAGCTGTAATCCGAATAGATCTGAACGTTTAAAAAGAGGTTCCCACCGCGGGAACCTCTTTCTTCGTTTTGTTTTTTTAAGGATTATTTCTTTCACACGCATATTATACTGCTGCGCGGACTTCATCCAGAAATGTATTCCAGGCATCTTCATGCTCTACGAAGTATTTCGGACATATTTTGCCGGATACGTCATAATGCCGGATCACATTGTCAGGGGATATTTCAAAATGTCTGCACAGCCAGGCGGTAAGTTCCACCAGCGACTGATAGGTTGCGTCGTTTAACGCCCCGGATTCGTCCGCATGACAGCATTCAATTGAAAGCGTGTCATGATTCCTCTCATTGGAAGCATACGCAATCTCAGAACTCGGAATACACTGTATGATCTCTCCTTCGAGGCCAATCACAAAATGACTGCTGGCGTACGTTATTCCGTTATCTTTGAGTGATTCAAAATAATCACGGTTCGCCTGTGCGTCCGCCCCCGGATTCGCGGTATAATGGATCACAATTCCATTGATCTCATTCAACGCAATCTGCGGCCTTGAATAACTGTTTGGTGTAAGCAGCTGCACATCCAGCGGCGGTCTTCCATCATCATTCACATCCATCTCATCCTGCTCCGTTCCGGTCAGTTCACTGTCTGTTTTTCCTGAAAAAGGAAACGATTCCATGATCGTCGATAATCGTCCGCCCAGACTCAGAAGAAACAGCGTAACTGCAATTGCAATCCCCACCAGCACCAAAGCGACTGTCATCTGACGACGGTCAATCTTTCTTTTACCGGTTCTCTTCTTCCGCCTCGCCGCGGAAGATTTCCTGCCGGCTGTTCCCGCCTGTTTCTTCCTTGTTTTATTCTGTTGTTTTGAATGCTTTTCCTCAGCCATCTGCTTTTGAACGCGATTTACCTGTAATCAATGATTATCCGTTGTGGTCTTCTCTCTGCGGATTACATCATGTGCCCCGCCTTCGACAATACTGGTGGCAGATACCAGCGTAATTTTCGCCTTTCTCTGCAGTTCCGGAATTGTCAGCGCACCACAGTTGCACATTGTGGAACGAATCTTGCTCGTTGTTTTCTCTACGTTTTCTTTCAGCGGACCTGCGTACGGGACGTAGGAATCGACGCCCTCTTCAAACGTCAGCTTTTTGTCGCCGCCAAGATCATAGCGCTGCCAGTTCCGCGCGCGGTTGGACCCTTCTCCCCAGTACTCCTTGACATAGGATCCGCCGACCATCAGCTTTGCAGTCGGGCTCTCGTCAAAACGCGCAAAGTATCTGCCGAGCATTACAAAATCAGCGCCCATTGCCAGCGCAAGTGTGATGTGATGATCGTATACAATGCCGCCGTCTGAACAAACAGGGATATAGGTACCTGTGCGCTCAAAATACTCATCTCTGGCCTTGCAGACTTCGATCAGCGCCGTCGCCTGACCGCGGCCGATTCCTTTTGTTTCACGCGTAATGCAGATCGATCCGCCGCCGATACCGACTTTTACAAAGTCCGCGCCGCTCTCTGCCAGGAAGAGGAAACCTTCCTTATCTACGACATTGCCGGCACCGACCTTCACCGTATCACCGTAGTTCTCACGCACCCACTGCAGCGTCAGTTTCTGCCACTCGGAGAATCCCTCTGAAGAGTCGATACACAGTACATCCGCGCCTGCATCAACAAGCGCCGGAATTCGTTCACGATAGTCGCGTGTATTAATTCCTGCGCCAACGACATAGCGCTTATGCATATCCAGCAGTTCGTTCGGATTTTCCTTATGATCCTCGTAGTCTTTACGGAACACAAACGAGACAAGACGTCCGTCGTTGTTTACGATCGGAAGTGCATTCAGCTTATAATCCCAGATAATGTCATTGGCCTCTTTCAGCGTTGTGCCTTCTTTTGCATAGACCACCTTTTCGATCGGTGTCATAAAACTCTCAACTTTATCAGAGGGATCCATACGGCTGATCCGGTAATCACGGCTGGTGACAATACCTACCAGTTTGCCGTTGACCGTACCGTCATCGGTAACAGCAACTGTCGAATGTCCGGTCTCCTCTTTGAGGCGCAGAACATCTGCCAGTGTCTGATCCGGACGTACATTGGAATCACTCGGAACAAAGCCTGACTTATATGCTTTTACCTTAGCCACCATGGCTGCTTCCTGCTCGATTGTCTGGGAACCGTAAATAAAGGAAACACCGCCGCTCTTCGCAAGTGCAATGGCAAGACGGTCACCCGAAACGGACTGCATGATCGCAGAAACCATCGGAATAGAAAGCGTAATTGCGGACTCTTCTCCTCTTTTATATTTTACAAGCGGAGTTTTAAGCGAGACTGCAGAAGGTACACATTCAGCTGAAGAATAGCCGGGAATCAGAAGATACTCGTTAAACGTATGGGAAGGTTCGTTAATGTACGTGGCCATGGCAGTGGTTCCTCCTTCTTAATGAATTTTTATATACTTTTTATTTTATTTTTAATTCAAATCCTGTTGTTTTAAACAGTTAACTTCCTGAAAGATTGTGGGTAAGTATACCATGCAGAATAAAGAAAAGCAAGAACCTTTTTACTATATAAGAAGGGCCTGCTGTTTTTTGATGATAAAACAGCAGACCCTTCATTCATCCGGCTTTTTCGTGATTTACTTATTCGGATTCTTGATCTCGGTAATGCCATCGCTTCCGGCACTGATGATCAGATCTGTCGTGCTCAGGAAGAATCCTGTTTCAAGAATTCCGAGTGTTCCTTTCAGGAACCGCTCCATTGCCTGATAATCTGTTCCGAATTTTGTATTATCGTAATTGGTATCCAGAATGTAGTTATGATTATTCGTCGTATAGATCTCTTCGCCTTTCATACGCAGTTTCGGAACAAATCCTGCTTCTTCCAGCCTGCGCACAGCATGTTTATATCCAAACGGAGCCACTTCGACCGGCAGCCCGAAAGCACCGATCTTCTCTACCAGTTTGGAATCATCGCAGATCCAGATGTTATACTTTGCACTCATGGCAACGACTTTTTCGCGGAACAGCGCACCGCCGCCGCCCTTGATTCCGTTAAATGCCGGATCCACTTCGTCTACACCGTCAATACAGATATCCAGCTCCGGGGCGTCGTTGGTATCAAGCAGCGGAATATTCAGGCTCTCTGCAAATTCTGTTGATTCAATCGATGTGGAAACGCACTTGATATTCAGTCCTTCCTCATTTACCCGCTGTCCGAGTCTCTCAATCAGGAAATGGGCTGTCGAACCGGTACCGATTCCTACAAGCATTCCGTCTTTCACATATTCTGCCGCTTTATAACCTGCCATCTGTTTTGCGTTCATTCTAAGTCTCCCTTCTTTACATTTACTTCCAAATAACTGCGACATGAAGTCCTACTAAGTATTATATACTTTTTTAGTATAATTCAACACGCATTTTGGACATTTTTTCAGTTTCTTTTTACAGAACACTCACTTCACAGTTACTTTGACTACTTTTGAAGTTCCGTCCTGTCCATAGACATAGATCTTGCATTTTCCTTTCTTAAGCGCTTTGATCTTGCCGCTGCCGGAAACTGCTGCAATCTTCGGATCGCTGGATTCGTAAGCTACTTTCCTGTGTTTTCCCAGCTTCTTACCCTTCTTGACAACCGATGTTTTAATCTTGAAGGTCTTCTTAAGTTTCAGACTGACTTTGGTCTTGTTCAGTTTCAGCGACTTCAGATTCGCTGCTTTTCCGCCCGTGGTCGCGATATGAATCACCTTGGAGGCGGCTGTCACAGTCTGTGCACTGCCGGATCCCTTCACCGCAACGACCAGATATTTGTAATAGGTTCCTTTCGCCAGCGGCTTTCCGTCAGGCGTTTTGCTGTTTGTGAATGTCAGGCTGCCTGTACGGCCAAGTTCCGCCATTTTTTTACCGCACTGGTTTCCGTAAACAATGTAACCAGTTGCTCCCGGAACTCTTGTCCACTTAATGGTAATGGCATTCTTTGCCGCTTTTTTAATCTTTGCCTGCAGCATGCCGTAACTGCTGCCTGCAGGTCCCTCTTCCGAAGCGGAAGATGTGATCGCTTTTGCTGCCGCAGCGGCAGATGCGCCGTTTCCGAGTGCCGTTCCGTCAGCGCCGACTGCCGGCAGTGCCGGTGTGGATGCCGCCGGTTTTGGTGTCGGTTTTGACGTCGGTTTTGGAGTTGGTTTTGGTGTCGGTTTCGGTGTAGGTGTCGGTGTAGGTGTATCAGGATCTTCAGGCGTTGTTCCTCCGTTCTTCACGTAATATGCATAGAACGTCGTACTTTGTGAAAGCACAAAGTCTTTCGTTGCTTTTGTTCCGCCTCCGTTTTGTCCTGTATACCATCCCGCGAAGGTATAGCCTTCCGGCGGTACCGCACCGCCGTTGAGAATCACATCGATTCCCGGCCACCACGAAACTGAAAAACCATAATAACGCTCATCAAGCGCAGACAGCGGTTCGTCCCTGTAACCCATAATCCAGATTTCCGAAGGGATTCTGAAGCTCAAAGTTCCTTCGCCGGGTCTAAAGAATACTGTCGTGAGTTTCTTCCAGACTGCATAAAGCGTCTGTCCTGCGGCCGGCTTATACGTATCAGGATCTACCGGTGTTGCTCCGCCTTTTGTTGTACTCCAGCCGAGGAAATCGATATACACTTCCTCTTTCGGACCCCTCGGCTGTCTGAGGCCCGCGCCGAACATTTCCGAAAGAGTCTTGCTTCCGTCTGCGGCAACTATAATGGTTTCTGTCTCATTGTCGTTTTCATCTACATAATAACCGCCGTTTGCGTCCAGTGTTACGAAGTCGGTTATATCTTCCAGTTCAATGGTGACTGACACAGCCCTCGCCGGCATATTGAAGGAAGCTGCTGTACCTGTGATCTCAACACCTTCAATACCGTCCAGGCCGTTCCATGCCTTGATGGTCTTTCCGGACGGAACTGCCGCAGTGACCGTTACTTTTTCCCCTTCCTTAAAGCTGCCGCTTGTTCCGCCGCCGCTCAGGGTTCCGTTCACAACGGTTACTTCATACCTCGGAAGCCGGACTGTAATCAGGGCTGTACCTGTTTTGCCTGAGCCGTCCGCTGCCGCCGCAGTGATTGCCGCGGTTCCCTCGGAAACTGCCGTCACAAGTCCGGTACCTGATACTGCCGCCACCGCAGGATTGTTGCTGCTCCAGTGAACCTCCTTGTTTGTCGCATCCTCCGGCGCAACAGAAGCAGCCAGCTGTACCGTATCACCAATCGCTGTGATAGTCGCCTCGGCAGGTGTTACTTCAATGCTGCTGACATATATAATGTCGGGCTCTTTCTCTTTGTATCCTGCTGTCAGTGTCACATCGTTTTCCGGCATGGTAAACGTGACGGTCGAACTTGTCACATCTGCCAGTTCGACACCTTCCACAGTCCATTTATCAAAGACCATGCCTTCTGCCGGTTCATCTGCGCTGACACTTACCGAATCACCTGCCTCAAAGCTGCCGGTTGTTTCATCCGTATTGAACAGTTTTCCGTTGATGACCTTCACCTGATATTCAGGTTCGGGCTGCACAGTAATGGCAATGCCTTCTGAAAGGCCGGATCCGTCCACTGTCGCGGCGCTGATTGTCACGCTGCCTTCCGATACTGCAGTGACCAGACCGCTGTCACTGACCGTGGCAACTGACTGATCTGAACTGCTCCACGTCACGGCAGGATTCTTGGCATTTTCCGGCGTGGTAATTGCCTGCAGCTGCACCTGTTCTCCGATCTGAAGGTCCGTTTTTCCACCCTCTGCCGAAACAGTGAGTGAGTTGACCAGAATCGGCGCATAGGCTGCCGTCACTTCGATATTCCGCGCCGGCATGCTGAAGGTGATCTCTGCCTGTGAAGCATCAATGCCTGTGATACCATCCAGTCCCTGCCATCCTGCAAAGGCTTCGCCCCGCTCCGGTTCATCTGCCTTCAGCGTGATCAAGTCGCCTTCATGTGCCTTCCCGTCAGTCAGGCCTGTCACAGTGCCGTTTGTCACGGTGACTGTATAGGTCAGTTCCGGAACCGGTCCGTCATTCTTTTCATAATATGCGTAGAATGTTGTACTTTGTGCCAGAATAAAGTCTCTGTCTGCCTTTGTACCGCCTCCGTTTCGTTCGGTATACCAGCCTGCGAAGGTGTAGCCCTCCGGCGGCACCACGCCGCCGTTGAGAATCACATCGAGTCCGGGCCACCATGAAACCGAAAACCCCAAATAACGCTCATCAAGCGCAGACAGCGGTTCGTCCCTGTAACCCATAATCCAGAGTTCCGGAGGGATTGAGAACGTTAAGATTCCGTCGCCCGGCTCGAAGAATACTGTGGTGAGATTCTTCCAGATTGCGTAAAGTGTCTGTCCTTTGGCCGGTTTGTACGTTTCCGGATCTACCGGTGCTGTTCCTCCTTTTGTGGTACTCCAGCCGATGAAATCGACAAACACAACCTCCGGATCAGGCTGCGGGCGGTTAGCATACTCACCAATCAGTTCGGAAAGTGTCCGGTTTCCATCTGTCGCCACTGTCATTGTTGGCGTCCTGTTTTCGTTCTGGTCCACAAAATAGCCGCCGCTTGCGTCCAGTGTCACGGTGCCTGTGTTTTCATTGGTGTACTTCGCGAACAGATCCGTATCCTGCCCGAACGCGAAATCTGTCACAGCAGAGCCGCTCAGATCTTCTGTCAGATACCAGCCCGCAAACACAGAAGCAGAATCATCCGGCTGCGGCACGAGTACTTCTGCGCTTTCACCCGCCGCGTAGGTTCTCCACAAAGTCCTGTCATATTCGAGCCTGCCGCTTCCTGCGTGATAGTATACCGTATAAGAATCCTGCCACTTTGCATACAGATCCGCGGACGTTTCCACTATATACTGGTTATCTTCTGCTTCCACCGGTGTCTGCAGCGTCTCATCCAGATACCATCCGACAAATTCCTTACCTGAATCATCATTCAGCAGATCCGGTAATTCACGATCCAGATTAATGATCTCTCCCGCAGTCGTTTTGTACGGATATACTTCTGCATAGTCATCCGTATCAAAATATCCGCCGTCTCCCGCATGGAAGGTGATGGTAACCTTCACTCCATATCCGGCATACACGTTAAGATCGGTCCGGATAACCTGACTGAAATAAAACGGCTGTGTGCATGACTCATCCAGATACCAGCCGGTAAACTGCTTATCTGCGTCTGCAGGGATTACACTAAGGGTGCTGCTGTTAAAATTGTTGTTGTAGAAACGGATGCCCTTTTCGGCAGTGATCTGCCGGGATGTACCTCCATTGATCAGGAACGTACCCTCTCCTGTTCCGGATTCCGTATGGAATGTTACCTTGCAGGTATTACCCGCTTCCCCTTCCGTCCATTTCAGATAGATCGTTTCATCTCCGGATGGGATATAGTCGTAGATCGATTCAATTTTCTTTGTAAATGCACTGTCCTGATAGTATCCGTCAAAAACGAATCCCTCTTTTTGCGGCGCTAAAATGTAGCAGTTTAATCCCAGACGATTACCCGGTATTACATAAACGTCCGTTGTATAGTAACTTACATTATAATCGTAAATCCTCTGCGAACCGCCGTCAGTATCAAACTGGACATGCCGGCATTTTCCCCAGTCTGCGTAATAATGTTTTCCTTCCTCCGGGATCTCGGTGTCAAAATCAACCTGCTCTGTCAGCGCCTCATCTGCATACCACGCGTCAAAGTAATATCCCCGGACCGGATGACAACTGATATCCATCGCTGAAAGCGCCATACCGGCACCTGCTTTCACTGTTTTGGATTCCCCGGCACCAATACTTCCGCCGCCGGCGTCATAAACATAAAGCGATCCGTTCTCTCCTGCGTGCAGTGTAATCGTTACCTGATCCGTATAGACTGCATAAAATGTGTATACTTTTGATTCAGTCCCTTTGAAAATATTCTGATCCTGCAATAAGTTTGTCCCGTCTTCGTCAAGAGACCAGCCGACGAAAGATTTATTTTCAGGCGCATTAACATTAGATCTGCCCGGAAGCCAGATTTCCCTGCCCACTCTTTCGGTCTGATATAAGAATCTGCTGTCATATAACTCTCCATCATCCAAATCAACAGTTCCTTCACCCGGGTCCAGATAGACCGTAAATGCATCTGCATAAGCCGCCGTTACGGTCACGTCTGATTTCGGCAGATAATACTCACCGTCAAACACAGAACCTCCAAGTTCCCAGTGGTCAAATTCTTTTGTATCACCAGCGGTAAGATTATCTTCCGGTGTACGAACACCGCGTGTCCCAACAGCGACATTCACATCATATGTATTAGAACCATCGGCAAATTCGCCGTCACCCGCATCAAACGTGACCGTCCATGCGCCGTCATACTTCGCATAGAGATCCATGTCTCCGTTGATCAGTGTTCTGTTCTTTACCGGTTCTGTCAGTTCCTCATCCAGATACCAGCCGGCAAAAGCGAATTTCTCTCCTTCGCCATTCGGAACAACCGGGTCAAGCGGCTCATCTTCATTGTCGATCACATTTCTGCCATAAAAGCTTCCTTTATCAGCCTGCAGCGTAGAAACAAGATCCGCCCCTTCTTCTTCATCCTCATCAAACGGGAACTGTCCCGCAGGCTGTCCTTCCGGCGCACCTTCCCATGCGGCGTGGTATGTGATAACAACCTGCTCGCGCCAGCCCGCATACAGCGTCTGCGGCCCGGTCACAACAAATGTATCCTCATTCACCGGCTGCGTACATTCCGGATCCAGATAGAATATTCCCGAGAATCGCATGTTCTCAAGATCATGTCTGACATTATAACCAAAATCTTCCAGCCAGTATTCATCATAGTCTGAACCGACCTCACACTTGATTTTCACCGTCTCAAAACGGTTTTCTTCTTCTCCTTCGTAGTCTTCCTGCTCAAAGTAACCGCCGTTGGCGTCCAGTGTGATCACGGCAGCATCAACAAAAACGGCTGTAATTGTCTCGTTCGCGCCCGGTACATAAACCCCTATTTCTTCCTCATCTAAAATTCTTCCGTCTTCGAGCTGATAACGTTCAGAGAACATTTTGCTGTCTTCAAATTCTTCTTTCACGTAAATGCCCGGAATATCTGCGCTGTAGGTAAGCTTCTTTCCCTTCGGAACTGTGATGGTTTTCTCCGGAAGTTTTATATATTCTTCTGCATCACTATCCCAGCCGCCATTGATATAGCCGTATTCCCCTGCAGTAAACGTGATCGTGTATGCATCTGTCAGAACCGGAGTGAATGTCATATCGGTTTCCGGAACGAGATCATACAGCTCTTCTATCGTATACACTGTTCCCGTGGCAGCGTCTTTCCATCCGATTACTGCCTGGTCCGGCTGACTGAAGATCACATCCGGAATATTAATCTCCTCTTCAAGGGAATATCCATCCCATACATACACGGTATAAGTATCTGAATTATCACCTTCAAAATAACCGATCTCACTTACATCAAATGTAATCACATATTCTCTGCTCCAGAGTGCCGTCAGAACAACCGGTTCTGTCGGAGTGAACCAGCGTGATTCGTCATATGTCAGTGCAGTTCCATCCTCATATGCCCAGCCTTTAAACTCGCGCAGATCACTGTCATATTCCGGCTGGTACTCGTGGTTATCTATCAGATCATATATTTCTTCGGGTGAAAAATAGAAAACCTTTTCAGAGACCTGCGAGTCGTCATCTCCATAATAGTAACCGTATTCCGGATCCGTGCGGAATGTCACAGGGATGCCTTCAACGTATTTTGCATAGAGATTCATGTCACTTTCCGGAACATATTCCCGGAAATTCTCAATCTTATTTCCTTCGGAGCAGGCAGCGTCTGTGTACCAGCCGCCGAAAGCCAGATGTTCCGACTCTTCCGGCGGACAGATTGCGTCTTCACCGAAATAGCTGTGATCCAGAGATAATCCTTCCGGAATCTTAAACTCACTGGATTCAGCATAGCCGAAGAAACTGCCTCCATTTGCATAATAGGTAATAATATATGATTTCAGCCAGTTGATTTTTACAACCGTATCGGCAGTAATCTGGAAATCCCACGCATCTCTGATTTCGTTATCATCCGTATCCAGAAATCCCTCAAAACTCATATGCACATCGTCGTGATACACGTTATATGAGTTTGTAAACTGATCATAGAGAGAAATCCCGCTGTCCTTCTGAACGGTTATCCTGATTTGAGTCTGTCTTTCTATTTCTCCCGTGGAATCATTATAGACTTCAACAAATCCGCCGTTCATGTCACAAGTGACCGTATAGCCTTCTTCATAGCCGGCATAGTATGTAATCGGTCCGTTGACCTCGGTTTCATAAATGGTCTCATCCGATACCGGCTGCGTCAGCTCCTCATCCAGATACCAGCCGGAAAAGAACATGTGGTCTTCATTCGTATTGACTGCCGGAATCTCAGTAAGCGTTTCTCCACTATAAACCGCAATTGTCTGCGTTTTATTGTCCGGATCTGAATAAAAATATCCCGCTCCTGCCTGG
The DNA here is from genome assembly GCA_000702845.1 of Lachnospiraceae bacterium FE2018. Taxonomy (GTDB): domain Bacteria; phylum Bacillota; class Clostridia; order Lachnospirales; family Lachnospiraceae; genus CADBRN01. Next base: position 89,866 of record JNKK01000005.1, read on the forward strand.
AATGTGACAGCATACACTTCTTCTAACTGCAGCGTCAGAGACATATCCGTTTCCGGATAGATATTCTCTTCGCAAATCTCACCCGTCGCATCATCGATCCAGCCGATGATGCGATACTGATCAGTATCGTATACCAGATACTCATTTATACTATATAGATCGTATTCTTCTTCCGGATAGAGATTGATTGAATTAGAACGCTCGTTTTCCTGCGTGCGATTATTCCAGCGTTCAAAATAGCCATACTGCTCATCTACGTTGACTGTAACTTTAATCCTGTCTTCCCAGACTGCTGTTAACGTCTCATCTCTCTGCGGATAATAATCATAAATATCTTCGATCTGATTTCCATCCGGGTCTGCCCAGCCGATGAACGTTTTGATCACACTGCCGTAATCGTCATAATATGACGGATCTGACAGATCGTAATCATAATCGCCGAGCCTTCCGCCTTCAGCAATTTCCAGTGTTCTGACCGGATCCGGATTGTCTGTAAAGCTTCCGCCGTTTGCGTCGAGTGTGATGATATAAGAATTGTCCCCCGAGGAAGATTCCCATACCGCATAAAACGTACAGTTATTCGCTGTAATGGCGGTATCGCCCGGAAGAATATCCTCCGGACCTGCTTCCGCGTGATCTGCCCAGCCGATCAGATTCCAGACGCCTCCCTCATCATCTTCCCGGGACACCCAGGGATTTATCATATCAGAGATCTGATCCAATGTGGTTCCGGCGCCGACCGCCATTTCACACGTCGGTACGTTTTCGCCGTCCTTTTCAATGAATCCGCCGTTTGCGTCAAATGTTGCCGTGATGCTTTCCCACCATACCGCATACCAGATGCCGCTCTCATCTGTTGTCCAGGAGAGGTCCGCAGTCTTTTCCGGATCAGATGCCTCCGGATCTCTGCTCCAACCTGCCAGCTCATAGCCGTCACGCATCACATTTGCAATCATATAAAAATTTTCAAGTTCTGTAAGACTTGCATCTGAGAGCACACTCCCTGTGATTTCACTTATCTGCTCCCCGCCATCATCCTGAAAATATCCGCCGTTTGCATCAAATGTCAGGCTGATTCCCTGCTGCTTTCTGATTGTCAGCTGGTAGGATCCGGAAGAAGCGGGTTCACTATCATATTGGTCAGCAAGAAAATAATAGGTATTGCCGCTTTCCAATTCCCAGGAGAACGAAAAACACCTGTCTTCAGCCCCGCCGCCATCATCATCATCCTCAAATGCTATCTGCTCCCGACTGTCACCGTCTACCTGGATCAGTGCTCCATAGGGATTGATTGAATCATCGGATCTTCCGGATGAGATAAATGTGTATATACCGGTCTCCTGAACGTCCAGCGCAAACAGTTTATAAGGCGCACTCTCAGACAGGTCTACAGACACACTGACTGTATCTGCGCCGATCGAAAGAGGAACTGCGTTGTTCAGATCAAGATCGTTGTAATTTTCCTCCTCAACAACTCTTTGAGCCTCTTTGCTCACAGATTCTGTATCTTCTAAAAGTGTCTCAGAAGACGAAATGACATCTGCACTGTCCGGTTCTTCCGCCCACACGCCGGCCGGCACAAGCGTCATTATCATAAATACCGCCAATAATACCGCAACTAATCGTTTTCCCTTCATCATGCCGCACTCCTTTGAATCGTCACATTATTTTTCCGTTTGCTGCACAAATTATAAATTTTGACAACTTCTGGAACTATTATATCTTACATTTCAGCATCATGCATAATCTTATGTGCCCGATTCATTACTGTTTTTTTACGAATCTATTAAATATCTTCAAGTATTCTGTCTGATTTATCTGCTATAACAAAAAAACGTCATATAAAATATGACGAAATCACCGGCATCATTTAGGGAATATGAATGGCTTTGACAATTACAATCGCTCAGGGATACAATGGTACGAGTCAGGCAGATTTTCGAACATGAAATTCTACTGCAAGATACTGGCTTTATAAGGCAGGTTTTACGAAGGAGGTATGTTTATGAAACTGATTAAGAAATGGAACAGCAGCAGCCTGATCCTCCGGATTCTGACCGGACTGATCGCCGGCGTTCTGCTCGGAATTGCAGTTCCGCAGGCATCTGTCATCTCAATTCTCGGTGATCTCTTTGTCGGTGCTCTGAAAGCCATTGCACCGATTCTGGTGTTTGTTCTTGTGCTGTCAGCTCTGGCAAATGCAACCGGAAATGTCGGAAAACGATTCCGCACGGTCGTTTTCCTTTACCTGCTGACAACTATGCTGGCCGCATTTGTGGCTGTTATCGCAAGTTTTCTCTTTCCTGTCACGCTGCGGCTCACAGATGTTGAAGCAGCTGCAGAAACTGCGCCGTCCGGGATCGGTGAAGTCCTGCGTACCCTTCTGAACAATATGGTGATCAATCCGGTTCGTTCCCTTACAGAAGCAAACTACGTCGGTATTCTCTTCTGGGCTGTTATCTTTGGAATTACTGCCAGATTTATTGCGTCTGAATCGACAAAGAAATTATTTGGTGAAATTTCAGAAATGGTATCCCATGTCGTACGCGGAATCATCAACACCGCACCATTTGGTATTACGGGTCTTGCATACAATTCCGTTGCGACAGGAGGACTTGGTATTTTCAAGGATTACGGAAAACTTCTGCTGGTACTGGTCGGAAGCATGCTCTTTGTATCGCTGGTGGTCAATCCGTTTCTGGTTGCGGTCATGCTTCGCAGAAATCCGTATCCGCTGGTTGTCCGCTGTCTGCGGGAAAGCGGTGTGACTGCATTCTTTACCAGAAGTTCCGCCGCAAATATCCCGATGAACATGGCGCTTTGTAAAAAGCTGGGGCTCGAAGAAGATTTCTATTCTGTATCGATTCCACTTGGATCGACAATCAACATGGACGGTGCCGCGATCACGATCACCGTCATGACACTGGCTGTGGTACACACGCTGGGCATTACTGTCGACATCCCGACCGCTTTGATTCTGAGCATTCTTTCGACACTCGGTGCATGCGGTGCATCCGGTGTGGCAGGCGGATCTCTGCTCCTGATTCCGATGGCCTGCTCCCTCTTCGGAATCAGCAATGATATTGCAATGCAGGCCGTCACGGTCGGATTTATTATCGGTATTATTCAGGATTCCGTCGAAACTGCCCTGAATTCCTCCGGTGATGTGCTGATCACGGCCACTGCGGAGTTTCATGACCGCCTGAAGCGGGGTGAGGAAATTCACTTCTAAAGAAGCAGGCATATCGGACCGTCGTTTTAAAACAGTTCACGGATCCTCAGGGTTTCCCTGCTCTTCAAGAATTTCACGGATCAGCTCTCTTTCATCCATCGGAATCTTTTTTCCGTTGATCTCAAGACAGTCTTCGTGACCCTTGCCGGCAAGTACAATAATATCTCCCGGCTCTCCCATGCCGAGTGCATAGCGTATCGCCTTTTTCCGGTCCGGAATGATTACGTATTCACCGCTGGTGCGGTCAATTCCTTTCTGAATATCATCAAGGATCATCTGCGGATCTTCAAACCGGGGATTATCCGATGTCAGAATTGTAAAATCTGCCCGGCGTCCTGAGATTTCTCCCATCTCAAAACGCCGGCTCCGGTCCCGGTCACCTCCGCATCCAAACAGACAGATCAGGCGCGCCGGATGATATTCCCGCAATGTCACAAGCAGATTTTCAAGAGACATTGCGTTATGGGCATAGTCGATCAGAAGTGTAAATTCGTCTGATACCGGAATCAGTTCTATGCGTCCTCTGATTTTGGCTCCCTTCAGTGCTGCCAGAATATTTTCCCTGCTGACACAAAAATGATGACAGACTGCAATTGCAGCCAGAGAATTATAGACGGAAAAGCGGCCGGGAATGTCTATTGACACTTCCAGTTTCTCTCTTCCGAGCGCATTGTACGTAATTCCGAGATATCCCGGTTTGGCAATCAGCATTTCATTTTCGGCCCGGTAATCAGCCTCCGGATGAAATCCATATGTTTCAATCGGACACCCGGCACCCTCTGTAATATCTAAAAAGCGCGGGTCGTCCCGGTTTACAATCCCGATTCTGCTGCGCGACAGCAGTTTCTTTTTGCAGGCCAGATATTCTTCAAAATCCGCGTGCTCCTGCGGACTGATATGATCGGATTCAATATTTGTAAAAATGCCGAAATCAAATGTAAAACCAGAAACACGCTCCATCAGCAGGGCCTGAGAAGACACCTCGACTACTACGACGTTACAGCCTGCATCGACCATCTCTCTGAATGCCTCCTGAATCCTGTAAGACTCTGGGGTCGTGTTTTCTGCCTTTATATGTTTTTCGCCGATGATCATCTCAATGGTACTGATCAATCCGACCTTCATGCCGGCATTTTCCAGAATGGAACGGATCATATAGGCACTGGTTGTTTTTCCCTTGGTTCCTGTAATGCCAATCGTCTTCAGTTCCTCGGCCGGATATCCGAACCATGCCGCTGAAATCTCCGCAAGTGCCAGGCGTGTAGAATCCGTCTCGATTACCGTCATCTGTGCCGCGGCACACCGTTCCTCTTCTGTGCAGGAGGCAAAATCCTCTACCACGATACAGACAGCACCCTTCTTCTGTGCCTCCGGTATATACCTGTGTCCGTCATGCATTCTTCCGCGAATACAGACAAACAGGTCTCCCGCATGTAAATCCCTTGAATCGAACGCGACGCCTTTTATCTCCGGATCCGGATCTCCCGAAAGATGCCTGTAATGTATTTTTTTTAATAATTCTGACAGTCTCATGTCTTTTATCCCTTAACAACTTATAAAACTCCACACCGTAATGATAGATTGGTGTGGAGCCTTGCTACATTCTCGATGCCTCTGCAAAGTCATGTTTCTTTTGCGCATTGCCATTTTAACAACGATCCTCCGGATTGTCAACAACCCCCGGGATATCGCCCGATCAGCCCTTGTAAGTACATCTTTGCCCGCAAGCGGTCACGCTGTACACTTCGCTCATAAGCGCTCTGATATTCAGCAAACCCACTCTCAGCCCTCTCAAATCAAAGATTTGCGAGGGCTGTGGGGCTGCGCCGCATAAGATAAAAAAGATCGTCCCACGCACCAGAGCGTGTGGGACGATCTTTTATTATCTTATGTGGCTTTGCTGAATATCACATCATCGGCGGGGTGGGCATAGCCGGTGTGTCTTCTTTGATGTTTGCCACTGCGGATTCTGTGGTCAGCAGTGAGGATGCAATACTGGTTGCGTTCTGCAGTGCGCTTCTGGTTACCTTTACCGGATCCAGGATGCCTGCTTTGACCATGTCAACATACTCTTCTTTGTATGCGTCGAAGCCAATGCCCTTCTTAGCCTCTTTGACTTTGTTTACGATAACGGATCCGTCAAGACCTGCGTTCTCAGCGATGGTTTTCAGCGGAGACTCAAGCGCTTTGATGATGATCTGTGCGCCGGTCTTCTCGTCGCCTTCCAGTGCATCTGCAAAGCTGAACAGTTCTTTTGTTGCATGTACATATGCGGAGCCGCCGCCTGCGATGATGCCTTCTTCAACAGCTGCTCTTGTAGCGTTGAGTGCATCTTCCATACGAAGCTTCTTTTCTTTCATCTCAACTTCGGTAGCAGCGCCTACACGGATTACTGCAACACCGCCGGAGAGTTTTGCAAGACGCTCCTGAAGTTTTTCTTTGTCAAACTCAGATGTTGTTGTCTCAATCTGTGTCTTGATCTGAGCAACACGGTCGCCGATGTCTTTCTTGGATCCTGCGCCGTCAACGATGACTGTGTTTTCTTTTCTGACTGTAACAGATTTAGCCTTTCCGAGCATCTCGATCTTCGCCTCTTTGAGTTCATAACCGAGTTCGGAAGAGATAACTGTTCCGCCTGTCAGGATTGCGATATCCTGCAGCATTTCTTTTCTTCTGTCGCCATAGCCCGGTGCCTTAACTGCAACCACCTTGAAGGTGCCGCGGAGCTTGTTGACGATCAGTGTGGAGAGTGCCTCACCCTCGACATCCTCAGCGATAATCAGAAGGCTTGCGCCGCTCTGTACGATCTGCTCGAGAAGCGGAAGGATTTCCTGGATGTTGCTGATCTTCTTATCTGTGATCAGGATGTACGGATTCTCAAGGTTTGCTTCCATTTTCTCCATGTCTGTAGCCATGTAAGCGGAAACATAACCACGGTCGAATTCCATACCTTCTACGACATCCAGCTCTGTCTGCATGGTCTTGGACTCTTCGATTGTGATAACGCCGTCGTTGGACACACGCTCCATAGCGTCTGCAACCATCTGTCCGACATGCTCGTCACCTGAAGAAACAGCTGCGACACGTGCGATGTGGTCTTTGCCTTTAACCTTCTCGCTCATGCCCTGGATGATCTCAACAGCCTTATCTGTTGCCTTCTGCATTCCCTTGCGAAGGATAATCGGATTTGCGCCTGCTGCCAGGTTGCGAAGACCTTCATGCATCATTGCCTGTGCCAGAACGGTAGCAGTTGTTGTTCCGTCACCGGCTACATCGTTTGTCTTGGATGCAACTTCGCAGATGAGCTGTGCGCCCATGTTCTCAAATCCGTCTTCCAGCTCGATCTCTTTTGCGATGGTAACACCGTCGTTTGTAACTGTCGGTGCGCCGTAGGAACGCTCACATACAACGTTTCTTCCCTTCGGGCCGAGTGTAACGCGAACGGTATTCGCAAGCTTGTCAACACCTTCCATCAGCGCGGTACGCGCGTCAGCACCATATTTAATCTCTTTTGCCATGATTTATTTGCCTCCTGAAATCATTTTTCCGGTTCTGACCGGACCTGGTTCAGAACCGCTGCTGTTACTTTGTAATACGCAATTATTACTGAACAATTGCAAGAATGTCGCTCTGTTTCACAACGATATATTCTTCACCCTCGAGCTTTACTTTCATGCCCGCATACTGAGAATAAATAACCTTGTCATCAACCTTAACTTCCATCTTTACATCTTCTGTTCCCGGTCCGACTGCAATTACAACTGCCTCAGACGGCTTTTCCTGTGCCTCAGATGTCAGGATGATACCGGATTTGGTCTTTTCCTCAGCTGCCAGCTGTTTTAAAACAACTCTCTCGCCCAACGGTACTAACTTCATTTTACGTGCCTCCTTGTATTTCAATGTTTTTTCTTACGTTTATCGATCAGATGCAGTGATGCATTTGATTTTGTGTTTTATTAGCACTCGATTTGTATGAGTGCTACTCAACGATTGTTATAATAGTTTATTTCCTGTACATACGCAAATAGATGAATCGGCGAGAATCGATGTATTTTCTTGTGTTTCTTCGTAAATCATCTGTTTTTCTCGATTTTTCTCATGTTTTTGTTTTTCATTGCTGTATACAGGGCCTTTTCAGGCACTCTGTCTTCCGACGGTGTCTTATTTCACTTTTATTTTTATTTTCTTTGACAGACCGTTCTGCGCATAAACATATATCAGGCAGTTTCCTTTTTTCTTTGCTTTAACCACTCCTTTTTTTGATACAGAAGCAATTGAAGGATCAGAAGACTCGAAGCTGACAGCTCTGTATTTTTTGATCTTTTTCCCTGCGTCTGCCGGCTGTTTTACGGAAAGTTTTATCTTTTTCCCTCTCTGAACAGCAAGAGACGATTTCACCCCTGTAAGTTTGACAGGATTTCCGTTTTTCCCTCCTCCTGTCGCAGCGTGGATTGTTTTTGAAGATGCAAGCAGCCGCCTGCCATCAGCACTGTTCTTGTACGCAAGAATCAGAACTTTATAATAAGTATTCTTTTTCAGTCGCTTTCCGCTGATCTTTTTCAGCGTAAATGTTTTTGCCGCGCTGTTCCCTGTCTCTCCGGCTCTCACATAGCGGGAAGCGCCCGCTTTGGCAGCATAGATAATATACCCCGCTGCCCCCTTCACACGTTTCCATTTAACAGTCAGCGACGTCTTCTTTACAGAAGTGACCCGTGCTGCCAGCGTCCGGAAATTCGTATTGATAAGATCTCCGTCGTTTTGCAGCGCAGTAATCTGTTTTTCAGCAGCTTCCAGCGTGATATGGCCCGCAGCATCTTCTGCTTCCGAAGCAGACGCCTCACCTGTTTTTCCATCTGTGTCTCCTGCAGAAGCCGGATCCGCCTCTTCCGCCTGCTTCTCCGCGGGCTGCTGCTCTGTATCCGGTTCCTTCTCCTCTGCAACTGCATCTGTGCGCTCATCTTTGAACGTCTGATCTCCATACGAAGCTACAGCTGTATAGTGAAGCATTGCCTCCTCCGTCTCAGTTGCTTCGGTTGTCTCCACAGCAACTTCCGCGTCAATCAGTTTTGTCCTCTGACACCGGCTGCAGGTCAGAACTGCCTTCACCGTATAACCGATGCCTGACGGGTCCGGAAGCCATTGCCAGGACGAAAATTCATATTCATGGCCGGTATCTGCCACTTTTAATTCATCTTTCGTATACAGCGCCATGGTATCCGCATCATACTTATACTGGAGTCTCGGGCTGGTAAAACGATACTCTGAAAGGATGCCGCCTGCTTCATCCTGCCAATACATATTTTCACAATCCACCGCTGCCAGAAAAAGCTGACCTCTTGATCCAGCAGTCCCTGTATCGCTGTTTGTAATATCCGCGTGATAGTTTTCTCCTGCAATCGTCACAAGATTCCACATATGAAGTCCATTGCTGACAACACCCTGAATACTCCCTGTCACTGTATTACAGACAACAGAAGGATCTGAAAAATCACTGTTATCACACAAATACTGAAACGCCTTGGCATACCCTTCACATACAACATTTGTTTCAGGATCATTGTCGAACACATAAACCATCTGCCACGGATCACCATATGTTCCGGAAGCAGAAACTGTTTTATCATAGGATGTCAGCTCACAGATGATATCTTTATAGGCCGACAGTTTCTCCCTGTCTTCCAGAGACGCTTCAGAAGCTATAATATTTCCGGCATTCTCGGCTGCCTGTTTTGCTCTTCCTGTTTCTTCGGTATTAATGATGTACCGCTCCGACTCATATGCATAAGCCGGTGCAACAGACATCCGCAGATTATACACCTTTGGAAAACAGATAAAATCACCTGACGCACTTGTCCCATAGCTGCAGGAACTGTGAACATATCCTTTCGTCTTATCAAACCAGTAAAACTCGTAGGGATAATCAGCCGTCAGCGCATCCATTACGGTTTTGATGTTAAAACCGATGATCCGGTTCATTGCCGCTTTTGCTTCCGCTGTCGGCTGCCCGTCCGGGCCGATTACATTCGTCACAGACAGATCTGCCGCATAGTAGTATTTTAATGAAATGCCCAGCGCGTCCCGGGACAACTGTAATTCTGTGGACGTCCGCCCGCCCGCGGCGATCTCTGTCACCGCTTCCAGGATCAGCTGATATGCCGTCAGATTGACACCGGTAAGCTTGCTTCCCTGTGTGATGCGGCGCGCCTTAAGCCTTGGAACAGCTGCTGCTCCGCCGTTAAACTGTTGATTAATATAGCCTTCTGCCAGATCAGTGCTGTCCGGCAGGGCAATTGTATTTTCCTGCTCCGGCACGGCTTCAGATATCACTCCGGATGCCGGATCCTCCGGACCCGTCTCAGAAAGTGTGGCTGCATCCGGTTCATCTGTTTCAGCCCGTACACACAATGGTATCCCGAACAGACAGATCAGAATGCCCAGCAGCAATGCCGCTTTATATATAATCTGCTTCATTTTATTCCCCGGTAATCTTAATTAAAATAGCTTCCTGTCCATGTATACGCCTTCTGATTTAAAGGCACATACATAGTTATTTTATCAAAATTTTACCGATAATACAAGAAACCCCTGAAACACAGGCAGTTACAGCCATATTTCAGGGGTTGTTTGTATTTTGCAGGATCTGCTCAAGCGCAGGCTGCGCTCCGCTTCGGTTCTTTTTTGTACCGGTTTATTCTTTCTCGACCTTCATCGTCTTACCGGTTTTGTTATCCCGGATCTCCTTGAGTTCATCAAAGATATAATCATTCAGCACCTTGATATACGTTCCCTTCATCCCGCTGGACCGTGATTCTATCACACCCGCACTCTCGAACTTCCTGAGTGCATTTACGATAACAGAACGTGTAATCCCGACGCGGTCTGCGATCTTGCTGGCGACCAGAATGCCTTCCTCGCCGTCAAGTTCATCAAATATGTGTACGATCGCTTCCAGTTCTGAGTAGGAAAGCGTACTGAAAGCAGACTTGACAACCTGAATCTTCCGGTTTTCTTCCAGGTTCTCCTCGTTTACGGAGCGCATCATTTCCAGACCCACGACAGTCGTGCCGTATTCGCTGACGACAATATCATCGATGTCATACTGCGGATCCATTCGATACATAAATACAGTTCCCAGACGCTCTCCGGCAATCTCAATCGGATTAATGATCGCAGTATAATTACGATATGCATCTCCCTCAAATCCCAGCGTCGTCAGGTTTACATTCTCCTTTGTCGAAAGAACGCTGAGAAAGCGGTCGTTCAGCAATTCGTCGATATGCTCACCCACCTGATTGGCGATGAGTTCCTGTATGGTATCGACCCCGTTCCTGTCTGCAACACCAAGCACCTTCCCTTTTCGGCTGATGACCAGAATATTGGAATCCAGGCATTCCATCATGACTTTGCAGATATCATTAAACACGACCTTGGTTGAACTGTTGTTGTGCAGAAGTTTATTGATTTTTCTTGTTTTATCCAGTAATTGAACACTCATAATGTATGCCTTTCTTTGTCCCGCCCGACAATTTTTCGGATATTTTTGTTACTTGCATATACATCTCTATATTAGCGCACATTTGCTTTTTTTGCAATAAATATTCTGAATATTTCTTAAAAAGACATGGGACTGCTCTCGCAGTCCCATGATATATTCATTCTTCTCTTTTCATTCCGAATCATTCTGCGATTCCATATCTGCCGCGTTTCCGATATATCCGCATGTTTTATCTGCGCATACCAGCTTTTTCCCTTTTTCGAGCATATAACCGCCGCATTGCGGACATCTGATATTGGAAGGCTTCTGCCATGTCATAAACTCACAGTCCGGATGGTTGACGCAGCCGTAATAACGGCGTCCCTTTTTGGTCTTCTTGATGACAATATCTCCGCCGCAATTCGGACAGACAACCCCTGTCTTTTCAAAATACGGTTTTGTGTTCCTGCATTCCGGAAATCCGGGACAGGCCAGGAATTTACCGTGCGGACCGTATTTGATTACCATCCTGCGGCCGCAGTTCTCGCAGATGACGTCAGATTCCTCATCGCGGATCTCAACTTCTTCAAGTTCCTGCTCAGCCGTACCGACCGCTTCCTTCAGATCCGGCCAGAAATTGCGGATGATTGTTTTCCACTCCAGTGTTCCTTCTTCCACCGCATCCAGGAGCGCTTCCATATTTGCAGTGAAATTCACATCCACGATACTGGGAAAAGCCTGCTTCATCATCTCGTTGACAACTTCACCCAGTTCTGTGATATACAGTTTACGCTGCTCTCTGGCAATATATCTGCGATTGATGATGGTCGTGATTGTCGGCGCGTAGGTACTCGGACGTCCGATTCCCAGTTCTTCCATCTCACGGACAAGGGACGCCTCTGTATAATGCGCCGGCGGCTGGGTAAAATGCTGTTCTTCATTAAACTGCAGCAGTTTCAGACTGCTGTCCTTCTCAATCTTGCCAAGATGATCATCTGCTTCCTTCGAATCGGCACCCTCGGAATAAACGCTCAGAAAGCCTTTGAACAGAAGGGTCGAAGCCGAAGCCGTAAAGATGTATTCACCGCCGCGGATCCGGACTGTATTGGTCTCATAACGGGCAGGCGCCATTCTGCTTGCCGCGAACCGTTTCCAGATCAGCTGATAGAGACGGAACTGATCGCGCGAGAGATGTTCTTTTACAGAAGCCGGCGTACGCGTAATATCTGTCGGTCGAATCGCCTCGTGGGCATCCTGAACTTTTTTGTTCTGACTCTTGCCGCGGCCGCTTCCTCCATTTCCATCTGCCAGATATTCGCTGCCAAATTCTCCGGCAATATATTCGCGTGCAGCCGCATCTGCCTCTTCCGAAATACGGGTAGAATCCGTACGCAGATAAGAGATCAGACCGACTGTTCCGACCTTCGGAAGATCCACACCTTCGTACAGCTGCTGTGCAATCTGCATTGTCTTATAGGTAGACATGTTCAGCACATTCGAAGCTTCCTGCTGCAGCGTACTTGTTGTAAACGGAAGCGGTGCTTTCTTCACACGGCTGCCCTTCTTGATTTCATCTACCGCAAAGGAAGCGTTCCGGAGCTTTTGCAGAACCTCATCTACTTCTTCCCGTGTATGCAGTTCTGTTTTCTTATCTGTTCCGTAAAAATGGGCAGTCAGCGGCTTTTTCTGTCCGTCGACCTGAAAGTCAGCATCCAGCGTCCAGTATTCCTGCGGAATGAATTCATTGATCTCTTCTTCCCGGTCAGCAATGATGCGCAGAGCGACAGACTGCACTCGTCCGGCAGAAAGTCCACGCTTGATTTTCTTCCATAATAATGGGCTGATTTCGTAACCCACCATACGGTCCAGTATTCTGCGGGCCTGCTGCGCATCAACCAGATCCATATCAAGATCCCGCGCATTCTTAAGGGATTCTTTTACCGCTGTCTTTGTAATTTCATTAAATGAAATCCGTTTCATCTTCTGCGGATCCACCTTCAGGGTCTGCGAGAGATGCCACGAGATTGCTTCTCCTTCGCGGTCCGGGTCGGTTGCGAGGTAAATCATCTTTGCCTTTGCCGCTTCTTTGCGCAGTTTTGCAAGCAGATCGCCCTTACCGCGAATTGTGATATATTTCGGTTCATAGTCATGTTCGACATCTATACCGAGCTGACTCTTCGGCAGATCCCGCACATGTCCCATGGACGCTTCTACCTTATACGCAGAGCCAAGAAACTTCTTAATTGATTTTACTTTCGTCGGTGACTCGACAATGACCAGATTATTAGCCACTATAAAAAACCTCCTCAAGGATCAAATCCTTATTACATATATCACAAAGTATTTTTCCTTGCAAGAGAATTTTTACCGTTTTACAATTCATCACATACCTGAAAGATAAAAAATTTCAGATAATAAGAGGTCTCTTCCCCCTCTGTCCAGAGGATCGGGTGATCCGGCGACTGTGTCCGGAACTCCACCTGCCGCAGACGCTTGTGTGCGGTACGGGCAGCTTCACGGATTGTTTTTGCCAGTAATTCCTGTGTCATAAAATGGGAGCAGGAACATGTCGCAAGATATCCGCCGTCCCTGACCAGTTTCATCCCGCGCAGATTGATTTCACGATAGCCTTTGACTGCGCGTTTTGTCGCCTCACGTGACTTTGTAAATGCCGGCGGATCAAGAATGACAACATCAAATGTTTCTCCTGTCGCTGCCAGCTTCGGAAGTTCGTCCAGCACATCCGCGCATTGAAACCGCGCGCGGCCTTCCAGACCGTTGCGTACAGCATTTGCCGATGCATCCTTTACAGCCTGTTCAGAGATATCCAGACCGGTTACTTCTTCTGCTCCGGCAATCGCTGCGTTGAGCGCGAACGTTCCCACATGGGTAAAGCAGTCAAGCACGCGTTTACCGCGGCAGAGACGCTGAATGGCTTTTCTGTTTTCTTTCTGATCCAGGAAAAACCCTGTCTTTTGTCCGTTTTCAATATCAACCCGGTATTTTACACCGTTTTCCGTAATATCCACGCGAGTCGGGAATTCCGGGCCGATAAACCCTTTCTGCAGCGGCATTCCCTCTTTACGGCGCACAGCCGCATCAGAACGTTCATAAATACCCCGGATCCTGATTCCGTCCTGCGCCAGCACCTCCTGCAGCGCACGCAAAATCACATCCTTCAGCCGGTCGATCCCGAGTGCCAGAGACTGTACAACCAGCACATCTTCATACTTATCCACAATCAACCCGGGCAGCCAGTCTGCTTCTCCGAATATCACACGGCAGGAGGAAGTGTCCTCCATCACGTTTTTCCGGTAATCCCACGCCGCTTTAACACGACGGTAAAGAAATTCTGTGTCAACCGGTTCACGGGTGCGGCGCGAAAGCATCCTGATCCGGATCTTTGAGCTGCTGTTGTAAAACCCGTAACCCAGAAAATAGCCGTCAAAATCCAGTACCTTTACTACGTCCCCGTTCTCAAATGATCCGTGTACGGCATCGATCTCATTGTCAAAAATCCAGGCACCGCCGGCCTTTACGGTTCTTCCCTGTCCCTTTTTCAGAACAGCCGTGCCTTCAGACACAATAGTAGTTACCACATCACACCTCTTTCCGGATAAAGAACCCCCGCCTCTGCAGGCGGGGGCGTGTATCAGTTTATATTCCTGCTTCCCGCAGACATCTCTCAAAGTATGCCGCAAGACCTTCACAGATCAGTTTCTTCTCTCCTGCCGGATCCCATGTATAGATTCTCTCCTGCTCATCGCAGAGAACCATCATTCCATCCGGCGCGGAGGACAGCCGCAGCACAAAACAGTCAGCCGGAAATGAGGGAGCGGCTTCACGTGCTGAAAGTGTCGCCCTTACGACATTCAACTCCGTTTCCACGTTCATTCCCGTCCACTCGACACTTCCGAAGCCAATGGCTCCGTATTTGCACAAATACTGCGCATATTCCTCCGGAAAAGTCAGATTCAGTTTATCCTCACAGTCCCAGACGCGCACCATCTCGCAGCGCATAGAATGGAAAATCTGCGGGTGCTCCATTATTTTATCGTTTAACCTGCTCATTTTTCAGGCCTTTCCCTGCGAGCCGAAAATCATCATCTTCTCAATCGTCGCAGCCTTTACTGCCGCCACCATTTCCGGAATCAGACGATCCATCTTCCGGGACTCGCTGTAATATGCCGCAACAGCATGTGCCGCTGCCAGATTAATATCTGTATAAATATTAACTTTACAGATGCCGCCTCTGATACAGTTACGGAAATCCTCGTCAGAAAGGCCTGATCCGCCGTGCAGAACCAGCGGAACATCGACAGCTGCCCGGATTTCTGCCAGACGACCGAGATCAAGAACCGGTTTTTCCCGATATTCACCATGCGCAGTACCGATCGCAACTGCAAGCGCATCAATCCCGGTGCGCGCAGAAAAGTCGGCTGCCTCATCCGGCGTCGTATACAGATCCACATCTGCGTCCGGATTATCATTCGCGCCGACATGACCGAGTTCTCCCTCAACCGTCGCGCCAAACAAATGCGCGAACTCTGTCATACGCGCAACACGCTCAACATTTTCTTCATACGGAAACGTTGAACAGTCATACATGATGGAAGAAAATCCCAGCTTCAGTGCTTCCACGATCTTCGGTTCCGTGAGACCGTGATCAAAATGCAACACAACCGGAACAGATGCTTCCTCTGCCATGGGCTTCAGCAGCCAGCTCAGTTCCTTCAGCGGTGTGAATTTTGTCAGACTTTCCGCCGTTCCGATGATAACGGGACTGTCCAGCTCTTCTGCTGCTTCAATAACACCGCGGGCCATCTCCAGATTGATCGTATTAAACAGTCCGACGCCGTAATGATTGTGCTGTGCATCTTTTAAGACTTCATTTAATGTTACCAGCATGGGATTCCTCCTTTATGTTGCACGCTGCTCTTTTTACCTTTTCCGGTTACGCCTGCCTGATTCGTCACTCTGCTTCTGCCGGTGCTTCCTCCCAGGAATCTTCTGTATTCTGATCTGCTTCAGAAAGCCTGCCAAAGAAGACATCATGTGCCTCCTCGTACCGCTTCTGATAGGTGTTATCTGTGTTCTGATGCAGTGCCGAGACATAAGAATGTGCCTTCGCCGCAATTTCAGGATGTACACGTACAATGACTGAGATGCCGACATTGGAACAGATATCGGCAATTTTTTCCATGTTTGACAGGATATTCAAAAATGAAATGCCCACATGGGTCGTACAAATGCCGTCACGAAGACGAATCAGATGGTTGTTGTGCAGCGCATTTGTCATGTCATCCATGACCTCTTCGAGCGGCTCGATGTGCTGCGCAGCATCTACATCGCGCTTCTCAAATGCCAGTTTTGTGAACACGAAAATCTCATTCATCAGAGACCGGACGACCTGCAGCTCTGCCTTTGCCTGATCTGAAAATTCTGAGTTGTTCCGCTTCAGCTCCTCTGCCGACTGTGCAATATTTTTCGCCTGATCCCCCAGACGCTCGAATTCCGTAACAACCCGGTTATACTGATCCATAATCCGGATATACTTCTCTTCGCGCGCGTGCGGCGTCAGCTGTGACAGATAATTACTGATCCGGTCAGTAAGCATGTTAATATTATTCTCTTCTTCATAGATCTCATCGATTTTCTTTTCATCATATTCAAAAATCGTATCCAGCGCTTTATTGATGTTTTCGCAGGACGCATCCAGCATCGTACGAAGCAGATCGTAGCAGCTGTTAAAAGCCAGCGCCGGGGTCTGGAAGAATACCGGATTCAGTGCTGTCAGCTTGGCAGAATATTTTGTGACTGGCTCCATCTCGTCTTTCACGATTCTGCGGCTCATATTTTCAAAAACATTGACGACCGGAAGAAGCACAAGCGCACATCCCAGATTAAATACCGTATTGGTATTTGCAATCGTACCCGGAGTCATTCTCGCGTTCCATAAACCATCCAGTACACCTGCAGCATGCAGGATCAGCACAACCAGCAGCACCACTGCAGTCTTACTGAGATTGTACAGAATATTAATGATTCCGACTCTCTTTGCGTCTTCCTTTGCGCCGATCGAACAGACAATTGCCGTCGTCACACAGTCACCGAGATAAATACCCGCAAGAACAATATATACCGCTTTAAACGGAATAGAACCCGACAGAGCAAAGGCCTGCAGAATACCAATGGTTGCAGAAGAACTCTGCAGAATAAATGCAACGCCGGCACCGACCAGATAGCCCATCCACATGTGATCGCCGAGACTCTGGAAAAGGCCGTCAATCATACCGTTTTCAGACAGGACGCTGACAGCTGCGGTCATATTAAGCAGACCCGAAAACAGAATACCGAAGCCAATGCAGATACTGCCAATGATATCGGACCGCCGGAAATTGAGAAACATGATGCAGACGATTCCGATGATCAGCGCCACCGGCGCCAGCGTAGACGGCTGGAACAGACGCAGAATGCTTGCACCTTCCGCGTCAATCCCGATAAAACGGATAATCTGTCCGGTCACCGTCGTACCGACGTTTGCGCCGATGATAACGCCCAGTGACTGACGCAGAGTAATGACACCGGCCGCAACGAGACCGGACGTAATAACGATTGTTGCAGTTGAGGATTGTATAATTGCTGTCACAAGGACGCCAAGCGCAAATGCTTTAAGCGGATTATTTGTGACTTTCTCCATAAACTTTTTCAGCGTTCCGGAAGAGCCTTCCTTCAGGTTATCTCCCATAAGCCGCATACCATAGAGAAACATCGCAAGACCGCCCAGCAATGATATTATGTTAAAAATACTCATGATTCTTTCCCCGGTTTATTATTTCCCGACTTCTACGCCGCTGCTTTTCTGCAAATTACTGACTGCCTAATCCGCATCATAAGCCATCTGCAGAACATTCAGATAATCTGCTTTTGTCATCGGACGCGGATTGCTCTCTGTTGAAATATTCGCTGCAGACATTTCCGCCAGCTGCTCAAAATCTTTCGGATCCACATTTTGCGAACGGAAATTCGGAAGCCCGACTGCCCTGCACAGATCTTTCACTGCCTGCACAGCTGCGGCCGCACCTTCTTCAGGCGTCGCAAAGGACAGCCCCATCGCCTGTGCGACGCGCGCGTATTTTTCTGTACAGTATTCCAGATTGTACTCCATAACATATGGAAGGAAGATTGCATTGCACATCCCATGCGGAAGATCGCACATGCCGCCCAGCGATTCTGCCACGCAGTGCACAGAAGCAACATCGCTGTGGCTGAAGGACATGCCCCCGAGCATGCTTCCCATAAGCATAGCGCTGCGCGCCTCAATATCCGTGCCGTCCTGCACTGCTTTCTCCAGATTGTGACTGATCAGTTCGATGGAATACAGCGCAAATGCATCTCCGATCGGTTCCGCACAGGTGGCCGTATATCCTTCGATCGCATGGGTCAGTGCATCGATCCCGGTAGAAGCCGTGACCATCGGCGGAACAGAGACGGTCAGTTCCGGATCACACAGTGCAAGTGTCGCTGCTGTAAACGGACTCTTGATCGTCATCTTGTAATGATTTACCGTATCTGTAATAACAGATGAAAACGTCAGCTCGCTTCCGGTCCCCGCCGTTGTCGGAATCGCGATCATAGGAGCCTGCGGTCTGGTCGCCGCTGTTTTCCCCTCATATGGTTTTATTTTATCGGCATCATGTGCCAGCAGGACACCGACCGCTTTTGCGCAGTCGATCGGACTGCCCCCGCCGATTGCAATCAGAGAATCTGCACCAAATTCCCGTGCCTTTGCGGCACAAAGCTCACAGTTCACATCTTTCGGATTTGCTTCCACATCGCTGCATACAATGTATGGAATATCTGCATCATCCAGCAGGGACGCAATACGGTCTGCGACACCGGCTTTGACCAGTCCCGGATCGGTAATAATCGCGGGACGCCTGCATCCAAGCCGTTTCACCTCCTCCGGGAGCTGTTTTACGACCCCGGGACCATAGACGATCTCTGTCGGAAGCACAAAGCGGAACACATCCATTGGATTCTTATTTGCATAAAAGTATGATTTCATTTCTGAGATAGCCTCTGCAACATTGTGTGAATAGATTTACGAGAAAAAAGGGCATTGGTCTTATGCAGATTCTTCGCACAGCACAACGCCCTTTCTATTATATCATTATCACTCTCTGTTTGCGACAGAAAATCTCCGAATCGGAAGCATTTCCTGCCCTCTCGCCGGTTTTTTAGTTACTTCTGTTTCTCAGCAATTGCCGCCTGCGCTGCAGCCAGTCTTGCGATCGGTACACGGAACGGTGAGCAGGAAACATAGTCCAGACCGATTCTGTGGCAGAATTCTACAGAAGACGGATCGCCGCCGTGCTCGCCGCAGATACCGAAATGGAGGTTCGGATTAACCGGCTTTGCAAGGTCGATTGCCTGCTGCATCATACGGCCGACGCCTGTCTGGTCAAGCTTTGCAAACGGATCGTTCTCAAAAATTTTCTCATCATAATACGCATCCAGGAACTTGTTTGCGTCATCGCGTGAGAATCCGTAGGTCAGCTGGGTCAGATCGTTTGTGCCGAAGCAGAAGAAATCAGCCTCTTCCGCGATGCGGTGTGCGCGGATGCATGCACGCGGTGTTTCAATCATGGTACCGATCTCATATTCGAGATCAACGTCTGTACGGGCGATCTCTGCATCTGCAGTGGTCTTGACAATTTTCTTTACGTGGTGCAGCTCTCTCTGACTGGATGCCAGCGGAATCATAATCTCCGGCTTCACAACCCATTCCGGATGATTCTTCTGTACCTTGATGGCAGCGCGGATGACTGCCTTAGTCTGCATGACAGCGATCTCCGGGAAAGTGACTGCCAGACGGAGTCCTCTGTGTCCCATCATCGGGTTGAACTCATGCAGGGAAGCGATCATTGCTTTGATGTATTCAACTTTCTTGCCCTTGGTTGCTGCAAGCTTTGCGATCTCAATCTCATCGGTCGGAACAAACTCATGAAGCGGCGGATCCAGGAAACGGATGGTGACAGGGTTGCCTTCCAGTGCTTCATAAAGCTGCTCAAAGTCATTCTGCTGGTATGGCAGAATCTTGCTCAGAGCCGCCTCGCGCTCCTCGGATGTCTCGGAGATAATCATCTCGCGGAATGCAGAGATTCTCTCCTCATCAAAGAACATATGCTCGGTACGACACAGACCGATTCCTTCTGCGCCAAGTTCGCGTGCTCTTCTTGCATCTTCCGGTGTATCTGCATTTGTGCGGACTTTCAGTCTTCTATATTTGTCAGCCCATCCCATGATTCGGCCGAACTCACCTGCGATCTTTGCGTCAACTGTATCGATGATACCGTCGTAGATATTACCGGTGGAACCGTCGATGGAAATGAAATCTCCCTCGTGGAACTCTTTTCCGCCGAGTGTGAATGTCTTGTTCGCCTCATCCATGGTGATATCGCCGCAGCCGGATACACAGCACTCACCCATACCGCGGGCAACAACTGCCGCGTGGCTGGTCATTCCGCCGCGGACGGTCAGGATACCTTCTGCAGACTTCATGCCGGCGATATCCTCCGGAGAAGTCTCCAGACGGGTCAGAATTACCTTCTCGCCTCTGTTTGCCCATTCAACCGCGTCGTCTGCCGTAAAGACGATCTTTCCGCAGGCAGCACCCGGAGACGCGCCGAGGCCCTTGCCGATCGGCTTCGCAGCCTTCAGTGCAGCTGTGTCAAACTGCGGATGCAGCAGCGTATCGAGGTTACGCGGATCGATCATAGCGACCGCCTCTTCCTCTGTACGCATTCCCTCGTCAACAAGGTCACATGCGATCTTCAGCGCAGCCTGTGCGGTTCTCTTGCCGTTTCTGGTCTGCAGCATGTAGAGCTTGCCGTTCTCTACGGTAAATTCCATGTCCTGCATGTCACGGTAATGATTTTCAAGGATTTTGCAGACATCTGTAAACTGTGCAAATGCCTCCGGGAACTTCTGCTCCATCTCGGTGATGTGCATCGGTGTGCGGACGCCTGCGACGACGTCCTCACCCTGTGCATTGGTCAGGAACTCACCAAACAGACCCTTTTCGCCGGTCGCAGGATCACGGGTAAATGCGACACCTGTTCCGCAGTCATCGCCCATATTACCAAATGC
This sequence comes from Lachnospiraceae bacterium FE2018, assembly GCA_000702845.1. Lineage (GTDB taxonomy): Bacteria > Bacillota > Clostridia > Lachnospirales > Lachnospiraceae > CADBRN01. The sequence goes on from JNKK01000005.1 coordinate 110,724, forward strand.
CATGGACTGAACGTTGACAGCAGTTCCCCAGGAATACGGAATATCATTGTCGCGGCGGTAAATATTCGCGCGCGGGTTGTCCCAGCTGCGGAAGACAGCCATGATTGCACCCATCAGCTGTTCCTTCGGATCGAACGGGAAGTCTTCACCGATCTTGGTTTTATACTCAGCCTTAAACTGATTCGCCAGTTCTTTCAGATCTTCCGCGGTCAGCTCAACATCCTGTGTCACACCGCGATCTTCTTTCATCTTATCAATGAGTTCTTCAAAATACTTCTTTCCGACTTCCATGACGACATCGGAATACATCTGGATAAATCTTCTGTAGCAGTCCCATGCCCAGCGCGGATTACCGGATTTTTCTGCAATAACTTCTACAACATCCTCGTTCAGACCGAGGTTCAGGATTGTGTCCATCATACCCGGCATCGATGCACGTGCACCGGAACGTACAGATACAAGGAGGGGATTCTCTTTGTCACCAAACTTTTTACCGGTGATTTCCTCCATTTTGACGATGTACTCGTTGATCTGCTCCTGGATCTCAGCATTAATCTTTCTGCCGTCTTCGTAATACTGTGTGCAGGCTTCAGTTGTAATCGTAAAGCCCTGCGGTACCGGCAGACCAATGTTGGTCATCTCAGCCAGGTTCGCACCCTTTCCGCCAAGCAGCTCACGCATGTTGGCATTTCCTTCGGTAAACAAGTACACCCATTTGTTCGCCATTATTTGTTTCCTCCTGATTTTTCTTTTTCCTATTCCAAAACAATTATCTCACGGTGACCATTCTACCCTTGAACACAGGCATTCGTCAAGTTGCGAAACGATTCATTTGAGTGATTTCTGCTATAGTTTTTGCATTGTTTTCGGTACATGCGGGACGATAGCTGCGTACGCGTTAAAAAGGACTGCCTGAAACAGACAGTCCTCACAGAATCACTATATTTAGTTATGCATTTAAGTTATACAACTCTGCGCACGGCGAGAATCGTATGATATGCGGCATTTGTTCCGCAGATTATTCCCCTGGTCGGATCAGATGCGTGTACGATCTGGCCTACGCCCATATAGATTGCAACATGGCCGCTGTAGCAGATGATATCACCCGGCTGCGCTTCTGAATAGGAAACACCTCGTCCTGCGCTTCGCAGTGCACTGGACTGACGCGCCACGCTGTAACCAAAGTGTGCATATACCAGATGTACAAATCCGGAGCAGTCCGTTCCGTTCGTCAGACTGTTTCCGCCCCATACGTACGGATTGCCGACAAACTGAAGTGCATAGTCAACAATCGCCTGACCTGCCGAAGATCCGGAAGAACTGCTGGCTGTTTCTTCTTCGTAGGACTCTTCCTCCTCGTAGGAATCGTAAGAATCGCTGTCTGAATCACTGCTGCTTTCGCTGTATGAACTGCTCTCCTCATCGCCGCTGTCTGAATAGCTGCTGCTTTCGCTGCTATCTTCGTCGTCGTAATAATCTGAACTGCTCTCGGAATCGCTTCCGGTGTAGCTGTCCTCTTCTTCATCGTAAGACTGCTGCTGTTCTTCCTCTGCCTGGCGTGCGGCTTCTTCCTCTGCAGCCTGACGTGCAGCCTCTTCTTCGGCTGCCTTGCGGGCTGCTTCCTCTTCTGCCGCCTTACGCGCAGCCTCTTCTTCGATGATGCGCTGTTCCTCTGCCTCTATGCGCTGCTGTTCCGCTGCCAGCTCCTGAATCTGCGCATTCTGCTGTGCAAGTATTTCCTGATAGGCTCCTGCCTTCTCATTGGCGCTGGCAAGCTGCGCATCATAATCTGCAGAAGTTTCCTTCGCCTCCTCCAGGAGACCTTCGAGGTTTTTCTTTTCGTCTTCCTGCTCGGACTGCATCTCCTCGAATTCGGCCTTTTGATTCTCCTGAGCCACTTTCAGCTGTTTTACTTCCTCAACAACACCTTCATATTCATCCAGGCAGTCGCGGTCGTATGAATACATCTTCTGCGCAAATTCAGCCTGATTCAGAACCTTTGAAAGCGTGTCCTGCGAGAAAAGCATCATTCCCCATCCGCTGTTTCCGCCGGTCTCATAGATATACTGAATGCGCTTCTTCATTGCCTCATAAGCAGTATTTTCACGCTCTTCAGCATCTCCGAGGTCTAATATCGTCTGCTGTATTTCAAGCTCTTTATCACCGATTTGCTTCTCCAGTGTGTTAATAGACGCAATCGCGGTCACCAGTTTTGCATCCAGTGAATCAATCTCTCCAACAATTTCCTTCTTTTTGTTTTCCAGCACGCCGATCGAATTCTGCAGACCCTCCAGCTTCGAAGCTGTATCTGACTGCTGTGCCTGCACTTCCTGCAGTTTGGAAGACGTCGCCGCCTTCTGTTCCTGCACCTCTTCCAGCGTGACGGCTCCGACAGATGCGATCTGGGCAAGTGTCAGTGTCATTGACAGTAACACTGTCATAAGTGCTCGTCTCTTCACGCGTAACCCTCCTGTAATAATCTATGGAAATAAGATATACTCCCCTCATTTACCACGGAATCTATTGTAACACTCTCGTAACATTTCTGTCAAGTATATGTATTTACTGTGCCGTGGTCTATTACAAAAGGATTGCATTTTGTTACATCGTGGCAGAATCAAAAGATTCCGGCAAGATTATCAGTCGCGGCTTTCGATTATGACCGGAACACCTGATTTCCAGCGGATCACGGCGGTTTCCTCTTCGATTTCATTACTGACACAGAGGCTTTCCCTGCCGGGTATCAGTGCGAAATCTGACAGCGGATAATGAAATCCTGTCAGCGTCAGCCCTGTTACAGGACCGCCATACGGCAGTACGGAGACATATTTTCCGAACTGCGCTTCCCGGTACATTTCAATCTCATGACCGCCCGGCATGGAAATCCGGTTGTTCGCATCAACAATCCACCCGCTGATCTGCTGTTCCCGCAGACGATAAAGCAGCGACAGATTGCCCCAGACATGGTCAAGCCGTGTTCCGGTTGCTCCGAGGAAACAAATCTCACCGGCATTCTGTTCGACTGCAATCGCAGCGGCAAGTTCCGTGTCCGTGGCATCTTTTTCCGGCTGATGCCGGATGATGCGCATTGTTTTACCTGAAACTGTAATCACCGTTTCTTTTCTCAGCTCAGCTTCACAGAGCACTGCGCGCATTTCTCTGTTCTTAAGACTGTCAAAGTCACCCACAATCAGGTCAGGCAGGAACCCGCTCCGCAGACAGAAATCCAGCCCTCTGTCCGCTGCGATCAGCCTGTCCGGTTTATATTCTGATAAAAATCCGGAGGCGAACGTCTCCTGGATGTTCCCTCCGGATATAATAACAATTCTCATATCTGATACGCTGCTCCCTTAAGCGCGCGCCGCGAATTTGTCATGGAAAAACTTTACATTTGCTGCGATATCGTCTTTAAATACAGCTGAGCCTGCAACAAGTATTTCAGCACCTGCATCAAGTACTTCATCCACTGTCTTTGCATTAACGCCGCCGTCCACCTCGATCGGGATATTCGGATAACCGGCATCATCCAGTTTCTTCCGAAGATCACGAATTTTCTGCGTTACCACCGGAATATAGGACTGTCCGCCGTAACCCGGGTTGACAGACATCAGCAGAACCATATCCAGACGATCCATCACATAGTCGATCGCGTTCAGCGGTGTAGCCGGATTCAGTACAACGCCTGCCTGCATTCCTTGATCATGGATTGCCTGCAGTGTGCGGTCAAGATGCTTACATGCTTCCGCATGAACTGTGACCATATCGGCACCGCATTTTTTCAGGTCTTCCGCATAGCGGCCTGGTTCATCTACCATCAGATGTACATCAAAGAACATCTTTGTGCACTTGCGGATCGATGTGATTACCGGCATACCGAATGAGATCGGCGGTACAAACTGACCGTCCATCACGTCAATGTGAAGCCATTCCACGCCATTGTCTTCAAGAATCTGAAACTGTTCGCCAAGGCGGGCAAAATCCGCCGAGAGCATAGAAGGTGCAAGCTTATACATAGTCAATATCTCCTTTTCTCCTGTTCTTCTAGTTCCCTGTATAATCTGACGAAGCTCTGGTAGCGCTCCGAAGATATTTGTGACTCCTCCACAGCCTGTTTCACCGCACAGTCCGGTTCGTGAATATGCGCGCAGCCGACAAATCTGCAGCCGGATGCATGCGCTCTGATCTCCGGAAAGTACTGCTCCAGCGTTTCCTTCGGAAGTTCGGGAAGCTGCAGCGATGTGAACCCCGGCGTATCGCAGAGATAGCTGGCGTGATCCAGCGGAATCAGTTCGGTGTGTCTTGTCGTATGACGGCCGCGGCCCAGCTTTTTGCTGATGCTCCCGGTCTCCATAACGATCTCCTTCTGCATCAGATTCGTTATCGTGGATTTTCCGACACCGGAAGGTCCTGCTGCAACTGTTACCTTTCCGCGCAGGCGTTCCAGTATTGCATCCATACCGTGCTCCTTCTCGGCGCTGCAGATCAGAACCTCGTAACCGGATGCACAGTATATTTCTTTCCAGCGCGAAATTTCCTCCGGATCTGCCAGATCCGATTTATTCAGAATAATAAATGCCGGAACATTCTGCCGCTCCATCATCACGAGAAAACGGTCGATCATCAGCTGATCGGGATCCGGATCCCGCAGCGCGAACAGCACTGCGGCCTGATCAACATTTGCGACTGCCGGACGGATTAACTCATTTTTCCGCGGTTCAATCCGGATGATACTGGCTTCTCTGTCCTGTTCGTGCGTAACCACAATCTCAACATCATCACCCGGCAGCGGTTTTTTTTTGTCTTTTCGAAAAATCCCTCTTGCCTTACATGCATAGGTGCCGGATTCTACTGTGCTGACATAGTAGAATCCGGCGATCCCTTTGATAATCTTTCCTCTCATGAACGGTTACACCGCCACAAACGGAACGTTGTTATACTGCCATTTTCTGACACCATCTTCATAGATATTAATGACGCCTGTCTCGCCGCTTTCACTGTAGATCGGCTCGTCGTAATCTCCTTCTGTCCACGGATTGGAGCCCTCGTAGATGGTGATGGTATTGCCGCCCTGCACCAGTTCCAGTCTTACAACACCGCCTTCATATCCATCCGGTTCAGAAAGCGTTCCGGAGAGACGGTACTGACCGCCTGCCTCTTCCTCTTCCTCCGAATTGATGTACAGTGTTATCGTTGTTCCGACCGGTACCTCCGTTCCATAGGTCGGATCCATGCTGTAGACCTCTCCGATTCCCATGGCATCAGTACTGCCCTGTTCAATGTTGTATTCCAGTCCGAGATGTGTCAGCGACTGTGTGGCTGTCGCCTCGTCATATCCGATCAGAGACGGAACCGTAACAGTTGCTTCCCCTCTGCTGATATATAATGTTACCGTCGAATTCGCCGGTACACTGCTTCCTGCAGCCGGTTCGGAGGAAATAACACTTCCGACTTCAACAGTCCCGTTGGACTGCAGCTCGACGCGCGGCACCAGACCAAGATCCGTCAGTGCTTTCTCCGCATCAGCCTGTGACTTGCCCGCAAGATCAGAAGGAATCGTAACATTTGCCTTTCCGGAACTGACAACAACTTCTATCGTTGTATTGACGTTGACACGGCTTTCCGGATCAACATTCTGAGAAATGATTTCTCCCTCGGCATACTCGTCAGACGCATCTGTGCCGACCTGTTTAATACCGATTTTACGTTTGACCGCTTCCTCTGTAGCAGCTGAGACAGTCATGCCGCGGAAATCCGGAACCTCAACCTGCTCCTCGGCAGCCGGCGTTTCTTCCGGAACAACGCTCTCCGCCACACTGCTGGCAGAAGAACTGGTTTCATCTGTATTTCTTTTTCCAAAATGGAAGATGCCGGCCATATTGCCGATCAGAATAATCAGAACAACGATGATGATTGCACCAATTACAAATCCGCCGATTGTAAGTCCGCGTTCCAGACCGGAACCCTTATCGTCGTCCTCATCATAATCTTCGTCGTCAAATTTCCGGATCTTTTCTTTGTTTTCCTGCTTTTTATTGATTCCGCTGCGGATCTCCCGCAGTTCTTCATCGGAAACTTTCACTGTCTGTGCAGTATCATCGATCGGCGTAAGTGTTACAAAGTCTCCCTGCGGTTCAAGCAGCGAACGTTTAAGATCGTCTATCAGTTCCCCGACATTCTGATAACGGCGCGCCTGATTCTTCTGCGTCGCCTTCAGAATAATCTGTTCCAGAGAATATGGCAGATCCGGCGTATATCTTGACGGAGGAACCATCTCTTCCTGCAGGTGTTTTATCGCGATAGACACAGTCGTATCTCCGTCAAACGGAACACGGCCTGTCGCCATCTCATACATGGTAATACCAAGCGAATAGATATCACTCCGCGCGTCCGATACACCGCCGCGCACCTGCTCCGGTGAACTATAATGCACCGATCCCATTACATTTGCCGTAATCGTATTGGAATTAGATGCTTTTGCAATTCCGAAATCCGACAGCTTTACTTTGCCATCTGTAGAAATAATGATATTCTGCGGTTTAACGTCACGGTGTACAATGCCCTGATGATGTGCCGCCTGCAGTCCCAGCGAAACCTGAATCGCAATGCTGGTTGCTTCTTTTACGGAAAGTTTTCCTTTTTTCGTAATGTAATTCTTGAGCGTGATTCCTTCAACCAGCTCCATTACAATATAATACAGTCCTCTGTCCTCACCGACGTCAAACACATTGACAACGTTGGGATGAGAAAGGCGGGCAGCAGCCTGTGCTTCCTTCTGAAATTTTGTCACAAACGAAGTATCTTCCCGAAACTCCGCCTTCATGACCTTTACTGCAACCAGACGGCTCAGCTTGTGATCTCTGGCTTTATAGACATCTGCCATACCGCCGGAGCCGACACGCGATATGATTTCATAACGCTCCCCGAGTACAATTCCCTCTTTTAACATTTAGTTCCTCCCCGTCTCAGGCTGTGCCTGAAATTCATTCTCGTCTTCTGCAGACTCCTCTGCAGTAATATCCCCTTTACTGTCAAACTCCGCCGGAATCTCCTGCTCCGGTACATCCTCCCCGGCAGTATTATCCGGGAAAAGTTCTCCTGCTCCAGATTGCGTATCCTGCAGTTCTGTATCATCCGGCAAAGGATTCAGTTCCTCTGTTTCATATGGATCAACCACAACTACAGCGATGTTGTCAAGACCTCCCCCTGCATTCGCCAGTTCAACCAGCTTCTCTGCTCTGTCCTGCACATCATGATCACGGAGCACTTTATAAATAACGCTGCTTTCAACCATATTGTAAAGCCCGTCAGAGCACATCATAAAACAGTCCCCTGTCTCAAGCTTTACATCAAAAAAGTCTATTTTTACTTCTTCCGTAGTGCCGATTGCCCGTGTGATAATATTCCTGTCCGGATGATTCTGACCTTCTTCCGGCGTCAGTTCTCCGAGCCGCACCATCTCCGCAATAAGTGAATGATCATGGGTAATCTGCCGGAATTCTGTTCCTGCAAGATACAGCCTCGAGTCACCGACATTCGCAACAAACAGATAGCCGCCGACGATCGTCGCTACCACCATTGTGCTGCCCATTCCCTTCAGTCCCGGATCACTTTGCGATTTTGCGAGTACTGCCTTATTGGCAGCTTCAATCCCGGCACGCATAATCTTGACCGGATTAAAGTTCTGATCCTCCCGGATCGTATCAGTTAAAACGCTGACGCCGTATCTTGAAGCGTAGTCTCCGGCATTGTGTCCTCCCATTCCATCCGCAACAACGAACAGATTCGGAAGGTTTCCCACCGGCTCAGAAGACACAAAGATGAAATCCTGATTCATCTTGCGGATCTGTCCGATGTCTGTTGCTGAATATACCTTCATACACATTTACTCCTGCTCATACTTTTGGTCAATGCTCTGTCATTTTCCTGTATTTCTTACAGTCTCTGTCTCAGAACATCTGCACCGTTCCGTTTTTATCTTTAAAGATGCACAGACTTATTTACAATTCTGTTCATCCCGATACCGTTTACGGAGCTGTCCACAGGCGCCGTCTATATCAGCGCCCATTTCCCTTCTAATAGTAACATTAATTCCATATTTTTCAAGTTTTAATTGAAAATTGCGCACTTCCGGCGCTTTGCTCCGACGATATCCGCGCTCTCTGACAGGGTTGACGGGAATCAGATTTACATGACAATTCATCCCTTTCAGAAGTCCGGCCAGTTTTGCCGCATGCTCCTGACTGTCATTTTTTCCTGCAATTAATGAATACTCAAATGATATCCGACGTCCCGTTACAGCAAAATATTCCCTGCATGCAGAGATCAGTTCATCAACAGAATACCTGTTTGCAACCGGCATCAGTTCCCGCCGCAGTTCATCGTCCGGCGCATGAAGCGAAATTGCCAGGGTAATCCCGTATTTTTCCTGCGCCAGTTTTCTGATCTGCGGTACCAGACCGCAGGTGGAAACCGTGATGTTCCTCTGACTGATCTGAATACCTTCCGGACAGCTGACAAGGCGGAGCCAGCGGATCAGGGTATCGTAATTATCAAGCGGTTCCCCGCTTCCCATGACATCCACATGAGAAACCCGTTCTCCGGTCAGACGCTGGATTTCATAGATCTGTTCCAGCATTTCGGAAGCTGTCAGATTCCGGACACATCCATCCAGTGTAGAAGCACAGAACCGGCAGCCCATGCGGCAACCGACCTGCGATGAAATACATACAGATATGCCATGACGATGGCGCATCCACACACTCTCGATCATATTTCCATCATATAGTTCAAACAGATACTTCCTTGTATCCCCGCGCCCGGATTCCTGTACCTGAACTTTCCGTACTGTCAGAAGGGGATATTCCCCGGCCAGCGTATTCCGGAGTACACCCGGAAGATTACTCATTTCATCATACGTCCGAACCCGCTTCTCATGCATCCAGCCAAACAGCTGTCTGGCGCGAAACGGCTTTTCGCCCATGGAAGTCATGAGTTCCGTCAGTTCTTCTATTGTCATAGATTTAATATCCGGCATACTCTGTTCCTTTGCATTTACGAATCGGGGTGGGGGTGCAGGGGCTACGCCTGCATCCGCATCTCTTGCTTTTCGACAGTTGCGGATGCACTTTTCATGCTTCGGACTGTTCGCTCTGTCCGGCTCTCGTCTATTTTTGCATCCGCATCTCTTGCTTCCTGGCAGTTGCGGATGCACTTTTCCTGCCTCTGAGCTTCTCTTTCAGCCTGGCGTCGGCCTGATTTCTCCAGCATTTGTCTGATTTTGCATCCGCATCTCAAGCTTCCCGGCCGTTGCGGATGCACTTTTCCTGCTTCAGATTGTTCGCACTGTCCAGCTCTTGTCGATTTGTGCATCCACATTTCTTGCTTTTCGACAGTTGCGGATGCACTTTTCTCGCTTCAGATTGTTCGCTCTGTCTGGCTCTTGTCGATTTATGCATCCGCATTTCTTGCTTCCCGGCAGTTGCGGATGCACTTTTCTCGCTTCAGACTGTTCGCTCTGTCCGGCTCTTGTCGATTTTTGCATCCGCATCTCTTGCTTCCTGGCAGTTGCGGATGCACTTTTCTCGCCTCTGATCACTTGAGATTTCCAATAGTTGTCTGATTGGGCATCCGCATCTCTTGCTTTCTGGCTGTTGCGGATGCACTTTTCCAAAACAGAAACTAAATAATCAGAAATCCAATAATGCATAAATACATAAATAAATGAAGGAAGAAATAGCTATTTGTCTGACGAACCTATCTTCTCCGTCAACCACCGGTTTATCTTCGGAATCTTGCAATGAAAAAACCGTCACAGGCATGTATACCGGGATAGAGCTGCAGATAGTTCCGGTTTCCGGCTTCTTCAGCCAGCTCCGGCGGAAGAAAGTTCTTCAGAGGATCCGACTTCAGATCCGAATTCTTTAAGATCCATTCCACATTTTCTTCGTTCTCACGCGGATCAAACGTACATGTGCTGTACAGCAGTGTTCCTCCGGGTTTGACATACCTCACAGCATTCTTCAGAATCTGCCGCTGCAGCTGTACAAGGCTCTCTGTCTTCTCATCAGATGCTTCGTAACGGATATCCGGTTTCCTGCCGATCACGCCCAGACCGGAACAGGGAAGATCTGCTATCACAACTTCTGCTTTTCCTTCCATAGACGGATCGAGCACGGTGCCGTCATGAACCTGTACTTCTATATTTTCAACCTGCAGCCGCTTTATATTATCTCTGATCAGACCTGCTTTCTGCTCTGAGACATCTCTTGCAATAATCCGCCCGTTTCCTTTCATGAGATCCGACGCCAGCAGACTTTTTCCGCCGGGAGCCGCAGCCAGATCCAGAATCAGATTCCCCTGTTGTATTCCCGCTGCTTCCACAGCCAGCATGGAACTAACATCCTGAACTGTAATTCTTCCCTCGGCAAAAGCAGGCAGTTTTTCAAGGTCTGTAATACCTGACAGGTAACCTGCATACGAGATATACGGAGCCGGTGTGACTGAAATACCTGCTTCCTGCAGTTCCTGTCTGCATTCTGCTTTCCGTTCCAGGAGTTCATCCCGGAAACGCACTGTCAGCGGGGCCTGTTTCTGGAAAGACGTGCAGACCAACTCTGTTTTCTCCTTGCCAAGTGTTCTGCACCAGCGTTCTGTCAGATATACAGGCATTGAATACATGATACTGATAAATCTTATCGGATCTGTCTCCCTGTCAGGCCAGCTGATACGGTCCTTTCCGCGTGCTGCAGAACGTAAAACACCGTTCACAAATCCACGCAGATTTCCAAATCCGCGGTGAGCAGCCATCCGTACAGCCTCGTTGACTGCCGCTGAATCCGGTACAGCATCCAGAAAATAAATCTGATAGACAGCAAGCCGGAGAATCTCTCGAATCACCGGCTTCATTTTCTTCGTCTTTGTTTTAGAAAACTGATCAATTATATAATCCAGCTTCAGCCGCCATTCTAAAACACCGCTGACCAGCTTCCTGTAAAAACGTTCCTCCCGCAGAACCAGTTCCGGATGCGCGCGAAGCATATCCCGCATAACCAGATGAGAAGGACGTTCCTCCTTTTCAATTGTCAGAAGCGTATCCAGCGCCAGATTTCTGGCGTCGTTTCGACTCTGTTTTTTCGTAGATGTCATATCTGTTTCTTTTTCTTTGTGAAAGAGTAGTTTAATTGCGTTCGGGTGATTTTGTGTTTCTATATGTTTCCAGACTCTACCCCTTGCTTTTCTATCCTTGACCAGCGCTTTTTGACCATTTGTGCATCCGCATCCCGGGCAATCTCGCTTTTGCGGATGCACTTTCCTTGTTTGTTTCTTAATTGGCAAGGATTGTTTCTCCGTTTTTGTGCATCCGCATCCAGGGCAATCTCTCACTTGCGGATGCACTTTTCTTGATTTCTTCTCCTCGTCAAAGGATTGATTTCAGTTTTTTTGCATCCGCATCCAGGGCAAACGCCCGCTTGCGGATGCACTTTTTTTGATTTCTTCTCCTCGAGAAAGGTTGCTTCTCGATTTTTGTGCATCCGCATCCCGGCAAACACTCGCTTGCGGATGCACTTTTCTTGTTTGTCTCTTCCCGACAAAGGTTTCTTCTCAATTTTTCTGCATCCGCATCCCGGCAAACGCTCACTTGCGGATGCATATAATAAGAAATTGACTGCAAAAGGGGGCTTTAAGTGAGTACGCGCCTGGCAGATTGTTCAACGCCCGGGCAGCAGAATATCCGCTGAACGGCAAAGCATGTACCATCGCTGTGACTTGCATGGAAAATACCGTAGAAACGGATGCTTAGATGATGTTAGTGTGCCGGCGAAGAGTGTACCTCTATCACGAATCGGCGGCACACTTACAGAATCTTAGCATGTGGTTCGATGGTGTTTTCGCGGAGCAGGCGAGGTACATCTTTGACAGATAGCGTAAATATAGAAATTCACTTAAAAACCACTTAAAATCAGGTGCTCAGCTCCTTCTGCGTCCTCCGCTTCCGCTCGCAAGCAAAATCAGACGGAGCAGCTGCATCACTGTTGCTGCTGCTGCCGCTACATATGTCATGGCTGCCGCACGCAAGACCGCGCGTGACCCGGCAATTTCATTTGATGCCATCAGACCGGTGCCTTCCAGTTTTTTCAGTGCCCGCGAAGAAGCATTAAATTCTACCGGAAGTGTTACAATCTGAAACAACAGTGCCAGGCAGAATAATAGTATTCCCGCTGTGAGCAGCGGACGAATTGAAAAAATCAGACCGCCGATGAATACCGGAAATGCCGCCATAGACCCGAAATTTGCCACCGGCACCAGTGCAGACCGCAGACGAAGCGGCTGGTATTCTCTTGCATCCTGGATTGCATGTCCGCATTCATGTGCAGCAACGCCGATTGCAGCAAGCGAACGCTGTCCATAGACCGTATCAGAAAGATTTACTACTTTGGTGCGCGGATCATAGTGGTCCGTCAGACTTCCGGAAATATGCTCCACCCTGACATTATAAAGACCTTCACTTTCCAGAATCCGCTGTGCCGCCATAGCTCCTGTCAGACCGCAGGCACTGGCAATCCGGCTGTACTTATTGAACGTTGACTTCATCCTTCCCTGAACAATCAGAGTAAATACCAGTGCAATAATTACCAGAATATACGTCGGGTCGAGACCCATCATCATTCCATATCCTAATCCCATTTCGCCCTCCATTTCCGTGCGCGGTGCGTGTGGCACTTGTGCCTCGCGGTGCGCGCGCGACTCCATTTCCGTGCGCGGCTGCACAGATTATTTCACTTCAAAACTGTTCCTTCCTGCAGGTGAAATCCCCGCAGAAACGCGCCGGCATCCATGCGTTTCTTTCCTGCAAGCTGAAGTTCCCGGATCCGAAGCGCCCCGTTCCCGGTCTGCACCGAGAAACTTTTGTTTCCAATTGCAAATACGGTTCCCGGAATATGCTCCATAGCTGCATCGTCTTCCGCCGCATCAGCTGCATTGTCTTCAACTACATCAGCTGCATTGTCTTCAACTACATCAGCAGCCCAGATCTTCAGCATTTTTCCATCCAGTCCGGTATATGCCGAAGGCCACGGATTCAGTCCGCGGATCAGACGCTCTATTTTTACCGCCGGTTCAGACCAGTCGATCAGGCCGTCCTCCTTACGGATCATACGCGCATAAGGTGTCGGACTTTCTTCCGGCTGCGGGACCGGCTCTGTCGTACCTTCCGCAATCCTGTCCAATGTCTCAACAAGCAATTCTGCGCCTGCTCTGCTGAGGCGCTCAAACAACGATCCGCCTGTTTCGTCCGGGGCAAGTTTTATCTCTTTCACCGCCACCATATCGCCGGTGTCCAGACCTTCATCCATCTGCATAATTGTTACGCCTGAAACTTCTCTTCCGTCGATGACTGCCCACTGAATCGGTGCCGCACCGCGGTAATCGGGAAGCAGTGACGCATGTACATTAATGCAGCCGTATTCCGGCAATTCCAGTATTTCTTTCGGGATTATTTTTCCATATGCGGCTACGATAATAATATCCGGGTGCAGCGATTTCAGCTGTTCCAGAAATTCATCGTTGCCGCGTACCCGATGCGGCTGCAGTACCGGAATATTATGCTGCACAGCCACCTGCTTAACGGCGCACATCTGAACTTTATTGCCGCGTCCGACCGGTTTATCTTCCCCAGTGACGGCAGCTGCCACATCATGTCCGGCTTCAATCACTGCCTCCAGACTGCCGGCCGCAAAATCCGGCGTTCCCATAAAAACGATTCTCACGCTTCGGTTTCCTCCTCATTCTCGGGCAACTCTCCAACATCCCGGATCTCGCCTTCCACGTGCGCTGTATATAAAACGCCGTCTAAGTGATCATTTTCATGACAGACAGCTCTTGCCAGCAGATCCTCTGCTTCCAGGACAAATTCATTCATGTCCAAATCCCATGCGCGAACCTTTACCATCTGGGGCCGTGTGACTGTCCCGGTTTTACCGGGCAGGCTCAGACAGCCTTCGTCACCGGTCTGCTCACCCGAAGTCTCCAGAATTTCCGGATTAATAAACACATATGGATTTTCACCGTCAATGTCAATTACGAAAATCCGTTTGAGCATCCCCACCTGCGGAGCGGCAAGACCGACACCGTAGTCATGATACATTGTTTCAAACATATCCTCCACCAGTTCGCGGATCCGCGGTGTTACTTCTTTTACCTTCTTAGCCTTCTTCTCCAGAACCGGCTCTCCGAATTCTCTGATCTGTCTCAGCGCCATTTTTTATCTGTCTCCCTTCCTCGCTCAATTCGTAAAAAACGATCTTATCGATCCATTCGCAAAAATGATCTCATCGATCCATTCACAAAAACAATCTTATCGATCCATTCGCAAAATATGATTTCATTCAATATGATCAGCTAACGGTCCAGATCATACTGAACTCTGATCGCGTCAAATCCACTGTTTATCTCAATATATGATTCCAGGAAACGCCGCATCTGCAGAAGATCTTCCAGATTCTCTCCTTTAACCGATATGGCTGCCCTGTGATATTCCTGCATCTTTGCGACTGCTTCCGGCGCGGGGCCGATGATGCTGACCTCCCGGTCTTTCTGTAAATGCTGCAGATACTGTTTCACATATCCTGCCCCTTTATTTAACAGCGGCTCATCTTTACTGCTCATATGAATTGTAAGAAGATGTGCCGCAGGAGGATACTGCATCAGCTCCCGGATGCCAAGTTCCTTCCGGTAAAATGCATCATAGTTCTGATCTGCTGCTGTTACTATGCTGTAATGATCCGGATTATATGTCTGGATCACTGCGCTTCCCGGCATGCTGCCGCGTCCCGCGCGGCCGACAGCCTGTACAATCAGCTGGTACGTCCTCTCCGCGGCGCGATAATCACTTGCAAAAAGTGAAAGATCTGCAAGCAGTGCTCCGACAAGTGTCACATTAGGGAAATCGTGCCCCTTAACAATCATCTGGGTTCCGATCAGAATATCAGCTTCCTGCGCAGCGAATGCTTTCAGAATACGATCGTGTCCTTCTTTTCCGCCCGTCGTATCCGCGTCCATCCGGATCACCCGCGCTTCCGGAAACATCTGCCGGATGGTCTGCTCGACTTTCTCTGTTCCCGCCCGGAAACCATGAATATGCGGCGAACCGCACACAGGACAGCTGCTTAAATAAGGCGTCCTGTAATTGCAGTAATGACAGATCAGCATCCCGTTGCGGTGTGCCGTCAGAGAAACATCACAATGCGGACATTTGATTACTGTGCCGCAGTTTCTGCAGGAAATAAACCCGGCCATACCGCGCTTATTCAGAAACAGGATGCTTTGCTCCTGCTTCGCAAGCCGGCCGGCAATCTGTTCCTGCAGGCTCCTGCTGATCATACTGCGGTTGCCTTCCTGCATTTCCCTGCGCATATCAACAATTTCTACTGACGGAAGCAGTGCATTCCCATAGCGTTCTGTCAGGCGGATATACGTCCATTCTCCGGATCTTGCGCGGCACGCACTGTCCAGTGACGGGGTCGCGGATCCGAATATAACATGTGCGTTTTCGATCCCGGCCCGTGCAATTGCTGTTTCCCGCGCGTCGTACCGGGGCGTTTCCTCGCTTCGATAAGAGCTTTCCTGCTCCTCGTCAAGAATGATAAGCCCTGTGTTTGTAAATGGTGTGAACAGTGCGGACCGCGGTCCTACAACGATCTTTGCCTGTCCGCTTCTTACTTTTTCATAATGCAGATACCGTTCCCGCTTGCTCATCCGTGAATGAATTACCGTGACGATATCGCCAAACCGCTGCCGGAATCGTTTTACATTCTGCCACGAGAGAGAAATCTCCGGGATCAGGATAATAACCTGCCGTCCCTGTTTCAGAACCTGCTCTGCCAGTGCCATATAGACCAGTGTTTTCCCGCTTCCCGTGACCCCTTCAATCAGACACGGACGTTCCGGTTCCTCTCGCCAGCTTTCCAGTATTGTTTCAACTGCATGATACTGTTCCGCCGACAACTGCGGTTGATTCAACTGCGGTTGATCTCCGTTCTGTTCCGGAGCAGTTCCTTCGCTTTTTCCGGTATTGCCGGAATCAGCTGCATCCACTGTTGTTTCTCTGATTTCTATGATACCGTCCCGCGCAAGCGCTGCGATTGCAGAAGAACCGACGTGCAGTTCCCGTGCCGCAGCAGCCTGCGTAATAACAGGCGTCGTCATAAGATGCCGCAGCAGCCTGGCTTTTGCAGCATGATGCTTTGCCTCGGCCTCCGACAGGATCCGTCCTGCTGTCTCTGGATCAACAGAGAGCTGAAGCTGCTTCTGTACCCGTCCGGTTTCTTTCTCTTTTACCGGCAGTACCGTTTTCAGCGCCTGTATCATGGTGCATCCGTAAGTATGACGAATCCACATGGCAAGACGGATCAGACGCGACTCAATCGTAATGCCCCTGTCAGAGACGGAAGCGATTTCCTTGATCTTTTCCGGATCATAATCAACCGTATCAGATAACGCAAGAACATATGCCCGCGTCATGCGGTTGCTCCGTCCGAACGGGACATCCACACAGACCCCCGGTCTGATCCTGCCCGCAAGTGTTTCCGGGATCCGGTACTGATAGATCCTGTCCAGCTTTTCATGCGTGATATCTACGATAATATCCGCATATAGTTGTCTTTTGACGGTATCTCCCATGCGCTTCCGATCTCTCATGCAAGTTCCTGCAAAATCTCCTGAATCAGCACACGCTCATCCATCGGGTACTTCTTCCCCTTGATAATCTGATAATCTTCATGTCCTTTGCCCGCAAGAACAATGATATCCCCCGGCTCGCCGTTCACAATGGCATAGCGAATCGCATCCTTGCGGTCAATAATCTCAACATACTTTCCGTCAGTTTTATTCATGCCGGTTTTAATGTCATCAATAATCGCCTGCGGCTCCTCGTTTCTTGGATTATCTGAGGTAATAATCGTAAGATCCGCCAGTTTTCCGGAAATCTCGCCCATCTCGAATCTGCGGTTTCTGTCACGGTTTCCGCCGCAGCCGAACAGACTGACCAGACGATGCGGATTGTATTCCCGCAGGGTTGTCAGGAGACTTTCCAGCGCCATGGCATTGTGCGCATAGTCAATCATCAGCGTGAAATCATCCGAGACCTTAACCATTTCGACGCGTCCTTTAACCTTTGCGCCTGCCAGTGCTGCGCGAATCGTATCAGCGTCCGCGCCGATGTGATGGCAGACAGCGATTGCACACAGCGAATTATAGATGGAAAACTTGCCCGGGATGTCGATCTCTACCGGCATGTCCACTTTTCCGGCCGCGTGGTAGGCAATGCCCAGATAACCCGGACGGCTTACAAGACTTGCCTGTTCTGCGCGGTAATCCGCATCTGCGGAAAATCCGAATGTCTCCAGTTCACAGGCGGCGCCCGCAACGATCTGTTCAAAATGCTCATCGTCACGATTAACCAGCCCGATCCTGCAGTTCTGCAGCAGCTGCTTCTTGCAGTTCATATAATCTTCAAAATCCGCATGTTCATTTGTTCCGATGTGATCCGGTTCGATATTGGTAAACACACCGTAATCAAAAGTAATGCCGGCGACACGGTCCATCATATAAGCCTGGGAAGATACTTCCATTACCGCACATTCACAGCCGGCGTCAGCCATCTCCCTGAAATATTCCTGAATGAGCCAGGATTCAGGCGTCGTATTTTCAGACGGAATTACACGCTTTCCCGTAATTGTTTCAATTGTACCGATCAGACCTGTCTTATGACCTGCATTCTCCAGAATCGAGCGGATCATATAGGTACTGGTCGTCTTGCCCTTGGTACCTGTGATTCCGATCGTCGTCAGTTCCTTCGCCGGATATCCGAACCAGGCAGCCGAAAGCATTGCCAGTGAGTAACGGTTATTCTCCGCCTCAACAATCGTCACACCGTCCGCTGCAGCCTGTTCTGCCATTTCTTTCGTGCCGCCTTCACACGCTTCGCGCTCAACGAGAATTGCTGCGGCTCCCTTCGCTGCTGCATCCGCAATATACTGATGACCGTCGCTGACAGTGCCGCAGATGCAGACAAACAGACAGCCCGGTTCAACCTTTCGTGAATCATAGGCGACTCCGCTGATCTCGACCGCGTCGCTTCCGTTCTTAACCTGATATGAGATGTCGTTTAATAATGTGGAAAGTTTCATACTATACTCCTGTAATATACCCTGTTCAAAATCTATCTAAATAGAATACCACAGGGCTGTCATATATTCAAACAAGAACAGGCCGGCAACGAATCCGCTGCCGGCCTTTCTTTTATGAAATAATAAAATGAGGGGGAGATAGTGAGTGGTTGATCAACTATCTGATACTCATTATATAGAGAACTTGTGATTAAACTATGTACTGTTTATAAAGTATCTCTAAAATCCCTGAATTGTTACTTAAAAATCAAACTTTCCTCTAAACCAGTCCGCAAGATCATCAATCTTTACGCGCTCCTGCTCCATGGAATCACGGAACCTGATGGTAACCGCGCCATCCTCTGCACTGTCAAAATCATATGTAACACAGAACGGTGTTCCGATTTCGTCCTGACGGCGGTAACGTTTTCCGATATTTCCTCTGTCATCATATTCACAGTTATACAGCGCGGAAAGCTTCTCGTAAATCTTCTCGGCACCCTCGTTCAGCTTTTTCGACAGCGGAAGGACGGCGATCTTAACCGGTGCCAGAGCCGGATGGAAATGCATAACTGTACGTACGTCATTTCGCTCTGCGTCCAGAACTTCTTCATCATACGCTGCGCAGAGGAATGCGAGAACAACACGGTCTGCGCCAAGTGAAGGCTCAATTACGTATGGAATATATTTCTCATTCTTTGTGTCATCAAAGTAAGACATATCCTGTCCGGAAACATTCTGATGGCAGGTCAGATCGTAGTCTGTCCGGTCTGCGATGCCCCAGAGTTCGCCCCAGCCGAACGGGAACAGGAACTCAAGATCCGTTGTAGCCTTGCTGTAGAAGGAAAGCTCTTCCGGTGAATGATCACGTGCGCGCAGCTCTTCATCTTTCAGACCGAGACTCTTCAGCCAGCCGATGCAGAAATTGCGCCAGTACTCGAACCACTCCAGATCCGTATCCGGCTCACAGAAAAACTCCAGTTCCATCTGTTCAAACTCTCTGGTGCGGAATGTAAAGTTGCCCGGCGTAATCTCATTACGGAACGATTTACCGATCTGACCGATGCCGAACGGTATCTTCTTACGGGATGTTCTCTGTACGCTCTTGAAGTTTACAAAAATGCCCTGTGCAGTCTCCGGACGAAGATATACGGTATTCTTCGCATCCTCTGTGACACCCTGGAATGTCTTAAACATCAGATTGAACTGACGGATATCTGTGAAATTATGCGCGCCGCAGGAAGGACATCCGATCTGATGCGCGTCAATAAATTCCTTCATCTGCTCATTGGTCCATCCGTCGACTGTGCCGCCGGGAATTTCCACATCATTCTCCCTGCAGAAATCCTCAATCATATTATCAGCGCGGAAGCGTTCATGACATTCCTTACAGTCCATCAGCGGATCTGAAAAGCTGCCCAGATGGCCTGATGCAACCCATGTCTGCGGATTCATCAGGATTGCACAGTCCACACCGACATTATACGGGTTGCTCTGCACGAACTTCAGCCACCATGCCTTCTTGACATTGTTCTTCAGTTCAACACCCAGCGGACCATAATCCCATGTATTTGCCAGACCGCCGTAGATTTCCGAACCCGGGAAAATAAATCCCCTCGACTTCGCCAGTGCAATTATTTTGTCCATTGTCTTTTCCATCGTTCTCTCCTCATATTATAACTGTTTACAGGTGCCTGCGATTCTACTTGAATATCACATAGTACAGAGCAAAATCATCAATCACGAACTGATCCATTTCTGCGCTGTCAGTATCTGTCTCCTCTGCTGCCGCCCCGGAATCAGCGGAAGATGCATCTTCCGTTTTTGCGCTTTCAGCCCGGGCGTCTGCTGCATCCGATTCCGTTTCGGTTTCCTTTACAATTGCTGTTGTACGCCCTGATGCCTTCATATTTTCGCTGGTATACAGGATTTTGTCAGGCACACGCAGCCGCATCGGTTCTTCTACAATCAGCACTTTCCATTCGTCTGCGCGTTCTGCTATGGATGCCGCTGCATCTTCAGCAGGTTTCCCCTTTTCATTCAGAAAAGCGCGCTCAAACGAATATCCGGCTTTCTTTGCTTCACTGATCGTACCGAAGAAACATGCAGTTCCGTTAAAAGCTGTATACTGACTGCAGTCAGCATAGTTGATCCGGATCTGTATTTTACCATCCTTAACTTTGCAGAATTCCATCTCGATGCCGTCACGGGATTCATCCTTCGAACCTGCAGATGCCGCGCTGCTCTCTGATGTTCCCGAAACCGCTTCGCCGGATCCGTTAAAGGACACAATCTGCTCTTCCACATACTGTTCCAGTTCTGCCGGATCAATGGAATTATCTGCCGGCTCCACAACTGTCTGGATCAGTCTTCCTTCCTCATCAGCCTGCAGTTCTGTTTCGCTTCCCCGGTTCGCAAATTCACATCCTGCAAGCAGACATGCAAGAAGCAGGCAGACCGCCGATCTGCTCAAAAATTGTTTTATCATCAGGCTTTGCTCTCCCGGAAAATGATATCATCGCGACCGGGTCCGTTTGAAATAATTGTAACCGGATATCCGATCTTCTCTTCAATAAACTCAATATATGCGCGGCATTTTTCCGGAAGCTCTTCATAAGAACGGATTCCGCGAATATCGCATTTCCAGCCGGGCAGCGTCTCATAGACCGGTTTTGCCCGTTCCAGACGAGCAGTCGTCGGAAACTCTGTCGTGATTTCACCGTCAATCTCATAGCCGACACAGACTTTGATTTCATCCAGATATCCCAGTACATCCAATACTGTAAACGCCACATCTGTCGTACCCTGAATTCTGCAGCCGTAGCGGGATGCCACACAGTCGTACCAGCCGACACGCCGCGGTCTTCCGGTTGTCGCGCCGTATTCGCCGCCGTCGCCGCCGCGTCTTCGAAGCTCGTCCGCTTCTTCTCCGAACAGTTCGGAAACAAACGCACCTGCACCAACCGCACTGGAATATGCCTTTGTAACGGTTACGATCTGCCTGATCTCATAAGGCGGAATTCCTGCACCGACAGCGCCATAGCCCGCCAGGGTTGAAGAAGACGTTACCATCGGGTAAATACCGTGATCCGGGTCTTTCATAGAACCGAGCTGTCCTTCCAGAAGAATGGTTTTTCCTTCTGCAATCGCCTCTGACAAAAATGCTGATGTATCACACACAAACGGTGTGATCATATCACGCCAGAGCATCAGCTCGGTAAACAGTGCGTCCGGATCCAGCAGAGGCTTATGATACAGATGTTCCAGAAGTATGTTTTTCACCTCTGTGATGCGCTGCAGTTTATCTTTCAGTGCAGCTTCATCATAAAGCTCACAGACCTGAAAACCTGTTTTTGCATATTTATCCGAATAAAACGGTGCGATCCCTGACTTTGTGGAACCAAATGATCTTCCGCCAAGACGCTCTTCTTCATATGCATCAAACAGAATATGATACGGCATTACCATCTGTGCGCGGTCCGAAACCTTAATAGACGGCATCGGAACGCCCTGTTCCGTAATCGATTCGATCTCTTTGGCGAGTACCGGGATATTCAGCGCAACACCATTTCCGATCACACTTGTCACATGATCATAAAACACGCCTGACGGAAGTGTATGCAGGGCAAATTTTCCGTAGGAATTGACAATCGTATGTCCTGCATTGGCACCGCCCTGGAACCGGACAACAATATCCGCTCCGGCTGCAAGCGTATCCGTTATTTTACCCTTGCCTTCATCCCCCCAGTTTGCACCGACAACTGCTTTTACCATGGTATTACTTCCTCTCTATGGTGGTTAATTTATACGTTAATCGTAACTTCCAGACCGATCTGATCCCTGCGTGCTTCCAGCAGCGGACGGATCACATTTTTCAGATACTGCTCTGTCTGCAGCGCTGCACGTCCGGTGTAGCGCGCCGGATCCATAGCAGCTTTCAGCTCGTCCAGTGTCAGATTGAATGCCGGATCAGCTGCGATTCGCTCCAGCAGATCGTTGTCTCCGCCTTCCTGTTTAACCGTGCGGCCGGCCTCCATGGAAAGGGTACGGATCCGCTCATGCAGCTCCTGACGGTCACCGCCGGCTTTGACGGCATCCATCATAATATTTTCTGTCGCCATGAACGGAAGCTCCGCCATCATATGACGGTAAATGACTTTCGGGTAAACAACCAGTCCGTCTACCACATTCAGCACAAGATCCAGGATTCCGTCAATCGTAAGGAATCCTTCTGCAATCGCAATCCTCTTATTAGCGGAATCATCCAGTGTTCGCTCGAACCACTGTTCCGCAGAGGTCAGCGCCGGATTTAAAGCGTCGGTAATGACGTATCGTGACAGGGATGCAATTCGTTCTGAGCGCATCGGGTTACGCTTGTAAGCCATCGCAGAAGATCCGATCTGGCTCTTCTCAAAAGGTTCTTCCACCTCTTTGAGATGCTGCAGCAGACGGATGTCGTTGGAAAACTTATGCGCACTTGCCGCGATACCGGCAAGAATATTCATCACACGTGTATCCACCTTGCGGGAATATGTCTGGCCTGAAACCGGATAACATGCTTCGAAGCCCATCTTTTCGGCGATCATCGGATCGATCTGATCCACTTTATCCTGATCACCCTCAAACAGCTCCAGGAAACTGGCCTGTGTTCCGGTCGTTCCCTTGGAACCGAGCAGCTTCAGTGTCCCCATCACATATTCCAGATCCTCCAGATCCATCACAAACTCCTGCATCCAAAGCGTTGCCCGCTTGCCGACAGTCGTCGGCTGAGCCGGCTGAAAATGCGTAAATGCCAGTGTCGGCTGATCTTTCTGGGATTCTGCAAAATCAGCGATCCGCGCGATTACATTGATCAGTTTCTTGCGCACCAGTTTCAGTGCCTCGCGCATCACAATCAGATCCGTATTATCGCCGACGTAACAGGATGTCGCTCCCAGATGAATAATCCCCTTCGCCTTCGGGCACTGCTGGCCGAAAGCATATACATGAGACATAACATCATGCCGGACTTCTTTTTCGCGGGCCCGTGCGACATCATAATTGATATCTGTCACGTGTGCGCGCATCTCTTCAATCTGCTCATCGGAAATATTTAATCCAAGCGCCTGCTCTGTCTCAGCCAGCGCAATCCAGAGTCTGCGCCATGTGCTGAACTTCATATCCTCCGAGAAAATCTGCTGCATTTCCCGGCTTGCATAGCGGCCCTGCAGCGGGCTGACATATCTGTCGGTCATACTTCTTTTCCTTTCTTAAATGCAAGTCTTTCTTCAGGAACTATCCCGCTGCGTCAGACATAAATCCGTGTTACACGCGGTGAAATATCACACAGCATCTCATAATTGAACCGTCCGGCAGGATCAGCAACTTCTTCAACCGAAATGTATGCCTCTCCGTCGCGTCCGATCAGCGTGACAACATCTTCCACCTGTACATCGGGGATCTCTGTCACATCTACCATCATCTGATCCATACAGACACGTCCGAGTATCGGTGCCCTCCTGCCCCGGATCAGCACGGATCCTTTTGAGGAAAGCGCCCGGGGATACCCGTCCGCATATCCCGCAGAAACAGTTGCAATGCGTGTCACGGGACGTTCCGTCACATATGTCGCGCCGTAGCTGACTCCAATGCCGGCCGGAACCTCCTGCACATGAATCACATGCGCATACCAGGACAATGCCGGACGAAGATCCAGCCTCTCTTTATCAACATCTTCTGAAGGGTAGATTCCGTACGTAATGATACCCGCTCTGACCATTTCGTAGCGCCAGTCATCCAGCTGCATGATTCCTGCGCTGTTGCAGACATGACGGATCGGGATGGTCACATTCCGCTCCTTCAGCAGCTGAATGAGATTCTCGTAGCGGGAAATCTGCTGCATGGTATACGTCTGATCCTGCTGGTCCGCACAGGAAAAATGTGTAAACATACCTTCCAGCCGGATTCCCGGCAGCTTTGCAATATGCGCTATGGCATCCGCGCCGGACGCATCCGTTTTGAATCCAATCCGCGTCATGCCTGTATCTGCAGCCGCATGCACATGTGCATCCATGCCAAGCTTCACTGCCGTCTCAGAAAGAAGACGCGCGTCCTCTTCTCTGTAAATCGTTGCCGTAACGTTATGGCTGATCATTGCAGGATACTCTTTCGGAGACGCATATCCAAGAACCAGAATCGGAATCGCGACGCCGTCTTCCCGCAGCTCCAGTGCCTCATTAACAGTGGCGACCGCATAGTAATCAGCGACATCCAGCAGGCTTTTTGCAATGTTTTCGACGCCGTGTCCATAGGCATTTGCCTTCAGAACCACCAGCAGTTTTGTATCTTCCGGAATCCGGCTTCTCGCCTGCAGCAGATTATGCCGGATATTATCGATCGATATTTCTGCATAGCAGCGTAAGTATTCTTCTGACATCAGTATTACTCTCTTTCCCGTCCCTGCAGCGGCTGCAGCAACGGTTTTTTTACTTTACTCAACGGCGGGATTATATCAAAAAATGCATATATATGCAACTTTAGTCCTTTTTCCGCGCCTTTTTCTTCCTGTCGCGCGTTGTCAGCAGCTGCACAGCGACGCCAAGAATAATCAGAACGACGGCAGCAGCGGCAGTCATTTTTCTGTCGGAAAGCTCCGGTACCAGAAGTGAGAGCGCATTCGCGGCATGTATTCCGCCTGCCGCAGCCGAAACAATGACGACGACATATCGCTGGAAAATCACTGCCAGAACACCGGCAGCAATAAAAACAACAATCATCAGGATAAGCTGTGCTTTCTGCAGGGATTCATTTTCACCAAAGGGCAGCAGCGTTACAATTGCCGCACCAAGCAGCCCGCAGTAAATAAATACACCGACAACATATAGTTTAAATGCAAGAATCCCCAGAAATGCACCGGCTGTAACTCCCACAAGCGCAATCAGGATTTTTGAGGGTTCCTCCATGATACCGGCAATCACACCGGATCCGACTGCAAATCCGAGCAGAAAACCAATCAGTGCCACCCAGAAACGCAGCATCTTATATCCGAAAAAACACTGCAGCAGTGAAAGAACCAGGGCAATCACAGCTGCCACAACCACGATCTGCCCCGCAATTTTAGCTGTTTCGACTCCGCCGGGAAACTGCTCCGCCAGGTGTGAAAGATCAGAAAGGTTTTTAACATTTTCGAGATATGGGAGGATCTGCTGTAGCTGTTCCATGTGTTTCTCCATCCTTTAGTCTTTTACTGCACCCTACTGGCCGGTACTCTTGTGATACGCCTGTACCCATCCGGCAAGCGTTTCATCCGGATTTTCCGGGTGCTCCCCGGCATCAATATCCGCGATGTTCTTCTCAATAACGTTCTGTGTTGCCGGATCAATATTCAAACCCTTTGCTTCACCCAGGAATGCTTCGCGGCCGTCTTTCAGATAAACGGCATACAGATAATGTTTCAGTGAATCCGATGAATGCAGAAGCTTCCAGCTCTCTTTCAGACAGCTGCATGCCTCTTCCATCTGGAACAGTTTTGCGTAGACACAGCCTATATTATGGTAAATTACGCCCGTGAACTGCGTTCCGAGATGTGAGGACTGCTGATAATCCAGAACAGACTGATAGGTCTCGATTGCACGCAGATAACGCATGTGATGGACTAAAACATCTCCCTTTTTCTTGAGCCGGACCGGTGTCGGGAGTGCATTAAAATCATCCATGGCATTGAGCGTCTTCCGCATCGGCGTCTCGCCCGGATATCCGGTTTCATGATAAATCGGAAGTACAAACTCCCGCGTAGAAAAAGGCTTTCCTATGATCTGGCCGAGAATTCCCGCCAGCCGCCGCATATGAAGTTCTTCTTTGATCCAGTCGACCAGTTTCTGGTTTAATATATCTTCATCAATCAGCGGCAGATTCTCACCGATAAAATAGATCAGTTCTTCAATCGACCAGATTCTGATCCCAACCGGTTCGATCAGATACGGCTGTTCCGCCCGCCGTGACTGACACAGCATACATTCACTCATGATGTTTCTCCATTTCCGTGCGCGGTGCGTGTGGCACTTGTGCCTCGCGGTGCGCGCGCGACTCCATTTCCGTGCGCGGTTGCATCTCGTGCGCGAGAAACGCGCGCGTTCCTTTTTTAACTTGTGCCTCGCGGTGCGCGCACGTCCCCCATTGTCTCACGCCACACTTTTCCTGTGGACGGAAACAGATCTCCGAATCCGAGATCCTCAACCTCGATGATACATTTGTCCTGTTCCTGATACTCCATATGCAGATGCAGCCGGGTTGTCCGGGGCGGCCGTTCCGGAAGTCCTTCCAGCTTCATGGTGCTCAGATATCTTCCGCCATGCTCCATGGAGCTCAGCACAAATGTCAGTGCGGGATCATCTCCGAGGAAAAACTCGCAGTCGCACGCCGCATTGTACCAGTGCACACCGGCAGTGATCAGCGGATAATATGAAACTTTTCCCCGTACCAGCAGATTCATGCCGATGTTATACTGAACCAGTGATTCTCCCAAATATACAACGCCCGAGATTCTGCGTTCGTCCACCTTTTCCCGGACTGAATTGCAGGCGCCGCGCGCACACAGATGCTCTTCTGTATACACCTTTCTGCCGCCCTGCCCAAGCAGTCTTCTGGATTGAACCGCCCATTTTACATCGAACCCTTCGCCGGTAATAAAAATACTGGAATATAGTTCGTTTTTCAGAATCTTACCTGCAAAACCATGAAATCTTGCATCTCTCTCTGCGGGATCTTCCGGCAGATCCATCCCGCCCATCTCTGTCACACGGGCAGTTCGCGGACGTGCTACCTGATTGACGGAAAGTCTGGTACAGTCGACATGATCCCCGCGGAAACGGAACAAAGCGACATTTCTGTTCCAGAGTTCCTTTTTCTGATATGCCATATAATAAAACAGACTCTCTCTGTAATCCTGCATATAAGACTGACTGCGGGCGATTCCCAGCATGTCGTACACTTCCCGGATCATACTGACCATCTGCCGTGTCAGTTCAGGCACCGTAACCATGATACCCTCTATTTCGCGGTTGATTTCCTCCATACCGAATGTTCTGAATACCTCTTTCAGGATATCGGCAATGGTTCTGGCTGCCGCTTTCTCGGAGATATGATCTGCTTTTTCAAACAGTTCTGTCAGATTAACACGTGAATTGCCGATTTTCATCGGCATTACACCGCTTGTCCGGGTACCTGTTTCAAAATAAGCGACCTCCGGATTTTTCATATTCAGATCAATCCCGATGATCCATTTTCTTTTACTCATGCAATCTCCTCGTCACTATGATTCCATGATCGGAAGCAGACGGCTTACGCTTGCGTCACGCAGCAGATATGTCTCCAGTTCACGGATATATGCAGCTTCATCTCCATCCGCCCTGGCTTTCAGCATGCGATTCAGCATTGCGTACCGTGTTTCGCCTCCCAGATCAGTACTGGTGATCGTGAGCTGATGTTCCTTCCCTCTCTTCTCGCTGCCTCTTCCCGCCTCACTGACATAATAAGTCAGTGTCTCACCATAGAATAACAGCATTTCTTTTACGTAGAGACCATGATACATCTCCCGCATCGGCTCATGAATCCACTCGCCGGGTACCATAGCTCCCTCCTGCAGACGATAATGTATCGTAACCTGGGCACCCGGTTCCATCTTCTCTTCAATAAAAACACGGTCGGAAATCTGATATTTCTCAGTCAGCTGGAGCGGCAGCTGCTGGTAAAACCCAAACCGGATGCCGCGTCCAACCAGTTCTGCAAGAAGTGCTTCCGCCTGCTTCTGCTGTGCTTCCGATAATCTCGAAACGGACGCATAATGTTTCAGAAGGCTGATTTTTACGCCGGTACTTACCGGAACTTCCTGTTCAATCAACAGTTCCGCACAGGAAAAAAGTGCGTCTGCCATCGGGCGTTCCTTCGTCAGAAAAGCCCGGGCGGCATGCCCGAGATAGGCAGCTGCCACTTTCATACTTCCGCGGGCACGAATATAATCCCGCAGAATTTCATCTTCATAGCGCGGGAAAACACGTGCAAAAACAGACTGTTTCAAAATCTTTTCCGACAGAGGAACGGTCTCCAGCTGGAATCCTGTCAGTTTTTTCCAGAGCCCTGATAATGCGTGAACCGGTCCGTCATAGTATTCCCGCAGGTATACCAGCATGTTGTCATCATATTTGCCGCTTGTGTAAACACGAAGTGTCAGATAAAGCAGCTCCTCATCATAGGCGTGATCCTGCCGCATAATCATACGGCTGGCAATCTGCAGCAGGTCCCCTTCTCCAACACGCTCATATCCATATTCTGTCAGCAGCGCAAATGCTTCTTCGTAACGGCCTTCTTCTACCAGAAGTGAAATCGTACCGGCTTTATCCGCCTGAAGATAGCGAACCGGATCCATCTGGTCCACGAATTCAATTCTTCCGAAGTTATCAGGCTGTCCAAGGTAATAGTCCAGCAGTTTTCTGCGGATTGTCTGACGATATCGCTCAGTAAAATCCGGATTATCTGCCGCAAGGCGGTAAATCGGAAGATTGCCCTCGCTGATCCGCATTTCATGTGCATACGCGCCGCATCCATAATACAGAAGCCCGTCATGCCGCACGTTGTGGCGAAGTGCGGCCTTTGCCGTCTCGCTGATATCAAACAGCTGCGTCATTTCGTATTCCACGCAGGTACAGAACCGCCTTCTGCGGCGGTCTTCAAATACAATTGCCGCATCTTCTGTAAAAATTGCAGGATATGCAATCCCGCCGATCACAGGGAAACAATATTCCTTCTGTATCCCTTCATAGCAGACAAAAAGATTCTGTACTTCCGGATTATTGCATACAAACCGCCGGTCGAATAAAACGCCTGCCATAAGCGCAGATGTACGTCCGTCTTCAGGTTTTGAAAAAAACGTCTGATAAAGAAGTACGAAGTCCTCATTCATCAGTCCCTGTTCCAGCGCACGCTCCGCAAATGCATGCATCCTGCTGAGATACATCTGGTAAAACTCGGGCATCTGCTCTCTGTGCCGGATAATACTTGCATAGAGAAACGCTCTGCGCCTGTCACTCAATGTATCATTGGTTGAAAAATACAACAGGACCGGAAGCGGAAGTCCTTCATCCGGATCGTTCTCGATCGTCTCAATATAGTATTCATACAGATTTGTAATCCGCAGATCACGTTCAACCGCACGCGCAAACCAGACATGATACTGCGGCTGTACAGGCTGACCTCTCGTGAGCATGGAAGTCACCGCTTCCAGGATCTCATCTGACGGATAACTCTCCCAACCCTTTCTCAGCAGATCATAAATCTGTGCCGAGAAGCGTTTCAGATTATGTGATAAGAATGCAAGTCTTGTCAGATGCGCTCCGGTCAGCAGCTGGTAACGTGAAGCGAAAATAAGCAGCCGCATCATAAACGGTGAAAGTCTTCGCAGCAGCCGTTCATCTGCCGCAATCAGATCCCAGGCCTCCTGGAACAGGAACGGGCTGTTGCAGCCCGCCTCATAACAAAGCTGGAGCCGCGCAAGATGCTTTTCCGGAGAATCTTCCGCCGTGCTTTCCCGCATCATCAGCGTAAGCAGCAGATAATTATCAGGCTCGTCCTGATAATAGGTTTTCAGACGCGGAAGGATATTCCGGCTCTCCTCAGGCAGCAATCCCACTGATTTTGCCAGAAACAGATACACCGCTTTCTCCTGATTGCTCTGAAGCTTCTGTTCTCCTTCTTTCATAGGCCACAGACATTCCATGACCCGCGTTTTATTATCCTGACGGAACGCAAGTACAGCTTCCGCAAGCAGATGAGCAGGATTATCAGGCTCCAGTGTCTGCAGCTCCCTGATATTTTTCAGAGCAGTTTCAAAATATGCCTCTGTTTCGATTTTTCCCTGCCGTTCCGCAAGATCCGCACGGACAACCGAAACAATTTTCTTCTTTACGGCATGATCCGGTATCAGTTCTTCCTCCGGAAGAACCGTTGCTGTAATCCGGAAAACAAATGACTGATGCAGACCATGAATCGAGATGCTCCCGTGCCGGATTCCTCTGCCCAGCTTTTCATAGTCGACAATAAAATCCAGTGAAAACACCTTGCCGACAAATTCATCTGTTGTGATCTGTCGTTTCAGCACATGAATAAAATCGCCCTCTGCGGTAATGTCAAGCTGCGCATATCCCCAGGTGTTCTTATAAAGATAAAGCGTACTTCTCTCTGAATGCTGAAGATGCAGAAATACCGCTTCTTCCCGGTCAACAGAAAACTCCACAGCTTCCTTCCGCCCTGTGGCAACCAGGAATTCTTCCAGATGCTGATATGTCACCGGATTCTTTGACATTCCTGCATACAGCGTACGGTATCTGGCATCTGCACCACTCAGAAGATCATAAAAATGACTGCTGGTATAAATCCGGAAACCCTCCCGTAAACTGCGCTCACATATTTCGGCAAAATCATCCAGTGACCGCGGCTCTTTCTCCTGCTGACGCTTCTTCTCACGCACGATCTCAACATGAACCGGAATGGTATCCTCTCCGAGATTCGTAATGAAGAGAACGGATCCGTCAACGTGATCACCCGCACGTAAGCCTTTCGTGTCGATGCCCAGCATCATCTCGCAGACATTTCCGGACAACTCGTTCTCTGAGAGCAGGATCCGCCTGTGATCAGATGTTACAATTCCAATGACCCGACGGCCATCCTGTGCAGAAACGGTCAGTTTCTGTGTATACTTTTCACCGGGTACCAGAACAATCCGGCAATTCTCTGCTGATTTAATCAGAACCGGATAATCTCCTTCCCGATATGTATTTTCATTTGCTTCTGTAAGCATATAAACCAAGCCCTCTCATACGAAGTGCATTTTTCAGGAATCTTGACGATTCCACTGCCCTTGATTATGATAGTTAAATAACACAATTTGTATCGTGTACGGATGTTATCTCTCGATTCCAGACAAACATCCAACTTTCAGTATACACCACGGAGGGTAATATGCTCAACCATAAAGATCATTTTCATGGCAGCGATCTGGAAGAGATCGAGTCTGTTTATCATATAAAGAAAGAAGATATCACAAGTTTTTCCGCTAACATCAACCCGCTTGGAATTTCCGGAAAACTGCGTGCTTCTCTCGCTGCACATCTTGATGCAATTACTTCTTATCCGGACCGGAATTATAAAAAACTCCGGGAATGTATCGGAGCTTACTGCGGTATCAACACTGACTCGGTAATCGTAGGAAACGGATCGACAGAACTGATTTCTCTTACAATCAGCGTCATTTCTCCAAAACGCGCGCTGATTCTCGGACCAACCTATTCCGAATACGAGCGGGAGGTATCACTTCAGGGAGGTCAGACCAGATACTATCCACTCCGGGAAGAACAAAAGTTCCGGATGGATGTGAATGACTTCTGCAGCCACTTAACTGATGATCTTGATCTCGTCGTACTCTGCAATCCGAACAATCCGACTTCCTCCGCAATTACAAACAGCGAAATGCGGAAGATACTCGATGCGGCGCTTCAGCACGGCATCTTTATTCTTGTGGACGAAACCTATGTGGAATTTGCAAATGACGTCAGCAGTATTACTTCTGTACCACTGACACGATACTACACGAACCTTCTGGTCCTGCGCGGCACTTCCAAATTCTTCGCCGCACCTGGATTACGCCTCGGCTATTCCATCACCGGAAACCGTGATCTGGCACGTCAGATCGGAATCCGTCAGAATCCATGGACCATCACATCGCTGGCAGATATTGCCGGACAGCTGATGTTTCAGGATACCGAATACATAAAAAAAACGCGGTCTCTGATCTCCGGCGAGCGGAACCGCATCTATCATCTGCTGCAGTCGTGGCCGTCTGTACAGCCATATGAACCCTCTGCAAACTTTATGCTTGTAAAAATCTTAAAAGAAGACGTAGATGCCGATCAGCTTTTTGATCACTGTATCCGAAAAGGACTGATGATAAGGAACTGCTCCACATTCCCGTTTCTTTCAAACCGGTATTTCCGCTTCTGTTTCATGAAGCCTGAACAGAATGATCAATTGCTTGCAGCAATCAGGGAACTTCTGTAAATCGCGGTCTCCGTTCGACCTGATCAGAAAATCCATCCGGTCCTTTCGTCCGGATGGATTTTTTCGTCGTTATGTTTGATGATTCACCTGGTTTTAATCCTCTTCTTCCTCAAGCGTCTCCTCTTCTTCCTCAAATGTCTCCTCTTCTTCCTCAAGTGTCTTCTCTTCTTTTTCAGGGCGCTCCAGAAGCTGGATTTTCAGCGCGCTGCTGTCGGACTGACTGAAGATAACGCTTACGACATCATCAACCTCCGGGGAGAAACCGCCTTCGATTGATGTAGCAGACGTCAGTGCAAGCTTCTTTGTTTCACCATCAGCAAATCGAATGGTGCATGTGCTTCCACCGTTCCATGCAGTGATTGTTCCGGTTTTCTCGATTGTCAGCTCTTCCTGCGGCTGTTCTTCCGGTTCTTCCTCCGGCTCTTCTTCCGGCTGCGGTTCCTCTGTGACAACCGGCTCTTCGGGGACAACCGGCTCCACAGGGACAACCGGCTCCTCAGGGACAACCGGCTCATTGGAGACAACCGGCTCCTCTGGTGTCTCATTTTCCGGAACATCAATGATATCCTGATCATTCTCCGGTTCCCGCGCTGGTTCACTTACTACTGTTACAATCTGCATCTGCTCCTTCTGAGCAGGTTCTGCATGTTTCTTTGCATCTGCTTTCTGTTTTTTGATTTTTTTCTTCGCATCTGCTTTCTTTTCCTTGGTCTTTTTCTTCTGTGCTGTTTTTACTTTCTTTGCGGTATCCTTCTGGGACTTTTTCTGCGTTTCTTTTTCTGTGCAGTATACAGAGATCGCCAGAGGTTTCTGATCCAGCCTGTTTACGTATATGACATCTGCCTTGTTCCCAGGTGCAAGACGATCACCGGATACAATCGTGTTATTGTCCATATCAAAATAGTACGCTGCATCTCCAGCGCTGACCAGAAGGAATGTGCCGTCAGATTTCTCGATCTTGCCTGTCAGCATATATCTCTCATGATCCGCCTTTCTTACCACTTCGATTCCGGATGCACCAGATGCGCCGCCAAGCTCACCTTCGTATGTGATTATAATATCATCACCGATTTCCGGTGTTCCGTTGATTACTCCCGTGCTGCTGTTCTTCGGGAAGGTGACGCTTAGGGTCTTGCTTGTAACCGTTATGGAATCTTTCTGAACATCTGTGACAATTCCCTCGAAGTAGTTGATTTTCTTCTTCTGATCGATGAAACGTACATCTGTCGCTTTGATCTGTGTCTTTTTGTTCTGTGCCGCTGTGCTTTTTGTCACTTTATTCTGCGCTGCTTTTTCCTGCATCGCTTTGTTCTGTGTTGTTTTGATCTGTGTCGCTTTGTTCTGTGTGCCTGTCAGTTCCTTGCAATATACATTCTCTTCTTTTACGGCAGCTGTTTCTTCTGTGGCAGATGAAGTGCCTGCATCTGTGGCTTCCTGTACAGCGTAAACGGTTTGTGCAACAGTATCCTGTTTTGCCGGTGTGACACCGCATGCTGCCATTGAAGCTGATAGTGTCAGTGCAATCGTCATAATCATTATTTTTCGATTCATAATATACTCCTTTATATTTAACTTGCTTGCTGTGTTGTCATCCTTTGTGATTGCAGAATATCAGCCCGGGTCAAACACATATCCAACAATTCAGGAGAATTTGGGAGAAAAAAAATCTGAGTTTTTGTATAAACAAAAACCCCGGAAAGTATTGTAAACCAATACTTTCCGGGGAATCCTTTATTTATGCGGATTTTTAATCATGACCCCGACGGGAATCGAACCCGTGTTACCGCCGTGAAAGGGCGATGTCTTAACCGCTTGACCACGGGGCCATTTCTGTGCGCGGTGCGCGCGCGACTCTTATTATCGTACGCAGTGTGCGCATTTTTAAATAAAACAGAAATATAAAAATATTTCAGCAACTCCCCGAGTAGGGTTTGAACCTACGACCCTTCGGTTAACAGCCGAATGCTCTACCGCTGAGCTATCGAGGACCATTCAGTGCATCTTCATGCACCTTCAAAACTACATATACAAAACCATCGAAGTTCTTCAGAGTAAGCCCTCGGTCTATTAGTAGCAGTCAGCTCCATATATTACTATACTTCCACCTCTGCCCTATCTACCTGATCGTCTCTCAGGGACCTTACTTCTAATGAATGGGATATCTTATCTTGAGGGGGGCTTCACGCTTAGATGCCTTCAGCGTTTATCCCGTCCAGGCTCAGCTACCCGGCGATGCATCTGGCGATGCA
>JNKK01000006.1 GCA_000702845.1 Lachnospiraceae bacterium FE2018
ACAAATGATGCACCGCTTGATACAAAGGTTGGCGGCGGCGTAACAGTCGGAGCACCTGGCGATATCAACATCGCAAACCAGGGCAACCTGAATATTACGGATCTGGATGCTGACGGAAACGCAGCAGCAGACCGCGATGTAACGCTGACAGCAACCGGCGATATCAATTCGGATAAGCAGATCAAGGCAGACAACGCCGAGATCAACACCGTAGACGGCAATGTCGGATCTTCTGAGAATCCGCTGGATCTCAGTGTAAATCACCTCGACGGAACCATTTCCGGCGACGGAACAGGAACCGGCAATGCAGCAATCACAAACGACAAAGACGTAGTGATCGGAGATCTGACAGCATCCGGCAAACTGAACCTCAATGTCAAGGGCAGCATCACCGGCGAACAGAAACCGGCTGGTGAGGACCCGGCAAATGTAACAGCAAATACAGCAGATATCACCGCGACAGGCGATGTCGGAACAACCGATAATCCGCTCAACACAGCGGTCGACAATCTGAAGATCAACAGCGGCGGCGATGTCAATGTCAATTCCGAGAAATCTACGACAATCGATCAGATCAACGGAAAAGACATTAACCTCAACGTAGACGGCGATGTAACAGCAGGCAAAGGCAACGAAAACGGTGCAAACATCACAGGCGACAATCTGAACCTGGATGCAGAAGGCAGTGTAGGAACCAAGGATAAGCCGCTTGTAACTGATGTGAAAGGCGAGACCAATATTAACAGTAAGTACGGTGAAGCAAATTCAGCGAAACCGACACCGAAGCCGACGCCGAAGCCGACACCGAAACCGACGCCGAAGCCGACACCGAAGCCGACACCAAAACCGACCGGAATCTACAAAGCAGTCATAACGGATGATACCATCACGTATAAGATTGCGAATGGTACGGCTCAGATCATCAAGATCGTCGGAAATACAGTATCGAAAGCAGCGAAATCGCTTAAGCTTGCGACATTGAAGAATCCGGTGACCAATAAGATGGTGCCAGTGACGGATATCTTTAAGGATACGTTTAACAGCAACGAAGGCCGTCGTGTTACGAAGCTGACACTCACACCGCCGGCAGGCATCAACATCGTGATCCATACAGGCGCATTCAACAAATCCAAAGTCAAGAAGCTGAATCTGAAGCTTGGCAAGAAAGGCAAAGTCACGATTCAGAAGAACGCATGGAAGAAGACGAAAGCAAGAAAAGTTAAGATCACGATCAAAGCCAAGAAGGCAAAACAGGTAGTTGTCAAGAAGAAAGCGTTTAAGTATCTCAAGAAGAAATCAGTGATTAAAGTGAAGAAATCCATGTCGAAGAAACAGTTTAATAAGCTGAAAAAGAAACTGAAAAAGGCCGGATTCAAAGGAAAAATTAAACGATGAAGAAGGCAGACGCTGAATCATTGAATCATACCTGAAACAAAACAGAGGCAGCCGGTTCTTAATTGAACCGGCTGCCTTTCTGCATGACGGCGCTCAGACATCCGCCGGCTGAACGCCGCAAAGCAGGAGGCCGAACGCCGCAAAAGCAGGAGGTCGGATGGAGAAAGAGCAGAACTGTCCGCACACCTGTATGATTGCAGGTCAAAGGGTTTTCATGTATAATTTTTATATAGTTATCTGGTTTTGTGATTGATTGATTTAACAGCGGGGAATTGCCATGCGAATAACATTTTTAGGTGCAACACATGAGGTGACAGGCAGCTGTTATTATATCGAGGCGGCAGGTTTCCGTTTTCTGGTAGACTACGGAATGGAACAGGGCGTCGACTGCTTTGAAAACCAGCCGATACCGGTTCCGCCCGCAGACCTGGATTTTATGCTGCTGACACATGCGCATATTGATCATTCCGGCCTGATTCCGAAATTGTATGCGGAAGGATTCCGCGGAGATATCTACACGACAGAGGCAACTGCAGATCTCTGCAGCATCATGCTTCGCGACAGTGCTCATATTCAGGAGTTTGAGGCGGAGTGGCGAAACCGTAAGGGCAAACGTCTGGGAAAAGAAGAATACGTCCCTCTGTATACGATGGCAGATGCGCTGGAAGCAGTTACGCACCTGCATGGTGAACCTTACGGGATGAATATCAAGCTGCGCGACGGCATCCGGGTGCGGTTCGTGGATGCTGGCCATCTGCTCGGCTCTGCAAGTATTGAGCTGTGGCTGAAAGAGGGTGATGTCGAGAAAAAGCTTGTATTTTCCGGAGATATCGGAAATCTGAATCAGCCGCTGATCAACGATCCGACATATCTGAAAGAAGCAGACTATGTGATCATGGAGTCGACTTACGGCGACCGGTCGCACGGCGAGGAGCAGCCGGATTATACTGCAGAACTTGCCCGGGTGATTCAGAGGACGCTGGACCGGGGCGGCAACGTGGTAATTCCTTCCTTTGCTGTCGGCAGAACGCAGGAAATGCTTTACTTCATCCGGCAGATCAAAGAGAAGAAGCTGATTCACGGACATGATGGATTCACAGTGCATATCGACAGTCCTCTGGCAATTGAGGCGACGTCGATTTTTGATAAACACTATATGGACTGCTTTGACGAAGAAGCAATCAAACTGGTGGAAGCCGGGATCAATCCGATTCGTTTTCCTGGCCTGAAGATTGCGATCACATCAGAAGATTCGAGAGAAATCAATGAAGATGAAAGACCGAAAGTGATCATTTCCGCCAGCGGCATGTGCGACGCAGGAAGAATCAAACACCATCTGAAGCACAATCTGTGGCGGAAAGACAGCACGATTCTGTTCGTCGGCTATCAGGCAGCCGGAACCCTCGGCCGCGCCCTGATCGATGGAACAAAGGAAGTAAAACTGTTCGGTGAGCAGATCGCGGTGGCAGCAGAAATCACTTCACTTCCGGGACTCAGCGGACATGCAGACAACGCGGGACTTATGAAGTGGGCATCTTCATTCTCTGAAAACCCGCCGGAGCATGTCTTTGTTACACACGGCGAAGATACCGTGACGGAACTGTTTGCTGACCGTCTCCGCACAGAGCTGGGGTATCAGGCAGACGCGCCGTATTCCGGCTGGATTTTCAATCTGGAGACCGGTGAATTTGAAGCAGTTCCTGCCGGTGTACGTGTCGCGAAACCGATGAAGGCAGCTGCACGGAAGGCACAGTCCGTATTTGAAAGATTGTGGGCTGCAGGACAGCGCCTGCTTACCGTTATCCGTCATAACGAAGGCGGTGCGAACAAAGATCTTGCAAGGTTTGCGGATCAGATCAACTCGCTGTGTGATAAGTGGGACCGGTAAGCCGGGAGCAGTTGGCTTCTGCTCATGTGGTTTCTGAGCATGTGGCTTTTGATTTGAGCATTTGGCTTTTTGGATCAATTGATTTTGGTTCATGTGGCTTCTGATCACTTGGCCTCTGAACATTTGGTTTTGGAAAAGTGCATCCGCAATTGCTGGGAGGAGTAGATGTGGATGCACTTTTTTACGGGCTCCGGACGGCCAGTGAGGACTGAAGCAAGAAAAGTGCATCCGCAAAGCGGCAGAGCGGCGGGATGCGGATGCGAAAAATCCAGAGAGCAGACCTGGCCGAAGGAAACAAATCAAGAAAAGTGCATCCGCAAAGCAGGAAAGCGGCGGGATGCGGATGCGCAAAATCCAGAGATCAGACCTGGCCGAAGGAGACAAAGCAAGAAAAGTGCATCCGCAAAGCAGCAGAGCGGCGGGATGCGGATGCGCAAAATCCAGAGAGCAGACCCGGCCGAAGGAAACAAGTCAAGAAAAGTGCATCCGCAAAGCAGCAGAGTGGCGGGATGCGGATGCAGGTGCAAATAAAACAAGTAACGCAGACAATACAGGGATGGAATGGAAGAATCGAATAATCGAATCCGACAAAGCACAATTTGCAGAAGAGAGAGGACTTGAAATGTTCAACTTAATTGGAATAATCGGCGCGATGGAAGAGGAAGTCGCAGCGCTGAAAGCGGAAATGAGCGGCGTGGAAACGCGCGAGAAAGCCGGAATGGTATTTTTGAAGGGCAAGCTGTGCGGCAGAGAGGTGGTTGTGGTCCGGTCCGGAATCGCAAAGGTAAATGCCGGTATCTGTACACAGATTCTTGTAGATGATTATGACGTTGACGCGGTGATTAATACGGGAATTGCAGGAAGTCTGCAGAATACAATTGAGATCGGCGATATTGTCGTATCGACCGATGCGCTGCAGTATGACGTCCATGTAGAAGCGTTTGGTTACGCGCCCGGACAGATTCCGCGGATGGATACGCTGGCATTCCCGGCAGATGAGCGGTTGATTGCGCTGGCGGAACGTGTTTGCAGGGAAGTTAATCCGGAGATTGGCGTGCACCGCGGCCGGGTTGTTTCAGGGGATTGCTTTGTATCAGATCGGGCTGTTAAAGCAGAGTTAAAAGAAGTGCATCAGGGAAGCTGTGCCGAGATGGAAGGTGCAGCAATTGCGCAGGCTGCATATCTGAATCAGATTCCGTATGTGATCCTGCGGGCGATTTCTGACAAGGCGGACGACAGCGCGACAGTGGATTATGACACCTTTGAGAAGATGGCAATCCGGCACTGCGTGAATCTGGTCAGAGGTATGGTTTCATCCATGTCGAATTCCTGATACGAAGCGTCTGAGATTGACACACCATGTGCTGCAGTGCTAATGCTGTTAACAGCAAAAACATAGTACCATAGAAGAAAATAATTATGCCGGATACGAAAAATCTTCCTCCAGCACCGAGATTTCCAGGAAGTCGAATTCGATTGCTTCAATAAAACTATCCTGCTTAAACTGCGTCTTTTTGTGACGCTGAAACTGTGTAATATTGGCGTCCAGCCAGATCGGCCGGGACAGATCAAACTGATAACAGATATCATTGAGGGCATCCATTACTTTGTGCGTACGGGTGTCCTCTTTGTTATTTTCAATGACTATATCGCGCAGAACACGGCCGTCTTTTACGATTTTTCCCCAGAGCCGCATGGAAACCTCCCTCCCGGAAAATAATAGATGTCCCTGACTTGCAAGAGCCATACCAGTTGTTTTATACTGGTACAGGTAGTTTTTGGCTGAAATCAAAAAAATATAATTGTATTTACTATATAGGATTTTTGCTGAATATGCAAAGGTGAAAGGAGTTTGGCAGATGATTAAATTACATGAACAGGGTGCGTATCTGGTCGGCGGACAGACGATTATTCCGTCAGATGCAGAGGCGTCTGCAAAGCTGCAGGCCGCGGCCGGCAGAACGGTCAGTCCGGAAGAAGCAAAAAAAGAGACGATCGCCTGGGGAATACTGGAGGCACACAATACTTCCGGCAATATGGAGCAGCTGCAGATTAAATTCGATAAGCTGACGTCACATGATATCACATTTGTCGGCATTATTCAGACAGCACGCGCGTCGGGTCTTGAAAAATTTCCGATTCCGTATGTGCTGACCAACTGTCACAACTCCCTGTGCGCAGTCGGCGGAACCATAAATGAGGATGATCACATGTTCGGCCTCTCATGCGCGAAGCGCTACGGCGGCATTTATGTACCGCCGCATCAGGCGGTCATTCATCAGTTTGCCCGTGAGATGCTGGCAGGCGGCGGCCGTATGATTCTCGGCTCGGATTCACATACCCGTTACGGTGCACTCGGAACGATGGCGATGGGAGAAGGCGGACCGGAGCTGGTCAAACAGCTTCTGGAGCGAACCTATGATATCGCGATGCCGGGTGTTGTCGGTGTGTATCTGACCGGCGCTCCGGTGCCCGGCGTAGGACCGCAGGACGTGGCACTCGCGCTGATCAAAGCCGTATTTGACAATGGCTACGTTAAGAATAAAGTCATGGAGTTTGTCGGTCCCGGCGTCTCATCGCTGAGCACGGACTTCCGAATCGGCGTCGATGTTATGACGACAGAGACAACCTGTCTTTCATCCATATGGCGCACAGATGATGAAGTAAAGAAATTCTATGAAGAGCACGGCCGTGTCGATGCGTACAGAGAACTGAACCCGGGTGAAATTGCATACTATGACGGAATGATTGAAATTGATCTTTCTGAGATTCGCCCGATGATCGCAATGCCGTTCCATCCGAGCAACGCCTATACCATCGAGGAAGTGAATGCAAACCTGATGGATATTCTGGATGATGTCGAGAAACGCGCGCAGGTATCACTGGACGGTAAGATTCCGTACTCTCTGAAGAATAAAGTGCACAACGGAAAGCTTCTTGTGGATCAGGGTATCATTGCGGGATGCGCAGGCGGCGGTTTTGAAAATATCTGCGACGCGGCGGATATTCTGCGCGGTCATTTTATCGGCGCAGATGATTTCACAATGAGCGTCTATCCGGCAAGCACGCCGATTTATATGGAACTGGCGAAAAACGGGGTTCTGGCGGATCTGATCCGGACAGGAACTGTTGTCAAGACGGCATTCTGCGGTCCCTGCTTCGGCGCGGGTGACACACCGGCACACAACGCGTTCTCCATCCGCCACTCTACCAGAAACTTCCCGAACCGTGAGGGCTCGAAGATTCAGGAAGGACAGATTTCTTCCGTAGCACTGATGGATGCGCGCTCGATTGCGGCGACGGCAGTCAATCAGGGCTTCCTGACACCGGCAACTGAATATGCCGGTGAATACAGAAGACCGGTTTATCATTTTGACAAAGAGATCTACGCAAACCGCGTGTTCGACAGCCACGGCAAGGCAGATCCTTCTGTCGAAGTGAAGTTCGGCCCGAATATCAAGGACTGGCCGGTTATGGCAAAACTTCCGGAAAATATGATTCTGAAGGTTGTTTCTGAGATTCATGACCCGGTAACCACTACAGATGAACTGATTCCTTCCGGCGAGACTTCTTCGTACCGATCCAATCCGCTGCGTTTGTCTGAGTTTGCCCTTTCCAGAAAAGATCCGGCGTATGTAGGACGTGCGAAGGAAGTCCAGAAGGCAGAGCGCGCAATTGAGGCAGGCGAGGCACCGGAGGATGTGCTTCCGGAGATCGCACCGGTTCTTGATATGCTGGAACAGGCCTTCCCGAATCTGCAGGATGCAATTGAAAAGATTGCGGCAGGTGCGGAAGACGGAACAGAGGGTGTGCTGGGAATCGGCTCTACCATCTTTGCTGTCAAACCGGGAGACGGATCAGCCCGCGAGCAGGCGGCTTCCTGTCAGAAAGTGCTGGGCGGATGGGCCAATATCGCAAATGAATATGCCACAAAGCGTTATCGCTCCAACCTGATTAACTGGGGAATGCTTCCGTTCCTGATTCCGGAAGGGGAGCTTCCGTTCAAAAACGGTGACTACCTGTTCGTCCCGGATATCCGCGCAGCGGTCGAGAATAAAGCAGATGAAATCACTGCCTACCGGGTAGGTGATGAAATGAAGGCATTTACCATGCGGCTCGGGGATCTGACGGATGATGAGCGCGAGATCATTATGAAAGGCTGTCTTATCAATTATTACAGGGGATGAGTTATGAGGATGCGTTAAGCCGGCTGAGCCATAGCGGCAGAAGCACAGCGGCTGAACATCCGGAACAGACTGCAGAGGACTGGAAACAGTCCTCTGTTTTTTGGAAAAAATATGTATAAATTGACTTTTATGATGATTTCCGGAGCTTTTTTTTCTGAATGGTGTTTTTGACTTGGAAAATGTACAAAAAAGCCTCGTTTTTCGGGGAAAATACAGGTGACAAACCGGCAGAAAAGTGGTATTATGACTACGGATTTATTACGAAAAATTAATATTTGGGGAAATATTAATTATTAACTGAGGGTGAGTATAAATTATGAAGCGACAGGAATGGAAAAAATGGATAGCCGGTCTACTGGCTGCGGGTATGCTGCTGACACAGCCGGCGTTATCTTTTGCGGATGACGCGGGTACGGTCAGCTCTTCTTCTGCAGAAGATCCGGAGACAAATGATACCGGTGATCCGTCAGGAGATCAGGATCCGACGGTTACGCCGGAACCATCCGTCACGCCGGAACCGGAAGTCACGCCGGAACCTTCGCCGGAAGTCACACCGGAAACAACTCCGGAAGTGACACCTGAAGCTGCGCCGGAGACAACACCTGTCCCGTCAGCAGTGCCGACACCGTCGGCGGAACCTGCGATGACAGAAGACAGTATTATCATCGTAGAAGATAATACAGCTCCGGCGGATCAGGAAGAGACCGAAGAAGAGGAAGAAGAGAAATTAACAAATGAGCAGCTGGTTGCAGGGCAGCAGATCGTACATGCGCCGGTTATCATTGAAAATTTCCGCTTTTGGACAGTAAACCGGAAATATGCCTTTGCAAAGGAAGCCGATACCGCAATCCTTGAGGAAATGAAAGAGGATGCAGAGGTGATCGGAACCCTTCCGGAGCATGGTCTCTGTTATGTTCTGAAGGATCACGCGGAAGAAGGTCCGGGTGTAGATGAGACACCGGCAGGAACTTCTGCGGCAGCCGGCACAGGAACGGCAGCCGGTACAGAAACAGCGGCAGGTTCGGAAACATCAGATGCTGCCGGGGAAGACGCTGCAGACGAGGAGCAGCAGACGGAGCCTGCAGAGGTTAAGACAGGTACAACCTGGCTGTATGTTGAATCGAATGGTGTCAGAGGTTTCGTGAAAGACGAAGATCTGTATTCCGGAAGACGTGCGCAGGAAATTCTGGCAGAGCATCTGGAGTTAAAAAAAGATCCGGCATCAGGCGATCTCGTGACGGTTCTCGCATCGGATGTTCCCGTGGCAGAAGAGAAAACGGCACCGGAAGAAAATGACGCCTACACATGGATGCGTGCGACTGCTGAGAAGACTGTGATTCAGAAAGATTACGCATTTTCCAATGATAAAGTCAGTATCCGTGAAGAGCCGGATGCCGACAGCCGCGCGGTTGGTGTTCTGCCGAAGGGTGCGCTTTGTTACATTGTTTCTGACCGTGACAGTGAATGGGTCTACGTTGAATCCGCGGATGTGCGCGGGTTCGTTAAGAATGAGTACCTTGAAAAGGACGAAACTTCCTATCTGGAAGATACGCTGGAAGAAGAACAGATGGAAGGCATTAAAGCCAGTGAGCTCTCTTCGGCAGACACTGATGCTTCCGAAAGAGAAGCCGGTGATAATATGGAGATCGAACTTATCACCAGTGACAACCGGCAGATCCGGGCGGGAAAAACACCGGCCGGCGCGCAGGCAGACAGCGACGACAAAGATGCAGAATCGGCAGGTCTTCCGGCGGCAGATGACGAAAACAGACCGGCTTCTGACCTTGATCTTCAGAAGGAAAACGGCGTAGAGCAGGATGCTGCAAAGAACACGCAGGACGCATCTGAAGTAACAACAAAAAAGGCAGACGCAGAGGAAAACACAGAGGAAACCCCGGCGGATGCAGAAGCAGATGACCAAAAGGAAGATGCAGATACAAACGCCGGTCAGGCGGAGGAAGAGGATCCTCTCGCAGAGATTGATCAGGAGAAATATCCTGTTTACTACGAAGTAATCGAGAAGG
Source organism: Lachnospiraceae bacterium FE2018 (assembly GCA_000702845.1). GTDB lineage: Bacteria > Bacillota > Clostridia > Lachnospirales > Lachnospiraceae > CADBRN01. Next base: position 9,495 of record JNKK01000006.1, read on the forward strand.
GCGAAGACAGCTTTATTACAGCTGAGCAGAATGTTGAGCCGGACGAAAACAAAGCGCTGTATTACACACGCACCTCTCCGTTCCCCGGAACACCCGGCGGCAAAGTGAGGGAGTCTCTGATTGCCTATGCTTCCGAGTTTGTCGGTAATCCGTATGTCTGGGGCGGCACAAGCCTGACCAGCGGTGCAGACTGCTCCGGATTCGTACAGAGTATCTATGCACAGTATGGCTACAGTCTGCCGCGTACCTCAGGAGAACAGTCTCAGTACGGCATGAAGATTCCTGTGGAAGAGGCAGAGCCCGGCGACCTGATCTTCTATGCGGAAGACGGTGTGGTTTATCACGTCGTTATTTACGCAGGTGACGGAGAAACCATCGAGGCCATGAACGAGAGTTATGGCATTACATTCGGACATGTTCTGTCCTCTGACGCAGTCTGGGCCACCCGCGTACTGGAAGATACACGTGAAGAAGTCGTCGATTTCAGCGCTGATATCGGCGCGCAGAACGCGACAAAGGAAATGTACGGAAAAGATCTCGGAATCTTCCGCATTACTTATTACTGTCCGTGTGAAGAGTGCAACGGAGGATATTCCGGCACGTCGACAGGCGCACCGCTGATTCAGGGACGTACCATAGCGGTTGATCCGTCGGTCATCCCGTACGGAACGAAAGTTATCATCGGCGGACACGTCTTCACGGCAGAAGACTGTGGCGGTGCCGTGAAAGGCAAACACATCGACATCTTTGTCAATGAGCATGCGATGGGCGAGGCGCTCGGCGTCACAAATGTGCATGTTTATCTGACAAACGATCTGACAAACGAAAACAGCGATAATTGAAAGCAATAAAAAAGCAGGAGACAAATGAATGTCTCCTGCTTTTTTCGTAAAGGCTCAATCAATCGCCGGCTGAAGTTTAATCCATCTCTTTATAAAGCTTCTCTGCGCTGACAAGCTTTACGCACAGTGTGAACAGCTTTGCGGCGATTTCCAGGTCGTTTTTCGACGGATAGGTCGGTGCGATCCTGATGTTGGTGTCCCACGGATCCTTTCCATATGGCCAGGTTGCGCCGGCTTTTGTCATGATGACGCCGGCCTTCTTCGCGCGGCTGACAACTTTTTTCGCGCAGCCCGGAAGTGTATCAAAGCCAATGAAATAACCGCCGTTTGGTTTGGTCCAGGTGGCAATTCCGAGACCGCCGAGGTTCTGCTCCAGAATCTCCTCGACCATCTCGAATTTCGGCCGGATGATATCCGCATGCTTTGTCATATGCTCTACCATACCGTGGATGTCTTCGAAGAACCGGACATGACGGAGCTGGTTCACTTTATCGTGTCCGATGGTCTGGATCCGCATCTGTGCCATGATATCCTTCATGTTGTTCGGAGATGTGGCCAGTGAAGCAATGCCGCTGCCCGGGAAAGTGATCTTGGAGGTGGAAGCAAATTTGTAGACAAGATCCGGATTTCCAGCGCGTTTGCACTCTGCCAGAATCTCAATCAGATGATCCTGTCTGGTATCATACAGATGATGCATGCCATAGGCGTTGTCCCAGAAAATACGGAAATCCTTGGCTGCCGGTTTCAGCCGCGCGAAGCGGCGGACAGTTTCATCCGAATAGGAATAGCCCTGCGGATTGGAATACTTCGGCACGCACCAGATTCCCTTGATCTCCTCATGTTCGCTTACCATCTGTTCGATGAACTCCATATCCGGGCCTTCCGGTGTCATGCCGACCGGAATCATCCCAATGCCGAAATACTCGGTGATCGCGAAATGACGGTCATAGCCCGGAGAAGGGCAGAGGAAGCGCACGCGGTCCAGTTTGCACCAGGGCGTATTGCCCATAATGCCGTGGGTATATGCGCGGGATACGGTGTCATACATGACGTTCAGAGAAGAATTTCCGTAGATGATGATGTCATCCGGATTGTTCTCCATCATATCTCCGAGCAGTACTTTTGCTTCCGGGATACCGGTCAGTGTGCCGTAGTTCCGGCAGTCGGTGCCGTCATCACAGTATAAATCAGAAGTAGAAAAAAGTGCGTCCATGATTCCCATGGAGAGATCAAGCTGCTCTTTGCAGGGCTTGCCGCGGCTCATGTCAAGGGAAAGCCCCAGCGCCTGATATTCGCTGTATTCTTTCTTCAGGTTCTTAATCAGGACTTCCAGTTCGTCTTTTGTTAATTCAGCATATGGCTTCATAGTCATGTACCTCTCATTCACAGAATTCTCTGTTCTTTACTGTACCACAGAACAGGGCAGATATGCAATCACTGCAGTGCGGTAAAGTCATTTACATATGGTGTTATTTCATGCGGGAATTGCCGGAAACAGGAAGAAAATATTTCTCTGGAACTTGTCATTTCGGGAAAAGCAGATTATGCTGTTAATAGTGTCCGCAGAGATCGTGTTTCCGAACAGCTGTGACGGACACGGAACGGATACTGAGAGGAAGCTGGAATGAATACAAAAGAAATATTAAGACGTGTAAAAGACGGGACGATTTCAATTGAGGAAGCGGAGGCACAGTTTGCACGTAAGCCGATTGAGGATCTGGGCTATGCAAAACTGGACACGCACCGGCAGATTCGTTCAGGATTTCCGGAGGTGGTGTACTGCAGCGGAAAGCCGGATGAATATATCAGTTCTATTTTTCAGAAACTTTTTGAAAAAAACGGTGAAGTGATGGGTACCCGTGCGACACCGCATCAATATGAACTCGTAAAAAGCGTATTGCCGGATATTATATACGATACCGTATCCGGTATTCTGAAACTGGAGGCGGAAGGAAAATCCAGGATCGGAAGCATTGCTGTCTGCACAGCCGGCACCGCAGATATCCCGGTGGCAGAAGAAGCGGCGCAGACAGCCGAATTTTTCGGCGCAAAAGTTGAGCGGATTTTCGATGTTGGAGTCAGCGGTCTGCACAGACTTTTGTCTCATGCGGAGGAAATTCAAACGGCAAATGTTGTTGTAGCAGTTGCCGGGATGGAAGGTGCACTTGCCAGTGTCATTGGCGGACTGGTCCGCAATCCGGTCATCGCGGTTCCGACATCGGTTGGTTACGGCGCAAGCATGCACGGCTTATCGGCACTCCTGACCATGATTAATTCATGTGCGAACGGAGTTGCTGTTGTCAACATCGATAACGGATACGGCGCCGGCTATATGGCGGCGCAGATCAACCGGCTGGCAGCCGGGGAGTCTGAGAAATAATCAGACGCCCGGGAAAATAAAGGAACGGTGTAAATCATGAAACATACAAATCAGAAGAAGATTCTGTATCTGGACTGCACATCCGGGATCAGCGGAGATATGTTCGCGGCGGCAATGCTGGACCTGGGCGCCGACAGAGAAGTGCTGCGGCAAGCCCTGGACAGTATTCCGGTCAGCGGATTCCGCACGGAAATCTCCCGCGTAAAAAAACAGGCAATAGACTGCTGTGATTTTAAGGTGATTCTGGACGCGGAGCTGGATAACCGGGATGATGATATGGAGTACCTGTTTGGTCACACGCACAGTCATACGCATGAAGATCATGCACAGAGCCATCACCACCATGAAGCAGACGGGAATGGCAGCCATCATCATGCTGGTGAAGGTAATCACAGCGGACACAGCCACGAACATGGTGACCATGACCACAGCCATGATCATCATGGCAGCCATGTGCACAGAAGTCTGCGTGATGTGCGGGAAATACTTGCGGCAGCAGATATGACCGGGACAGCACGCGCGCTGGCAGATAAAATTTTTGTGATCCTGGCACAGGCAGAAGCCAAAGCACACGGGGCAACAGAAGATACGGTACATTTTCACGAAGTCGGTGCAGTTGATTCCATTGTCGATATCATAACGGCGGCTGTCTGTTTTGATGATTTAAACGTGGACGGCGTATATGTGTCTCCTTTATTTGAGGGTTCCGGAACGATTCGCTGTGCGCACGGTGTACTGCCGATTCCGGTTCCTGCAGTGGCGAATATTCTTGCAGGAAGCAGGCTTCAGATTTCTCTGCATCCGGATGTCCATGGGGAATACATCACACCGACGGGTGCGGCGATCGCAGCAGCGATTGTTACAGAAACAACATTTCCGGAACAGGTTCAGATAATCAGCACGGGTCTGGGCGCAGGCAAGCGGGATTATGAGAGGGCAAACTATCTGCGCGCAATGCTGCTGCGTGTTCCACAGGAGCAGAAAACAGCGCATTCTGCGACAGAAATGATTTACAAGCTGGAAACAGATATTGATGACTGCAGCCCGGAAGTGCTGGGCTATCTGCTGGAGCGGCTTATAGAAGCAGGTGCAAGAGATGCACACTATCTGCCTGTTTACATGAAGAAAAACCGTCCGGGCTGGCAGCTGCAGGTGATTTGTACAGAAGATAAAATCAGTGATATGGAGGAACTGATTTTTACGGAATCCACCAGTATCGGGGTTCGCAGAATTCAGATGGAACGAACGGCTCTGCCGCGGGAAATCCGTGAAGTTGAGACACCATACGGAACAGCACGCGTCAAAGTCTGCACCTTTCAGGATGCAGTCAGGTATTATCCGGAATATGAGAGCGTCGCAGAACTGGCAAAAAAGAATCAGATGCCATTTACAGAATTGTTCAGTCTGATCCGGGATCTGGCGCAGGAATCATCAGAAAATGATTTAACAATGATTTGAGATTTGAATATGAATTTAATATGGCGCGCTCTATTGCGCAAAAAAAGAAACTTCCGTTGGGAAGTTTCTTTTTTTAGGAAGGAGAACCCGATCTAAATCGGTATATGAAAAAGAAAAACAATGCTTCGATATGTTTTATTTGATGTTATTAGTATAAAAATGAATTATGCACGCAGAATGGAAAAAATGTTAACAAAATGAAAACGAACTTCAAATAGTTTATGACGTTCTTTTTTTATACTTACATCCGGTCTGTATGCGGGAAGAAGAAGCGTCCGCCCGGCGGGCGCTTCTTTGTATGAAAAGAATTGTAGTTTCTGCGCGGACAGACCATACCGGCTGCACAATCTTCGAAAAATAATTGACATAAAAACTGCGCGGCGATATAATGTCACCATAATCTATTTACATAATATATCTCAGTGAGGGGACAGATATGCTTGGAACAGGAGATATCACAGCCGGTAAATATCAGATTATCAGAAAAATAGGTTCGGGAGGAATGTCTGAAGTATATCTGGTGAAAGATCTGACACTGCAGCGGACGTGGGCGATGAAGGTGGCAGCCCATGGGGTGACGCCGCAGGAGAAGCGGAAAGAGCAGCAGATTCTGTCGGAAGCTATGCTGATGAAACGCCTCGATCATCCCGGATTTCCACGCATCGTGGACCTGTTTCGTGAAAAAGATATGCTGTGTATTGTGATGGATTACGCAGAAGGCGGGACACTGGAGCAGCTGATCCGGAACAGCGGACCCCGGGATGAAGACGTGGTTGTCACATGGGCACGTCAGCTTTGTGATATGCTTTCCTGTCTCCACGGGATGGATCCGCCGGTAATTTACCGGGATCTGAAACCGGCCAATATTATATTACGCAGCTCCGGCAGGCTGTGTCTCACCGATTTCGGAATTGCAACGGCCGGAGCAGTGAGGGAAAAGGTACGGGCAGGTACGCCGGGGTATGCTGCGCCGGAACAGATGCTTGACGGAAGCTGTGATGAACGTACAGATATCTACGCATTGGGAATGACACTGTATTTTCTGCTGACCGGTCTTGATCCTAGAGATGAAGCGTTTCGGGAAATGAATACGGACAGGCTGCATTTTTCTGCGGTCGGTGTTTCCGTTTCCGTGGGATTGCAGGAGATTATTCGCAAATGTACCGCGCAGGTGCCTGCGCAGCGCTACCGGGACTGCAGTGAACTGATGCGCGATTTGCTGCATCCCGTCCGTCCTGCAGTTCTTCTGCAGCGCAGAAAAATGCGGCAGCGGATACTGGCTGCTGCAGTAATCGCGGCAGTATTGCTGATCGCAGCCGGTATGATCTTTCAGCGGGGTGTGCGGGAATTTACAGAGGAAGAAATATATGCGGCCAGACTGGATCCGGAGGCATCATTCACAGCGGAGGAAAAGGAGCAGTCGTATCTGAACGCAATTGCATTGCAGCCGGAGCGCAGTGAGGGATTTGTACGTCTTCTGGAATTATATGAGACGGAGATGGATTTCGGCATGCGTGAAAGCAGACAGCTTCTGCGGCTGTTTCGGGAAAACAGGCAGACATTGCTGGCAGACCGTGCAAAAGCAGCTGATCTTCTCCGGCGGATCGGAAAACTGTACTTCTTCCGGTTTCAGGGAGGCGACGGGAGTGTGCGGGAACGGATTTTGAGAGCAGAGCCGTTTTTTTCGGAATGGAAACGGGATTTCGGAAACTTTGAAAACACGGATGCTGAATGTCTCTGGGAAATCTGCAGCTTTTACAAAACATATACCCTTTCAGCTGCCGGTCTTCAGGAACCCGGGAGCGCTGAACTTGCGCGCATGCTGTCAGCGGTTGAGCGGCTGCTGACACTGCTGGAACAATACAGCGGCAGCGACCGGGCCGCGGTCAGTCTGACAACACTGCGGGAAATGGCGGGATTTCTGAATGCCTGGCGCTTTGCATTTTGTGCGGCAGGCATGGAAGAGAGGACAATACAGACATACATTTCAAAAATTGCGGAGATGACAGGTTCGGTGGAAACACTCCGGGCAGATCATCTGCAGGAAAAGGAACAGCTGGAAGAAGACTGTGCAGTGTTTGCTGAAAACATCCGGACTGCCTGGCTGGTTCACAGAAATAACGGATGAAGAAGGAAGTGCTCTGCAGCCGGACTTAGAGGGGGATTTGGAATGGGAGAAACAAAACGAAAGAAAAACCAATCTTTTAAATGCAGAAAACATAACCTGCTGGTGCTATGTGTTTTGCTTCTGATCGCCGCCGGACTGATAGAAGGCCTGAGAAATGAAGCGGATGCTGCCGGCAATTCGAAGGTAAAAAAACAGCCGGCAGAGCAGCCGGTTGTATTCATTGATGCAATTTCTAAAACAGAATACAGGGACGCAGACGGGAATGCACTTTACACGGGCGAAGAAGTGCAGATTAAACTGACGGTGCAGTCTGATACAGGTATTCACGCAATTCGATGGAGTGTTGCGGCAAAAGAAAAAAAGGAGCATGCAGCAGAACTGCCCGCTTATGTACTGCCGACGCCGGTTCCGACAGAAACACCAACGCCGACGTCGGTTCCGTCAGAGACTCCAACACCGACGCCGGCCCCTGCAGAGACACCAATACCAGACTCGACGGAGCCTCCGACACCGGACCTGACAGAGCCCACGACACCTGTCCCGACAGAGACACCGGAGCCGATGCCGACCCCGACGGAGAGCCCGACGCCGGTTCCGACAGAGACACCGGTACCATCACCGGTTCCGTCCGGACCGCTGCCGCCGGAACCGGGAGATCAGGTCGGGGGGTGGATCGTTGAAACAGTAGAAAAAGAGGCTGTTACAGGATTGAGCCGGATTATTAGGGTAAAAAGAGAAATGAACGGAATTGCTGTCCGGCTGCAGGCAGAAGATCTGGACGGCCGAAAATCTGAGTGGAAGGAATACAGATGCAGCATCGATCGAACTTCACCGGCAGTCACAGTCCGTTTTTATGAAAACAAATCTTCAGAAGGCATTTATTTTGCCTGCGCCAGAACTGCCGAAGTAACGGTAACAGATCAGAATTTCGATCCGGACCGGGTACGTCTGCAGCTGAAACGCAACGGTATTTCCGGACTGCCAGAAGGCATAAAGTGGGAAAAGGAAAGAAATACGGAACGTTATACGGCAAAGATCCGGTTTTATGAGGACGGAATATACGATTTCAATGTATCCGCTTCGGATCGCGCAGAATGGCATTCAGAGACACCTTCCTGCCCGGAAGAGACAACAGCCCCGTATCATTTTGTGATCGACCGCACACGTCCATCGGTTCGGGTTTCTTATGACAATAACCGGGCTGCTGATGGAATGTATTTTAACGCGTCCAGAACAGCACATATTACAATTCGTGAACAGAATTTCAATGCGGATCTGGTACGGATTCACACCGGAGTACAGGAAGTGTTCCCGAACTGGTATACGGAAGGATCGGTCTATGCGGCAGATGTCCTGTTTGAACAGGACGGGGCATATCATCTTTCGATCCATGCCGCGGACCGCGCGGGCAATACGGCGGATCTCTTCACCGTGGACAGCGCGGCCGCGCCGGAGCGGTTTGTAATTGACAGAAACGTTGACAGGCTGAAGATAAGAGGCGTTAAGAACGGTGCGTTTTACAGGCAGGATGTTTCAATAAACATTGTGGCTGAAGACAGGAACTATGCATCCTGCGGGGTTCGTCTGCTTTACACGCGAATGGACGGGAATGAGCTGGATGTAACCCGGGACGTGTTTCAGAAAATGACAGAAACAGAGCAGCGCTGGTCAGGAGACGGGATCGTTCGAACGAATCAGGCCGGTCAGGATGGCATCTATGAACTGCAGGTTACCCTGCGTGATCATGCAGGGAACAAGAAGAACCGGACAATACAGTTTGTGGTAAACAGACATGGATCAGTATATCAGTATGATACCTATTTACAATCTCTGCAGGGAAGTTATGTCAAAAAGGTCAGCCGTCCGCTTGTGATAACAGAATTCAATCCGGGACCTCTGTCCGGAGAAGGACGTATTCAAGTAACCAGGGATGCTGCTCCGGTTCGTGAAGTGCAGACAGAAATACAATCCGGGCGCCTGAAAAAAGGAAAACAGCCGGGAACGGGATGGTATCAGTACCGCTATGTATTTCAGCCGGAATCATTTCTGGAAGAAGGAACTTACCGGATCGGTATATCCGGAAAAGATACGAGTGGAAATCTGCAGACATCAGAGCAGTCGGATGCCGGCCAGATTGTTTTTTCGGTTGACCGGACAAAGCCGGTACTGGATCAGATATACATCGGCAGGATGGTGTCGGAAGAACAGGCGGTGCTGCATTTTGAGGCATTTGATTCCATGGGGATTGCAAAGGTAAGCCTCAGACAGGGAGACAGAATGCTTCTCGCGCGAGAAAACGACCCGGATACATTTCGGATAACGGAAGAGATTCCTGTTATGATTCATCAGAAAGAACTGCTGTGGATTGTGATACAGGACCGTGCGGGAAACACGGAGTTCAGGAAGATCGATCCGGAGCGTCTTCTTTCAGAACTGGAGATAGAAGAACAGATAGATTCTGTTTCTTCTGAAGGTGCCGGGGATACAGAAGACGCGCGCGATAAAGAGTCCGGCGGTCGTTCCGGAAAACCGGAAACGATTCAATATACAGGTGATTCCGGTGTATCCGGGCAGGTACGCCCGGAATCGGGATCAGAGGAAAGATCACTGGCGTCTGCCGGTACAGAGCAGGAAACTGCTGACCGGAAGATGGATTTCCGGTATGGATGGATGTGTCTTGCAGTGGCTTCAGCCGTTATCGTATTGTATCTGGTGAGAAAGAAGAAAGGAACGGGGGCGGATCTGTAATTACCTGAGTCGAAATACCGCAGAAGCTTGACAAATAACTGTATTCTGCTATCATAAATTCGTTGCATGATTATGCAAAATACTCTGCGCGGCAGGATGAACAGCTGAGAAAAAAGAAGCTGTAAAAGGCGCAGAGAACCGAAAAAAGGAGAATGAAATGGAATTAGAAAGATTACAGGCAATTGTTGCAGAACTGCTGGATATTGATAAGGATAAGATCACACCGGATGCATCTTTTAAGGATGATCTCGGCGCGGATTCAATTGATCTGGTTGAACTGCATATGGCGCTGGAGGATGAGACCGGTCTCACTATTCCGGACGAAAAGCTGATGGAGTTCAAGACAGTTCAGGATGTTCTGGATTATATTAAAGAAAACGCATAAATACAGCGAAAAGCATGTGTGATCAGAGATCGCGCGTTTCGAGCGAAGAGAAGAACGGCAGATGAGTAAGGTGACGGCATACAGGATACGTGTATATGGAATCGTACAGGGGGTCGGATTTCGTCCTTTTACCGCACGCCTTGCACGGAAATGCCGGGTTGCCGGAACAGTCTGCAACAAGGGTTCCTTTGTTGAAATTACGGCAGAAGGTTCAGCCGGACAGGTTGACGCTTTTTTTCGGCGCCTGAAGGAAGAGGCGCCGGAACGCTCGGTTATTCTTAAGATAGACAAAGAAATGATATCGCCTGCCGGAGCAGACACATTTCGCATTTTGCGGAGTGAACAGCGCCGGGGCGATATTTTTGTGTCTCCGGATATCGCTACTTGTCCGCAGTGTGAAAAAGAGTTGTTTGACCCGGAGAACCGCCGCTATCTGCACCCTTTTATCAACTGTACTGCCTGCGGTCCGCGCGTGACGATACTGGACCGGATGCCGTACGACCGTATCCGGACCAGCATGGGCATGTTTCCGATGTGCAAGGCCTGTGAGAAGGAATATACCGGACCCGGAAACCGCAGATATCACGCGCAGCCTGTGTGCTGCAATGACTGCGGGCCTGAGCTGTATGTACTGTGGGAGAAAGAAAAGACAAAACCGGTCCGCGGAACAGAAGCGCTTCTCCGTACGCGTGAGGTGATCCGCAGCGGCGGAATTGCTGCGGTTAAGGGGATCGGGGGATATCATCTGTGTGCAGATGCCTCAAATCCGGATGTCGTGCGGCGGCTTCGAATGCTCAAGCAGCGGCCATTTAAACCTTTTGCGGTAATGATGCGGGATTTGCGTGCGGTCCGTGAAACGTGTATCGTTTCTGCGGCACAGGAGGAGATTCTGGAAGGACCAAATAAGCCAATTCTTCTTCTGCCCCGCCTCAGGTGCTCGGAGCGGAGGAAAGAAACAGAGCCGGTCAGGATCGAAACCGGGCGGGTCGGAATCGAAACAGAGCCGATCGGAAGCAAAACAGTTTGTGATGATGCGGCACCGGACAATCCATATCTGGGTGTCATGCTTCCATATGCTCCGGTTCAGATGCTTCTGTTTTCATATCCGGACGGGAAGACGATGCCGGATGCGCTGATTATGACCAGCGGAAATGCCAAGGACACGCCGATCTGCGTGAATGACGAAGAAGCCATGCAGTTTCTGGCACCGCTCTGTGATATCATCCTGTCAAATGACAGGGATATCCGTCTCAGGGCAGATGACTCGGTCATGAACTGGTTTGCGGGAGAACCTTATATGATCCGGCGGTCCAGAGGTTACGCGCCGCTTCCGGTGACGGTACCCGGGGCGGTAAAACCTGATGGCAATACAGAAAAAAAGATAATGAACAGTGTGGCTGCAGGGGCGGCAGACGGTACAGATGCAGGGCGAATTATTCTTGGGATCGGAGGCGAGCTTAAGAATGCATTCTGTCTTGCAAAGGGAGAATTCTTCTATCTGTCACCTTATGTCGGAAATCTGACAGATGTCCGCGGACGGGAAGCGCTGGAAAAGGCAGTTGAACGGATGGAAGAACTGCTGGAAATCAGTCCGGACTGCGTGGTCTGCGACCTGCATCCGCGGTATCTCTCGGCCGCAGCTGCCCGGAAAATCGGGCAGAGCAGAGGGATTCCCGTAATTCCGGTGCAGCATCACTATGCACATGTACTTTCCTGTATGGCGGAAAATGATGTGCAGGAGCCGGTAATCGGTATCGCATTTGACGGAACCGGGTATGGAACCGACGGCACCGTCTGGGGTGGAGAGTTTCTGATCGCGGACCGCCGTGATTTTCGAAGAGCCGGCAGTCTGGAGCCGTTTATTCAGACAGGCGGAGATCTGGCACCCCGGGAGGGATGGCGCATTGCTGCGGCGCTGCTGGGAGAAGATCAGAAACATCTGGCGGAAAAACTCGGCGTATGCAGTGAAATGGAATATAATCTGGTACAGACGATGATCCGGCAGAATATCAATGCAGTAACGTCAGTGAGCGCAGGCCGTGTGTTCGATGCGGCAAGTGCGGTCCTCGGGCTGCGGCGTGTTTCAACCAGCGAAGGTGAGGCCTCTATGGTGCTGCAGTATGCAGCAGAGCGATTCTGCAGTGAATGCAGTAAATGCAGGGAATCTGCAGATGGAAGGAATCACATGGATCCGGCAGAACTTCCTCTTTCTGAACTGGGGGCGGCTGTACGGAAATTAAAGATTCCGGCAGCACCGGAGACAGGCGGCTTTCATCTTCCTGTGAGGTGGCTGATCCGGGAACTTGCGGAACGAAGGCTGGAACAGAGACAGGATATTGAATGTCTTGCATATGAATTTCATGCGGCGATGGCAGAACTGATCTGCTTCGGCGCAGAACTCTGCCGGGAACAGACAGGCATTCAGAAAGCTGCGCTGACCGGCGGTGTGATGCAGAACACATTGCTTTTGAGACTGGCGGCAGAGGGTCTTGAGAAAAGAGGGTTCCGTGTTATCCGGCATCATCTGGTGCCGCCGAACGACGGCGGAATTGCGCTCGGCCAGGCATATTATCTGCCGGATAACGGATAAAATGCGGATAAAATGAAAAATCTCCGGTGCGCCCTGCGGCGCAGCCGGAGATTTTTTTGTATGAATGAATTAATTATTTCTAAGTTTTATGCAGGTACTTATACAAGTGCCAGTGCACGGTATACGTCCAGAATGCGGGTGAAGAGCGGATGATCCGGTGTCAGACCGGTATACTGCTCCAGAGCCGCTTCAACGCCGTTCTCTTTGATCTTTGCGATTAGTTCAGCGCTCTGTGCGTCATCCGGATTATCATACCGCAGTGCCGCTGCGATGCCGAAGATCATGTGATCAACCGGCAGTCCGTAATTGTAAGCTGTCATCAGCGGTTTGTTCAGGCGGTCTGATGCAGAGATCTTGCGGATCGGTTCACGCCCGACGCGCTTGACTTCATCCTGCAGATACGGATTCTGGAAGCGGCGGAAAATACGTTCGACATAAGCGTGATGTGTGTCAGGATCAAAATCGAATTCTTTGATCAGGCCTTCTCCGCTTTCTTTCATCGCCTCGTGGACGATTGTTCCGATTGCCTCATCCTGAATACTGTCAATGATGGTCTCGTAGCCTTTCAGATTTCCGAGATATGCCGTGATAGCATGTCCGCTGTTCAGTGTGAAAAGCTTGCGCTCCAGGCATGCCATCAGATTGTCGACAAATGTCATACCCGGGATATCCGGAAGTTCGCCCTTCCATGCAGAACGCTCCACATCCCACTCGAAGTATTCTTCTACCGCGGAATCAAGAATGTTGTCGAAGGATGGCTTCGGCGCGATGCGGTCCACTGCGCAGTCTGCAAATCCGACATACTGCTCTGCATAGGCAGCTTCCTCTTCATTGAGCAGAGGCATTACATTTTCCTTCAGCAGGGAAGTGACGCGGATGCCGTTTTCGCAGCAGACGATATTGAGGATATTCTCATTGCCGGCAGCTTTTCTTGCTTTGATTCCCTCTGCAATTGTCGGTGCGATCCGCGGGATGATGACGGCACCGACTGCAGTTGTGATCAGATCGCATGCTGCGAGCGCAGGTACGACTTCTTCATTCTTGTTGGAATAAACAGCATCAATATCAGAGATTGTGAATTCACAGCTGTTCTGGTCCATGACATGGACAGTATAGCATTTCTGTTCCTTCATTGCTTCAATGATCGGTTCAGCAACATCCGCAAAAGTCACGTGCCAGCCGGCCTGTCCCAGAAGCGCGCCGATAAAGCCGCGGCCGATATTGCCTGCACCAAACATAACTGCCTGTTTCATAGTACCTCCTTTTCAACCCGAACCAGGGTTTGCCGAAGCGGACAGCTTCGACTGTGCATAAAGTAAGAATGCGGACAAATGTTTTCTCCGGAGGGGAACCATTTGTCCGCATTCGGATTATTTTGACAAACTCTTATTTAGGAGAGTTTCTCCAGAATCCAGTCTACATCATCAGTTGTCTTCATCTTCTCAAGGACTTCCTCATCCTCGAGTGCTTCGGCAATCTTGCCGAGCAGTTCCAGATGTTCATCACCGATACCTGCGATACCGATGACAAGCTGTGCCTTCTCATCGCCGAAATCAACGCCGTCCGGATACTGTGTGAAGACGATACCGGTCTTCTTGACTGTTCCTTTTGCTTCGGTTGTGCCGTGCGGAATTGCAAGACCCATTCCCATATAAGTTGAAACAATCTTTTCGCGGTCGAGCATAGCATCAATGTAGGACGGTTCAACACAGCCCTGATCGACGAGCATCTGTCCTGCTTTACGGATTGCATCTTCCTTGGAAACCGGAGCCAGCTTCAGGCTGATACTGTTCTTATCAAATACCGGTTTTGCTTTCGGTGCTGCTGCTTCAGCCGCCGCGTCGGCTGCTGCCGGAGCTGCCTTTGCAGGTGCATCCAGTGTTGTGAGCTGAATGTAGAGTGCATCCAGTGCCGGATCTGCAAGGAAGTTTTCAATTGTAACCAGCTGCGCCTGCGGAGCGGATTTCCGTGCGCGCTCCTGGAGTGTGCTTTGTACGACAGCGATATCGCAGTCTGCCGGGATGTTGTCAACAGAAGTATTCTTGACAATGAGATCCGGGCGGTTGCCTTTTACGCGGTTTCTGAACTTTGTCGCACCCATTGCAGAGGAGCCCATACCTGCGTCACAAGCGAAGATGACTTTCTTGACAGATGCTGCATCCTTCTTAACACCGTCAGCGACTGCTGCGACTGTCTGACCCTTGGATGCTGCCTTCATGTCTTTCATCTGCTGGGTAGCTTCTTCCAGGCCGCCGCCTGCGCCGCTCAGGCGGACGATCGGCGAGCAGATCAGGAAGGAGATAACGGTTGCAATCAGAACACCGATGATGATCAGGAAAATCTTATTCTTCGGTGCCATGGAGAGGAAAGCGATGATGGAACCCGGAGAAGCCGGTCCCTTCAGTCCGCATCCTGTAATGGTGAACCAGAAGATTGCCACGATGTTGCCGACGATCGGTCCTACGATAACAGCCGGATTCATCAGGATGTACGGGAAATAGATCTCGTGGATACCGCCGAACAGGTGAATGATAATAGCGCCCGGTGCGGAGTCCTTTGTCATTTTGTCCTTGCAGAATGCCCAGTAAGCAAGCAGTACGCCAAGTCCCGGACCCGGGTTTGCCTCGAGCATGTACATGATGGACTGGCCGGTAGCCTTTGCCTGCTCTGCGCCGATCGGTGTGAAGATACCGTGGTTGATTGCGTTGTTCAGGAACAGAACTTTCGCCGGCTCAATGAAGATAGCAGAGAGCGGAAGCAGATGGTGAGTAACCAGTACGTCGATTGCTGCAGTCAGGATTGCCAGAAGTGCAGCCATCAGCGGTCCGATCAGGTAGTAGCCGACAATTGCGACCAGCATACCCAGAATACCGACGGAGAAGTTGTTGATCAGCATCTCAAATCCGGCCGGCATACGGTCTTCCATAAACTGGTCGAATTTCTTGATAATCCAGCCTGCAAACGGGCCGATCAGCATTGCGCCCATCAGCATCGGCTGTCCGTCTGTGCCGCCGACACCTGCGATACATCCCATGACGGAAATTGCACCCATCAGGAAGCCGCGGTCACCGCCGACGAGACGTCCGCCGGAACCTGCGATCAGGATCGGCAGCAGATATGTCAGCATGTAAGGCTGAATCGATGCCAGACCCTCATTCGGAAGCCAGCCGTCCGGGATAAACAGTGCGGTGATAAAACCCCATGCAATAAATGCGCCGATGTTCGGCATGACCATTGCGGACAGGAATTTACCAAATTTCTGTACACCTTGTTTCATGAAATAAACCCTCCTCGTTGTTATTTCAGTGGTTGCCTGCAGGAATTTCCCTGCATAGTGCTGTGGTTGACGTGCTGCCTGCAGGAATTTCCCTGCATTGTGCTGTGGTTGACAGGTTTCAAACAGAGCTGCGTTTGCGGTTCTGTCTGGTTCAAAGAGTCATAAGCGGCATCTGCTTCACAGAAGTTCCACCCCGGCCTCCGCACATTCCTGTACAAAGGTATCCGGCAGATCACCGTTGGAAATAACCATATCCACATCCGTAAGTTTGCAGATGGAAAAGGTACTGTTCCAGCCGATTTTTGACGTATCCAGAAGAATTACGGTTTTTTCAGAGCGCTTCATGGCAGTCTGCTTCAGAATTGCTTCTTCTGATGCGCCGCAGCTGAATCCGAACTCACTGCTGTAGCAAGTCACGCCGATGAAAGCGATGTCAAAATTGATCTGCTGCAGCCGGCTGATACTTTCTGCACCGCTGACACTGACACTGTAGCGATTGACACGGCCGCCCGGCAGGTAGATCTCTGCGTGCTCAAGCCGCGCCAGCTCCATTGCGCAGCTGATACCGGAAGTGAAAATAATATACTTCTGATCGGGCATGAGCTTGGCAAGCGCGGTCGCAGTACTTCCGGAATCCAGATACACAGTCGTATTCGAAGCAATTAACCGGACTGCTTTTTCTGCAATTGTCATTTTTGCATCACTGTTGCGCACGACGCGCTGACCGTAAAAATCGTCTGTTCCGATCACGACTTCCACAGACTTTGCGCCGCCGTGAATCCGGACGATCCGTTTGGCGTTGTCAAGGGACTTGAGATCGGTACGCAGCGTCATTTCTGATACATGGGGAAATGCTTCCTTCAGTTCGGCAAACCGGACTTTTCCCTTCTTGTTAATCAGCTGTACAATCGCGTCTCTTCTCTGTTCCATTGTCTCCATAAGATGCCTTCCACTTCGTTTTTAGTTTAACAATGACAGCTTTTAAAATAATATTCTGTATAAAAGATATCATATCGTAAAATAAAGACCAGTGCAAGTGATTTCTGGAATAGCATTGCGTTTCAAAACTCTGTATTGTTAATATAACAACCAAAACCGGAAATATCAACTGTTGAAACAAAAGTTTTTGGGTTGTATCGGATTAAATACATTGCCGGAATTAAAGGTAAATATTTTGAATTAAAAGTCATGTTAAACAGAGCCCTGAAAAGGCAGATTCCGGAATGCTGTTATGTTGACAGAGGGCTGAACTGCCGATATAATGATGCAGATATTCTGACGTTGAACTGGCTTTCTGATGATCGTATCTATCATCTGGATTTGAAAGGAACCGGGTATGGCAAACCATAAAAAGCGATTCGCCGCAAGCAGGCTGCTGCTGATCCTGCTGCCTGTGATGATTCTGATTGTATTCGCGCTTCTGGTGAAAACGCAGCTGATCCGGGTGAATCATCTTTTTATAAAAGAGAACAGTATAATTGGAGCTGATATTTCCAGGTATCAGGCTGACGTTGATATGAAGGAACTTGCCGGGGAAGGAATCCGGTTTGTTTATATCAAGGCAACTGAGGGAAGTTCGCATACGGATGAACGATTCTCTGAAAACAGGGAAAAGGCGGAGGCTGCGGGCATGCCTGCAGGCGCGTATCATTTTTTTTCAATGGACAGCAGCGGTGCGACACAGGCACAGCATTACATCGAGTTTGTCGGTGATCTGACGGATTCGCTGTATCCGGCGGTCGATGTGGAATTCTACGGAGATAAACAGGAAAATCCTCCGCCCAAAGATGTGGTCCGGCAGGAACTGCACACGTTTCTGGATTTATTGGAGGAGACATATCGGGTGAAGCCGGTTATTTACTGCAGCTGGGCGATTTTAAATACCTATATCGACGAGAGCTTTGATGAATATCCATTCTGGATCCGCAGCGTCTATGCGCCGGTTCGTCTTGCCACTTCTCACGACTGGGTGATCTGGCAGTATACAGACCACGGCCGGGTTGCGGGCTACACAGGGGGCGAAACATATATTGATCTGGATGTGCTGCATCCGGATATGGAACTGGAAGATATCATGATTGAATCTGAAGAACAGCAAACTTAACCGAAGCATCTGCACATACCCTGCACAATTTCTCCTGTATAGTAATGTCATAAAGAAAAATGAAGTGCATAAGAACAGTATTTCATGCAGAGACATACCGTACGACGGAGAAAGGTACAGACGATGGAAGCGCTTGAAAACAGAATGATCCAGTTTACATCACAGAAATTCGGCGGAATGCTGACATTAAACGCAATTCCCGGCCACTTTGTAACAAGCCACTCCCATGTCAATTTCTTTATCGATCTGACGATGCTGAAGGCGAGCGTTGACGATTGCGAAAAATGTGCACATATGATGGCAAGGCAGTATCACAGCCTTGAAGCGGTTGATACCGTTGTTTGCCTGGACGGCACAGGTATCATCGGCACATTTCTCGGCAGAGAACTGCAGCGGATCAACGCCTCTGAAGACAGAAAACCGGTCTACGTCATCTGCCCGGAATGCGCGGCAAACGGCGAGATGTTCTTCCGCGACAATGTCGAATCGATCGTCCGCGGAAAAAACATTGTGCTGCTGATGGCAACAATTTCTACCGGAACCAGCATCACTCGCGGCATGGAGTGCATCCAGTATTACGGCGGCAATCTGCTGAACGTATTTACGGTATTCAGTGCGATTGAACAGAAAGACGGTGTTCCGATTTCGACGATCTTTACAAAAGACGACATTCCGGGATATGCTTCCTATATTCGTGAGCAGTGCCCGTACTGCAAAAACAACACACCAATTGACGCGCTGGTATCCTCTTATGGATATTCCAGATTCACCAATCAGTAATACAACATAGAATATTCCATAACTCTACCTTCTTATACCTACCATGAGAAAAAGCTTCCGCGTGCGGAGGCTTTTTTTCATGTCTGCACAGATACCAGTGGTTTCCTGTGCATACGGACTGCTGAGCGTGAAATATGTGCATCTGAGATTTTGCAAACTTCTACAGAATCAGAGGTGATCAAATATCTGCAGATAATTGTAAACTATAACCATAAGACAGTTGAATCTTCAACGTGTGTTTAAAACCACGCTGAGCAAACTGTAAATACGTGAATATGACGGCAAAGTGAAATAAGAACATCTTGGGAACTGATTATTATTGAAAAACGCCCCGGCGTTTGACAGGAAAGGGAAGGTAAATTGTAATGGCACCTAGAGAGTTTAAACGTGTGCTCGCTGCAAACCGCGGTGAGATTGCAATCCGTATTTTCCGGGCCTGCTTTGACCTTGGACTGCGGACCGTCGCGATGTATTCCGAAGAGGATACAAACAGTCACTTCCGGACGCATGCCGATGAAGCGTATCTGATCGGCGTGAACAAAACGCCGGTCGGCGCATATCTGGATATTCCGGAGATCATCAGTCTGGCAAAAAAACGGGACATCGACGCGATTCACCCGGGCTATGGATTCCTGTCTGAAAATGCAGAATTTGCAAAGGCCTGCGAAGATGCCGGCATTGCGTTTGTCGGACCGCCCAGTGAGATTCTCGCGAAGATGGGCGACAAACTCAGCGCCAAGGAGATCGCGATTGCTGCAGATGTGCCGGTCATCCCGGGCTGCAAGGATCCGCTCAAAGACGCAGATGAAGCAGTTGCGATGGCAGAGTCCTTCGGATTCCCGGTCATTCTGAAAGCTGCAGCAGGCGGCGGCGGACGCGGTATGCGCCGCTGCGATTCGGTCGAAGAAGTAAGAGCAGCTTTTGACCTGGTACAGGGCGAGGCTGTCAAGGCATTTGGCTGCGGCGATATTTTTATGGAAAAATTCCTGGTCGAACCCAAGCACATTGAAGTGCAGGTGCTGGCAGATCAGTACGGCAACTGCTATCACATCGGCGAGCGTGACTGCTCACTGCAGCGCCGCTATCAGAAAGTCGTCGAGTTTGCGCCGGCATTTTCCGTCCCGAAGGAGATTCGTGAGAACATCTGTGCCGATGCAGTAAAAATTGCAAAATCCGTGGGCTATGTCAACGCCGGAACACTGGAGTTCCTGGTAGATAAGAGCGGCGCCTATTACTTCATCGAGATGAATCCGCGTATCCAGGTGGAGCACACCGTCACAGAAATGGTCAGCGGCATCGACCTGGTCCGCGCGCAGATTCTGATTGCAGAGGGGCGTCCGTTAAGTGATCCGGAGATCGGCCTGACCTGTCAGGAAGATGTTCAGATCCGCGGTTACGCGATTCAGTGCCGTGTCACGACAGAGGATCCGGCCAACAACTTTGCTCCGGACAACGGCAAGATCACCGCTTACCGCACGGGCGGCGGTTTCGGTGTCCGTTTCGACGGCGGCAATGCGGGAACCGGCACGGTGATTTCCCCGTACTATGATTCCCTTCTGGTCAAGGTTACCTGCCACGACACCACATTCGCGGGTGTCTGCAGAAAAGCACTCCGCGCGATCAATGAGGTCCGCATTCGCGGCGTCAAGACGAACATTCCGTTTGTCACGAACATTCTGAGCCATCCGACCTTCCTGGAAGGAAAGTGCCACACGAAGTTTATTGATGATACACCGGAGCTGTTCGACATCGTCGGCTCCCGCGACCGCGCGACCCGCGTGCTGAATTACATCGGCTGCATCGCAGTCAACCGGCCGGATCCGGATCCGCGCATGTTTGAAAAACCGCGGTTCCCGGAGGGCAGCGGAAATCCGAAGCCGGGTCTGAAGCAGCTGCTGGATGAGAAGGGACCGAAGGCACTGAGCCAGTGGGTTCTGGATCAGAAGAAGCTGCTGATCACCGATACCACCATGCGCGATGCGCATCAGTCACTGCTTTCCACCCGCATGCGTACCCGTGATATGGTCAAGGGCGCGGAAGGAACCGCAGACATTCTCGCGGACTGCTTTTCACTTGAAATGTGGGGCGGCGCGACCTTCGACGTAGCGTACCGTTTCCTGCACGAGTCACCGTGGGAGCGCCTGGATCTGCTGCGAGAGAAGATTCCGAACATTCCGTTCCAGATGCTGCTGCGCGGTGCAAATGCCGTCGGCTACGCAAACTATCCGGACAATGTTGTCCGTGAATTCATCAGGCAGAGTGCCCTCGGCGGAATAGATATCTTCCGTGTATTCGACTCCCTGAACTGGATTCCGGGCATGAGCGTTGCGATTGATGAAGTCCTGAACCAGGGTAAGTTCTGTGAAGGAACGATCTGCTACACCGGTGATATTCTGGACAAGACCAGAACCCGCTATACGCTGGACTACTATGTTAATATGGCGAAAGAACTTGAGAAGATGGGCGTTCATTCCATCGCAATCAAGGATATGTCCGGTCTGCTGAAGCCGTATGCGGCGAAAGAACTGGTGCACGCGCTGAAACAGGAGATCGGCCTGCCGATCCATCTGCATACACACGACACCACCAGCAACCAGGTGGCAACGCTCCTGATGGCGGCAGAAGAAGGCGTTGACATTGTCGATACGGCAATCGCTTCCATGTCCAGCCTGACCTCGCAGCCCTCTATGAATGCAGTTGTTTCGGCACTGCAGGGCGGCGCACGCGACACAGGTCTCTCTCTGGATGGTCTGCAGAAACTGACAGACTATTACGCAGATATCAGACTGCGCTACAAAAACTTCGATCATGGCCTGAAAACACCGGTCACCGATATTTACAAATATGAAATTCCGGGCGGACAGTACACGAACCTTGAGCCCCAGGTTGTCTCACTTGGTCTGGGCAGCCGCTTCCAGGAAGTCAAGGAAATGTATAAGACGGTCAATGACATGCTCGGCGATCTGGTCAAGGTTACACCTTCCTCCAAGATGGTCGGCGACCTGGCAATCTTCATGGTTCAGAACGATCTGACACCGGAAAATATCGTCGCACGCGGCGAATCCCTGGCGTTCCCGGATTCTGTCGTAGCCTATTTCAAGGGCATGATGGGACAGCCGGCAAACGGTTTCCCGGAAGACATTCAGCGCGTCGTTCTGAAGGGTGAAAAACCGATCACCTGCCGTCCCGGCGAACTGCTCCCACCGGTTGACTTCGACGAGGTCAAGAGACAGATTGAGCCGCATCACGCAAATCCGGATATGCGCGACGTCATTTCCTACTGTCTGTACCCGAAGGTACTGGAGGACTACTGGAGATACGACCGTGAGTACGGCTATCTGATGCGCATGGGTTCCCACGTCTTCTTCTACGGCCTGCAGCCGGGCGAGACGAACCAGATCAACATTGAAGACGGTAAGACACTGGTCATCAAATACCTCGGACTTGGCGACCACAATGATGACGGAACCAGACAGGTTATTTTCGAGCTGAACGGCACTCGCCGCGAAGTAACCGTTCCGGACTTCAACGCGGAGAGCACCTCCAGCGTCGTTACCATGGCGGATCCGGATGATGTGACCCAGATCGGCGCATCCATCCCGGGCATGATGACGAAGATCTACGTCAAACCTGGTGATCAGGTCGAGGAGAACCAGATCATCGCGGTCATCGAGGCGATGAAGATGGAGACCTCCGTCGTATCCCGCATCAACGGCACGGTTGAGAAAGTTCTCGTGGAGGAAAACAGCAATGTCAAGGCAGGCGAACTGCTGATGACGATTACACCGGAAGAATAACCTGCAGGACGGATACGTGACAGAAAAGCAGAAGACCTCAGGAAAATCAAAACCGTTTTATGAAAAAACCCGCAGGCGAATCGTCTGCGGGTTTGGATTCCAGAATGAAAATCGCTATGTAGCGATGTTCCACATTGTGGATTCATTCATACAGGTATGATACACTTTTCGTAATAGTCGGGAATCAATTCGTCATGCGTCAGAAAAGAAAGATTTTCGACCTTTGCCTGAGCAATCAGGATCTGATCGAACGGATCGTTATGCTCTCTGGCATGATCGGGCCGGGAGAGCGTATTGACTGCCAGAATGTGTTTGTCTGACAGCCCCAGAGGAATGAAGCCTGCGGATCGGCAGCCATCGCTGAAATCTGTCTCATCAAAAGGGATTTGATCCGGCCACCGGTTGTGCTTCAGCATGACTTCCCAGACGGATACCGTGCTGTAGTAGATCGTATTGTCGGGATCAAGAATCAGTTCCCTTGCCTGATCGGAAAGCTGGGGAGCGTCATCCAGAGCCCAGATGGCGATGTGCGTATCAAGAAGCAGATTCACAGGGCACCTCCTGAAAGAATATCGGCAATTTCCTCGTTATCAGCATCAAAGTCTCCGTGGATCGTAAACTTGCCTTTTGCGATACCGATGCGGTTTGATACCGGAGTTTCATTAATCAGTCTCATGATAACGACAGGTTTGCCGTTGCGGGCGACTGTGATATAATCTTCTTTTTTTGTTTCAAGCATGCGGATTAACTTTGAGAATTGCGTCTTTGCTTCCAAAATATTAACCTGTTTCATAAATAACGCTCCTTTAGATAGTCAGAGTGACTAAGCAGATCTTTCTGACTAAAGTATATCTCAAAAAGAGAGATAAGACAAGAAGTGGAAAATGGTTTTTAAAATCTGCCGGATGATCCGGACAGATAATAATGTGAGGGAGATCAAATATTGAACGGTCTGGAACTTGCTCAAAAATACTATGAAGAATGCGGGGAAGAGGTTCTGAAGAAGTCTTTCCCGGAGTTGTTTTCCCGGATTGCAGTCGGGTTTGCCGGGGAAGGTTCGGAGTGCTTTGGATTCGATGATGAGATTTCGCGCGATCATGACTGGGGCGCGGCATTCTGCATCTGGCTGAACGAAACCGATTACAGAGCATTTGGAAAAGATGTACAGGCTGTCTATGACAGCCTCCCGGAAGAAATAGACGGCTATTCGCGGCGGATTGCCAGCAGTACCGCACAGGAACGTGACGGAGTTCTCTGTATACAGAACTGGTACCGCAAATATACCGGCTGTCCGGAGGGACCGCAGACACTGGCAGAGTGGCGGCGCGTGCCGGAGGCATTTCTGGCAACTGCAGTGAATGGAAAAATCTTTCATGATCCTTCTGGCAAGTTTAGTGCTATCCGGGAGCATCTGCAGGCGTATTATCCGGAAGATGTCCGGATTAAAAAAATCGCCGCGCGGGCAGCGGCGATGGCACAGGCCGGACAATACAATTTTGCCAGATGTGTGCAGCGGGGTGAGTACCTCGCTGCCGAACTTGCGAAAGTGGAATTTATCAAGGCAGCGCTTTCTATGGTTCATCTTTTGAACAGAAAATACGCGCCGTTTTACAAATGGATGGCGAGGAGTGCGAAACAGCTGGAGAAGCTGCCGCGGGCCGTGTCCATGCTGGAGCAGCTGAGCCTGCTGCAGCCGTCCGGAGATGAAGGGGCAGCGGCAGTGAATTTGATCGAGCGAATCTGCGCGCTTGTCGCAGGAGAACTGAAGCGGCAGGGGCTGCTCACGCGGCAGGATTACACACAAATCACACACGAAGGGGATCTGCGGCTGACACCAGGCGATGCCGCAGCAGCTACAGGCGGTGTACAAAATGCAGCATCCGGGGCAGATCCATACGGAACCGGAGAGCCAGAATTCTCTTCATTTTTGCTGGATCTCTGTCCGATCCTGATGCGGCAGATTCAGGATCCATATCTGCGAAACTCAAACTATATGCAGGAGTGAGTCTCCGGCGGCATCTTGCATACATCAATCCATTCGATGAAATCGCAGGCCTGTTCCAGTTCAGCAATTGTAAGCCGGACAGCACTGTGATCGGTTCCGGCTGCCGGGTACACAGTATCATGCAGTTTCAGACTCTCGTCCAGATAAATCTGCACATTATCATTCACGCCGAACGGGCAGACACCGCCGATGTCATGCCCGATCAGTTCTTCCACCTGATCCGCGGGAATCATTTTCGCTTTACAGTGAAAATGGTTCCTGTATTTTTTATTGTCAATCCGCGCCATTCCCTCCGCGAGAATCAGAACAGGTTGATTGCCCTGCAGGAAGGACAGCGTCTTCGCGATCATACCCGGTTCACAGCCGAGTGCTTCCGCGGCTTCCGCGACAGTTGCGCTGCTGTGTTCCGGGATAATGATATGATCTGCGAACCCTTTTGCTTCAAGATGTGTTTTTGCGCGTGTGAGAGACATTTTTTGGCTCCTTTTCTGCTGTTTTGTATAGGCATCAAATAAGTAATTGCGCTATTATTAAAAGTATAGCAGAGCAGGTATGATTTCGGTATGATTAATTGAAGACGGAAAGGATCAGAATCGCGGGGACAGATTGCAGATGAAGCAGGAAAATCTAAATAAGATCGTGCAGCTTCGCCATGCGCTGCACAGACATCCTGAATTATCGCTTCAGGAAAATGAAACTAAAGAACGGATCCTGCGGTTTCTGAAAAAGTACACTTCCACGCTGGAATTTGAGACGCGGGACGGATGGTTCTGTGCGGTAAAGCGCGGGTCGGATCCGGATGCAGATGAGAAGTCCGCAGCATTTCGGGCTGACATGGATGCCCTTCCAATTGATGAAGAAGCGGCCGGATCCGGAACGCCGGTCCATTCGGAAATCACATGGTTGTCCGAACACCCCGGCATCTCTCACAAATGCGGACATGACGGGCACTGTGCTGCATTGTGCGGACTTGCGCTGGAACTGGATCAGGCAGAATGCCGCAGGACTGTCTGGCTGATTTTTCAACCGGGTGAAGAGATCGGAGCAGGCGGAAAAATGTGTGCCGGACTGATCCGGGAAAAAGGAATCAGAGAAATCTATGCATTCCACAATCTGAGCGGCTATCCGCAGGGGCAGATTGTTTACAGAAGGGGACTGACGCAGCCCGCGTCAGAAGGACTTGAGATCCGCTTTCAGGGAAAACAAAGTCATGCAAGCGAGCCGGAAAATGGTGTGAACCCGGCAGAGACAGCGGCAGCGGTGGTGCTGTCAATCCGACAGCTTCTGGACCGCAGAAAGATGCCTGACGGATTGCAGAAACCGGCAGAAGATCAGCAAGGCATGCTTTTATGTACGATCACGGGCATCAAAGTCGGAACCGGAGACTTCGGGATCTCACCGGGAGAAGGAATTATACGCCTGACACTGCGGGCAGAACATGAGGAAGAGATGAAACTTCTGGAGAGAAGTATTCTTGCCATGGCAGAAGAGCAGGCAAAAACAGCCGGATTACAGATTTCCCATCAGATCTTCGACTATTTTCCGGAAACCAGAAACAGCGGGGAAGGCATCAGCCGGATTCTGGATGCGGCAGAGAAACTTCAGATACCCGCGCAGGAAATGCCTGAAATCTGGCGGGCATCAGAGGATTTCGGATGGTATCTAAAGGAATGCCCGGGCGCCATGTTTTACATCGGAAACGGAGAAGAGTGGCCGGCGCTGCACACAAAAGAATATGATTTTAATGATCGGATTCTGGAGCGGGCTGTCGAGATATTCTTAAAGCTGGCCGCAGAGTGAAGAAGCAGAATATCGATGAAAGTGCTGATTACGGAAAATCCTGGATGACAGAAGTGAAACACAGAAAAGGATTTAAAAGACAACTATGATTGTATATGAGGGTGTGAAGTCATCGTTCCTGCAGAGCGTTGAATACGACGAAATCGCCATTGAAATCGAACAGAATATTCTCGAAAAGATGGGAAGGCATACGCCGAAAAGTGAGTTCCGCTCCTGGGAAAATTCTCTGACCTATATGTATAAGGTTCTGAACGACAGGCAGATTCCCGACGATGCCGGAATCGCGATCGAATATAATATTCCCCAGACATCCAAAAGGGTTGATTTTCTGATCTCCGGCTATGACGCGCAGGAAAAAGAAGGCGTTGCGATCGTTGAACTGAAGCAGTGGGAGACCATCAGGCCGGTAGACAGCATGGATGCGCTGGTAGAAACATTTACGGGCGGAGCAAACCGGACGGTTGTGCACCCGTCCTATCAGGCGTGGTCTTATGCACAGCTGATTCGCGATTATAATGCCGTTGTGCAGGATCATGAGATTTCGCTGAGCCCCTGTGTCTGTATGCACAATTATATCCGGCATGAGAGCGATCCCATTGATCTGGAACAGTATGCGCCCTATTATGAGGAAGCGCCGGTATTTACAAAAGGGCAGCTTGCGTTATTAAGAGATTTTATTCGCAGAATTGTTGTAAAGGGCGACAACAAGGAAATATTGTACCGGATTGAAAAGGGGAAAATCCGTCCGTCCAAAAGCCTGCAAAATACGATTACCTCGATGCTGAAGGGTAACCGTGAGTTTATCATGATCGACGAACAGAAGGTTGCCTATGAAGAAATTCTCCGATGTGCGGAACTGTGTCAGAAAGACTTCAAAAAGCGGACCATTATCGTGCAGGGCGGGCCGGGGACCGGAAAATCTGTTATAGCGGTGAATCTGCTGGCAGAACTGACGCAGCGGGATCAGCTGGTGCAGTACGTTTCCAAAAACAGTGCGCCCCGGGACGTTTATAAACAAAAACTGAAAGGTTCGGTCAAAGTATCCAGCATTGACAATATGTTTAAAGGATCCGGAACCTTTACGGAGACCGGCCGCAACATGATCCATACACTTCTGGTGGATGAAGCACACAGGCTGAATGAAAAATCCGGGATGTTTCGCAATAAAGGCGAGAACCAGATCAAAGAGATCATCCATTCCTCGTTCTGCAGTGTGTTTTTTATAGATGAATCTCAGCGGGTGACGATGGATGATATCGGATCTGTGGAGGAGATCAGGCGATGGGCAGAGGAGGAAGGATCCATTGTCAGTGAACTGGAATTGCTGTCGCAGTTCCGGTGCAACGGATCTGACGGATACCTCGCCTGGCTGGATCATACATTAGGCATTCGCGATACTGCCAATTATGATCTGGAGGGAATTGATTTCGATATCCGCGTATTTGATTCTCCGCAGGAAGTAAGGGATCTGATTGTTGCGAAAAACAAGGAAGACAACCGCGCGCGGATGCTCGCCGGATATTGCTGGGAGTGGGATAAAAAGCAGGCAAATAATACAGATTATCACGATATCAGAATCGGCGATTTTGAGATGAGCTGGAATCTGAACGGCGGAGCACCGTTCGCAATCAGTGACACCTCCGTCAATGAAATCGGCTGCATTCATACGTCTCAGGGACTGGAGTTTGACTATGTCGGAGTTATCATAGGAGATGATCTTCGCTATGAGAACGGGTCTGTCGTGACGGATTTCACAAAGCGGGCCAGAACGGACCAGTCCCTCAAGGGGATTAAAAAGCTTTATAAGGCAGATCCGGAACAGGCAGAAGCGCGCGCGGATGAGATTATCCGGAATACTTACCGCACACTGCTGACCCGCGGAATGAAAGGCTGCTATATTTACTGTACAGACGACGGACTGCGGGATTATCTGCGGGGCAGACTGACTGCTTATGAAAGAAGGATTCACCGGATGAAGAAGGAGTTGAAAAAACATGCAGAAAAAGACAATTGAACGGATCAGAAAATTCACGGAAGACCGCGACTGGGATCAGTTTCATTCGCCGGCGAATCTGGCAAAATCTATCTCGATTGAGGCAAATGAGCTGCTGGAATGCTTTCAGTGGTCTGACGATGATTACGATCTTGAACAGGTGAAAGAAGAGCTCGCGGATGTCATCGTCTACTGCCAGGACATGCTCGACAAGCTGAATCTGGATGTTGATGAGATTGTAAACAGCAAGATGGAACAGAATGAGCGGAAGTACCCCGTTGAGAAAGCTTTGGGCAGGGCAGAGAAGTATGACAGACTATAAATGGATTCGCAGGCTGGCGGAAACGCTGTTTCCGACACATCAGGAAAACAGCAGGACAGACGCCGTTTTTAAAGAGAGCGGTGCGCCGGGCGATGTGCGTGAAGGATATCATGAAAACGGGAGCGAAAAAAACATGATACGAAAGCATTTTGTATTTCACGGACGTGTGCAGGGCGTCGGATTCCGGTACCGCGCCCGCCAGGCTGCAGAAACATGCGGATGTACAGGATGGGTGATCAATGAATATGACGGGTCTGTAACCATGGAGCTTCAGGGGACAGAGGAGCAGATCGATCTGGTGCTTCAGGAGATCAGGCAGTGGAAATATGTACAGGTCGAGCGGATGGATGTAAAGCAGATCCCGGTTGAGCCCGGGGAAAAAAGGTTCCGGACAGGATATTACTGACATCATACAGAATCTTCGTGATTTGCTGATTCGAAACATTGCTTTTTTGTTCCTGGTTTAATACAATTTATACATGTATATTAATGGAATTTATTCGGGAGGGTACTGAGATGAACAGGAAACAAATGGTCAGGGAAACAATCGAGCACCGCTTTCTCAGACTGCTCGGTGCGGCAGTCCTTTTCGTGATTACAATCATGCTGTCATCCGTCATTGCGCATGCGGCGACTGAGATCAGATCACCTTCTGACAATGCGGAATTTGAAGCGGGAAAATCTGTAACAATAAAAGCAAAAGGCGACTATAAGAAGCCGGATGGTTTTGGCCTTCTTAGTTTTCCGAAAAACTATCTGTATTTTAAAATTACTCATGATGGAAAACGGGTCGATTATGGCAGCGCTGCTTACGATAGTTTTAGTCTTTTACCGGAGGAATATTCTTTCACGCCGGTAGAAGAGGGCGAGTATCTGATTGAAGTGTGCCGGGATCTCACTTATGTAGACAAGGAGCATGTGGATCTTGCCTATGAGGACTTTGTCCCGGAGACCCGTATCCGGATCAGAGTCTGGAAGAGTATTGAAGGCGCTGAAATCAGCGGCATCGCGGATAAAGTCTATACAGGCAGTCCGCTGACGCAGACACCGACGCTTGTACTGGGCGAAAAAACGTTGGATGCGGAGACAGATTATGACATCAGTTACAGCAGTAATCTGAATGTCGGGACAGCCACAGTCACGTTTACGGGAAAAGGTTTTTATAAGAAAACGGCCAGCCGGACGTTTGCGATCACACCTGCGGATATCACGAAGGCTTCCGTGAGCGGCATCGTTAACAGGGAATATACCGGAAGTGAAATAACGCAGACACCGGCGGTCACATTTGGTGATATGGAACTGACGGAAGGAACCGATTATGAGATCTCCTATGAGAATCATATCAATGCGGGAACAGCAAGTATTGTTTTTGCAGGGAGAGGAAACTTTGGCGAGACGCTCAGAAAGACATTTCAGATCACGCCGGTCTCTCTGATGAATGCCTCTGTCAGCGGCATAAGTGATAAGCTTTATACCGGAAGCCCCATTACGCAGAACCCGAAGATTACGTATAACGGCAGTACACTTGTGAAAGACACTGATTATACGCTTTCTTATCAGAACAATACCACGCTTGGCACGGCGACCGTAATCATCACCGGAAAAGGCAACTACAAGGATTCCGTTACGCGGACATTTTCGATCAGAGAGTCAACCCAGTCTGACAGCAGTGAACTCCAGATCATCGAAGAAGACACCACCACCCGCCGCACGGAATTCAGTGTAGGAGAGACCTTCCGAATCACCGGATATACGGGATTGTTTGTCTATAATAACAGCGAGCCGGAACGAAACTTTTTCTACTGGCGGATTTCAAAAAACGGACAGAAAATAGATTACGGCGCGTTTGCGTTTACAAGCCCCAGATGGCAGCTGCTTAAAACATATACGCCGCCGGCTGCAGGTGATTACCTGGTCGAACTGCAGCTGAGCCGCAGTAATGTCTTACAGACAGAAGCACAGTTCAGCCCGACCTCAAGTGTGATTGTTCATGTGGGCGCAGGCAAGACAGATCTTTCATCCGCTTCTGTGATCGGAATATCCAACAAGCCTTATACCGGCAATGCCGTCACCCAGTCCCCGACCGTCAAACTGGGCAGCAGGACACTGGTAAACGGAACGGATTACTATGTCACATATTCAGCGAATGTCAGCGTAGGCTCCGTAACGATGACGATTCGCGGAAAAGGCAGTTACTTCGGAACAATTACCAAAACATTCAATATCACACCAAAGACACTGTCTGCCGATATGATCACGCTTTCACCGGCATCTTTCACCTATAACGGGACGGTGCAGAAGCCGGAAGTCACGGTGAAAAATGGCGTTATTCTGCTCGTGCAGGGCAGGGACTATACACTTGTAAATGAAGGCGGAACGGATCCCGGAACCTACAAGGTGGCCATTTCCGCTGCGTCGAACGGAAACTATACCGGAACGGCAGAGAAGAGCTGGACCATCGGGAAGATACCGATTGCCAGAGCAGCTGTGAATCTTGCCGCCGCCTCATTTATCTATGACGGAGAGGCGAAGGAACCGGCTGTAACATCTGTCGTCCTGAACGAAGCGGCACTGCCTGCAGATGTCTATACTGTGGGTTACACGAATCATGTGAATGCAGGAACAGCTACTGTCACCGTTACCGCGGCAGAAGAAAGTTTCTATACCGGAAGTGCTTCTGCGACGTTTGTAATTGAAAAATGCCCGATCGACGCAGCGGACATTACAGTCAGTGCGATCACGGATACAGTCTATTCCGGAATCGCACAGACGCCGGTGCCGGAAGTCTCATTCAAGGGCACAGCGCTTCGAAATAACACAGATTTCACACTGGCTTACAGCAATAATAAGAATGCCGGAAATGCCACAGTTACGATTACCGGCAAGGGTAATTTCAGCGGCTCCCGTACGACGGGATTTGTGATCGCGAGAAAAGAGATCAGCGATGCGTCGGTTACGGTGAATTCGATTCCATATCAGGAGTATGCCGAAGGAACACTGTCAGCGCCGCCTGTCACCGTCAAAGACGGCAGTTCGGTCCTCACAGCGGATGATTATGAGGTTTCATACGCAGAAAATGACAAGCCAGGCACCGCAGTGGTAACCATTACAGGAAAAGGAAATTACACCGGGTCGCGCAATGATGTAACTTTTGAGATACTCGATTCACGCACATTTGCGGAAGCGCAGCTGTCTGACCGAATCGCGGAAATTGAATCAGCCGGAATGAATGACTATGCAGCTGCCGACCGGACAGTGCTTGAAGAGACGATCAGGAAAGCCAGAGCACTTCTGGCAAACAGTTCTGCAAGTATTCAGGAACTGGAAGCTGCGCTCTCTGAGATCAACAGCGCGAAAGCTGCTGCGGACGAAAATCTCAGAATCTCAAGAGAACGAGAAGAAGCAGAACGGGTAAAAGCGCAGAAAGCTGCGGAAGAAGCAAAGAAGAAAGCGCAGAAAGCTGCGGAAGAAGCAAAGAAAAAAGCCGAAAAGGAAGCTGCGGCATTCCCCTCTGCAGCAGCTGTCGAAAAAGCGGTCCTTGCGCAGACGTCCGATAAAGATCCTTCCGGTTCTTCCTTTGCACCGCTTATGCTCCGGAGTACAAAACAGACTAAAAAATCAAACAAACTTGTCTGGAACAGAGTTCCCGGTGTCGCTAAGTACGTGATTTACGGCAGCAGGTGCGGAAAGAATAACAGAATCCAGAAAATCGCGGATGTCACAGGCACCAGCTGGACATATAAAAAGCTGAAAAAGGGCACTTATTACAAATATGTTGTGGTGGCAGTCAGACAGACCGTTCTGGGAGAGCGGGCTGCGGCGGTCTCAAAGATGATTCATGTCTCCACGAAAGGCGGTTCTGCAGGCAATCCGAAGCGTATTTCGGTCAAAAAATCCATCCTGAAAAAAGCGAAAGCGCTGAAAAAAGGAAACACACTCAAGCTGAAAGCAAAGATAAAGACCGGCTCTCAAAAGGTAAAGAAACACGTCGCGATCCGTTATGAGAGTTCAAATAAGAAAATCGCGGACGTTTCGCCAAAAGGAATAGTCAGGGGAATCGCGAAGGGCACCTGTGATATCTATGTATACGCCCAGAACGGAACCTTCAAAAAGATCGAAGTAATCGTCAGCTAAGCGTGGTACGCCTGACCGGAAGCGCTGAACGAGGTAAAACGGCCTTGTCTTTGCAGGCGGCGGTTTGAAACAAGAAAGAAACAGGAGAGGCATTTCGCCTCTCCTGTTTCTTTCTTGGAGATATATGAGCATTTGTAAATGGTAAGTTGTTTGATTTAATTACTTCGCAAGCTCTCTGTAGGTGTCGAGTCTGTGCTTCGCATCGTTTTCTGCCTTGTTGTACAGAGCTTCTGCTTTCTCCGGGAAGGAGAGTGCCAGGGATGCGTAACGGTTCTGCCCCTTGATGAAGATCTGGAAGCCGCCGTCCGGCTCTTTGCTGTAGTCAAGCTGGAACGGATTCAGTCCTTCTTCTACGCGGTCCGGGTTGTAGCGGTACAGCTGCCAGTATCCGGACTGAACTGCATCTTTCTCTGCCTGCTGGGAAAGTCCCATGCCGCGCTTCATACCATGCTCGATGCACGGGCAGTAGCAGATGACCAGTGACGGTCCGTCGTATGCTTCTGCTTCGCGGATTGCTTTCAGCGTCTGGAACTGGTCTGCCCCCATAGCAACCTGTGCAACGTAGACGTAGCCGTAGCTCATTGCCATCATGCCGAGGTCTTTCTTGCGGGTGGTCTTTCCGCCTGCGGAGAACTTCGCAATTGCACCTGTAGCAGTAGACTTGGAAGCCTGTCCGCCGGTGTTGGAGTAAACCTCTGTATCCAGAACGAGGATGTTGATGTTCTTGCCGGAAGCAAGGACATGATCCAGTCCGCCGTATCCGATATCGTATGCCCATCCGTCACCGCCGAATGCCCATACGGACTTCTTGGTCAGATATTCACTGTTCTGACGGATGAAGTTTGCTTCTTCACAGTCAACATTCTTGATTGCGGTGAGGAGTGCCTGTGAAACTTCCTCAGACTTATCGAAGATGTTTCCTTTTTCAAGGTATGCAGTTGCTGCGTCTGCTGCGATGCCCTTTGTGATCAGGCCTGCAGCTGCGCTGATCAGCTGCTTCTTGACTGCTTCCTGACCGAGGAGGAATCCATAGCCGTACTCTGCGCAGTCCTCGAACAGGGACATTGCCCATGCCGGTCCGTGACCCTTCTTATCCGTTGTGTACGGTGAGGACGGTGTGGATCCGCCGTATGCGGATGAGCAGCCGGATGCGTTTGCAATGTACATGCGCTCACCGAAGAGCTGTGTTACAAGCTTGATGTACGGTGTCTCGCCGCAGCCTGCGCATGCGCCGGAGAACTCGAAATACGGCTTGTTGAACTGAGAGTTCTTGACAGTCTTGTTGGTTGCCGCATCTCTCTTGATGGTTACTTCCTCAGTTGCATAGGTCCAGTTCGGAGCTTCCTTGATCTGGTCAGCCAGCGGAGACATCTGCAGCGCACCTTTTTCGTGCATCGGGCAGACATTTACGCAGGAGCTGCAGCCTGTGCAGTCATACGGAGAAACCTGCATACGGAACTGATATTTGTCAAGTCCTGCACCTTTGGCGATTGTTGTTGTGAAGCCTTCCGGAGCAGCTGCCTTCTCTGCCTCATCCAGCAGTACCGGACGGATTGCAGCGTGCGGGCATACAAATGCGCACTGGTTGCACTGAATACAGTTGGTCCAGTCCCATACAGGAACTTCAACGGCTGCGCCGCGCTTCTCGTACTGAGAGGTTCCTGCCGGCCATGTTCCGTCTTCCAGACCATATTTCATCATCTGGCTGACTGTCAGAGCATTACCTTCCTGACGGTTCATGACATTGACGATCTCGCTGATGAACTCCGGTACATTCTCTTCAACCTGCGGATCTTCTGCAGTTGCCCAGGATTCCGGAATTTCAACCTTGACCAGCTCGTTGATGCCGTAGTCGATGGAAGCGTTGTTCATATCAACGACTTTCTGGCCTTTTTTCTTGAAGTAAGATTTATAAATCGCATCCTTCATGAGGCTGACAGCCTGCTCGGTCGGGATAACGCCGGTGAGCTTGAAGAAGGAAGCCTGCAGGATGGTGTTGGTGCGGTTGCCGAGTCCCAGGCTGCGTGCGATATCAATTGCGTTGATGATGTAGAAGTTTGCTTTCTTCTCTGCAAGTGCGCGGCGCATGGATGCCGGAAGTTTGTCTTCCAGAGCAGATACCGGCCACTGGCAGTTCAGCAGGAATGTGCCGCCTTCTTTCAGTCCTGCGACCATGTCGTACTGATTGACGTAGGACGGATTGTGACATGCAACAAAGTCTGCGGAAGTAATCAGGTACGGGGAGCGGATTGGGTTTTTGCCGAAACGCAGGTGAGACTGTGTCAGTCCGCCGGACTTCTTGGAGTCATATACGAAGTAAGCCTGGCAGTACATGTCTGTTGCGTTGCCGATGATCTTGATAGAGTTCTTGTTTGCGCCGACGGTACCATCGGAACCCATGCCCCAGAACTCTGCAGAGGTAAGACCTTCTGTATCGAGAACCGGTTCTGCAACTGCCGGAAGGGATGTATTTGTGACATCATCCACGATACCGATTGTGAAGTTGTTCTTCGGCGCATTGAGCTTCAGGTTTTCAAATACGGAAACGATCTGTCCCGGTGTTGTATCCTTGGAAGAAAGTCCGTAACGGCCGCCTACGATGACGATATCGCTCTGCAGCTCTTTGAAGATGGAACAGACATCCTGGTAAAGCGGCTCGCCCATAGCGCCCGGCTCTTTGGTGCGGTCCAGAACAGCAATCTTCTTAACAGTTTCCGGAACTGCATCCAGGAAGTGCTTTGCGGAGAACGGACGATACAGATGAACGTTGATCATACCGACTTTCTCGCCCTGTGCTGTCAGGTAATCAATTGCCTCTGTTGCGGTCTCGGCTGCGGAACCCATCAGAATGATGATGTTCTCTGCATCTTCTGCGCCGTAGTAGTCAAACAGATGATAAGAGCGGCCTGTGATCTTGCCGACTTCTTCCATATAATGCTCAACAACTGCCGGAAGTGCTTCAACCTTGGTGTTGCATGCCTCGCGGCACTGGAAGAAGATATCCGGGTTAACGGTTGTTCCGCGTGTGGACGGATGCTCCGGATTCAGAGAATGCTTACGGAACGCATTCAGGGAGTCCATGTTGACCAGCGGACGAAGATCTTCATAATCAATGGTTTCGATCTTCTGAATCTCGTGGGAAGTACGGAAACCATCGAAGAAATGCATCATAGCCATGCTCTGGTCGATTGCCGTCAGATGTGCAACAGCGCCCAGGTCCATAACTTCCTGCGGAGAGGAAGAAGCGAGCATTGCAAATCCTGTGTTGCGGCATGCCATAACGTCGGAATGGTCACCGAAGATCGACAGCGCATGTGCGGAAAGTGTACGTGCGGAAACATGGAATACGCCCGGCATCATCTCGCCTGCGATCTTGTACATGTTCGGGATCATCAGCAGAAGACCCTGAGATGCGGTGTAGGTTGTTGTAAGCGCGCCGGACTGCAGAGAGCCGTGTACGGTACCTGCCGCGCCGCCCTCAGACTGCATTTCTACGACGGTGACAGGCTGTCCGAACAGATTCTTCTTTCCGTTAGCAGCCCACTCATCGACGTGCTCAGCCATCGGTGAAGACGGTGTAATCGGGAAAATACCTGCGACTTCGGTGAAGGCATAAGAGATATATGCCGCCGCCTGGTTGCCGTCCATAATGTCGATTTTTTTCGCCATGACATTTATCCTCCTTGGATCTTAATTTAGGCATTTGTTAGGTGAGCGTTTACTTGGTTGTTCCTTTATAAATAGAATTCGTTTCTCTGTCAGCCTGTGACATCTTTTTGAAGCTGGCAAAAACGGTTAGCCGCTGCTTGCTGACTTCTAGACACTGACGCTCAGTCACTGACTGTAAGTTCATTCTATGGTTTTTCTATAAAAAAGTCAATGCGAAAACGTCTAAAACCTGTTTTTCATCGAGGTTCACAAAAACCGGAATTAATAAATGTGCAAAACTCACAAAGATTCCATTTTGACGATTTAATTAGTCTCATAGTCATTGAATTTGAGTCAGCTATGGTGTATGCTGAGTTGCAGAAAAATATATGCAAAGAGCGGCAAAATAGTGTATGCTGAGATATGGATAAACAGATGCAAAGTATTTCGGTTAGATGCCAGCTTCTGCTCTGTAAATGGCAGATTTCCGTAAATGCATAGAAATGATCGTGAACTTCCGAAACGTTTTTTGAAAACAGCCAGAAAAGAGAGTGTGTAATTATGAAAGAAGTTACAGATAAACTGGAGAACCTCACAAAAGATAAACTCGAGAATCTGACGAAGCGCCAGCTGCAGGCGCTCCGCACCAAAAACAAAATCTACCAGGCGGCGGTGCAGGAAATCAACGAAAAAGGATTCAACAATGTGAACATCGAAGATATTACGAAGGCAGCCGAGGTTGCCAAGGGAACCTTCTATGTTCATTTCGAGTCAAAAGAAGCGATCATCCTCTACACCTTCGAGCATTCAGACGAAATCTACGAAGAAGCCTATGAGAAGATCGAAGGGGAAAGCTTCATCGATATGGCAGTACACTTTGTGAGCTACAGCTACCGCGAGTATGAGAAGCGCGGCAAAGGAATCATCCGCGCCATGATCGCCAACTACTTCCATTTTGAAGATTATGAAATCTATTCACACGACCGCGGTCTGTACAAATGCCTGCTGAAAATTGTGCGCGAAGGAAAGAATCAGGGCGTGCTGGATTCGGAAACACCTTCTGAATATTATGCAGACATGCTGCTTTCTACCATGGTCGGCGTGGAAGTCATGTGGTGCTTTGATGAGCAGGGACGGAGTCTGGCAGAGATGATGGAGGATGCCATCCTTGTGACGGCGATCGGCCTGACCGGCGTAGAAGAGCACGACGGGGAGTGAAGGGAGTGATACCTCTTGACGCCGGCTGTTAGAAGCAGAAGAATGTTTCTGTTATTAAAACAGGGAATATCGATTAAATGAATAACGCAGGAAACATGTGCGACGTTGGAGTCGACGGAATGTTTCCTGCGTTATTTCATTCTTCCGGACAGACAACCAGGATGCCTTTTCTAAAGCAGCGAATTCTACCTGAGCTGCGTAGAAAACGGCATCCTGTGAATGGACGCCCGAAATATCTCATTATGGTTTTCGCTTATATGCACA
This sequence comes from Lachnospiraceae bacterium FE2018, assembly GCA_000702845.1. GTDB lineage: Bacteria > Bacillota > Clostridia > Lachnospirales > Lachnospiraceae > CADBRN01. Next base: position 47,368 of record JNKK01000006.1, read on the forward strand.
ATAAATCACTTCTTTTTTTGTACAATATTTTCTCTTTACAATTTCGGTGACCGAGAGTATAATGAACACAAGTCAATGAACAACGGTCAACGACCTGAATTCAAAAACACAACACCAAATAACACCAAATAAAAACAATGTAACGTTGCTATTCAAAAAACAATCAATCTAAGGAGGAAATGAAAAATGGCAGACGTAAGTTATCTCAAGGATATGCCGATTGCAATTCTGGGCGGCGGCGCTGTAGGTAAGACAATGGCAGCTGACTGCGCACTTGCAGGCAAGGAAGTCAGAATCTGGGATCAGCCGAGATTCGCAAAGACAAACTTCCAGAACATCGAGAAGACTGGTATCACTCTTTCCGGTAACCAGTTCAGCTTCTTCGGTTTCCAGAGAAGAGGTATTGCAAAGGTTGCGCTTGCTACAGATAACCTTGCAGAGGCAGTTAAGGGCGCAGGCATCATCGTTGTTGCTACAGTCGCACTTGGACATGAGCCGATCTTCAAAGAGCTCATCCCGCTTCTTGAGGATGGACAGATCATCCACATCCTTCCGGATAACTGCGGTACATTCATCTTCCGTAAGCTGATGCGTGAAATGAACTGCACAAAGGACGTAGTCGTAGGCGCATGGTACACAGCACCGTACGGCATCCGTGTTGTCCGCCGCGGCGGCGTTGTCACAAACGAGTGCAAGGTTGAGGACCGTATCACAACAATCCGTGGTGCAGCTCTGCCGGCAAAAGACAACGACAGATTCATGGCTTCCGCATACTATATTCCGGCATTCGATGCTATCATCGACGCTGAGGGTGAAGTTACAATCTCCAAGAAGGGCGAAGAGTTCCATCATGGATTCGTAACAGGAAACACTGTTCTTGATATCAACCTTTCCAACGTTAACCCGGTTATCCATGTTCCGGGAACAGTCCTTGCTGTTTCTACTATGCAGAACTTCGATACCGTTCTTGGAAAGAACAAAGCTGACTACTCTCTGTACGCATTCGGCGCTTGCCCGGCAATCGCTGAGGTCCAGGCTAAGTTCTGGGAAGAGGAGAAAGCACTTGCAGCAGCTATGAAAGTTGGTCTGTGCACAGTTAATTATGAGGACTTCTTCTCTCGTACAACCATGTATGGTAAAGAGTACATGGGACCGGACTTCGCAGTACCGTATGAGGAGAACTACCCGAACTTCTGGGGTGACGGCCCGTTCGATCTTGAGAACCGTTACATCACAGAGGACGTTCCGGTCGGCTGCTATCTGATGAGCCAGCTCGGAAAGAAGTTCAACGTTCCGACACCGATCATCGACTCTATGATCCTGCTTGCTTCCACAATGCTGAAGAGAGATCTGGCAGGCGATTCCAAGTACACACTGGATTACCTCGAGATCGGACATATGACACACGAGCAGCTTCTTGTTTACCTGAACGAGGGAACCTTCACACCGAAGGCTTGAATTTAACCTTCTTAAATATTGGTTGTTGTTTTATAAAAAGATCCCGCGCGGTGTATGCCGCGCGGGATTCTTTGTGTTGCGTGGAATTCTTTATGTCGTGCGGGATTCTTTGTGTCGCGCGGGATTTTTGCACCATGTGGGATTTTTGCACCATGTGGGATTCTTTGCGGTATAAGATGTGGTGGGGTATAATATAAGTCGGGGTTTTATCAAGTCAATTATTTTTTGATGGGATATGAGCATGCACTTATTTATTCAAAAGCGTTTTTGACTGCCTGGTGCGTGTTATAAGGCATGCAGAAATTTCAAATATGTCAGATAAGCATGCCCGGACAGGAGAGAAAGGCATGCAAAAATATCAAATATAGCAGATAAGCATGCCCGGACAGGAGAGAGAGGCATGCAAAAAAATCAAATATAGCAGATTAGCATGCCCAGACAGAGGTGAGAGGCATGCAAATATATCAAATAAGACAGATAAGCATGCCCGGACAGGAGAGAAAGGCATGCAAAAAATTCAAATATGGCAGATTAGCATGCCCGGACAGAGGTGAGAGGCATGCAAATATATCAAATAAGACAGATTAGCATGCCCGGACAGAGGTGAGGGGCATGCAAATATATCAAATATGTCAGATTAGCATGCCCAGACAGAGGTGAGAGGCATGCAGTTTCTCAAAAACAGGGAAGAACTGCATGCATGATGTTTAAACGAAAGAATTTTGCATGTCACAGAACCGGGAGGAAGCAATGCAGGGTATCATTAATTATCGGAATTTAATGGAAATCCTTTCTGCCTGCGGCATCGGCGCGCTTGTTCTTTCAGCCGATGACCAGATCCTGAGTATCAATGAGGCAGGAGACTTCATCTTGCAGGGAAATAAGAAGATGAGCGGGAAATATCTCTCAGACGCGGAGATTCCGTCCTGTGTGAGAGAGCTGTGCGCAGAGGAGATTTCGATTTCTTCCGGAACGGCCGCATTCGCCAGGCAGTCAGAAAAGAGCAGCAGAAGCAGGACGAACGCATCGGAAGAAAATCTGATCTATGTTGCATTTGAAGAATATATCTGCCGGCATCCGGTTCCGGAGCCGGATGATCTTCCGCCCGGCGCGCGGCTGGTCGGATTCCGCAGTGCGAATGCGGAGTTTCAGGCACAGGTGATGCGCGCTGTTCTGGATAAAATATCGGAGGGAGTTGTGACCTGTGACAGCAGGGAGCAGCTGATTTATTATAATGATGCAGCGGCAAAGGTGGATTCGGTTGTTCTTGAAAATGTACGCGGCCGTAAAATCAGGGATGTCTATACGATGACAGACGGCAGTGATGTCATGCTGCCGCGGGTCATGAAGCAGCGCAGTCCTTCGCTGAATTACCGTCAGAAATATACGACTTTTGCGGGCAAACATCAGGATGTTGTGGCAAATGCATATCCGATTATTACAAACGGAAAGCTGCTCGGCGCTTTTAATGTGGTGGAGGACTGGAGCAAACTGGACGATCTGCATAAGCAGATTATTGACCTGCAGGAAAAACTTGTGACGTACGGGACCGGCAGCGATCAGAAAAAAAGCGCACTTTCCGCACGCTATACGTTCAATGATATTTTACATCACAGTGAAGCGATGAAGCTGGTGATAGAACAGTGCCGGCAGGTTGCGAAAACAGATTCTTCTGTTATGATCTATGGCGAAACCGGGACCGGAAAAGAGTTATTTGCGCAGAGTATTCACAATGCCAGCAGCCGGGCGAACGGCCCGTTTCTGGCAATCAACTGTGCGGCGCTTCCTGAAAACCTTCTGGAAAGTCTGCTGTTCGGATCGGTGAAAGGTGCCTATACAGGTGCTGAAAACCGCACAGGCCTTTTTGAACAGGCGAATCACGGCACGTTGCTTCTGGATGAAATCAATTCCATGAATATTAATCTGCAGGCGAAGCTGCTGCGCGTTTTGCAGGAGGGGAAAATCCGGAAAGTTGGCGGTTCGCAGGAGATTGCAGTGGATGTCCGTGTGCTTTCCAATATTAACGTACCGCCGTATGAGGCAATTGCGTCGAATCATCTCCGGCAGGATCTGTTCTACCGGCTCGGCGTGGTGAATATTAATATTCCGCCGCTCCGGGAACGCCTTGAAGATATACCTCCGATGGTTTCATTCTTTATTGAAGAAAATAACCGGAAATTAAACAGAAATGTTCAGGAGATGGATCAGGAGACAATCAGAATCTTCCAGCAGTACAGCTGGCCGGGCAATGTCCGGGAACTTCAGCACGCAGTTGAACATGCGATGATCATTATGCCGGAATATGAATTTCGGATTACGCGGGATTATATTCCGCAGCATCTGCTGGAGGCGGGAACGTTGCATGGCATTGCGCCGCAGCGTCAAGGTGCTTTTTTGCAGCAGCAAGATGATTTTTCGCAGAGACGCGGGTCTTTGCAGCAGCAAGATGATTTTTCGCAGAGGCGCGGGCCTTTACCGCAGGAGCAATATGATCCGGAGACGGGAAGATGGCAGGGAGGTGAAATGCATCCATATCGTACGGAATCAGGGCCGGGAGCGGCAGGCGAAGGATCAGAACCCTCTGCAAACCGGGGGGAGAGACGTCCGCTCGGATCCCGCCTGAACAGCATGGAGGAAGATGAGATCCGGAAGGCGATGCGTGAAACAGGCGGAAATATTTCGCGGGCAGCGAAACTGCTGGATCTCAGCCGTCAGAATCTGCAGTATCGGCTGAAACGGTACGGGATTGACCCTGGGGAGTTTAAAAAGCGTCATTAAAAATGATCAGATGTAAAAAGAGCCAACCTGTACAGAGGCCGGAAGTTATACGGAAATCACCTACTGCGGGATAAGAAATAATATAATCCGGTGCGGCCGCAGCGCTGCACCGGATTTTTTCAGGTTCATCCGTATTCAGGTTCATCCGTATTTAGGGAGGAACTCCGAAGTTGTATCGCGTCTCAGGCGGCACATGAATTCAGGCAGATGTCTGATTCTGTACCGTCCAAAGCGGAGCGCAGACATCACAGAACTGTGATTGTCAGGCTGTCGCGAGCCGGGCTGTACTGAGTAAGCGGTATTCACTCGGTGAGACACCGTTGAACTCCTTGAAGAGATTGCAGAACCGGCTGGGTTCATAACCGATCTGTTCGGCAATTTCACATACTTTCATGTCTGAACAGAGCAGCATGTTTTCGGCGTTTTCAATTTTGATCTGCAGCACATATTGTTTGGGAGAAATGCCGGTTGCCTTCTTGAATTTTCTGGAGAAATGAAACTGACTTAAATAGACGCTGTCGGACAGCATTTTCAGTGTGATCTTCTCATCAATATGCTCATTTATGTAGTCTTCTACGGTTTTGATGTAATCTGGCATTTTACAATCCTCCTGTCTGCAATAATATATGCAAGGTATGTGCCAAATGAAAAAATTGGTAATTATCACTATGTTTTGCAGTTTTTTAGAATACAGTTCAGATTCAGGGAGCACATTAAAAGAAAAAAACGCAAAAAACGAAGACAAATTTGCGCAAAAATAGCAAAAAACGCATAAAAAGTCGATTGTCATTCTTTCTGAAGGAGCTGTCTGAATTGTGCCGGTGCTGCATAAACACAAATAATCGTTTTCAGATTTATCCTTATTTTAATAAGAAATTCAGCACGATCAGCAGAGTAGAATCCTGCCGGGTCAGCTGAACAGGGTTTTTGGCACGCGTTTTGCATGTTTTCCGGTGTAGAGAAAAAGAGAAAAATCCGTTCGACTATTCGGGAAGCATATAACCAGATAAAGATGATAACGATCAGAGGAGGAAATTGAGAATGTCTAAAGAGCAGATGATTCATGAAGCGGCGATGGAGCTGATGCGTGAGGCCGGCGATCATCGTAACAGCACTCGGAATGATTATTTCCAACAAGTTCTTCTCAGATCAGACCTGGAAGTAATCAGGATGTTATAAATCAAAAATCACAATCCTTTCACAAAACATGAGAAAAATCGCTGCATCATACCTGATATGGTGCAGCGGTTTTTCTCTTTTGCGCAGGAAGGGTATGCAGACCTCTGCAAAGCGTAAAGTGCAAAAGTGCAAAACAAAGCGCAAAGATAAAGTGCAAAATATTTTGCGGTTTTGCGATTTTTTTGCACCTTATGAGGATGAATGCGCTGATATGAAAGCAAAACACCCTGATCTGAACATGTTATAAGTGCAAAAGAGAGCGGGATTAGCGACATTATCACCAAAAAACTGCGCAAAAAATTGTGCGCGTTCCACAAAAAATGTGATTTTCAGCAAAAAGAACCCAAGGGATTGCAAACTGGCACAGGGCTTGCTCATATTATGGCATGAAGCAAAATCCGCGAATCTCCCGCAGGGAAAACACGCGGCACTGCTGAAAACGTCCATAATCAAAGAATCCCAATGGATCAGGTCTGCAGAGAATCCAGAGAAGCGGGCAGCAGACCGGAAACGTCTGACAAGCCAGGAGGTAAGAAAATGGCAAAAGAGTACATGAACAGAATTAACAAGCTCAGAGATAACTATTTTTCACACCGGATTGAAATGGATATCCTGGATGCTTACTATGTAACACAGGGCTTCAAGGCAACAGAAGGCCAGCCGTGGGCAATTCAGAAAGCCACTGCAATGAAGACCGTATATGAAAACAAGCCGATTTATATTCAGGACAACGAGCTGCTGGTCGGCGGCGTTGCATTCAAGCCGCGTGCAGGTATCCTGAATCCGGATTCCGCGTGCTCCGTTATCGAGAAAGAGCTTGATACAATCAGCACACGTACATACGATCCGTTCTATCTTTCTGAAGAGAACAAGAAGCTTTTCATGGAAGAAGTTGCTCCGTACTGGAGAGGCAAATGCGTCCTTGACCGCTGGAATGCTATGATGCCTGACGATGTCAGAACTATGCGCGACGGCGGCATGCTCTATGTCGACAAGAAGTTCGTCCGCGGCTACGGCGAGAACACACCAGGCTGGAGAACTCTGCTTGCAAAAGGCATCGGCGGCATCAAGAAAGAAGCAGAAGAGAAGCTCGCAGCGCTCGATGCGGCGACCGGCGAAGATACACTGAAGCAGATGATCTTCTACAAATCCCTGATCATCACTGCAGAAGGTATTATTGCGCTGGCAAACCGTCACGCTGATCTTGCTGAACAGATGGCAGCAGAAGAAAAGGATGAGACACGCAAGGCTGAGCTTCTGAAAATCGCAGAAGTCAACAGATGGGTTCCGGAGAATCCGCCGCGTACATTCTATGAGGCACTGCAGTGCATGCTGACTTATGAGTACTGCATCTTCATGGAGCAGAATGCATCCTCCTACAACCTCGGCCGCATGGACCAGTATCTGATCGACTACTACAGAAAAGACCTTGCAGACGGCATCCTGACAGAGGATTCCGCGCAGGAGCTGATGGACTGCTTCTGGATCAAGATTGCAGAGATGGGACTGTTCCAGGACGGCGAGTCCGCAGCATTCTCCGCAGGCTACAACATGACCGTTCAGGTTTGTGCAGGCGGTATCAACAAATACGGCGATGACGCAGTCAACGAGCTGTCCTATATGACCATTCAGGCAACAATGGATACGGCTACCAAAGAGCCGAACATGACTGTCCGCTACAGCATTTCCAAGAACCCGGATTCCTTCCTGCGCAAGGCAGCAGAGTGCATCCGTATGGGACGCACCATGCCGGCAATCTATCACGATGACGCAGGTATCAAGATGCTTCTGAACAAAGGCATCCCGATGTCTCAGGCATGGGACTGGACACCGTGCGGATGTGTTGAGACAAACCTTGAGGGACGTCTGAAATCCTACACCGATATCGGCGAGATCTCCATGGGCGGCGTTGTCGACATGGTTATGAACAACGGTAAGAGCCGCAAGACCGGCGAGCAGGTCTCCATCCAGACCGGCGATCCGCGTGACTTCAAGACTTTCGATGACTTCATGGCAGCGATCAAGAAACAGATCGACTACTTCGTACATACCATGGCAACCATGAACTCTTACCTCGACTACCTCAGCGAGAACTACCGTCCGGTTCCGGCACTGTCTCTGACCTATCCGAACTGCATGGTCGTCGGCAAGGACTACGCAAACGGCGGTGCGGAATTCAACGTCGGCAACGGTATCAACATCATCGGTCAGGCTGATATCATCAACTCTGTAGCAGATGTTAAATATCTGGTATACGATGAGAAGAAGATCACCATGGACGAGCTCTGCAAGGCACTCGACGCAAACTTCGAGGGATACGAAGATATCCAGAAGATGTGCTGGGAAGCACCGAAGTACGGCAACGACGATCCGAAGGCAGACTTCTGCGCAGGCGAGATTTACAACTACCTGGTTGACCAGATCGAGCAGTATGATTCTCCGTTCGGCAAGCTGACAGCAGGTATGCTTCCGGTATCCGGAAACGTCCCGATCGGCAAGAGCGTCGGCGCGCTTCCGTCCGGCCGCTATGCATGGGCACCGCTGGCAGACGGCATCGGCGCAACAGGCGGCACAGACATTAACGGCGCGACTGCACTGCTGAAATCCATCAGCCACCTTCCGCACGCACGCTTCACGCAGGGCACACAGATGAACCTGAAAATCGATCCGAAGCTGCTTGAGGGCGAACAGGGTCTGAAGAACATGATGATCATGCTGAAGACACAGTGCTCACTTGACATCTACCACACCCAGTACAACATCGTCGATGCAAAGGTTCTGGCAGATGCACAGGTACATCCGGAAGATCACAAAGATCTGCTGGTCCGTGTTGCAGGTTACACCGCGTTCTTTGTAGAACTTGGTAAGGATATTCAGGACGATATCATCCAGCGTACAGAGATTGAGAAGTGGGCATAATTCTGATATGATATCAGGGTCAGGAATCCTGGACGCGATGCAGAATACAATCGTGGACACAGGGCATTGACCTGTCCCGGCATATCACGAAGCAATCAGAAATATCATAAAACCACAAATGTGGTTTATCAGAATGTCCGAAAGACGAAAAGTTTAACGACAATGCCCTCGGCAGATTGCCGGGGGCATTTCAATAAAAAGGTACAAAGATCCGATCCCCGGCATCCACAGGCTGCTGTGAGAACAATCATGTTAGGAGAAAGAACAATGAGACACGATGAATACCCCGGAAAAGACATGAAGGGAACTGTTCTGCGGATGGAGAAGAGTTCTATTTATGACGGAGATGGATTTCGCACTGTTGTTTTTTTAAAAGGATGTCCCCTGCGCTGCCAGTGGTGCTCTACGCCGGAAAGTCAGAAGCGGGAGATCGAATCCACGCTGGACGGTTCAATCACGTACGGAAAAATCATGACGGTGGAAGAAGTGCTGGTCGAGGTGCGGAAGGATTCTATCTTTTATTTTCATTCCGGCGGCGGCATGACGCTGTCCGGCGGTGAGATCATGGTACAGCATGAATTCGCCCTTACACTGCTGCGGCGCGCGCGGTTTGAGGCGATCGACACGGCAATCGAGACATCATTCTTTACGAAATGGGATATCGCGCGCCCGATCTTTGAGACAGCAGATACAGTCTTTACGGACTTAAAGATTTTTGACGAAGAAAAACACATCAGATATACAGGTGTTTCCAATAAGCCGATTCTGGAAAATATCAGAAATGCGGGTACGCTGGGAGCGGACACGAAGTACATTATCCGCACACCGCTGATCCCGGGCGTCAATGATGATGAAAGGGATCTGGAAAAGATCGGGCAGTTTCTCTCTGAATTGCCGTATGTACATCATATACAGCTTCTGCCTTACCATCGTCTCGGAACCGACACATACCGGAAGCTTGGCAAAGAATATCAGCTCAAAGACGTTCAGGTGCCTTCTGAAGAACATATGGAGTGGTGCAGGAGCGTCATCAAAAGGTACTATGATCATGTAATCTAAGGAGAATAAACCATGGAAAACAATACAAAGAGAAGACTGGTAGACGAAGCCTATGAACTGATGAAGGTCATGCATCTGGAAAAGCTTACGGCACAGGCAATCGCTGAGAGAGCAGGCTGCACAGCTGATGTGATTTTTAAATATTTTCCGAATCTGGAGCAGCTGATCCGCGTTGCTGCCGTCCGCATTCTCGATTCCTATTCACAGGACAGTCAGGAGGCGATCGGATCCGCCAGTGATACACTTGATCTCGATGCGAGACTCTGGGCAATCTTTCTTCCATATACCTTCCAGTATCTTGATGTGTTTGAGCATTTGTTCTGGGTCTGGGACAGAGAGGATGTCCGCGAAGCGTACGATGTATATTACGCTCTGTATCCTGAAAAAAGAGAGACCATTGATGAGGGTTACACGGATGTATTTCTCGGAACGGACCTTCGCGCGCGGAGCGTAGAGATTCTCAAGCGGGCGGCGGCTGAAGGGCTGATTTATCCGCAGGATGTTCAGGTTATGGCGAATTTAAGCGTCGGACTTCTGCACACGATGATCAACAGCTACAGAGGTGTTTACCGCTCATCTGCCATGCCGTATGCGGTTTCAACCGAGTTTCTGACGGCACTCAGATCGCTGCACGATCACTACCGGCTGAAATAAAATCCATTCGAGCTGTTTAATATTCAGATGTACGCGCGGTGATAAGACACCGCTTTGCTGAAAACCGATGTTCAGAATCCAGGAGAAATAATATGAGTCAGGCACTTGATATTCAGATGTACCACGAATGCAGCGGAGAGCACTTTCACGATTACCCGCAGATAATGGTTCCGCTGAATGATTCAATGCAGATTATGATCGGCAGCATGCAGTATGATGTGACACCGCAGGAGCTCTGTTTTGTTCCGACGGGCATGCAGCATCAGTGCAATTTTAACGGCAGACTTCTGGTGATCAATCTCTCTGACCAGCTTCCGGAAAGCGGGGAAGTGGTTCTGATCTCCAGTCCGCTGATTATTTCCATGCGCGGACAGATCGTACAGCTGGTGGAGCTGATTCAGGCGGAGCTGAAGCAGAATCCGGACAGCACAGCCATCCGTCATCTGTACAAATACCTCTATGCGAAGATCATGGAAAACTGTTCGGCACCGTCAATCCGCTACATCAATGATTATTATCAGCTTCCGATCACGGTCGATCAGCTGGCAAATATCGAAAATTATAATGTGACATACTACTGTGACTGGTTTAAGCAGAAAACAGGCCTGTCACCGAGTATCTATCTGCGCAATACGCGGATTCTGCACGCAAAAGAGCTGCTGACGACGACCAACTACAGCGTCATGGAAATTGCCGTCATGGTCGGTTACAGCGGAAACTCAACTTTCACGCGGGCGTTTCACAATGTCACCGGCATGACACCGAAGGCGTATCGCGACTGCGCATGCTTTAAACAGCCGACAGGCGTGAAGTAATAAAATAAAAGAACCCCGGCAGAAATCTGAAATACAGAAAATCTGCCGGGGTTATTATTATAACGCTTATTTAACTTTTTCAAACGTCTCCGCGATCAGTCCGCCGTCTCCGGCATCGATCCGGATCGTATCACCTTCATGCACGCCGCCGCCCAGAATCAGCCGCGCGGACAATGTCTCTACGTTCTTCTGAATGTACCGCTTCAGTGGCCTTGCGCCGTAGACCGGATCATAGCCTGCTTCGATGATGAAGTCCTTCGCCTCCGGAGAGAGTACGATTGTCAGACGCTGGTCAGCCAGACGCCGGTTGAGATCATTGATCTGCAGGTCTACGATGCTGCCGATGTTGTCTTTCGTCAGCGGTTTAAACAGGATGATTTCATCCAGACGGTTCAGGAACTCCGGACGGAAATGTGCGCGCAGATCCTGCTGTACCATATTTTGAGCCTGCTCGCTGATGGTTCCGTCATCCCTGATGCCGTCCAGCAGATACTGCGATCCGATGTTGGAGGTCATGATCAGAATGGTGTTTTTGAAATCAACCGTTCTTCCCTGCGAATCTGTAATCCGTCCGTCATCCAGTACCTGCAGCAGGACATTGAAGACGTCCGGATGTGCCTTCTCTATTTCATCGAACAGCACAACGGAATATGGTTTTCTGCGGACTGCCTCTGAGAGCTGGCCGCCTTCTTCATAGCCGACGTATCCGGGAGGCGCTCCGATCAGACGGGAGACGGAGAATTTCTCCATATACTCGCTCATGTCGATCCGCACCATGTTGTTCTCATCGTCAAACATGCGCTCTGCCAGTGTCTTGGCAAGCTCTGTTTTGCCGACGCCGGTCGGTCCGAGGAACAGGAAAGAGCCGATCGGCTTGGTCGGATCCTTAATGCCGGCCTTGGAGCGGATGATTGCGTCGGTCACACGGCTGACAGCCTCATCCTGGCCGACGACCCGTTTGTGTAAATCATCCTCCAGATGCAGGATCTTTGCCTTCTCGCCTTCGGTCAGTTTGGCAACCGGGATACCGGTCCAGCGGGAAATAATCCGTGCGATCTCATCGTCCGTAACACTTTCGTGTACGAGGGACAGATCCCGCTGCTTCATTGCATTTTCTTCGGCTTCCAGTTCTGCGCGCAGCTTCGGCAGTTCGCCGTACTGCAGTTCAGCAGCCTTATTTAGATCGTAATCACGCTGTGCCGCCTCAATCTGTCTGTTGATTTCCTCAATCTGCTCCCGCAGACCGGAGACGCGGTCAACAGCGGTCTTTTCGTTTTCCCACTGTGCTTTCTGCGTGTTGAACTGATCCTTCAGTTCCGCGAGATCTTTTTCAAGTTCTTCCAGACGCTCTTTGCTGAGATCGTCCGTTTCTTTTTTCAGTGCCGCTTCCTCGATCTGCATCTGCATGATCCGGCGGTTCATCTCGTCCAGTTCTACCGGGAGAGAATCCATTTCTGTCTTAATCTGTGCGCAGGCCTCGTCTACCAGATCAATGGCTTTGTCCGGCAGGAAACGGTCTGTGATATACCGGTCGGAGAGCATGGCAGCGGCAACAAGCGCGCCGTCTGTGATTTTTACCTTGTGGTAAACTTCGTAGCGCTCTTTCAGACCGCGGAGGATGGAAATGGTATCCTCTACGGTCGGCTCATCTACCATGACGTGCTGGAAACGGCGTTCCAGGGCTGCGTCTTTCTCAATATATTTGCGGTATTCGTCCAGTGTCGTGGCGCCGATGCAGTGCAGCTCGCCGCGGGCGAGCATGGGTTTGAGCATATTTCCGGCATCCATCGCGCCGTCTGTCTTGCCGGCACCTACGATCAGGTGCAGCTCATCGATGAACAGGATGATGCGGCCTTCACTCTTGCGGACCTCTTCGAGAACAGCTTTGAGGCGCTCCTCGAATTCGCCGCGGTATTTTGCGCCTGCAACCAGGGCGCCCATATCCAGCGAGAAGATGGTTTTGTCCTTCAGGCCTTCCGGGACATCGCCGCGCACGATTCGCTGTGCGAGACCCTCGACGACAGCTGTCTTACCGACGCCGGGTTCACCGATCAGAACCGGATTGTTTTTTGTCTTACGGGACAGAATCCGGATGACATTGCGGATCTCGCTGTCACGGCCGATGACCGGATCCAGTTTCTGGTCACGCGCTTTTTCAACCAGATCCTGGCCGTACTTGTTCAGTGTATCATAGGTTGCCTCCGGGTTGTCCGTGGTCACCTTCTGATTGCCGCGGACAGTTGAGAGCGCCTGAAGGAAACGCTCGCGGGTAATGCCGTATTCGCTGAGCAGCTTCTTCATGGAAGGACTCGGGTTGCGCAGCATTGAGAGGAAGAGATGCTCCACCGAGACATATTCGTCGCCCATGGCTTTTGCCTCATCCTCGGCCATCGTCAGCACTTTATTCAGATACTGTCCGATGTACGGATTGCCGCCCTGTACTTTCGTTTTCCTATTTAATTCCTGATCAAGACGATCCAGAAAATGTTCCTTATTAATCTCCATTTTCTCAATCATCTTAAGAATCAGGCTGTCCTCCTGATGCAGGAGATTGTAGAGAAGATGCTCCTGTTCGATTTCCTGATTGCCGTATTCATAGGCTGTTTTTTCCAGATCCTGAATGGACTGGATGGATTTCTGTGTAAATTTCTGGATGTTCATGATGTCACCTCTTTTCCTTTTCGGTTTTCGTTCTTCTTCCTGAATATATGAAACAAAGCATTAAGAATGCCCCGCCGCTTCAGGGCAAGGCATGCTGCATTCGTGACAGAATCATCCGCGGCAGTCTCTGATGCCGGATCCGGATGTTATGTCATTATCGCTCTGTCTGACGTTACTATAACACGCGTTGTTAGCACTGTCAAGAGGTGAGTGCTAATTTGACCGGCATTTCTTTTTGCAGATGTGTATGATAAGATAATCTATAGATTTCCTGCCTGATATACTGCGTGTCCGGGAAGGGGAATGATTCTTCTGAGTATACAGGATCCGTGATGTGAGGATGAACATATGCGATTAATGAAACGAACAGTTCATATCAAACCGACACCGGAAGAGTATGGGATTACACTGGCCGCGGGAAAGGAACCCGAACCGGAGAAGAAACCGGAGTCAGTGGAAAAGCCGGAACCGGAAGGGATTAAGAAACCTGAGAAGCCAGTGAAGAAAAAGTCAGCTGCAAGATTCTGTATGTTGCTTTTGGCTGTTTTTGTGCTTTATTTGTGCGTCAGTTATATCAGAGACGTGGTTCTGCCGGAGCATACAAAGAAAGAGACGATGCGCAAAGGATGGTTCACCGGGGCAGATGATTCAGACGAAAAGGAAGCGGCTGATTCAGATGCGCCGGATCCGGGCGATCCGGGCGTTTCCAATGAGAGCTCTGCGGAAATGAGTGAGGAGACATCTTCGGCGGATACAGACGATACGCTCATAAAAGCTGATAATGAGTCATCGGTTGTGATGCTGGCGGATAGCGCATTGGGCATGGGAAACGGATGGACCGATCTGTTCGAAAAGGGTGTTTCTGACGCCCTTGAAGAAACATTTACCTTGACAACGCCTTTATATGAAGCATCTTCTGATCAGCTTGCAGATCGTCTGAATGATGCGGTCAGCAAGGGTTATGCCGGCGCCATTCTTGCTTCAGGCATCAGCGGCGAATCGCTCGCGCAGGCTGTCAGCGATGCCGAAAAAGCAAAGGTTCCGGTCGTTCATTTCGAAAACCACTCAGACGGTTATACAATTGAGGCACCGGATGATCTCGGTGCTGCAATGATGAAGCAGCTGGAGGCACGCATGGCAGTCTGCCGCGGTTTTACGAAGGGTGATGACGAATCTTTCAGCGCTTATAATGAGGCGGCGAAACAGGTTGTCGAGGGGCTCTGGGATACGGCAAACAGTGCGGAGGAATATAAACAGTTTATCGGCTGGCATTTTCTGTATTTTGACGGGGAATGGACCAGCCCGGGCAAACAGAAGCTGCGGGCATCTTATCCGATTATGGGCATTTCACAGATCCCGGATCAGGATACGGATGAAGGATGTGTGTTTTACCTGAAGGAGAATGGAACGCTGCAATACTATCTTCCTGCGGATAATCAGGATTATCTGGAATGCCACTGGGGAGAAGACGGCTACAGCGGTTCAGACAGCCTGATTCGCAGACAGGGACCGAACGGAAACGGCTATGACGGAGGCAATTCCACTTATTTCATCGATTTGTCGGATTCCGGGGAATACGGGATTGCCGAGTCTGATGAGATTACGCTTACCGGGAGGATTAGTTCTTTCAAGGGATATTTTTACGAGGCTGGATCGGAAGACTGCCTGGCGCTGAATCTGTATGCGCCCATCCGTCTGAAGACTGCGGGACTTGATACATGCCTGTATGCGATTCAGGTGTTTGGGAGTGATGATCAGCTCAGCCGCTATGCAGACAGTGACCGGATGGTTGAACTGACAGGTACGTTAGTTACAGAGCACACGGCGCATCATCATACACCGGTTCTGATGGACGTTGAGACGGTCGGAGAAAGTAATCTCTGATCGCGGAAATCCAGTCTGCAGATTTGTATATTTAATGAAGCAATTGTTTTTTCGAAGAGCAGCACCTGCATTTTCATACAGAGGGTGCTGCTTTTTGCGTGTAATCAAAACGACAGGTGCTGTTTTTGGTTATTGAAAACACAAAATAATCTCAGAAATTTGGTAGAAAAATACAAAAATCGCATTTATACACGACATACTCTCAACTATTGGTTAGTTCCAACTATTGACTTTTTAGTTAGTTATGATAAAATAACTTTGCAATTAGTTAAATATAACTATCTTTAATAATGACTGGTGATGGAGGTACTTTATGATGCCGATTACGATGGCAAATCCTGGAGAAACTGTTCTTATAAAGCGTATTTCGGGGAAAGATGAGACGAGACGTCATTTAAATGAACTTGGCATGGTAGAAGGCGATTACATCACAGTTGTGCAAAACAATGGCGGCAACATGATTCTTCAGGTGAAGAGCGGACGGATCGCATTGGACGAGAGACTTGCAATGCGGGTACAGTTCTGAAGCTGCCGGTCAAAATGAGGGAGGATGAACATGAAAACATTAAAGGATGTCCGCGTAGGCGATACCTGTAAAGTGGTTAAGCTGCACGGAGAAGGCCCGGTCAAGCGCAGAATTATGGATATGGGTATTACAAAAGGCATTGAAATTCTGGTTCGCAAAGTGGCACCGCTCGGAGATCCGATGGAATTGAATGTGCGCGGTTATGAGCTTTCTGTGCGAAGGGGAGATGCAGAACTGATCGAGGTCGAATAAGTACGCCGGCCGAAGCGAAGCACAGACATCGCAGAGGCAGACGCACAGGTGTGTTGCGCAGCTCGCGCGCGATCGGAGATCGCGATTGAAAAAACTGCAATCAAACAAAACCGGAAAAAGAACTGATTTAGAATGAGGAGGAACGACATGAGTGTCAAAATTGCACTGGCCGGCAACCCGAACTGCGGAAAGACGACGCTGTTCAACAGTCTGACCGGCTCTAACCAGTACGTCGGCAACTGGCCGGGTGTTACGGTTGAAAAGAAGGAAGGAAAACTCAAAGGCCATAAAGACGTAGTGATTCAGGATCTGCCGGGAATCTATTCCCTTTCTCCGTATACACTGGAGGAAGTTGTCTCCCGTCAGTATCTGGTGAATGAGAAACCGGATGCGATTCTGAACATTGTAGACGGAACTAATATCGAGAGAAATTTATATCTGACGACACAGCTGCTTGAGTTGGGCATCCCGACTGTAATTGCGATCAACATGATGGATATTGTGCGCAAGAACGGTGATGTCATCGATACAAAGGCGCTGGAGAAGGAACTGGGCTGCAAGGTTCTGGAGATGAGTGCCCTGAAGGCAGACGGTACGCAGGAAGTTGCCAATGCAGTTGTAGCGGCAGCGGGAAGTAAGCAGAAAGGGGAGCGTCCGCATGTCTTTGAGGGAAGCGTCGAGCACTGCATTGCACATATTGAGGAATCGATTGAAAATCTGATCGAAGACAAACGTTATCTCCGCTGGTTTGCAATCAAGGTGTTTGAGAATGATGAAAAGGTTATGGAAGACCTGAAATTCTCACCGGCAGTTCTGGAAGAAATCAGAGGTCACATCGCAGACTGTGAGACAGAACTTGATGATGACGCGGAATCGATTGTTACCAATGAACGTTACAACTATATCAGCAAAGTATGCAAACGTGCGGTAAAAAAGAAACAGGCAGAGCACAGCCTGACGACATCGGATAAGATTGACAAGATCGTGACCAATCGCGTGCTTGGTCTTCCGATTTTTGCCGTTGTCATGTTCCTGATCTACGCGATCGCCATGGGCGGCTGGAAGGTTTCCATAGGTACCGCGGCAACTGATTTTGCAAATGATGTGATCTTCGGCGAGTGGGTTCCGGGATTCTTTGACAGTCTGCTCGGTGCGCTGCATGTGGCAGAAGGTTCCGTGCTGTATGGTCTGATTCAGGATGGTATTGTGGCAGGTGTCGGCGCGGTACTCGGATTTGTCCCGCAGATGCTGGTACTGTTTCTGCTGCTGGCAATCCTTGAGGACATCGGTTACATGGCGCGTGTTGCGTTCGTCATGGACCGTATTTTCCGTCAGTTCGGTCTGTCCGGAAAATCCTTTATTCCCTGTCTGGTAGCTACAGGCTGCGGCGTTCCGGGTGTCATGGCATCCAGAACCATCGAAAATGACCGCGACCGGAAGATGACCGTTATGACGACAACCTTTATGCCGTGCGGCGCGAAGCTGCCGATTATCGGTCTGATCGCAGGTGCGCTGTTCGGAGGATCTCCGCTGATCGCGGCATCCGCGTATTTCATTGGAATCGGATCTGTTATTCTCTCCGGTATTATTCTGAAGAAATTCAAGGCATTCGCCGGCGAGCCGGCTCCGTTCGTCATGGAGCTGCCGGCATACCACGTGCCGTCAGCAGGTAATGTTCTGCGCGCGACATGGGAGCGCGGCTGGTCCTTCATAAAGCGTGCAGGTTCCGTCATCGTCGTTTCCTCCATCATCATCTGGTTCCTGAGCTCTTTCGGAAGCGTCAACGGACATTTCGGCATGGTTGATAATATGTGGGAAGATGAGACAATCGTCTCTGAACAGACCATTTCCGAGATTGCAGATAAGATGAACGTTCCGGAAGAGGATGTCAACCCGATGGACGCCTCTCTGCTGGCATCAGTCGGAAACGGTGTTTCTTTCGTATTCCGCCCGCTTGGCTTCGGAACATGGAAGCCGACCGTCGCAACTGTAACAGGCCTTGTGGCAAAAGAGGAAGTCGTCGGTACGTTTGGCGTTCTGTACAACTATGATGATGAAGCAGGCGGCGAACTGGAAGAGAACGGCGATCAGATCTGGGACCGCGTTGCAGCAGACTACACGCCGATTTCGGCATTCGCATTTATGATCTTCAATCTGCTCTGCGCACCGTGCTTCGCGGCAATCGGCGCAATTAAGCGTGAGATGAACAATGCGAAATGGACCTGGGCAGCAATCGGCTATATGACAATCTGGGCTTATGCGCTGGCGCTGATCGCATATCAGGTCGGCGGTCTGTTTACAGGAACTGTCGCGTTTAACTTCGGGACCATTGTCGGATTTATACTGATTGCAGTCATTATCTATCTGCTGTTCCGCAAAGGGTACAGGCCGGAAGAAGGCAGAAAAACACTGACATCTGTTGATGCGGCACGCGCATAACAAGTCAGAGAATGCAATTAAACGCATACGAAGGGAGTGTCTGAATATGATGGCAGTCATCGGACCGGTCATTGCGGCACTTATGGTTGCAGGACTTGCAGCCATATGCGTCAGAGAAATATACAAAGGACACAAGAGCGGCGGCTGCGGCGGCTGCAGCGGAGGCTGTTCCGGGTGCTCCGGATCCTGTTCAGGCTGCAGCAGCTGTGCACACCGCGTGAAACAGAAATAGCTGCATATAAGAAAAAATGTCTCTTTCGATGATGAAAGAGACATTTTTTTAAACTGGATTTATACACATAGTAAGATCAAATATACAGATTAAAGCCGCCGTGTTCTGGTTTTGGAAGCAGGACAGTTCTGTCCGTCACATCCGGCACAGCCGCATCCGCAGCCTCCCTGCTTTCTTTTGCGGACTGTAAATACAACAGCTGCGGAAAGAATAACGACAAGAAGCAGCAGAAGAAGTATATCGTAAAGATTCATTTTATTACCTCTCTCTAAAGGATCGCGATAAAGACGATACGTACCACAAGTGCGGCCGCCCAGGCTAATGCACACTGCCATATCACCATGCCGGCCGCGTATTTTGCACCGAGTTCGCGCCGGACAGATGCGATCGCCGCGACGCAAGGCGTATACAGCAGTGAAAATACGAGCATGGAAGCTGCGGCAGCGGGCGCCAGAAGTGCGCCGACATTTTTGCCAAACAGAATTTTCATCGTCGAAACAACGCTTTCTTTTGCAATAAAGCCGCTGATCAGTGAGGTCGCAATCCGCCAGTCACCCATGCCCAGCGGCCGGAAGACGGGTGCGATGAAACCGGCAATCAAAGCCAGAATACTGTTTTCCGAGTTCTGCACCAGATTAAGATGAAGATCAAAACTCTGCAGAAACCACACAACGACTGTCGCGATCAGGATAATGGAAAACGCGCGCTGCAGGAAGTCTTTTGCTTTCTCCCAGAGCAGCTGGATTACATTCCGGGCGCCGGGCATGCGGTAATTGGGCAGTTCCATGACAAACGGAGCAGCCTCTCCGCGGAACATAGTTCTGCGGTACAGAAAAGCCGCCAGAATTCCGGTGATAATTCCCAGAAGGTACAGGCCCACCATAATCAGTCCGCTTTTTTCAGGGAAAAAGGCATTTACGAAAAAACCGTAAATCGGAAGTTTAGCGGTACAGCTCATAAACGGTGTCAGAAGGATTGTCATTCTGCGGTCACGCTCACTGGGCAGGGTGCGGGTCGACATGACAGCAGGAACCGTACAGCCGAAGCCGATGAGCAGGGGGACGATACTCCGTCCGGAAAGACCGATCCGCCGCAGAAGCTTGTCCATGAAAAATGCAACGCGGGCAATATAGCCGCTGTCCTCCAGAAGTGAGAGGAACAGGAACAGTGTCACAATAATCGGCAGGAAACTCAGTACGCTTCCGACACCTGCAAAAAGGCCGTCGATGATCAGGCCGTGAATGGCTTTATTAACGCCAGCTGCGTCAAGTGCGGCATCTGCAAGACCGGACAGATTGTTGATGCCTGTTTCCAGAAGACCCTGGAGCCACGCGCCGATCACGTTGAAGGTCAACCAGAAAATCAGAGCCATGATGCCGATAAAAACAGGGATGGCAGTATATTTTCCCGTCAGGATCCGGTCGATCAGTTCACTGCGGATCCGCTCTTTGCTCTCCACAGGTTTGTGAACCGTCTGCTCACAGACCTTCTGAATAAAGGAAAAACGCATGTCAGCGATAGCTGCACTGCGGTCCAGACCGCGTTCAGACTCCATCTGGAGAATGATATGTTCCAGCATGCTGCTCTCATTCTGATCCAGCGCGAGCTGCTTCAGGACGAGCGGATCGCTTTCAATCACCTTTGCAGCCGCAAACCGGACCGGAAGACCGGCGCGGACGGCATGATCCTCAATCAGGTGAATGATTGCATGGATACAGCGGTGAACGGCGCCATTGTGATCATTTTCATCGCAGAAATCCTGCCGCATCGGTTTTTCCTGGAAATGTGCAACATGGATCGCGTGCTCCACCAGTTCCTCAATGCCAGAATTCTTCGCTGCGGAGATCGGAATGACAGGAACGCCCAGAAGATCCTCCATGCGGTTGATATCGATGGTGCCGCCGTTTGCCGCGACTTCATCCATCATATTTAATGCGATGACAGTCGGAATTCCGGTTTCCAGAAGCTGCATGGTCAGGTACAAATTCCGCTCAATATTCATGGCATCTACGATATTGATGATCGCGTGCGGCTTATCGTTGATGACAAAGCTGCGGGACACCAGTTCTTCGCTGGTATACGGCGACATGGAATAGATGCCCGGAAGATCCGTGATTCTGGTGTAGGGATGTCCTTTGATCACACCGTCTTTCCTGCTGACGGTAACGCCGGGGAAATTGCCGACGTGCTGATTGGAACCGGTCAGCTGATTGAAAAGCGTTGTTTTTCCGCTGTTCTGATTGCCGACAAGGGCAAAGGTCAATACTGTCATATCAGGAAGCGGATGTTCGGATGATCTTTCGTGAAAACGCCCGCTCTCGCCAAGACCGGGGTGTTCAATCCGCTGGAGCAGGTCCGCCCGCGGCGGATCATAATCCTGATAATAATCATCCGGAATCTGTGCAGGCTTTTTTGCGGATGCCGGTTCTACCGTGATTTTGTCGGCATCTGCGAGACGAAGCGTCAGCTGGTAACCGTGGAGCATCAGCTCCATCGGGTCGCCCATCGGTGCATATTTTTCTATGATTACTTCGGTTCCCGGGATTACACCCATATCGAGAAAATGCTGGCGCAGGGCGCCTTCTCCGCCGACGGCTGTAATGATGGCGGGCTTTCCGATTTCCAGTTCCTTCAGTGTCATTTTTGTCTATACCATCCTTTGGTCTGCTCTGATGGGGAGTCCTTCAAAACAATGTTCCCCTTTGAAAATTAGTATATTTTAACCATTGAAAGATGTCAATAGTTTGCGATTGATAACCGCTAAAGTAAGCAATTTTATCATTAACAGGAGATTATAACGCAATAAAATGCGATTTCGAAAATAATGTCGAAAATAACGTAAAGATGCGTCAAATAAAGTTCAAAGACGGTTGCAAGGACTCATTATTTTAGATATGATTTAGATGAATGATTGAATCAGAACGGAAAGGAGAATGGAAACATATATGAGGTACACGATTAAGAGAAAAACAGCATTTTTGATAACGTTGCTGATGGTACTGGGACTTTTGCTTACAGCCTGCGGCGGAGGGACAAAATCCGCCGGCGGAGAAGAAAAGGTAAGCGCCGCGGGAAAATATGTTGGCAATTTTGATATGACGGATCTCCTGAATGAGCAGGCAGAGGCGTCCAGTATTCAGTTCAGCAGTAAGGTGGCGGCAGACTTTATCCTGACGCTGAATGAGGATGATACATTTGTTTTTGATATCGATGCAGATTCACTGGTCACTTCTGTGTCAGAAGCCGTGCAGAATGAAATAGACAGCATCATCGGCGGGATTATGGGTCAGGAAGTTACAGAAGATTCCGCTGAAGGAATTGCAAAGGCAGCGGGGTATGATTCTTACAATCAGTTCAAAGAGGATATAATGAATCAGCTCAAAGAGTCCCTTGATGAATCTGCGCTTGAAGGCCTTACTGATTCCTGTCATATCGAGGGAACTTATACTGTAAAAGGTAAAGATCTGGAGCTGAGTGCAAAAGATACGGAACAGTTTTCTGTGAAGGTCGGCACCATCCAGGATGACGGATCCATCCTGCTGGATCTTGATGCAAATGGCCAGAATATTCAGATCACATTTATAAAGCAGTAAGATAATAACAAAAATGTTGTCTGGTACAGGAACTGTATTTGTAGTAAAAAACGGCGCAATCTCGGCGGATTGTGCCGTTTTTTGCATGAATTCACAAAATTTTCACAAATTATTAGCACTCAACGCTTGACGCTGCTAACAAAAGGTGGTATAACAGACTCATCGGAAGAAAAACTTCTGATGGGTCTGTTTTTGAATCAGAGACAATGAATCGGCGATGAATTCAGAAACAGAAGCGAAAAGCACTTAATTCATATTTATAATAGAAGGAGGCATGACTTATGTTATTACCAGATGTTTTTGGAAAAGGTTTTTTTGATGATTTTATGGATGATCCGTGGGATCGTTTCTTCCGGACAGCACCTGCGGCGAGAGCGGCAGAACAGCCGGCTGCACGCGGCATGCGCACCGATATCCGCGAGATCGAAAATGCATATGAGATCGCGATGGATCTTCCGGGCTTCAAGAAAGAAGATGTTACCGCTGAACTGCACGACGGATATCTGACCGTATCAGCTTCCCGCAATGAGAGCAATGACGAGAAAGATGAGAAAGGAAATTACATTCGCAGAGAGCGCTACAGCGGATCTTATAAGAGAAGCTTCTTTGTCGGCAAGGATGTTGAACAGGAAGACATTCACGCGAAGTTTGAGGACGGGGTGCTGAAACTGGAAATCCCGAAAGATGTTCCGAAGAAAGTGGAAGAGAAGAAAGTCATTACCATTGAAGGCTGATAATTATTTTACCTCCATGTTACGGGGCTGTCATATGACAGCCTCTTTTTTTGCGCGTCAGCAGCTGAACCGGCAGGCATCCGGAGGGCACGTAACTGTCGTCTCAGTGCAGTGCGGGAAAACCATGGACAAAACGGGAGCAACTCATTATGATAGCAGAAGAATGACAGCAGAAGAGGACTGCGGAACAATTTCAGAAAGGCAGACCGTATGAACAGAGTGACACCGGACGAGTTTATTGTAAAAGAGAGCGGGATTCGGATTGTAGATGGCGTTCACGTGCATATGCCGACCGATTTTGCGAGAGAGAATCTGTTTTATGTGCGGATGGAGTCGCGTTACCGGTGTGATACGACATATCAGGTGGTACGCAGCAATCTGGATTCATTTCTGATGTTCTATATTAAATCAGGTGCGCTTGCATTTACATACGAAGGGAAAGAATTTGAAGCAGTTACAGGGGATGTGGTCCTGATCAACTGCAGGAAGAAGCATCAGTACCGCGCAGTACGGGAGACAGAGTTTTACTGGTTTCATTTTCATGGAATGGCATCGCAGGCTTACTATGACCGCTTCGAAAACGGGAGCCGGAATGCAGACGGATGCGGAATTCATTTTAAGGGCTGTACGCATCTGGAAGATCAGTTCAGTCTGCTGCACAATCTGATGAAGAATCATCCCGATGAGGAAGGACAGATTTCCGTGCTGGTTCACAGAATGCTGTCTATGCTGGATTCTTCAGAGAAGCAGGAAGTTCCTCTGTCAGAACCTGTACGGGCGGCGCTTGCGTATATGGACGAAAAATATAACAGGAAGATTGACATGTCACAGCTTGCAGACGCGGCGTCTGTGAGTAAATCGCACCTGACCCGCCTCTTTAACAGAGAGCTGGGAACAACGCCGTATTTATATCTGATGCGGGTACGTCTGAACCAGTCCATGCGTCTGCTGCTGTCGACCGGCAGAAGTGTTGAGGAAATTGCTGCAGACTGTGCATTTTATTCAGCTGCTAATTACATCAGATGCTTCCGGCAGAATACAGGCATGACACCGGGAAAGTTTCGTCAGCTGGTCAGCGGAATGGATTCGATCGGAAAGATAATATGAGCGTATTTGCATATTTTTGGATGTTTTTTGCCAGTGCGCCGGATGCATGCATGCGTTATGATAGAGTTATCAGAACAAAGAACAGGAAAAGTTTCCAGACGGGAGGCAGACAGATGACATCCAGAGAACGTGTATTGACAGCATTTGCACATAAGGAGCCCGATAAGGTACCGGTTGATTTCGGCGGAATGTGTACTTCCATGGTAAATTGTCAGGTGGTGGCACAGCTCAGAGACTATTACGGCCTGGAAAAACGGCTTCCGAAAATCAACGATATGTGCACCATGACAGCCTTTGTGGAGCCGGATCTCGGCGAGGCGATGGGCGTAGATGTGCAGCAGCTTTATAATTTCGGTGATACTTACGGTCATAAGAACGTGGAGTGGAAGGAGTGGGAGTACAGAGGAACTCCGATCCTCATCCCGTCAAATGTGACCCTGAGAGATGACGGTGAAGGCGGCACCTTCGTTTTTCCGCAGGGCGATGACAGTGTCGCGCCGAGCGGACATTTCCCGGCTGACGGTTATTACTTTGATAATCTGGAGCGTCCGGATGAGGATTTTGACGAGGACGATCCGGACCCGAGCGGCAATGTCGAAGACTATATGCCGGTATCGGAAGAGCAGATCGCATTTCATCATAAAGTAATGGAGGAGATCAGACCTCTGAACCGTGCTGTACAGGTCGGATTATGCTACTCCTGCCTTGGCGATGCCAACAATATCCCGGGTCCGAATCTTAAACATCCGCGCGGAATCCGGACCATTGCAGACTGGTATATGGCTCCGCTTCTGTATCCGGAAATGGTAGAGGAAGTCTTCGAACAGGGAACGGATATCGCGATTGAGAATTTTAAGCGTTACTGGGAAGAGTTTGGTTCGGACATCGATATCGTATACATCTGCGGTACCGACTACGGCTCACAGAACAGCCTGATGATGTCCACGGATACGTTTGAAGAGCTGTATCTGCCATATTATAAGAAGATGAATGACTGGATCCACAGCAACACGACATGGAAGACGCTGAAGCATTCCTGCGGCGCGATCTTTGATATGATCCCGCTGCTGATCGAGAGCGGATTTGACGCACTGAATCCGGTCCAGTGTTCTGCGACAGGTATGGATCCGAAGCGTCTGAAAGATACTTACGGAAAAGACATTCTGTTCTGGGGCGGCGGTATTGATACCCAGAAGGTTCTCCCGTTCGGAACACCGGAAGAAGTCCGCGCGCAGGTACTGGAGCGTCTGGAGATTTTCTCAAAGGACGGCGGATATATTTTCAATACAATTCATAATATTCAGGCAAATACTCCGATCGAGAATATCGTTGCCATGGTAGAGGCAGTGAAGGAATTTAACGGAGATAAATAAGTTAATAGGCTTAGACAGAAAAAACAGGAGACCCTGAAAGAAAGTCTCCTGTTTTTTAGGTTTGAAGGTGCTCTTTATTCAATTGCCGCAGTTTCAATGACGAATTTTGTTGTTGTGGACATGTCACCCGCTGCACCTGTGAAGCTGCTGTAGGATGCATCATCGGAGAGGATTGCCTTGACGCGGCTGATCAGATCTTTCAGGTCTCCTTCTGTGAGATCTGCGAGTTTCTGGATACCCTGCTCGTCAAGTTTTATAAGTCCGCTGTGCAGCTGATCAGCGCCGTCATGCAGCTGGCCGATGCCATCTTTGACAGATGCGCTTCCGGTGCTGAGTTCTGCCGATCCGGCTTTCAGCCTGGCCGATCCCTGATCGAGTGTGGATACACCTTCCTTCAGTTTCTTTCCGGAGGATTTCAGCTGTTTTGCACCGCTTTTCAGTTTCTTATCATTCTCAGTCAGCTTTTTCACGCCGCTCTGCAGTTTGGAAACGCCTTTGGAAGATGCCGTATTCAGTGTTTTGGCGCCTTCATCTAGCTTCTGGATTCCCGGGACAAGCTGTTTATCAACTGCATTTTTCAGGGAGGATGTTCCGTCTGCAAGCTGGTTTACGCTGGTTTGAAGCGTTCCGAGTTTTTTAACCGGATCTGCCGAAATAATGTTATTCAGCGTGCTCTTAAGTTCCGGAAGCTGTGCTTTCAATGCCTGATAGGAAGAACTGCTGATCACATTACCGAGTTTTGTGCTGATCCCCTGTGCCTTCGCAATGAGCTGATCCAGTCCGCCGGTCAGCTGTGCGACATTGGATGGATCGAAATCAGGTGCGGTCACATTCTCGCTGATGCCGTTCCGGATATTTGCAATCGCTGTGCCGGCCGCCTTTTCTGCCGCTGCGCCGGCAGCGGATCCGACCGCATTATAAGCAGCCTGATAAGTTCCCTGCGCCTGCTGAATCTGTCCGTTCGCTGCACTGATCTGTGCATTTGCGGCATTGATCTGTTCCTGGATTTTTGCGGCTTCTTCCTCAGATAATCCGCTGAGATCCACACTAACAGAAGGTATTTCTGAGAGAGACAGGCTCTGCGGCAGTTTCGACTGTACTTCACCGGTGACTGCACTGCCGACCTGTCCGCCGATGCCGGCCCCTTCTACTGCGGAGACTACCTGCTGGGCGCCGTCTTTCGCGCCGTTGAAAGATTTGTCCTGGATCGCCGCACCGGCCTGTACGATGCCGCCTTTTAAGGTTTCGATTTGTTTGATCAGGCCGTCAACCTCTCCCTTAGTCTTTTCTAAGCCGTCGAACTCGCTGATCACCTGATTGAGGTCAACGCCGGCAGCATCCAGAGATCCCTGGCCTGCCTGCACGAGTTTGCTGATTTTATCCACATCAATCGAATCTGCTGCTTTCTGCAGCTGCTTCATACCGCTGTTCAGTGCGTTGATCCCTTTGATCAGATCACTGCTGCTGTTTGTGCCGGCATTAAGAGTATCCAGTCCTGTTTTCAGTTCACTGATCCCCTTCTGCAAATCGGTAAGAGAATCAATTCCATCCGCCACCTGTTCTGCACCGTCTACATAGGAAGTGACGCCGGATGCAAGTGAATTGACGCCGTCAACGTACTTGTTTACGCCATCCTTCAGCGTGCCGGAACCTTCTGCCAGTTCTCCGACGCCGTCTTTCAGTGCGTTGATGCCGTCGTCCAGCTTTCCATAGCCGTCCTGCAGCTCTGTCGTACCGTCGAACAGTTCGCCGGAGCCGTCCACCAGTTTCGTGCCGGCTTCTTTGATCTTGTCCATGGCCTCATTGATTCCGTCCACGGAGAGGAAGTCGCTGGTGGTGAGATCGCCGAACAGATCTGAAAGAGCAAAGGTATACGTGGAACCAAGCGAGAAGCCGGTTACATCTGCTTCAATTTCAAATGTGTCGGAGATGTTCAGATCTTCGATGCCGTCCCGCAGTTTCTGTTTCACTTCAGTTGTGTCAAAATCCAGGGTCTCTTCATCATCAGATGTCGGTGCGTTTTTTCCTTTATTATCCTGAGCGGCATCGCTGACGTCGTTTCCGGAGGTGCCTGTACCGGCGGTTTTGTCGCGATTCTCAGATGTGCCCGCCTCGGATTCATCACTTCCTTCTTCCACAAGCCTGTCTTCCAGCTCACCCAGCTTCAGACTTTCCTTCAGCCCCGGCATGCCGTATCCGATGACAACATTTCCGCTTCCGGTGTTGACAATCCGTCCGTTGTCCACCGTTACATTTGAGAAGGTATCCGGCGGAAGAATGATACCGGTCATCATCAGAAACGGGGATTTTACATGTTCTGATTCGCCGTTAATATCAACGGTCACATCTGCATCATTTTCATACTGCACCTGAATCTTCAGATGGCCGCTTTTCCCGGCCAGCTGATCCGGCGACATTTTCTTTCCGTCAAGAAGAAAGTTTAGATGTACTTTTACAGGCGCCGACTGATCTGTCTTGCCCTGATAGTAGATGTCCTGGCCAGCAGCATCCCAGATGAGCGTTCCGTTATCATCGGTAAAGGTCTCATCGCCCTTGACGTTCATGATATCACGCAGATTCGATGTATCTTTTACCGAACCGGATGCACCGTCCAGAATCAGATGACTTGATACAGTCGTATCCGTTTCATTCCCGGCTGCGTCAGCCATGATGTAGACAGTATCCTCTTTGGAAACCGAAGAAGCATCTGCCTGAACAGTAACAGCGGCAGGCATTGCAGAAGCAATGGAGACGGAAAGGCCAAGTGCGATAGCGCGTGCAGTGCTTGTTTTTTTCATGACTTCTTATCCTCCTGGTAAGTGTTTTCTATATTGGATGCTTAATAAGTGTCTGGTATGCGTTTAAACAGGGATTTTCCGGGCTCCTTATGATTGCCCCGGGTTCCGAGAAATTTCCAGGACGTCCGGCAGATCAGTCCGTCGAAGATCATAAACATACCCGGCAGTATAAAGATCACTGTAAACATGCTGATGATTGCGCCGCGGGCAAGCATCGTACAGATGGACTGAATAATGTCGATCTGCGAGTAGAGGGCGACGCCGAATGTTGCTGCGAAGAAAGAGCAGCCGCTCGTAATGATCGAGGCAGCACAGGCGCGGTGCGCGATCTGAACCGCTTCTTTTTTATCGTGTCCGTTCTGGCGTTCTTTCTGATAGCGGCTGGTCATCAGAATCGCGTAGTCTACAGTGGATCCCAGCTGCACGGTTCCCAGAATGATGCTGGTTACAAACGATATTTTTGTGCCGGTAAAGTACGGGATTGCCATATTTACCATAATTGCAAATTCGATTGTCAGTTCCAGAATGAGCGGAAGAGACAGTGAGCGGAATACAATTGCGATAATTACGAATATGATCAGAATCGAAGCCGCATTAACGTTTCGGAAATCAACATCTGCGATGTCTACGAGATCATGTGTCAGAGGAGCCTCACCGATGACCATCGCGGAGGGATCATATTGGTCGACAATTTCGTTGATTGCGTCGATCTGCGCATTTACCTCATCTGATCCCGTGTAGTACTCCGTGCTGGCAAAGGCGAGCTCGTAACCGCCGCTCTGCAGCATGCTGCGGACATCCTTCGGAATCATTGCATCCGGTATCGAAGGGTCAATCAGCGAATTTAAACCAATGCACCAGGTGACACCGTCCAGAGCGTCGATTTTTTCGAACATCTGCTTTTTTTCCTTTGCAGGAATGCTGCTGTCCATGAGAATCATGTGCATGGTGCTGCTGTCAAAATCGTCCTGGACTTTAACCTGTGCAATTTTGGACGGAAGGTAATCCGGCAGGGAACCAGACATATCATAGTAGACTCCGACGTGATTGTTCCCCCAGTAAGCCGGAGCCAGAAGGAGCAGAAAAACGACAATCCAGATCCGGTAATGTCTGGTTACAAAATCGGAGAATCTGCTGATGCCTGAGAGCAGCGGCCGGTGCGTCGTCTTATTGATCAGCGGCTCGAACAGAAGAACCAGTGCAGGCAGCAGCGTGATGCAGGACAGAACCCCGAACAGAACGCCTTTTGCCATAACCAGTCCCATGTCAATGCCCAGTGTAAAAGTCATAAAGCAGAGAGCAATGAAGCCCGCGACGGTTGTCACGGAGCTGCCGACAACAGATTTAAAGGTGTTTGCGATGGCGTGCC
Source organism: Lachnospiraceae bacterium FE2018 (assembly GCA_000702845.1). Taxonomy (GTDB): domain Bacteria; phylum Bacillota; class Clostridia; order Lachnospirales; family Lachnospiraceae; genus CADBRN01. The sequence continues at coordinate 77,198 of JNKK01000006.1, forward strand.
CCATTGCCGTATTTTTATCATCCGGATATAGTTTCTCGTTTTCGCGAAAGCTGTCGAGCAGGAAGATCGAGTAGTCAGTTGTGACACCGAGCTGCAGGACGGCTGCGACGGCTTTTGTAATATAGGAAATCTCACCAAAGATGAGGTTGGAGCCCATGTTGTAGATGATCGCTGCGCCGATGTCGATCAGGAACAGGAACGGAACAGCATAGGAGTCTGTCAGAAGCAGCATGACCGCCAGACACAGAACCACCGCGATGGTTACATAGACCGGCAATTCTCCGTTGGTCAGATCGCGCAGATCATTCAGAATGGCTGTCATTCCGCTGACATAGCAGTCTTCATCACAGATGCTGCGGATATTGTCGATTGCCTCCATCGATTCATCGGAAGAGGTGGATTCCTCCAGAAGCGCGAGCATCATAGTCGCATCCCGGCGGAAAAACTTCTGCCGCAGCTTTTCCGGAATCATCTCGACCGGAAGTGAGAGATCGGCAATGTCGTCATACCAGAGAACATCCTTAACATGCGGGACGGACTCGATCTGCGCTTCCAGTGCGGCAGCGTCTTTCAGTGCCTTGTTGTCCACAATAATCATAGAAAACGCGCCCATACCATATTCATCCATGATGATGTTCTGACCTTTGACTGTCTCCAGAGATTCCGGAAGATAGGTCAGAAGGTCGAAATTTGTACGTGTATTCAGATAGCCGAGCGTTGACGGAATCAGCATCGCGATACAGATGATCAGAATCAGGATTCTGTTTTTTGCTATCCATTTTCCTGCTGCAATCACGTTTAGAAACCTCCTTGTTCAAAATTGACCAATGTTCATTTTATTCCGGAAATGACCAGAAGTCAATTGTAGATCTGCACAAAAAATGACCGTTGGACATATTTTTGATTTATGCATAATGGAAGAGATGTCGGATGATCCGGACTGCAGGGGGTATTTGCCTTGACACGGGCGCGCGTCTGCAGATATCATGAAAGCATCTGAGTAAACGATGCGGAACAGTTCCCATTTTCAAAGCGCGCGCAGTATCATGCGGCGGGTTGGAATCAGAATTTGTACGGTATGGGAGGAAACATGGGACGCATAGAAATCAACAAAAAAAATAAAGAGGAAGCACTTTATCACAAAGGGTTTCAGTTGTTTGTTGACAAAGGGTTTGTCAAGACAACGATCGCAGATATTGCCAAAGCGGCAGGGCTCGCCAAAGGAACATTTTATCTATACTTTAAGGATAAATACGATCTGCGGGATAAGCTGATTGCGCGTCACTCCGGTCAGGTTCTGCGGGAGGCGAGAACGTATCTGGCAGAGAACCCGGTGGATGGATTTGAAAATCAGATTCTGGTGATTGTGGATTATATTCTGGACTATCTGCAGAAAAACACGATGGTACTCAAATTCATCAACAAGAATCTCTCCTGGGGAATATTTGAGCAGGCGATGAGCAGTTCTGCACCGGAAGAAACAGAAGAAGTATATCAGGCGTTTTTGGACATGATGGAACGCGGTCACATCAGGTGTGAGCGGCCGGAGCTTCTGTTGTTCACGGTTTTCGAACTGGTTGGCTCTACCTGCTATTCCTGTATTCTGTATAACCGTCCGGTGACGATGGAGGAATATCTTCCATATCTGCATGAGAGCATTCACAAAACACTGGAAGTGTTTGCAAGTTCCGAAAACGATCAGGAAGGATGAGGATTGATATGGCAACAATACATGAAATTACAAAACTGACAGATGAGAGATTCGTAAATCTGTACCGCCTGAAAGGAAGCAATGAGAAAGGTCATCAGGCAAACTACCTGGTAGCCTCACGGGCGGAGCGCATAGAGGATCTGAAGATCAGCACACGTAAGAATACGGCGGACGGTGTGGCGATCTACGCACTGTACGGACCCGAACACGACAGGATTGTTATGGTGCGGCAGTACCGCTATCCTGTAGACCGGTTTGTCTATGAACTGCCGGCCGGGCTTGTGGAAGCAGAAGAAAATTTCCGGGAAGCTGCTGTCCGCGAACTGCGGGAGGAAACCGGTTTGGTTTTTACACCGCTTGATGTGGATCCCATGTTCGAGGCACCGCGCTATACAACAATCGGCATGACAGATGAAGCCTGTGCAACCGTATACGGTTATGCAGAAGGCACATGTACAAACTGTTTCAACGAAAAAAGCGAAGAGATTGAAATTGTGCTGGCGGACCGTGATGAAGTGCGCCGTATTTTACAGGAGGAGCACGTCGCGCTTCTTGCAGCGTATCATATGATGCATTTTCTCTATGACACGGAGCCGTTTGCTTTCCTGCATCCGGAAAAGTAAGTCCGGTCTGCAGAAAATACAGACATCATTGATTTGAGACAGAGCAGAAGCAGCACAGCAGGCAGGTGAAACAGTATGCCGGAATTAAACCAGAGAATTCAAAAATATATTAACCGAAGCAGAATCAGTGTTTATCAGCTGGCAAAGAACACCAATCTGGACCGCACAATGATTCAGAAAATGATCAAGGGAAGCAAGTATCCCGGCGTCAAGTTTTTTTATAAATTCTGTGATGCGCTGATGCTGAACCGGGATGAGCGGGAGGAACTGATCCGCCTCTTCCGGATTGAGAAAGAGGGATTCAGCCATTATCAGACCCATGTCGAAATCAGCAGATTGCTCGGGATGCTGCAGAATGTCACGGAGGAGTTCGATTACAGCAGGAACGTTCCGGTGTCGGCGCCTGATCTTCCTGTGCGTGACGGAACATCTGTAGAGATTATCGGCACGCAGAATATCCGGCTGTTTGTCTATATGATGCTGAAGGAGCAGATCAGTCAGCAGTCTACGCGGCATATCTATCTGGATGTCTGTGACTGGTCGGATCAGATATTAAAACAGCTTTATCATTTTAAAAAAATATTTGAAAGTGATGTGGAGATCCATCAGCATGCGATGCTTTCCTATCAGAACAATGTATCGGAAAGCAATTTCGAAAATATTTATACGATGCAGAAAATACTTCCGCCTCTGTTTATGCTGGGAGAACATTATCACATCAGATATTCATACGTAAATAATGCGCGGGAAGGGCATATGTACATGCCGTTTCAGCATTATCTGCTTGGAACAGACAGACTGTTTCTGTTCAATGATGAGGAAACAAGGGGCATCAGTATCACCGACAGTGTTTTAATAGAGGCGTTCCGGAAGGAGGTCCGGGATATTGAAGAAAAATCACGCCCGCTGGTCCGCTATTCAGATACTTTAAAAGACGCGGCGGAAATATGCCGCAATGTGATGAATAACAATCGCCTTGCGGCGTCTTACGGCATGACCCCCTGTATCAGCATGTTCACTTCACTGTTGTCTCATACCGGGCCGACCGATGAAGCAGCGAAGGCATTATATCTGGGGATGGCAGAGAAACTGTCAGAAGCGACGGAAGATCCGGATTATATTCAGATCTACGGAACTGCCGGTATTCACCATTTTCTGGAAACCGGGATGATACCGCACACTTCCGATATGGATTATCCGGTAATTCCGAAAGAAAGACGGATTCATCTTGTTCGCGAATATGTGGAATTCCTGAAGCAGAGCAGCAGTTCGTATCTGCTAAAAAAGAACGATGCAGCGGGGAATGTATATCCGGGATTTGAAATTAAGCTGTTCGCGCCGAACCGGATTCTTCTGAGTCAGAACGGCACGAATGTGCCGCGCGGATTGGTACTGCTGGAAGAAAACAGCATGTATGAAAACCTTCTGGATTATTTTCAGAGTATGATAGAATATGAAGAAGTATATAAACCAAAGGAAGGCGCAGAACAATTTCGTAAAATTATAGACAACTATATATCAAAATTATGACATCCTGTACATTGTTCAATTCCGAAAACATTGCGCAAATATTACAAAAATGTAAGAAAAAGCTTTTATTATAAGAAAAGATATGTTATAATCGCTCCGAATAGACTGGATTCAGGTGTGTTAGATGTTTACGCACCCGGATACAGCAGATACTTGTAAAAAGTATATATTACGAGGAGAAAGATTATGAAGAAGCGCCTGGCCGTGCTTGCCTTCGCGGCGGCATTCATGGTATCTTCGGTCTCCGTTTTTGCAACGCCGACACAGGAACGTCTGAATGCGGCAAAGCAGGAACAGTATCAGACTGCCGGACAGCTGCAGACAACGCAGGACCGGATTGCAGTGCTGGAGACAAAAAAAGGTGAGACAGAGGCATATCTGCAGGAGTTGAACAATCAGATGACGGAGTTGTCCGGTGAGATCAAGGAGCTGCAGCAGCAGTATGCAGATAAGCAGAAGGAGCTGGATGAGATCGGCGTTAAGCTCGGAAATGCCCGCCTTGAAGAGGAGAAACAGCGGAAAAATATGAAGCTGCGGATTCAGTATATGTACGAGAATTCGGAGCAGAACGGCTTGCTGGAATCTCTGTTTTCGGCAGAATCGTTCAGTGATTTTCTGAATCGTGCGGATAACATCAAAAATATCAGCGATTACGACAGAGATATGCTTGAAGAATACAATGCAGTCTGTGTCGAGATTCAGAAAGCGGAAGAAAAAGCAGAGGCTGAGCAGAAAGAGATCGCTGCAGTTGAAGCGGCCTCCAAGAAGAAAAAGGCAGAAATGCAGGAACTGGCGGAAGAAACATCCGCACAGGTTGCGGAATATGCTGCTACCATTAAGGATCAGGAAGGTGTTGCGGCACAGCTGATCAGTGCAATTCAGCAGCAGGAGGCAACCATTCAGATTCTGACTGCTGAGGTTGAAGAAGAGATTCGCCAGGCTGAAGCGGCGGCAGAAGCTGAACGTCAGCGTCAGGCGGCGGCAGCTGCAGCAGCGGCCGCGGCCGCGGCTGAAGAAGAGGCGGCAGCTGCGCAGCAGGAAGAGGAAGAAGAATACACAGCCGATATTTCCGAAGAAGCGTATTCGTATGAAGAAGCAGACGATGATACCTACGAAACGGAAGAGAGTGACGACACATCTTCAGCATCTTCTTCATCGTCTTCATCGTCTGAAAGCAGCTACAGCGGTCCCGTGCTGAACAGACGTGCCGGCACGATCACAGGACCGACCGGAAAAGAGACCTATTATAATCTAAATATGTCCGGCGTCGTTAATATCATGCGCAACATGGGAAATTCAGATAAATACTGGGTGCGCGATGACGGCGTTAAGATGCTGGGCGACTATGTTATGGTTGCGGCAAACCTTGATAAACACCCGCGCGGCTCGATTGTTGACAGCAGTCTGGGAAAGGCGATTGTGTGTGATACGGGTACCTTTGCATACAGCAATCCAAATCAGCTTGATGTAGCAGTCAGCTGGTAAATCCATAAGAGAAGATACGAAAAAAGCTGCAGGAAAAACCTGCAGCTTTTTGTATGGGGCAATGTGCCGGGTTGTTTCTGCATTAATGCAGAAGCTGCGTCACCTTACTCAGCAGTGCATGTACATTTGTCACATAAAAGGCACCTGCCAGTTTATGCGCGGCGCGCCTGGCAGGACGGGAGCTGGTGAGCAGAAACTGCATAATGATCTGTGCAGTTTTTTTTGTGCTGTTTCCCTCCGATAATCCGTCCGGATCCATTGCGGGATCCCGTCCGATCTCATAAGCGGTTATATTCCGTGTTGCCTTTGGCTCGGGGACAGTCCGCGCACCGTTTGCCCGGGCCTGCCGGAGTGTCCGGAACAGATCGCGGCTGAAGGCTTCGCGCTCTTCTAAATCCGCGGAGGCAATCCAGCGGTTGACGCCAAGTGCCAGCTTCCGGCTGTCGGACGTCCGGGCAGATGCCGGTACAAAATGATCATCTTCAACCATCCAGAAAAGAGGTTCATGCTGGTTAATTCCATCTGTTGAACAGGCGACGATGTAATCCTGGCTGTTTTGATTAAAAAGCTGACCGATCAGTGAATATTGCGGCGTGAGCCGTATGATCCGGTCCTGCAGTTCTGCCAGCGCATTTGTGTCGTAAAGCCCCGGGGTCAGACCGGGGCAGTCATTCAGATAGATGGCGCGGATGCGGCTGCGCAGCTGCGGGCTGCCCTGAACAGCAGCGTACAGGAGCGTATTTCCGCCTTTCGAATGTCCGGTCAGGATGATGTTCTGCATACCGCCGTCCCTGTATTTTTCTGCAAGACGGCTCATCCACTGCAGCGCCATTTTCTGGGAAGGGGTTTCCGTATAGCTTATAGCAAAGGCCTCCTGCCAGGATGTCAGTGAATTATCTGCTCCGCGCACCATCAGGACATCTGTGCCGTCCGGAAGAACAGCGCGGAGAGCCGCGAACTGTGCGGATCCAACCCGGAATACTTCCGTGTAATCGGACAGCAGTACGCCGCGGTATCTGACAGATGCCGCCATCTCACGGAACAGTCCGGAATTGACATTAATCTGTGAGGTTCCGTGTATTTTCAGATACTGCCGGCCGGCTTCTGCAACGTTAATTTCACGGCGCTCCCGCGGAGGCGGGACAATTCCCTGCAGATCGTAATAGACCAGGTAAGAGAAGACAAGACTGTCCACTTCCTGGAACGGACGTTCCGCAAAAGAAACGGAACCGGATTCTTTAACATAGCCGATAATATTCTTCATTGTACACTCCGACGTAATCCAGACAGGGAGCCTCTTCTCATCCGTGCCGGTCTCCGCGATTTACTATCTTCTGATTATTACTATATCATTTTCTGCGGATGTGATACAATCATATCGCAGAGAAAAAGAACTGCCTTTGTATGGAAGGAGTTCAGAGAGCGGGCACTTTAAACATCCGGCTATCGCGGATATCTTTGAAAATGATAATAAAAGGAGTACCGAAATGTTAAAACATGTAATTCTGTGGCAGCTGAAGGACGAACTCGCGGGGGAAGAAAAGGAAGCCGTCATGCGGGGAATCAAAGAGGGACTGGAGGGACTGGTCGGGAAGGTGCCAGGTCTTCTGAAAGTACATGTGCAGATTGAAAAGCTTGCGACTTCTACAGCAGATGTGATGCTTGATTCTACACTTGAGGATGCAGATGCGCTGGCAGCATATGCAGTTCATCCCGCGCATGTAAAAGTGGCGGACGAGAAAGTCCGTCCCTATACAAAAACACGTGCCTGCATCGACTACGAGGTCTGACACATGCGTTATCAGGAACCGAAAAAGATCGACATGAAGAACATGTCGATCGAGGAGATCCGGAATTATCGAAACGAGTACAATCATTTTGCAAATCTGATCGGCCTGACCATTACTGAGATGGGAGAGGGTTACGGTGTGACGAAAATGGCGGTCACAGATCAGATGCGCAATCCTGTCGGCTCTGTACACGGCGGCGCAATTGCCACCACGGCTGATGTGGCAGGCGGATCAGCTGCCAGCTCACTGGGACATCCGGTCACAACGCTCGACTGTTCCCTGCATTATCTGAGACCCGGTCTCTCGGATTGTACGGAGATTATCGGCCGCGGTACCGTTATAAAAGGCGGCAGGCGGGTGATTGTGGTAGATGTTGAAGTATCCGGTCAGGACGGCACGGTGCTGGCCCGCGGTATCTATACCTATGCGACACTTGACAACTGATGAGTAAATTCAAAAAGGAGACTGCATCGTCAGTCTCCTTTTTCCATACCTTCGTCCTTTTCCGGCTCTGCTCCGGCTTCGTACCGCGTTTCAACCTCGCGCCGCAGTTCGGCTTCGCGCTGCAGTTCAGCCTCGTGCCGCAGTTCGGCTTCGCGCCGCAGTTCTTCACCCCGCCGCTCCAGATTGCGCGCAACCAGTATCATTCCGTACAGAAGAACAGGAACAGCAACTGTGCAGAAGACAGAGGCCATCAGAAAACGGTCTGCCATCGGGTGTTTCATCAGTGCGAATACCATCGTAGATGCATAGACTGCAATCAGAAGAACGATTCCGGCAATCGCCATAATGCGCCGTAAGTTTTTCATCGTGTAACAGGTCTCCCTTGCTTAAAGTGTGTTCAGTGTCCCTGACCCTGATGTTGTATTCAATGATGCTTATTCATTGATGCTATTGTAAAGAATCGTTCTGAAAACAGCAAGACCGAATTTAGAAATGCTTTAGAATCCCCTTGCTTTACTTAAATATCAGGTTTTGGTATACTTGCTTCGTAGGTGTTTTCTGCCGCGGGGGTGATTTGTCATGTTTGGTTACATCACAATTGACCGGGACGAACTGAAGGTCAAAGAATATGAGACGTACAATCACTTCTATTGCGGTCTGTGCCAGGATCTGAAAGAAACAGCCGGGCAGCGTGCCAGGGCGGCGCTGACGTATGATATGACGTTTCTGGCGATCCTTCTTTCGGCACTGTATGAAGAAGAGACCACAAAAGAAATCCGCCGGTGCATGTTCAGGGGCGGCGCGCGCAGGATGTGCTTCCGCAACCAGTATACTGCCTACGCGGCGGATATGAATATGCTGCTCGTCTATCACAATCTGATGGATGACTGGCTCGATGAAAAAAACAAAAAAAGTCTTGCGGCTGCGCGGCTGCTGAAAAAATCCTATCAGAAGACAGCATCCCGTTACCCGGAAAAAATTCAGGCAATCCGGTCATATTTGAAAGAACTGCACAGGGCAGAACAGGAAAAGAGTACAGACATTGATCTGGCATCCGGTCTGACGGGAACGCTGATGCGGGAGATATTTGTCTTTCAGAAGGATCACTGGAGCAGATCGCTGGGCGATGTGGGATTTTATCTCGGAAAATATATTTATCTGAAAGATGCGTACGACGATCTGGAGGAAGACAGAAAGAACGGTACCTATAATCCGTTTTTTGCAATGGCGGAAGAACCGGATTTTCAGAAGAAGGCCAATGAGATACTGACAATGATGGCATCCTCGGCTGCCAGAGCCTTTGAGCGGCTTCCGATTATTGAATACGCAGGTCTGCTGCGCAATGTACTGTATTCCGGCCTTTGGGTGGAATGTCCGAAGCTGTCCGGAAGAGAATGGATTTCCGAGCGGTTCCGCCGCGGTTTTTCCGGAAGACGTTAGGGAGATAATACAAGATGCAGGATCCATATAAGGTGCTCGGCGTCGCAAGAGATGCCGACATGGATGAAATCAAGAAAGCATACCGGACACTCAGCAGAAAATATCATCCGGATGCAAATATCAATAATCCGGACAAAGAGCAGGCAGAAGAGATGTTCAAGCTCGTTCAGCAGGCATATGATCAGATTGTGGAAGAGCGCGAAAGAGGAACAGCAGGCAGCACTTCGGGTGCATGGGGCAGTTACGGCGGGTATGGTTACAGCTATGCCGGATCATCATCCGCGCAGGATCCGAAAATGCAGGCTGTGCTGAACTACCTGAACAGCAGGCATTACACAGAGGCGCTGCACGTTCTGGAGGACATCCCGGAGCGGAATGCGGCCTGGTACTATTTTCACGCAATTGCGAATGCCGGCATCGGAAACAATATCAATGCGACAGAGGATGCGAAACGCGCGGCTTCTATGGAACCGGACAATCTGCGGTATCAGCAGCTGTACAGACAGCTGTCCGGGGCGGACAGCTGGTATCAGGATATGGGACGCGGCTTTGGTTACGAGGACTGCCAGAGCAGCAGGGAATCCGGTCAGGGACTCTGTACACTGTGCATGGCGTGTATGGTTATGAATCTCTGTTGCTGTGGCCCTTACGGCGGTGTGCTTTGCTGCTGACAAATACAGAAGGAAAGGAACAGGCATGCAGATTCTTGAAAAACAGTGGGAACGTGAGTATTACAGAGAAACGAAGCGCGAGAAACGCAAGGCAATCCTTGACGCCGCAATTGTGGAGGAGGGGATGTCGCCGGAAAATGAACTGCGGTCAAAACTTCTGGAATCACGTTACGGGAAAAAGCTTGAGAAGGGACAGTCTGTCGATTATTTTATTCGCGGCTGGATGACGCTTCAGTTCCTGGCAAATGCGAGGAAGTCGTTCGGATTTAAGCGGAAAGTCAGGAAAGAACTGGCATCTGTAAAATCAGACTGGCAGTTTGAACTGGCAGCGGCATACGGCGAAACAGGACAGAAAGTTCTTTATCAGGAGTTCTGTCAGCTGACCCGGGTTTATCTTGAGCTCTGTCAGAAAGACAGAAATTACGGCGCAATTCTGTTCGGCGTCGGGCGGATCAAAGAAGAGACAATGATCAATAAAATCGGAAAAGATATTTATACCATTGCCTATGAGATTCCGCGGGAAATCGAAGCAGAAGAGGAGCTGCGGCTGTTTACGGAAGCGGCATCCCGGACACTGACGGAGTCTTTCCCGGAAATTGCCGATGATTTTTATGAACTAGTGGAGAAAAACAGAAAGTAACTATGGCAGATAACCAGAATAAACAAAACAAAAACGGACAGGAGCCAAATAAGAATAACAACAGACAGACGGTCCTTATGGTAGCCGTCTGTCTTCTGCTGAGTCTGATGATATTCGTCCTGGTTTCGCAGCTGTCCGAGATGAACAATAATGAGATCTCATACAACCGCTTTATCGAGATGGTAAAGGCGGATGAGATTGAAAAAATCGAACTCGAGTCGAATGTGCTGACGGTCACGCCGAAGAAAGCCAAAGACAGTGAAAACCTGACGGAAACCTATACCGTTAAACTTGTGGGCGACGAGAACGGTCTGAACGAACTGCTGCAGGATACCGGCATCGAATATATTAAAAAGACGCCGAATGTGATCGAGGAAATCATCTCGACAATTGTCAGCATCGCACTTCCGCTGGTCATTATGCTGGTCGGATTCAACTTTATCATGCGGGGCATGGGCCGCGGCGGCATTATGGGCGTCGGCAAGAGCAAAGCCCGCAACTATGTACAGCGTGAGACCGGCGTCACATTCCAGGATGTCGCAGGTGAGGACGAGGCAAAGGAATCGCTGCAGGAGGTTGTTGAATTCCTGCACAATCCGGAGCGCTACAATCAGATCGGCGCAATTCTGCCAAAAGGCGCGCTGCTTGTGGGACCGCCCGGAACCGGCAAGACACTGCTTGCCAAGGCTGTTGCAGGTGAGGCGCACGTGCCGTTTTTCTCGCTCTCCGGTTCGGAATTTGTCGAAATGTTCGTAGGTGTCGGCGCATCACGCGTCAGAGATCTGTTCGAAGAAGCAAAGAAGAATGCGCCCTGTATTATTTTCATAGATGAGATCGACGCCATTGGAAAATCCCGTGATTCCCGGTTCGGAGGCGGCAACGACGAGCGGGAGCAGACACTCAATCAGCTGCTTGCTGAAATGGATGGATTTGACAGTTCCAAGGGACTGCTGATTCTCGCGGCGACCAACCGTCCGGAAGTTCTGGACCCTGCACTGCTGCGTCCCGGACGCTTTGACCGGCGCGTCATCGTGGACCGCCCGGACCTGAAAGGCAGAATTGCAATCCTGAAGGTGCACGCAAAGGACGTTCTGATCGACGATACCGTTGACTTTGAGGCAACAGCGCTTGCGACCTCCGGCGCAGTCGGATCTGACCTTGCGAATATGATCAACGAGGCGGCCATTCTTGCAGTCAAGCATGGCAGAAAAGCAGTCTCGCAGGAAGATTTGATGGCGGCAGTTGAAGTCGTTCTGGTGGGCAAAGAGAAGAAAGACCGGATTCTCAGTGAAGAGGAACGGCGGATTGTTTCCTATCATGAAGTCGGGCACGCACTCATCAGTGCACTGCAGAAAGATGCGGAGCCGGTGCAGAAGATTACAATCATACCGCGTACGATGGGCGCACTTGGTTATGTGCTGCAGGTTCCGGAAGAAGAAAAATATCTGAATACAAAGACGGAACTGGAGGCAATGGTTGTCGGATTGCTCGGCGGACGTGCCGCGGAAGAAATCGTTTTCGGAAATGTAACCACAGGCGCCGCCAACGATATCGAGCGTGCGACCAAACTGGTGCGGGCGATGATCACGCAGTACGGCATGTCGGAAAAATTCGGCCTTATGGGTCTGGCGCGGGTGGAACATGAATACCTGAGCGGCAGAGCTGTGATGGACTGCGGCGACGCCACGGCCACAGAGGTTGACCATGAAGTCATGCGGATTCTGGATGAGTCTTACCAGAAGGCAAAAGTTCTGCTGGCGGCAAACCGGCATGCCCTTGATGAAATTGCAGCATACCTGATCAAGAAAGAAACCATTACCGGCAAGGAGTTTATGGAGATTCTGAGGCAGGTACAGAACGAGGAGAAAGAATCTGGAGAAACAGAAGAAATCGCAGGAACTGAAGAAAGATCCGGAACAGCAGAATCGGCCGGAACGTCAGAGCCAGTCGGACCAGTCGAACCAGCCGGGACGGATGAGCCTGCCGGAGGAACTGAACCGGCCGGAAACAGAGTGTTTGACGGAACGGAAGGAGCAGAACACAGCCCACTTTGATATCGCAGAGGAGTTGAAAAAGCTGCCGGCGAAACCCGGCGTCTATCTGATGTATGACGCAAAGGATGTGGTAATGTACGTCGGAAAGGCCGTCAGCCTGAGAAACCGTGTGCGTCAGTATTTTTCAAACAGCCGGAACAAGCGGCTGAAGATTTACAGCATGGTTCCGCAGGTCGCCCGCTTCGAGTATATTGTGACAGATTCCGAGGTGGAGGCGCTGGTGCTGGAGTGCAACCTGATCAAGGAATACCGGCCGAAGTACAACACGATGCTGATGGATGACAAGTCCTATCCGTTCATTAAAGTAACGGTACAGGATGCCTATCCGCGTGTACTCTACGCCCATCACATGCGCAAGGACAAGGCGCGTTACTTCGGTCCGTATCCGAATGCGGGAGCGGTAAAAGAGACCATCGATCTGGTCCGGAAACTGTATCATCTGCGTTCCTGCAACCGGAATCTTCCGAAGGAAATCGGCAGAGAGCGGCCGTGTCTGTACTATCACATTCATCAGTGCAAGGCACCCTGTCAGGGGTGGATCTCCGAAGAAGAATACCAGGCATCCCTGCAGCAGGCGATTGCATTTTTAAATGGAAATCCGGGTGATGAGATCAGACGTCTGACGGAACTGATGCAGCAGGCATCGGAAGACCTGAATTTTGAAAAAGCGGCTGCGTACCGTGATCTGATCGCCAGTGTGCGAAAAGTCATGGAGCACCAGAAGATGACGAACAGCAGCGGAGAGGATCAGGATGTCATTGCGCTCGCGATGGAAGGGGAAGATGCGATTGTGCAGGTCTTCTTTGTGCGGGACGGCAAGCTGATCGGCCGGGATCATTTTTATCTGAAAGTTACTGAAGGAGATGACCGCGGAACAGTGCTGCAGAGTTTTCTGAAGCAGTATTATGCCGGCACACCGTTTATCCCGAAAGAACTGATGCTGTCAGATCCTGTGGAAGACGGACAGATTATTGAAGAATGGCTGACAGCAAAGCGCGGAAAGCGCGTCTATGTCCACATACCGCTGAAGGGAAAAAAAGAAAAGCTGGTTGAACTTGCAGGCAGAAACGCGCAGATTCTGCTTTCGCAGGATCGGGAGCGGCTGAAGCGGGAGATCGGGCGTACCATCGGTGCGGTCAAAGAAATCGGATCGCTGCTGGAGATCGAGCCGCCTGAGCGGATTGAGGCATACGATATTTCCAATATCAGCGGGTTCCAGTCTGTGGGGTCCATGGTTGTCTATGAAAAAGGACGTCCGAAAAAAGCGGATTACCGGAAATTCAGGATTAAATCCGTGGAAGGTCCGAACGACTATGCCAGCATGGAAGAGGTGCTGATGCGCAGATTTGAGCGGGGAATCCGCGAAGAGAGCGGATTCGACCGTCTGCCTGACCTGATTATGATGGACGGCGGAAAGGGACAGGTCAATATCGCGCTTGAAGTTCTCGGAAAACTCGGGCTGGATATTCCGGTCTGCGGGATGGTCAAGGATGACCGGCACCGGACACGCGGACTTTATTTTGAAAATGAGGAGATACCGATCGATACATCCGGTGCGGGATTTCATCTGATCACACGCATACAGGATGAGGCGCACCGTTTTGCAATCGAATACCACAGACTGCTGCGCAGCAAAGAGCAGGTTCACTCCGTGCTGGACGATATCCCGCAGGTGGGACCGGCCAGAAGACGCGAGTTGATGAAACATTTTCAGAATATCGATGAGATCCGCGCCGCAGATGTTGAGACGCTGAAATCACTTCCGTCGATGACAGAGAAGGCGGCGGAAAGTGTGTACGCGTTTTTTCATTCTTCAACGCAGGATTCCGGTGAGACGGAAGATACAGCAGTGAGATAAAGATACAGTAATGAGATACAGATACAGCAAAGAGATGGTGACACAGGGGGAAAGGCAGCTATGAAGGAAAAAATTGTTACGCTGACCAATCTGATGGAGCAGATGAAACTGAAGTACTGCACACCGGAGATTGATCTGGAGGACCGGTTCATCACGATTCCGGAGATTAACCGGCCGGCCCTGCAGCTGGCAGGATATTTTGATCATTTCATGAACCGCCGTGTGCAGATTATCGGATATGTCGAGTATACGTATCTGATGCAGAAAAGCGAAGAAGAACGGATCCGCGCATACGAGGCTTTTATTTCCCGCGATGTGCCGTGTGTTGTTTTTACGACGCAGGTGATACCCGGGGAAGAATTGCTGGAGCTTGCCAGAAAGTATCAGGTTCCGACCTTTGCGACGGAACGGCAGACCTCGCCATTTACCGCAGAGATTACAAGATGGCTGAACGTGCAGCTTGCACCGAGCATCTCGATTCACGGTGTTCTGATAGACGTTTACGGCGAGGGAATCCTGATTATGGGCGAGAGCGGAATCGGTAAGAGCGAGACGGCACTGGAACTGGTCAAGCGCGGTCACCGTCTGGTCAGCGATGACGTCGTGGAAATCAGCCGTGTGAGTGACATTACCCTGGTCGGAACGGCACCCGACATCACGCGGCATTTCATCGAGCTGCGCGGTATCGGAATCATTGATGTAAAGACACTGTTCGGTGTACAGAGCGTTGAGAAGACGCATTCCATTGATCTGGTGATCAAACTGGAAGAGTACAACCCGGATAAAGAATATGACCGTCTCGGTATGGAAGAGGAATACACCGAGTTTCTTGGGAACAAGATCACGAGTCACGCGCTTCCGATCCGTCCGGGCAGGAATCTGGCGATCATTGTTGAGACGGCTGCCATCAATCACCGCCAGAAAAAGATGGGATACAATGCGGCACACGAGCTGTATCGTCGTGTACAGGAGAGCCTGGCACAGAAACGCCGCTGATCCGGTCGTCTGCCGGCATCATTCACCGGGCAGATCGTATTCTGCTTCTGCCGGCGGTAAATATACGTACAGAATAAAACAGCTGCAGGGGAATAACAGGTTCCCTTACAGCTGTTCTTTTTGTTTCCGATTCTGATTGTTTCTGATGCCGGAAAACCCGCTGCTTTACAGAAGATTTTCCGCCGGATTATTCCTCTTCATAGTCATCATCCGAATCCTGTTTACGCGCCTCATCGCCGGAATTGTCTTCCTCTTCCTCGTAGTGCCGCTGCGGTGCCGGTGTCGGCGGAATATAAACATGCTGCGGGCAGCGGGTCTTCGGCGCTGTGCCGGTCTCAAAATACTCGGTCATAGTCGGGCAGATGCTTCCGGGCAGAAGGCCGGTGCCTGAGCATACCTGGACTTCTTCCACAGATGCCGGCTTTTCGAAATCCTTATCTTCGAGCTTCAGCTCACTGTGAATGCGCTGCATGATGTTGTGCCACAGCGTTTCGTGGAAATGACGGTATTCAACCGGCAGTTCTACGGTAACATCGCAGCCGGCCCAGATAGCAGCTGTGTAGTACGGTGTAAATCCTGCGAATACGAGGTCGCGGTATGCGTTTGTCGTACCGGTTTTGCCGGCTACATGCATATTGTCGAAACCGAACTGCTGTCCGGTACCGCTCTTAACAACGTCCTGCATGGCACTGGTCAGAAGAAAGGCTGTGCTGTCCTTGAATACATGCGTCGTAAGCGGCGTGGTCTCCAGCAGAACATTGCCCTCGTGGTCTGTCACCTTTGTGTAGAACATCGGCTCGATATAGTCACCGCTGTTTGCGATCGCTGCGTAGGCAGCCGTCAGTTCCAGTGTGCTGACGCCGTTTGTGATACCGCCCAGAGCCAGCGGCTGGATAACGTCCCATGCGGGATCATCGATCAGCCGTGTAAATCCGAGACGTTCCAGATAGTCCATACCGGTCTGCGGTGTAATATCTGTCAGAACTTTGACTGCTACAACGTTGTAGGAATTCTCAATTGCCTTGCGGATGGTAACCGTGCCGTGATAGGATTCGTCCGCATTCTTGACCGGCTGTCCGGTTTCGTACTCGTATGGTTCATCCTCGACGGTAGTCGCCAGTGTGATGAAATGCTTATCCAGCGCCGGTCCGTATGTGGAAAGTGTCTTGAACGTGGAACCCGGCTGCCGGAATGAATCCGTCGCGCGGTTCAGTGTCAGTGATGCGGTCTTTTCGCCCCGGCCGCCGACGATGCCTTTGACAAAGCCGGTCTTCTGGTCGATCACAGCCATGGCAGCCTGCGGCTGCGGGATAAAGCTGATCCGCTCGCCGACGATTTCATCACCGGCACCGATCACTTCTTCTTTATAACGGTCAACATAGCTCTGTGCCTCTTCTTCGGAATCAAAGAGCAGGTCAAAGGAATCATCTGACTCGCGGAAATACAGCTGCAGCATCTCGCGGCTGTAGTTCACCAGATTTCCGTTTGCTTCCTTGATCGTCAGCGCCCAGTCCAGTGCGATGGTTGAAAGCTCCGGGAAATTCTCGCCCTTTGTAAACTCATCGTCCATGATTTTCTGAATCTTCGGGTCCTGTGTCGTATAAATATTCAGACCACCGCTGAAGATCGCGTTATTTGCCTGTACTTCCGTATATCCCTTCTGATTGATCAGGTCGGTTTTTACGCGGTTGACCAGTTCATCAATGAAATAGGAATAGACATCATCAATGCTTTCGCCGGAATCCGCATGCTCCTGAATCCGCTCGTAGACATTGTCGGCCATGGCTTCCCTGCATTCCGCCTCTGTAATATAGCCCTGATTCTGCATATAATTCAGAACGGTCTCTGCGCGTTCTGCATTGTCTTCAGGATGGCGAACCGGATTAAACTTGCTGGGGTTCTGCGGAATTGCAGCCAGAACGGCACACTCGGAAAGTGTCAGTTCCGTACATGGTTTTCCGAAATAAGTCATCGAAGCGGTCTGAACACCGTAAGAACCGGCACCGAAGTTGACGGTGTTGAGATAATTCTCAAGAATGACGTCCTTCGGGTTGCGTCCTTCTTCTGCCAGACTCTTCTCCAGCTCAATTGCCAGATACTGCTCCTGGAATTTACGTTTGATCCGCTCCATGCGCGTCTCAGTCGTAAAGTCTGTAAAAACATTGTTTTTCAGAAGCTGCTGGGTAATGGTACTCGCACCTTCTGTCCGGGAAAAACCGGTCTGAATCGCGACAAATGCCGCGCGGACCATTCCGCGGGGGTCAACGCCGTTATGCTCGTAAAAACGGGAATCCTCGATGGCGACAATCGCATGCTGCATATTCAGGGGGATCTCCGAAATCGACACGGAAATACGGTTGCCGGAAGCGGAATTCAGCTTCTGGATCTCCTTGCCGTCCGCGTCATAAACAAACGTCGCAAAACCGGCCGGCATGATGTTAACGTCGGAAATCTCAGGCGACCCGTCAAGAATACCCTGATATGCGCCTCGAATTAAAAAAATCGAAGAAACTGCAATGACAATCAGGGCAAGTACCAGAAGGCGGAGCAGATTAACGCCGATCCGGTTGCCGGCCATAGAAGCTGAAGCCTGCAGTTCATTTCTCTGTTGTTCTATACCATCACGTGTAAAATCCATATCAGTTACTCCTAAGGAAAACGCACAGGTGCGCTGCGCATTTTGCGCGCGATCTCAGATCGCAATTTTATTACATCGGATTATTATAACATAGTTTACAGAGCATAGCAAAGGGAAGTGTTTTGTGCTATGATGTTGCTGAATTACAGAACAAAAGGAGTGTTTGTATGGCGGAGAGGAACGCATATTTCACGATATACAGGGGCGGCACCGGGGAAGTGGTTGAGAAGAAGTCCCGCTTCATCGGGGAGACAGCGCGGGTGACAGATGAAGAGCAGGCAGCGGCATTTGTGGAGGGAATCCGCAAACATTATTATGACGCGCGGCATCACTGTTTTGCCTACGTGATCGGGGCAGACGGAAAGCTGATGCGCGCGGCCGACGACGGCGAGCCGCAGGGAACCGCAGGCAAACCGATGCTGGAAGTACTGACGGGACGCGGTCTGGCCAACACGATCGTGGTGGTAACACGGTATTTCGGCGGCACATTGCTTGGAACCGGCGGACTGGTGCGCTGCTACACGGCGGCGGCGCAGGCCGCGCTGGACAACAGTGTGATTGTGGAAAAAAAGCCCGGAACACGCGGGGTGGTCCGGGCAGAATATGCTGAGATCGGCAAGCTGCAGTATCTGTTTAATGAGCTGCAGATTCCCGTGCTCGATACGCTTTATGAGGCATCGGTTGTATTTGATCTGATCGTTCCGCCGGGACAGACCGGCCGTCTGAACAAGCAGCTGGCCGAGGCGACCGCAGGACGGATTTCACTCGAAAAATCCGGTGAGGTCTGGTACGCCGAGGCGGAAGGAAAGATTATACTGGAATAATCAGATTTTTTCCGGTTCCGGATACTCGACGCCGAAGGTGTCGACGGTCATGCTTGCGATGATAACCGGCTTCAGCGGAGCGTCCTGGAAATTGGTCGGTGTCTGCGCGATCTTATCAACAACCTCAAGGCCTTCAATGACCTTGCCGAATGCCGCATACTGGCCGTCAAGGTGCGGAGAAGTTTTGTGCATGATAAAGAACTGGCTGCCGGCGGAGTTCGGATCCATTGCACGCGCCATGGAAAGAACGCCCTCGGTATGCGCGAGATCATTCGGCACGCCGTTCATGGTAAATTCACCCTTGATGCTGTAGCCCGGTCCGCCGATGCCGATGCCTTCCGGATCGCCGCCCTGGATCATGAAGCCCGGGATAATGCGATGAAAGGTAAGGCCGTCATAGAAGTTCTTCTGAATCAGGCTGATGAAATTGTTGACTGTGATCGGAGCGATCTCCGGGTAAAGCTCTGCCTTCATGACATCGCCGTTTGCCATTGTAATGGTTACAACTGGATTTGCCATTTGTATGTCTCCTTCTAATTCTGAATGATAAATTATGAAGTGATCTGTCCGTACCGGTTACGTTTCACTTCATGTATGAATTGCTTCTGTTAGTATAGCGAAAAATAAAAAAACCTGCAATAACAGGTATGAGGGATAAACAGATGAATTACAGAACAGACAGCCCGGAAGAAACACATGCGCTGGGTGTGAAAATGGGGCAGGCAGCTCTGCCGGGACAGATCTACACGTTGGACGGCGATCTTGGCGCCGGGAAAACGGTATTCGCGAAAGGATTCGCCGAAGGACTGGGAATTACAGAAATCGTAAACAGCCCGACGTTTACCATTCTTCAGACTTACGAGAGCGGCAGAATGCCGCTGTATCATTTCGATGTCTACCGCATCGCGGATCCGGAGGAGATGGATGAGATCGGTTACGAAGACTGCTTTTTCGGGAGCGGCGTCACGCTCGTGGAGTGGTCAGAACTGATCGAAGAACTGATTCCGCCTGAGGCGGTGCGCATTTCCATCACACGGGTGAAAGGTATGGAAGGAAACGCGCGGGAAATCACGATAGAAAACGGGTTTTCTGCTTAAGTGTCTTATACAGAGCCACAATTTTACGTGTGAGCACGCCGTCAGAATAGATCCGTGTCTGTTCCGGAAGTTGTCAGCCGTTTTTCAGCCAGTTCACTTCTTCCTGTGTCAGAACGACATCTGCGGCATCCACAATCTCCTGAATATGGGCGCCGGTCGGACTGACGATCGGATAGACATACAGCGGCTGACTGACAAGCCAGGCGATGGAGACCTGCGCCACGGAAAGGCCACGTTCTCTGCCGAACTGTTCCATGCGGGCGAGACGGGCGTAATTGTCTTTCCTGCCGTACTCCTGAATCGGCTGGGGTGACATGCACGCTTCAATCGGCTGATCGCCGTCTGTCCTGTATTTGCCGCTGAAGAAAGCGCGGCCGAGCGCAGAATAGGTGGAAATGACAATGTCATTCTGTTCAGCAAGCCATGCGCGGTAGCGTTCCGCTTCTTCACTTCCTGTCAGGGCAATGCTGCCGCCAAACGGGTCGCTGACATATTCGCCGATGTTATAGCACGGGCTGACGGCAGTAAAGCCGGCAAGACCATGGTCTTTCGCGTACTGATTTGCCTCCTGAATCCGGTGCATCCGCCAGTTGGATCCGCCGAAGCGGGTGATTTTACCTTCTTCGCGGAGTGCATTGAATGTCTCAATGATTTCGCCGACCGGGACAGATTCATCATCCCGATGCAGCAGGTAAAAATCAAGATGATCGGTGCGGAGCCGGCGAAGTGATTCTTCTACGAATGCGCGGATTGATTCACCGGACATGACGTCGGTGGAACCGTTTTCGCCGGGATTGCATCCCTTGTCATGCAGGACAAGCCGGTCACGGACGCCGCGCGCTTCCATCCAGGCACCCAGGTTTTCCTCGGCATGACCGTAGCGGTTCGCGGAATCAAACGTACGGAATCCTGCCTCCCAGGCAAGATCAAGTGTCTCAAAGGCATAACCCCGGTCGTCATTCCATGTCGCAGGGACGCCGGTCCCGTAAACGAGCCGGGAGCCTTTCTGCGGAATGCCGGCAAATTGAACCAGTTTCATGTAAGACCTCCTTATGCGTGCTGTTTTAATTCGTTCGTGTTAGTATATATTTGTATTATAAGTGTAAGGCAATACAAATGGAATAGAGGATTGAAAGGAATGAAAAGACCATGACGTATACAAAATCACAGGTTGCATCCATGATTGACCACACGAACCTGAAACCGTTTGCGACTGACGCAGATATTGCAAAACTCTGCAGAGAGGCGGCGGAAAATCACTTTGCTTCCGCCTGTGTGAATCCGGCGCAGGTAAAACACGCGGCAGAACTGCTCGCGGGAACAGGGGTTAAAACCTGCTCTGTTATCGCGTTTCCGCTGGGGCAGCTGACGATTGCGGAAAAGGTTGCAGAAACAAAGCTTGCGATGGCTGACGGCGCGGAGGAGATCGACTATGTGCTAAATATCGGACAGCTGAAAAGCGGCAATCTGGATTATATCCGGGAGGAAATGCAGGCAATGACTGATGCGGCGCATGAAAACGGCAGAAAAGTGAAAGTCATTTTTGACACCTGTTATCTGGAAAAAGATGAGATCCGGGCGGCAGCGGCAATTGCGCGGGATGTAAAACCGGATTTCATCAAGACCAGCACCGGGTTCGGAACCGGCGGCGCGCTGGCGGAGGATGTAAAGCTGATGAAGGAAACAGCCGGACCGGATGTCGCGGTGAAGGCTTCGGGCGGAATCCGGAACTGGGAGAGCGCGAAAGCAATGCTGGAAGCAGGCGCGTCACGCATCGGGACCAGCAATGGAATTGATATAATCAGCGGAATGTCTGCTGAATAATCAATACAGTTTCAATATAGAAATACAGGGCTGAATGCCCTGTTTTTCTTTACTTTACTCCTGTGATGTGTTACACTGCAACAGTGGTGTCGCGAAAAAGCACACCCGGAAGAAAAACGATCGAAAAAGGAGAACCAACATGAAAAAGAAACTGAGTATCCTTCTTGCAGGTATTATGATGCTTACACTGACAGCCTGTGGCGGCGGCTCAGAGGCATCCGGGGACAAATATGTATTCCTCGACGAGGACCTGGGCGTGGAGTCCTACGCAATCGGATTCCGTATCGGCGATGACGATCTGATGGAGCAGGTGAACGGCGCAGTGAAGGCGCTGGTTAAGAACGGCACTTATGAGAAGATCGGTGAGAATTATCCGGATATCAAAGATTATCTCTGCCTGAAAGCAGAAGATATCAAGGATGATGAGATCGCAGAAGAAGGCTCCGGCGACAGCGGCTACACATTCAAGCATGGATTTGACCTTGACTATCCGCCGTATTCCTATCTGCAGGACGACGGCAGTGTCGGCGGTTTCGACGTTGAGATGGCGCAGGCAGTCTGTGACTACCTCGGATGGGGTTACGAAGCAGTTCCGTTTAACTGGGACGCAAAAGACGCAGAGCTGAATGCGGGCAGCTGCGACTGCATCTGGTCCGGATTTACCAAAGAAGGCCGTGAAGATGATTATACATGGGGCATCACCTATTCCAATAACACACAGGGTATCCTGGTAGCGGCTGATTCCGGAATCAAGACGCTTGCCGACCTGAAAGGCAAGGTTGTCGGTGTTCAGACTGCAACTTCTGCAGCTGACATGCTGGAAGACAGCCAGAAAGAACTGGCAGATACTTTCGCTGATCTGAAAGTTTAC
This sequence comes from Lachnospiraceae bacterium FE2018, assembly GCA_000702845.1. GTDB lineage: Bacteria > Bacillota > Clostridia > Lachnospirales > Lachnospiraceae > CADBRN01. The sequence goes on from JNKK01000006.1 coordinate 99,694, forward strand.
GAGACATACACCATCGCATTCAACGACCTCAAGGCAGGCGCAATCGACGCAATTGCGATCGATATGACCGCGGGCGCATTCCTGATTGCCGGTGAGGAATAAAAACATACGATAAACAGAATAGCATGCTGATGGGGTCAGACCCCGTAAAAGGTCTGACCCCATTGTATTGAGAAAAGGGGTATTACATGGCACTATCTACAATGTTGTCAACGATGGGAGAAGGAGCGCTGCGCACCTGCGGCATCTTCTTTCTGACACTGCTGTTTTCACTGCCGCTCGGCATGGTTGTCATGCTGCTGCGGAAATCCCGCTTTAAGATCGTGCAGTGGATCATGAAGATTTATATTGCCGTCATGCGCGGAACACCGCTGATGCTGCAGCTGCTGGTCTGGTATTTCGGTCCGTACTATCTGTTTGGCGCCAATATCAGGGGATATCGTTTCACTGCAATCATTATCGGTTTTGCAATGAACTATGCGGCATACTTCGCCGAAATTTACCGCGGCGGATTTGAGGCGATCCCGGTCGGGCAGTATGAGGCTGCGGAAGTGCTGGGTTACAACCGCACACAGACCTTTTTCATGATTATCCTCCCGCAGGTTGTCAAGACAATCCTGCCTTCTGTGACGAATGAGATCATTACACTGGTCAAGGATACATCCCTTGCGTTTACGCTGGCATACAATGAGATCTTTTCGCTTGCAAAGCAGATCGCCGCATCTCAGACATCTTTCACACCGTTTGTGATTGCCGGTGTTTTCTATTTCGTGGCAAATTATGCAGTTGCCTTTGTGATGGAGCGCATCGAGAAGGCATTTGATTATTATAAATAAGGGGTGATGTCGGCATGATTCTGGAAATGAATAATATTAAGAAATCGTTTATCAAGAAATCGTTAGAGAATCTGACCGTTCTGCACGACATCAGCCTGCAGGTTGACGCCGGTGAGGTTGTCAGTATTATCGGTCCGAGTGGTTCGGGTAAAAGTACACTGCTCAGGTGCGCAACCTTTCTGGAGCAGATTGATTCTGGTGAGATCAAATACATGAATCAGACTGCGGCAGAGACGGGGGCAGACGGGAAAGCCGTTTATGCCGAGCACGCGTCCATGCGGAAGTTCAAGTCCTATTTCGGTCTGGTGTTCCAGCAGTTTAATCTGTTCCCGCATTACTCTGTTCTGAAAAATGTTATGGACGCGCCTGTCCGTGTTCAGAAAAGACCGCGCGAACAGGTACGCGAGGAGGCAATGGAACTGCTCAGAAAAATGGATCTGGACGCCCGCGCGGATTACTATCCATGTCAGCTGTCCGGCGGACAGCAGCAGCGTGTCGCAATCGCGCGTGCACTGGCATTGAAGCCTGAAATTCTGTTTTTTGATGAGCCGACCAGCGCGCTGGACCCGGAGCTGACCGGGGAAGTTCTGAAAGTAATCCGCCAGCTGGCAGAGGAGAAGATGACGATGGTGGTCGTCACGCATGAGATGCCGTTTGCGCGTGCGGTCAGCAACCGCGTCATTTTCATGGACGGCGGTTATATCGTTGAAGAAGGCGATCCCGAGATGGTATTCGGTGCGCCGACACAGGAGCGCACAAAGCAGTTCCTGCGAAATTATCAGAATGCCTGATTAGACCGGCCGGAAGTCCGGACAGATGACGGGCAGAAAGGGTTTCCACAGATGAGTCGGGTGGCTGTTATTGAAGGAAACGAAATCAAATATCATGTAATGGACCCCACCGGAAATATTACAATCTTAGTTGAGACGCCTGTTGAGGAGGCGTCTCAGCCTTTTGTTGCGTCGAAATTAATGGAAGCAGAGCCTGAGGCCGAGCAGGTGGGATTTCTCACGTCTCCCGTGAATGAAACCTGGGATATCGCTCTGCGGATGGCCGGCGGGGAATTCTGCGGAAACGCAACGATGAGTGCGGCTGCTTTTTATGCGGCCGGGGCAGGAATTGAGAAGGGAATAGTCACTGTGTGTGTGTCAGGAGCTGCGCAGCCGGTCCCGGTGGAGCTGTGTGTGCTGCCTGACGGAGGATACTGCGGGACAGTTATCATGCCGCGTCCGGCAGGGATAAAAGAAGTACGTCTGCCGGCGGCAGCAGGACAGATCATTACCTGCCCGGTGGTTCATTTCGAAGGAATTGATCATGTGATTCTGGAAGAAAGACCGGTCCGGGACTGCGCAGAAGCGCTTGCGCCGGTATGGTGCAGGGAACTGAATACGGAAGCAGTCGGTCTGATGTTTCTGAACAGATCACAGGAAGCAGCAGAAACAGAACAAACAAAACAAACAGAACAGGCGCCTCAGACGGATGGTGTTCTCACCCCGCTGGTATATGTGCCTGAAGCAGACACGCTTGTCTGGGAAAACTCCTGTGCAAGCGGAACTTCCGCAGTCGGTGCATGGGCCGCATCGGTTCAGAAAAAGGAAGATGCGGAAACCTGCAGCAGGACGTTAAAAATGACGCTGCAGGAGCCTGGCGGGGTCCTCTCGGTTGAAGTCGGCCCGTCGGGAGAAATCCGTCTGACAGGTACCGTCAGGGAACAAAACTGCTGACAGACATGGCGATCATTCAGGAAGACAGGCCGGCCAGACAAATGATACAGACACAAAAAACAGCTGCAGGAACAACTTGTTCCCGCAGCTGTTTTTAAGCGTTTCAAATCAGTTATTCGTCTGTCTCAGGAGTTACTCAAAATAACCGTCTTTTACAAATCCTTTTCTGCCTGCATATTTGACATACAGCCATCTGCTGCCGCCGTATGCTTTTTTGACTGTGACTTTCTTTCCTTCCGGAATGGTCAGAATAATATTGTAGTCGCCTGCGGTGCTCTTGCTGCTGCGCAGATTCAGTCGTGTTGCAGTTATTTCTTTATAGTTATTATTGGTGAAGAAACCGCCTTTAACGTAGCCGGTAATGCCGTCATAACGGATCTGATACCAGTTTCTGAACTGACGGTCAAGTACAGTCACCTGCTCACCTGCCGGAATTGTCATGATAATGTTGTTTACCTTTGTAGACTTTGAACTGCGGAAGTTCATCGGGCGCTTTGCAATCTTCTGTACAGTTTTTCCATAGGTTGTAGTGGAAGAGTTGCGCTGACGCATGCGGGAGGTATCCGTTGTAAAATGTCCGCCGGCAATATATCCTCTTGTCTTGCCGTTGTACAGGATATAGTACCACTGATTGGAATAATTCCTGATAACGCCGACCTGTGTTCCTTCCCGTACCAGTCCGATAATATTGGCCTGCGTTGCCGTTGACATGGAACTGCGCAGATTCAGGTTTTCGGCAACGGTGTAAACACCGATGACCGTATCACCGGTTGTAACCGGTGTGGCTGTATTTCTGGAAGTATAGGACGGAGCTGAACTGTTGTTGCCATAGAAGTATTCTTCGTAGACCCATCCGATATTTCCTCTGTAAGCTACTTTGTACCAGCCCTTCTGATAGTCATAGGTCTGTACTGTGACATTTGCCGGAAGAACAGTAATAACGTCTGATTTTGTATTATAGCTCTTTCGCATATTGACATCTGCACGGGTTGTTTTGGATGCGGCAGAGACATATTCTGCCGAAATGCCGGGCAGACTGATTCCGGCCGGTGCGATCAGACCGAGGGTCAGTACCGCGATCAGACACATCAGGATAAAGGTTCTTCTTTTTAAATGCTTTTTCATATATTCCTCCTCATATTAAGTACCGGTATAACTGCAATCAGATATCAGATCGTCTGCACTGACGGAATACAGGTATTATTCTTCAACATACGGGGTACGGACAGTGACCAGTTTGGATTTGCCGGCTTTGATCCATCCAAGCTTGCCGTTCTTGGATCTGACGCGCAGATAAATCTGTTTTTTAACGACCGCAAGTTTTGTAATTTTAAACTGTTTGCCTTTTGCAATGGTGAATGCCTTTGCAGAAGATCCGGGTTTCTTATATGCAGTGATTTTTTTGCCGGCGGTAAAGTAGCTGACGAGCAGCCCGTCTTTGTCACGCGGTGTAGATACGCCTTTTGCGGCAGAAGTATCCAGTTTGAACTTTCCGTTCTTATAGTTCAGCTTCAGATTGTCGAAATTGACCTGTCCCAGCGCTTTCGTTGAAATTGTGCCGCCGAGATAAATGGTGTTTCCTTTTACCTTGCGTGCCTCAAAGAAGGTGCATTCTGTTCCCGTATCTGCGAAATCGTTCTGCATCAGGGTTTTGGTGTTGAGAAGCGAGGAGTAGTCAAGAACGCATTTCAGCTTGTTATTCTTTACTTTGTACAAACCGCATTTCAGCGACTCGGTTCTCCAGTTGTCAACCTCAATTTCAAGGAAATTTTCATTGCCGACGCGGACGATGGTTACCCATGCCCACTGACCGTTTGTAAATTCCCATTTATTGATGCGCTTGCCGTTGATTTCCAGGATCTGCTGCATCTTCTCTTCGTTCCATTCATAGGAAACAGTGTCCTTCTTACCGTCGCCGGTAACGTCATAATTTTTTGTTTTTGTCGGCGGCAGGCCTTCATAGAAATCAAAAATACCGTTTTTTCCTGAGGAGGCGAAGACAGAGACACTGCCCAGACCCATCAGTAAAATCAGCAGTAAAAGAGTTGCTTTCAGTAAACGCTTCATTTATTGTACCTCCTGATCACTCTAGATTTTTAATCATGTATTCTGATATTATATCATAGATCAAAGAAAAGAGAACATAAAAAAGCCGGAAGCTTCAATAAGAAAACTCCGGCTCTGTGAGCTGCTAACCAGACTCGAACTGGTGACCTCATCCTTACCAAGGATGCGCACTACCGCCTGTGCTATAGCAGCATGTACGATCCGCAAATTGCGACTATTGAATTCTATCAGACACGCTCAGCGGTGTCAAGAGAACGAAGTAAGTTTTTTTTGCTTGCATCTGATATACCCTTCATGCTATACTGTGCTAAACCATTGAAGAAGAGTAAGTACGTTTTACCTCTGAGCACAAAGAGAGCCGCGGATGGTGGAATCGCGGCGCATCATGTGAAGCGGAATGGACTTCTGAGGGCAAACCGAACACGGAGCGGATTCAGGGCCGGAAAAGAACATCAGCCGGTTGATCTGCACAGGTCAGTAGGGGAGACGGAGCAGACACTTCGTTAACAAATGTCAGCGTATTTATCCGCAGTTCAGAAGTACGCAGCGGCTACATTACATCATTGAGAAGCAGCATGAGAAGCGGCGGAACCGACGGATCTGTGATCAGTACGCGCAGAGTGGGCACATATGTGTCAAGCCGGGTGGCACCGCAGGAAGAATGTTTATTCAGTCCTGTCCCAGCAGTTGTGGGACAGGACTTCTTTGTTTTCCGGAATATTAAAAAATTACAGGAAATCCTTTCCCCGTGGATCACTTTGTGATTCCGAAACAAGTGCCAGAAAAGAAAGGAGAAATGAAAATGGCAGCAGAAACCAAAAAGATACCGTATAAGATTTATCTTGAAGAAAATGAGATTCCGACCAGCTGGTACAATATGCGTGCCGACATGAAGAACAAACCGGCACCCCTGATTCATCCGGGAACGCTTCAGCCGCTGAAGTTTGAGGACATGCAGCCGATCTTCTGTGACGAACTGATTCGTCAGGAACTGGACGACGAGACGGCATTTATTCCGATTCCGCAGCCGATTCAGGATTTCTATAAAATGTACCGTCCGTCGCCGCTGACACATGCGGTATTTCTGGAAGAAGCGCTTGGTACGCCGGCGCATATTTATTACAAATTTGAAGGAAATAATACGTCCGGCAGCCATAAGCTGAATTCAGCGATCGCGCAGGCTTACTACGCGAAGGAGCAGGGACTGAAAGGCGTCACAACAGAGACGGGTGCAGGACAGTGGGGCACAGCGCTTTCCATGGCATGTTCCTTCTTTAATCTGGACTGCAAGGTCTACATGGTCAAGGTTTCCTATGAGCAGAAGCCGTTCCGCCGGGAAGTCATGCGCACATACGGCGCAACGGTCACTCCGTCACCGTCCATGGAGACCAATATCGGCCGCGCAATCAATGCGGAACATCCCGGAACAACCGGATCGCTCGGCTGCGCGATTTCCGAGGCAGTAGAAGTTGCAACCACAAGTGAAGGCTATCGCTATGAGCTGGGCAGCGTTCTGAACCAGGTACTCCTGCATCAGTCCGTGATCGGTCTGGAAGTAAAAACTGCCTGTGACAAGTATGGCATTAAGCCGGATATAATCATCGGCTGTGCGGGCGGCGGCTCCAACCTCGGCGGTCTGATTGCTCCGTTCATGGGTGAAAAGCTGCGCGGCGAGGCGGACTACCGCATTATCGCAGTCGAGCCGGCATCCTGCCCGAGTTTCACACGCGGAAAATTTGTCTATGACTTTGCGGATACCGGTAAAGTCTGTCCGATGGCAAAAATGTATACACTCGGTCACGACTATATCCCGTCACCGAACCACGCGGGAGGACTTCGCTATCACGGCATGAGCCCGATTCTCTCACAGCTGTATCATGACGGCTACATGGAGGCGCGCACGGCAGAGCAGTCAAAGGTATTTGAGGCTGCAGAACTGTTTGCGCGTGTGGAGGGAACCCTTCCGGCACCGGAATCCAGTCACGCAATCCGCGCCGCAATCGATGAGGCGCTGAAATGCAAAGAGACCGGCGAGGAAAAGACCATCATCTTCGGTCTGACCGGTACCGGCTACTTTGATATGACAGCATACGAGGCATACAATGACGGCAGAATGACGGACTATATCCCGAGTGATGAGGAACTCGCGGAGAGCTTTGCGAAGATTCCGGACCTCGGTCTGTAAATTGCCGCCGGATGCAGGGACTGTGACAGACTGTATCCTGCGTTGAAGAATGAAACAGCTCCGTCTCTGCAGACGGACGCGTAAACTGTACAAAACGGTCTGATCATGGTATTTTATAAGTAAGAATCCATCGACACAGGGCAGAGCCATCAGGGTTCTGCCCTGATTTTATTTACAGGAGGGGTATTATGAATCCAATATTGATTTTTGTAATCATCATTGCTGTGATTGCCATCTGGGCGGTCACGACGTACAACGGTTTTATCAAAGCGCGCAACAGCGTGGAAGAAGGCTACTCGACCATGGATGTATATCTGAAAAAGCGTTTTGATCTGATCCCGAATCTGGTTGAAACCGTTAAAGGTTACGCAAAGCATGAGAAAGAGACACTGGAAAATCTGACTGCAGCCCGCGCGAAAGTCAGCAGTGCCGGCTCCGTTGAAGAGCGGGCGCAGGCAGAGAATCAGCTGACCGGTGCGCTGAAAACTTTGTTTGCGGTTGCGGAAGCTTATCCGGATTTGAAAGCGAACACAAATTTCCTGAATCTGCAGAATCAGCTGCAGCAGGTGGAGCAGGATATTGCAAACGCCAGAAAATACTACAACGCAGTTGTGAAGAAATACAATAACAAGTGCGAAATGTTCCCGAGCAGTATCATTGCCGGAATCTTCCATTTCACAAGAAAACCGATGTTTGAGGTCGGCAGTGAGGCAGAACGGGAAAATGTACAGGTACAGTTCTGAACACAGATCGGGAGCTGTCTGAGTATGGAAAATAATGCAAACACAAAAATAAATCTGCTCAGCCGGAAAAGAAGGATTATTATTGTTGTCGCGGTCCTGGCAGCCGCGCTGGCAATTGCGCTGGTACTTACATGCAGGCCCGCTTTTACTGCGGTCACCTATCATGATTCCAATCCGGAAGACTATATTACGGAGCGGTTTGACGTGCACGTCGAGGCAACGGAGAAGCATGTGTTTCACGTCAGGGAAGAGATTGACGTGAATTTTATACAGTCGCATCACGGGATTGAGCGGTATATTCCGTACAGTTCAAAACTGTATACGATTAAACATATCCGCGTGAAGGGCGGTAAGGCGGACAAAAATATAGAATGGGATCTTGAAGATGGTTACGCCGTAGGAGATGTCGGGATCCGGATCGGGGATGAAGATACCTATCTGACCGGCCCGCACGCTTATCAGATTTCCTATGATCTTGTCTGTAACCAGGACGACGACGACACGGCAGACTACCTGAGCCTGGATCTTCTTCCGGTCGGATGGACGACATCAATCCGCGAGGCGGATCTGACGCTGCAGCTGCCTAAACCCATTGAGGCATCGGAGCTGAACGTGTACACAGGCCAGTACGGTGAAGAGATGATTGCCGGCAGCGGTGACCAGAGCGGTTCGGGAGATAATGCGGCCGTCACAGACAGTCCGGGTTGGACGCTTGACGATGAAGGGATGGAATTCCACATGCATGTGGCGGACAGTCCGAAGGGCGCCGGTGTAACATTGCAGGCAGAACTGCCGGAAGGCTACTGGAAGGGTGCAAAAAATAATAAAGCTGCGCTGTATCTGCTTCTGATCAGTCTCATCGTGTGTCCTGCCCTGGCAGTTGTTTTGTGGTTCCTGTTCGGAAGGGACCCTGCTGTCGTGCAGACGGTTGAATTTGAACCGCCGGGAAATCTGACGCCGGCAGAGCTCGGGTTTGTGATCGACGGTCATGTCGACAAGGCAGATATGTCCTCCATGCTGATGTACTACGCATCGCGTGGATATCTTGGCATATATGAAAAGAAGAAAAAAGAATACGAACTGCGGGAACTGAAAAAGCCTGAGCCGGAAGACGAGAAGCAGTTCGCCCGCACCCTGTTCAGCGGAATCTTTTCCGGGAAAAAACGGAAAAACGTCGACGGGATGGAAATAAGGACCGCGAATCTTAACAAACTCCCGTCGGATTACGGCAAGAAACTGGCGACAGCAGAGTTTCAGCTGAAGGGAGAGTATACAGAGGAAAATGCGCTCTACACCAAATCGTCAGAAGTGAGCCGTGTGGTGTCAATCCTGCTGGTTCTGGGAAATCTGGCATTTGTGACACTGCTTGCGGATATCTTTTCATTCAGAAACGCGCTGAGATGGCATCTGGTATATCTGCTTCCGCTTGCAGCGGCAGGCGCATGGCTGGCAATCCGGTCCTATGATGTCAGACGTTCCCGGAAGACCATTAAAACAGTTGTCCTTGAGGCAGCCGGATGGGTTTTGTATGCGCTTGCGTTTCGCGGAACAATTTCTTCGCTTCGGTATGTCTCAGAACGTGTTTCGGTGATCGGAAGCGGACCGCTGGACAGGTTCATGGGAACAGAGCGCAATCTGGTCATCCTGCTCGCTGTTTCAATGACCGTGACGCTGTTTTTTGCAATTTTCATGCGCGCCCGCACGAAACAGAGTGCCGAGCTGGCAGGAAAAATCCTCGGTTTTCGTGAATTTATCAGGACTGCGGAAATCGACAGGCTTCGGGTGCTGCAGGACAGCGATCCGAACTATTTCTTCCGGATTATGCCGTATGCATATGTCTGCGGCCTCGGTGCCCGCTGGGCAAAGAAATTCACGGACATTAAAGTCGAAAAACCGTCGTGGTACGAAACTTACGACAGAGGAATCTGGGTATTTTCGCCTCTCTGGTATCACGACCTGACCCGAACGACGACCCGCAGTTACGCGGGCAGTTTCGGCAATATGCCGGACTCCGGATCCCACGGAAGCTTCGGCGGCGGAAGCTTCTCCGGCGGCGGCTTCTCCGGCGGCGGCTTTGGAGGCGGCGGAGGCGGCGCCTGGTAAGTTAAGTGATAAGTCCAGTCTCAGAAAAGGAGCAGCTGCACACATGTGTGCAAAGCTGCTCCTTTTCATGAGACGACAACAGGAATGAGCATGTAGGGGCAAGGCCCGGAATGCGAATGCCTGAAACACGGCGGGAGTGTGAAGCACGAAGCCGTGTGGGACTTATCACATGAAAAGGGGAGCTTGCGGACGCGGTGCGCGCGCGATTCCTATTCTCTGCACACATGCGTGCAAAGCTGCTCGTTGGATTGGCGGAAGGAACCAAACCAAAAAAAGTGCATCCGCAAAGGTATTGACTGTCGGGATGCGGATGAGAAAAATCCAGAGTCTCAGGCCGGCCGAAGGAACCAAACCAGGAAAAGTGCATCCGCAAAGGTATTGACTGTCGGGATGCGGATGCGCAAAATCGAAAGTCTCAGGCCGGCGGAAGGAAATAAAATCATCTATCAGCACTCGTATCCTACGAGTGCTGATTTTTTCTTGACTTTCTTTCATGACAGGTCTAAGATATGTTTTGATGAAGAGGCAGGGATGAATCTCTGTCTTCGACGAATTCTATCTGAGGCAGGAGACAGAGAACAACTCAGATGGGGAGTCCCCCGCCTCTATAGGCGGTGGGTTTTGAAACAAACTTGACTCAAAGGAGCGTGAAACTATGGAACTGCAGCGTGGGAATCTTTCAATTAACAGTGAAAATATATTTCCGATTATTAAAAAGTGGATGTATTCGGATCAGGACATTTTCGTACGTGAGATGATTTCGAATGCATGTGATGCGATTACGAAGCGCAGAAAGCTGGATGCGATTGGCGAGAAGCATCTGCCGGATGATTACAAAGCGGCGATTCACGTGATCGTGGATGATAAGGCGAAGACGCTGACATTTGTTGACAACGGACTTGGCATGACCGCTGAGGAAGTACAGAAGGACATCACAGACATCGCATTTTCCGGTGCAACGGAGTTCCTGGAGAAGTATAAGGATAAGGCAGATCAGGATCAGATCATCGGGCATTTTGGTCTCGGATTCTACTCTGCGTTCATGGTTGCAGATCAGGTCGATATTGACACGCTTTCTTTCCAGGACGGCGCAGAGGCGGTTCACTGGGAGTGTGACGGCAGCACAGAGTATGCCATGGGAAGCGGCAGCTGGGAAGAAGTTGGTACGATGGTAACCCTGCACCTGAACGAGGACTGCCTGGAGTATGCCAACGAGTACCGCGTGCGCAGCATTCTGGAAAAGTACTGTGCATTTATGCCATACGAAATCTTCCTGACGAAGGCAAATGCCGAGCCTGAGTACGAGACAGTTGACGAAGCGGATCTGCGTGAGGATGACGAGATCGTTGAGCGGATCACTGTTCCGGCAAAGACAGAAGAAAAGGAAAATGAGGACGGCACAAAGGAGACGGTTGAGACAGAGCCGGAAAAGAAACAGGCGAAAATCAAAAAGCGTCCGGTTCCGGTCAATGACATTCATCCGCTCTGGGCGAAGCAGCCGTCGGAATGTACGGATGAGGAATACAAAGAGTTCTACCGGCATGTATTCCTTGATTATAAGGAGCCGCTGTTCTGGATTCATCTGAACATGGACTATCCGTTCAATCTGAAGGGAATTCTGTACTTCCCGCGGATTAACATGGAATACGAATCCATCGAAGGAACCATTAAGCTGTATAACAATCAGGTGTTCATCGCCGATAATATTAAAGAAGTGATACCTGAATACCTGCTGCTTCTGAAGGGTGTCATTGACTGCCCGGATCTCCCGCTGAATGTCTCCAGAAGCGCGCTGCAGAACGACGGATTTGTCCAGAAAATTTCGAATTATATTTCTAAGAAGGTTGCAGACAAACTGTCCGGTCTCTGCAAGACGGACCGTGAGAACTATGAGAAATACTGGGATGATATCAGTCCGTTCATCAAATTCGGATGCATCCGCGATGAGAAATTTGCGGAGCGTATGGCAGATTATATTCTGTACAAGGATCTTGATGATAAATACATGACGCTGAAGGATTACATTGCCGCGAATGTGAAAAAAGAGGATGCGGCAGAAGACACAGCAGCCGGCGAAGGTGCCGACGCTGATGCAGGTACCGGCGAAGGTGCTGCTGTCGATGAGGACGGAAATGTGGTCGAGGCGGAAGTTGTAGATAATGGTGCAGCTGCCCGGACAGATGCTGATTCAGCCGGGACAGATACTTCAGATACTGATGCCGCAGATGCTGATGCGGAGGATGCTGAAAAAGAGCCGGAAAAGACAACAATTTATTATGTAACAGATCCGGTGCAGCAGAGCCAGTACATTAATCTGTTCCGTGCACAGGACATGAATGCAGTAGTTCTTGTTCAAAACATTGACAGCGCATTCATCACACATATGGAGCGCACGGATGAGACGGTTCACTTCCAGCGCATTGATGCCGATCTGACAGAAGAGATGAAAGAAGACGGTGCTTCACTTGAGGAAGAGCAGACTGCACTGGAAGGGCTGTTCCGCAAGGTTCTGTCAAATGACCAGCTGACTGTTAAGGTTGAGACAATCAAAGATGAAGCAGTCTCCGCCATGGTAACACTTTCTGAAGAAGGCCGCCGCATGAATGAAATGATGCGGATGTATGGTATGGGAAGCGATTCCATGTACGGCGTCGACGCAACACTGATTCTTAACGCAAAGCATCCGCTGGTGCAGTATGTCTATGAGAATCGTGAAGAGGAAGAAAAGGTGAAGCCATTCTGCGAGCAGCTCTATGACCTCGCAATGCTGGCAAACCGTCCGCTTGCGCCGGAAGAAATGACGCGGTTTATGGCACGCAGCAACGAACTGATGCTGCGGCTGACGAAATGATATAATCTTGCTAATCGGAATTTGCAGGGGTCATGCCGGGGCACTGGCATGACCTTTTTTGCGGCATTTTCTGTATCCGCAAAGTTGTTGGTTGGCGGGATGCGGATGCGCAAAATCCAGAGTCAAGAGCTGGCCGAAGGAACCAAAGCAAGAAAAGTGCATCCGCAAAGCAGCTGTCTGGGGGGATGCGGATGCGCAAATCCGGAGATCCAATCAAGCCAAGGACGTAAGGCAAGAAAAAAGTGCATCCGCAAAGGTACTGCCTGGCGGAATGCGGATGCCCAAAAGCCAAAGTCAAGACCTGGCCGAAGGAAACAAATCAAGAAAAGTGCATCCGCAAAGGTACTGCCTGGCGGAATGCGGATGCCCAAATCCGGAGAAACAATCAAGCCAAGGAAGCAAGGCAAGAAAAAAGAGCATCCGCATAGTCAAGAAAGCTGGGATGCGGATGCGCAAAATCCAAGGTCAAGACATGACCGAAGGAAGCAAATCAAGAAAAGTGCATCCGCATCTCTCCTAAAAAAGAATTGCGGATGCACAATCAATTCAATCCGGGCAGCGAAGCCAAACCTGGCTGCGAATGATATAATCCCCTTATTCAGATTAGTTCCAGCTGTGTAAGAAAGCGGGAGAGATGCGCATCCCATGCGCGCTCGACCGCTTTTTGCATGTCGAATACCGCCAGTGACGTTCCGCTGGTGATGAGAAGCCGGCCGTCCTGAAAGCGGCAGTTAAAGTATAGACCATGGACATCCTCCGGCGCCACAGGAAGATTTTCCTGCAGGACCAGTTTTGCCGCGGCTTTTTCCGGATATTGAAAAACAAAGTGAAACGCCAGCGGTGTATGCCTGCCGCGGATGACAGCAAGGCAGTGTTCTTTCAGATCTGCCCAGCTCGCAAACTTCGCAGTTGCATTTCCGGAATCTGTGTTCTCACCGCTGTCAGGCGTATTGTCCGCATTGTCGGATCCGTCGCTGAAAAATGCGGGGTGAAGCTTCCCGTCAATCTGGAAGGTCGCATAGGTGGTGATTGATACTTCCGGAACCAGTAAGCGATCAAAAGCTTCGCTAAGCAGCAGACGGCTCATAAATAATTTAACCTGATCAATTTCGAATGCAATCATCGTAATACCTGTGTGTAGAATCTGTGTGCTGTGTCTGTGTTATACCGAAAACAGTTTTCATAATATTAAAACAGGCATTCATTAGTATACGCGAAGATCCGCTGAAAAGCAACCAAAAAGCAAGTAAAAAGCAAGTAAAAAGAAATCCTCTCTTGTCAAACAGTTAATGGTTGATTATAATGGGATACGTTGAAAAGCGGAAAGGAATCCGCGGAGGATAAGAAAGGCAGATCAAATTATGAGTCAGCAGAAAGTAGATCGATATAAGGAAGAAAAGGCAAACCGTCAGGAGCTGATGAAGAAAGCGAAACGCAGACTTCGTCTTGAAATAATCGCACTCGTCGCAGTGCTTGCGCTTCTGGTGGGATGGTTTTCGGCTGCTGTTGTACATCAGGTAAAAAACAACGCAGAAAAGAATGTAGTCTCTACAGAAATATCAACCGCTGCAATCGAAGGATATCTGAGCGATCTGAGCGCGCAGATGAACGATACCGCAGAAGACTAAATAGAAGACCAGCACGAGATTAACATGAGACTAACATGCTAACATAGCTAACATGGCTTACATGAAAAACCGGAGCAGAAATGCTCCGGTTTTTTGAGGATGTTTGTCAGTTTGTTTTCCTGTGTGAGAATTTATGCTTCAACCTTGACGACGTTGGTAGCCTGTGGTCCCTTCGGTCCCTCAACCAGATCGAAAGTTACGGCCTGCCCGTCGGACAGTGTTTTGTAGCCTTCTCCCTGAATCGCACTGAAATGTACAAATGCGTCGTTTCCTTCTTCGTCAGTGATAAATCCAAATCCTTTTTCAGGATTAAACCATTTAACAGTTCCTTTCATTTTCGTACCTCCATACTGAATAACACCTAATAAATTATAGATAACAGAAAGTGAAAAGTCAATCAGCATTTAGTAATATTTTCACGGGGAGTAATAGTAGAATCGCAATTTGATATAGCAGATTTTTATTACCAGACACAAGTCTGCTTCGGCGATAAGCCAATAATTGTTTTGCCTTTCATGTGTCACACCGTTATAATAAATCGTGATAAGGTATTTGCAGCTGCACAGCAGTGCGATCACAGGAAAAGAGAGGGTGCAATGGGATACACAATACTGATAAAAAACGGCAGAGTCATTGATCCGGATACAAAGCGCGACGGGATCTGTGATCTACTGCTGAAGGATGGACTGATTGAAGCCTGTGAAAAAGAAATCAAGATTGCTCCGGACCGCGTGATTGATGCCGCCGGCTGTTATGTTATGCCGGGATTCATCGATATGCACGTGCATCTGCGGGATCCGGGTCTGACACAGAAGGAAGATATCAACAGCGGCGCGCGCGCAGCGGCGGCAGGCGGCTTCACAACGATTGTAGCCATGCCGAATACGAAACCGGTGATCGATGCCGCTGACCGCGTTGACTATGTAATCAACAAAGCGCATAATGCGCCGGTTCATGTTCTGCAGGCCGGTGCCGTGACGAAGGGACAGAAGGGCGAGGAACTTTCAGACATCGCGGGAATGAAGGAACATGGCATTCCGGCGATCAGTGAAGACGGAAAGTCGGTCATGAATGCACAGCTCTGCAAAGAGGCGCTGAAAATCGCAGCGGAACTGGATATTCCGTTTCTGGACCACTGTGAAGATGCGAATCTGGTCAACGGCGGCTGCGTCAATGAAGATGCATATTCAGAAAAGGAAGGCATACTTGGTATCGGTAATGAAGTTGAGGACGTCATCATCGCCCGGGATATTATGCTGGCGAATGCCGCCGGCGCGCATCTGCATCTCTGCCACTGCTCGACGTATGGCAGCTACAAGATGCTGAAGCGGGCGAAAAGCATCGGGATGGATGTCTCGGGTGAAGTCTGCCCGCATCATTTTACGCTGACAAGCGCGGACAGGATCCCGGGGGATACGAATTATAAGATGAATCCGCCGCTCAGGACGGAAGAGGACCGGGCAGCACTGATCAAAGGCCTGCAGGAAGATGTATTTGAAGTGATTGCGACAGACCATGCGCCGCATACCCGCCAGGACAAAGCCGGAACACTGAAAGAAGCGGCTTTCGGTATCGTCGGACTTGAGACAGCCGCGGCGCTGACGATTTCTGAACTGGTTGAACCCGGCATTCTGACACCGATGCAGATGGCAGAAAAAATGAGCGGCAACCCTGCGCGGATTCTGCATCTGGAAAACCGGGGATCGCTCGCGCCGGGCAAAGAAGCGGACGTGGTAATCGTTGACCCGGAAGCGGAGTATGTGATTGATCCGAAGAAGTTTGCGTCAAAAGGGAAGAATACACCGTTTGGCGGCCGGAAGGTCAAAGGGGTGATCATGTATACAATCTGCAGCGGGCAGGTTGTTTATGAGAAGCGGGACTAGGTCACTGTATGGACGGCAGATACCGGCAATACCAGCAGGTACCGCAGATACCGGCAATACCGGCAGGTACCGCAGATACCGCGGAATTCGGGCGATCCGCATGCAAAAAAACGGAACGCGAGCAAGACTTGAATCAGGACAATAGAAGAGGAGTGCGGCATGATCAATGAATTAATCAGTAAAATCAGAAAAACACAGGCGCCGATCGTCGTGGGACTGGATCCGCAGCTGGGATTTATCCCGAAGGCAGTGCAGGCGAAAGCGTTTGCGGCATATGGAGAGACACTCGAGGGGGCAGCAGATGCGATTCTGACGTTTAATAAGGCGATTGTAGATGCTGTGGCAGATCTTGTTCCGGCTGTGAAACCGCAGATTGCAATGTACGAGCAGTATGGTATTCCGGGGCTGAAAGCTTATGAGGAGACGGTGACTTACTGCCAGGAGAAGGGGCTGGTCGTGATCGGTGATGTAAAGCGCGGCGATATAGGCTCCACTTCACTGGCATATGCGGCTGCGCATATCGGAACGGTTCAGGTCGGATCGGAAACTTACGCGCCGTTCCATGAGGATTTCTGCACAGTAAATCCTTATCTCGGAAGCGACGGAATTAATCCGTTTATCGATGTCTGCAAAGCACAGAAGAAAGGTATTTTTGTTCTGGTCAAGACATCCAATCCGTCCAGCGGAGAATTTCAGGACCGTCTGATTGACGGCAGACCGCTATATGAACTTGTGGGTGAACAGGTCGCAGCCTGGGGCAGCCAGGCGATGGGTGATGAATACAGCTATGTCGGCGCAGTGGTCGGCGCCACCTATCCGGAAATGGGACGGGTGCTGCGCAGCCTGATGCCGAAGAGTCTGATTCTTGTGCCGGGATACGGCGCACAGGGCGGCAAAGGTAAGGACCTGGTTCCATTCTTCAATGAAGACGGACTTGGCGCAATCGTTAACTCTTCCCGCGGCATCATCGCGGCGTACCGCCAGGAGGCATATGCATCCTTTGGCGAGGCGAATTACGCCGACGCGGCGCGGGCAGCGGTACTGGATATGAAACAGGACATCATGGAGGCACTGGGCTGATGAAAACAGCAGCGATCTGTGAGGTGCTCTCACAAAAAGAACTGATTCCGGGAATCTTTGACCTGCATCTGAAGGCGCATGAGATCACGGCTGCTGCCGTTCCCGGGCAGTTTGTAAATGTTTATACGAAAGACGCGTCCAGACTGCTGCCGCGTCCGGTCAGTATCTGCGGAATTGACCGGAAACACGGCATCCTGCGTCTTGTTTACCGGGTGAGCGGAGAGAAAACAGGAACCCGTCAGTTTGCGTCACTTAGAAAAGGTGATGAAATACGCCTGCTCGGACCTCTGGGAAACGGATTTCCGTTTGAGGAAGCCGCAGGGAAGCATATTTTCCTGATCGGCGGCGGAATCGGGATTCCTCCGATGCTGGAAACCGCAAAAGCAGCTAAGGCGGAAGGGGCAGAAATTGATGTAATCCTCGGTTACCGGGATCTTTGTTTTCTGGACGATGAATTTACCGCATACGGAAATGTTTACATCGCCACGGAAGACGGCAGTATCGGAATAAAGGGTACAGTGCTGAATGTAATCCTTCAGGAGCAGCTGCGGGCAGATATTATTTTTGCCTGCGGACCGAAACCGATGCTCCGCGCCCTCAAGGCATATGCAGAGGCCAAAAATATTCCCTGCTGGATTTCCATGGAGGAACGCATGGCCTGCGGCATCGGGGCATGTCTTGCCTGTGTCTGTGAGACGAAGGAGAAAGATGCGCACAGCCATGTCCGCAACGCGCGTGTGTGCAAAGACGGTCCTGTGTTCCGGACGACGGAGGTGGTATTATGAATCTGAAAGTTGATCTGGCAGGCGTTTCCCTGAAAAATCCTGTTATGACGGCTTCCGGTACTTTCGGGTCCGGTGAAGAATACAGTGAATTTGTTGATCTCTCGAAACTCGGGGCCGTGGTGACAAAAGGCGTCGCGCCCACCCCGTGGGAAGGCAATCCGACACCGCGCATCGCCGAGGTATACGGCGGTATGCTCAACGCAATCGGACTGCAGAATCCCGGCATTGAAGTGTTCTGCAGGCGTGATATTCCGTTTTTGAAACAGTTTGATACGCGGATTGTGGTCAATGTATGCGGGCATACGACAGAAGAATACTGCGCGGTCGTCGAACGGCTGGCAGATGAGCCGGTCGATCTTCTGGAAATCAATATCTCCTGTCCCAATGTCAAGGAAGGCGGAATTGCCTTCGGACAGGATCCGAAAGGAATCGAGGCAATTACACGGGAACTCAAATCCCGCGCGAAGCAGCCGGTTATTATGAAACTCAGTCCGAATGTGACCAGCATCCGGGACTGCGCGCGCGCGGCTGAGGCGGGCGGCGCAGACGGCATCTCGCTGATCAATACGCTGACCGGTATGAAAATCGACGTGCGCCGCCGCAGTTTCGTACTGGCAAACAAGACAGGCGGCATGTCCGGTCCGGCGATCCATCCGATCGCCGTGCGAATGGTCTATGAGGCTGCGCATGCAGTTAAAATCCCCGTGGTCGGCATGGGCGGCATCACCTGCGCGGAGGATGCACTGGAATTCATACTGGCGGGTGCGACTGCGGTTTCCGTAGGAACGGCGAATTTTATCAATCCGTATGTGACACAGGAAATCGTGGAAGGAATCGAGACATATCTGCGGGAAGAAAAGATCGATGACATCAGGAGCCTGATCGGCGCGGTGAAGTGATTTTCAAACGCGGCAGAAAAGAAAGGAATGAATCAAATGGCATCTTATAAAGAAGAATTTATACAGTTTATGGTGGAAAGCCAGGTTCTGAAATTCGGAAGCTTTACACTGAAGAGCGGCCGGCAGTCTCCTTTTTTTATGAATGCAGGACTGTACGTGACAGGCGAACAGCTGGAAAAACTGGGCGCGTTTTATGCCCGTGCGATTTATGATCATTACGGTCTGGATTTTGACGTGCTGTTTGGACCGGCTTACAAGGGAATACCGCTGGCAGTTGCGACGTCGATGGCCATCAGCCGGCTCTACGGCGTAAATGTGCGCTACAGTTCCAACCGGAAAGAGGCAAAGGACCACGGTGATGCAGGAATTCTGTTGGGAAGCCCGATCCACGACGGTGACCGTGTCGTAATCATTGAAGATGTGACAACGTCGGGAAAATCCATTCAGGAGACATTTCCGATTCTGCAGGCACAGGGAAAGATTGAGATCAAAGGGCTTATTGTCTCGCTGAACCGCATGGAAAAAGGTGCCGGAGAAAAGAGTGCGCTCTCTGAAATTCAGGAAACCTACGGATTCCCTGCAAATGCGATTGTCACGATGGCAGATGTGACAGAATATCTTTCCGCGGAAGAAACGGACGGCGGGAAACTGATCGATGCTGAGCGGATGCAGGCGCTGAAGGCGTATTATGAGCAGTACGGCGCGGCAGAATACAGCGCGGAATATGCGCGCGTGTTCGGCTGATCCGGGGCACCGGCTCGGAATTGCAGCAATGAAACAGAAGGCAGACAGATTATGGCTAAGAACAGATACACATTTATCAGAAAAGTTGCGCCGGGCGCGAAGGAGTCAATCATATTTGCCAGTATTTCACTGGCAGTTTTTCTGATTGATATCATTCTTTCCTTTGCGTTCGGCGGAAGCGGCGGAGCAGCACTGGGTGCACTCGGACTCTTTGCGCTGCTGGCCGCGGTATACGGATTTATGAAAGGCATGCGCGCGATTTCATACCGGGGAACCAGTTACCTGATTACAGCCCTGGGAACCATTTACGCCGGCATTATGTGCGTCGTGTGGATCGGCATGTTTTTCCTTGGCGTTTCGTAAAAGATCCTGTAAATAACAAATTGGAGACTTTATCTTGAAAATACTGGCAATTGACAGTTCGGGAATTGTCGCGACCGTGGCAATTCTGGATGATGACATTCTGATGGCGGAATACACCATCAATCACAAAAAAACACATTCGCAGACACTGCTGCCGATGATCGACGAGATTACGAAAATGACAGAACTGGATCTGCGTGAGCTGGACGCGGTTGCAGTTGCCGGAGGACCCGGTTCCTTTACCGGCCTCCGCATCGGATCCGCAACGGCAAAAGGACTGGGACTGGCGCTTGATATTCCGCTGATCAGCGTCCCGACGCTGGATGCACTGGCTTATAATCTGTGCGGCAGTGCGGATATTGTCTGTCCGATGATGGACGCGCGGCGTCAGCAGGTTTATACAGGCGTATATAGTTTTTACGGGGATCAGATGGAAACACTGGTGCCGCAGGCCCCGCTGGCGGTGGAAGAGATTGCCGCAAAGCTGAATGAGATCTGCGCGGAAGCCAGGATCAATGTACCGGTCTCGGAGACGCAGTCAGAGACCGCGGCAGACAGGCAGCAGACAGATGAAACAGAAATTCTGGCATCCGGCTTGCCGGAAAACCAGAGCACAGATGCACTGAAGGCGGCGCCGGTCATGCTGACGTTGCTCGGCGACGGCGTGCCGGTTTACCGGGAAAAACTTGACGAACTTCTGAAGGTTCCGTACCGCATTGCACCGCCGCATCTTTCCAGACAGCGCGCCGGTGCCCTCGCTGTGCTCGCGGCGCAGTACCTGCAGGAAGGCAGAACAGTGACGGCAGAAGCGCACGCACCGGATTATCTGCGTCTGTCACAGGCAGAGCGGGAACGGCGCGAGCGGATGAACGCGGCGGAACAGTCTGCCGCTGAAAGTCAGGTCTGACATGAATGCGGAATATGAGATCCGTAATATGGTACCGGCAGATCTCGGCCAGGTAACGCAGATTGAGGCGGATAATTTTTCGGTGCCCTGGAAGGAAAAAGATTTCGCAAACTGGATTGAAGACCCGCAGGCTGTGTTTCTGACAGCCGCAGGGGAATGTGAACATCCCGATCTGGCGGAAACAGTCGCCGGCTATATCGGATGCCTGTATGCCGCGGATGAAGGTGACATCACAAATGTTTCGGTCGACAGCGCCCGCAGGCGGGAAGGCATCGGAAAATGTCTCGTGCAGGCACTTCTTGCGGAATCTCGGAAACGCGGATGCAGGCGGATTTTCCTGGAAGTCCGGCAGTCCAACGACGCGGCGATCCGCCTCTATCAGGGCTGCGGATTTGTCAGAGTCGGTGTGCGGAAGAACTATTATACAAAACCACAGGAAGACGCGCTTCTGATGCGCTGCGACCTGGAGTAAAGCAGAAGACACCTTACAGATACCGGAAAAATACGGAGGGAACAGATGGAATTAACCAGTATCGAAAAAAGAATCGAGCAGTGTTACGATGCAATTCAGGCAAAAATCCCGCAGCAGCCGAAGGTTGCGCTGACGCTGGGCTCGGGCCTGGGCGGATTCGCGTATGATCTGGAGGATAAAATCATCGTGCCTTACCGCGAAATCAATGCATTTCCGGTATCGACTGTCAGCGGCCACCGCGGACAGTTTGTATTCGGGTATGTGGAGGATGTTCCGGTGATTGCCATGCAGGGCCGGATTCATTTATATGAAGGATACTCGATGGAAGATGTCGTTCTTCCGATCCGGCTGATGCGTCATATGGGAGCGGAGATACTCTATCTGACCAATGCTGCCGGCGGACTGAATACAGATTTTGATCCCGGTGATTTAATGATGATCACAGACCAGATCGGATCATTTGTCCCGTCACCGCTGATCGGCCGCAATCCGGAGACAATCGGCACACGGTTCCCGGATATGTCCGAGATCTATGACAGAGATCTGCGTCAGCTGCTGCGGGATACAGCGGCAGAAAATGACATTTCTCTGCGGGAGGGCGTTTATGTCCAGTTTTCCGGACCAAATTACGAAACACCTGCGGAAGTGCGGATGGCAAAGATTCTTGGCGGCGATGCTGTCGGCATGAGTACAGCCTGTGAGGCAATTGCCGGCAACCACTGCGGATTCCGCATCTGCGGCATTTCATGCATCACCAATCTGGCCAGCGGTCTGTCAGGGAAGCCATTATCCCATGAAGAAGTCAAACAGGCAGGGCTTGATGCAGGACCGAGATTCCGGAAACTAATCCGTGAGAGTATTGTAAAGATGGGGAAGCTGTGATTGAACGTGGCGGACTTGAATCAGAAAGGCAAATAGATTGAGAACAGTCAACTTAGATGAAATAGAACAGGAGCGGTATGATCTGGCCCTTGAGCGGCTGCGGGAAATTGCAGCCGGCAGGGATGACAGTTTGTGCCGCAACAGGGCTGCAGAGCAGTTCTTTGTGCAGGAAGCAGCATTTCTGACGGAAATGGAGCAGCTGCGGCAGGACCTGGCAGCGGGTATTTACCGGGACGCTTCACTGGCGGAACTGCAGGATCTAAACCGGAAGCTTTATGAAGATGTTCTGGCGGAAAACTATGCCGTATGTTACGGCAATCCGACTTACGCCGCGGAGCAGTTCGGCGAAAACGGACAGGTGATGAGCTTTCTGTATATGGAACTCAGGGGCGCGGTTGTATTTGCATTTGAAAACCGTCCCTGGGATCTGCTGATTCTGATGGAACTGCTGCTGACATTTTTCAGCAGTTTTGCGGCTGCCTGCGAGGAAGCGGCGGACCTGGCGGAATCGGATTCCGGCATTCCGGACGGGGAAGAAGCAGATTGTCCCAGGATCGGTCCGGATCCCGGCGCGCTTCGCGATGAAGTCTACTGGTATGCCTATGACTATTGTCAGGAATTCATGCACAACCGCGTGCTGGAGACACTGGACCCGGCACAGAGTTTTGCGGCGGATATTATTCTGAATGAGGATCTGGCCGATCCGCGCTATCTGTACCGGTTCGGCGAGTACATTACGGAAAATGAGATCCGGACGGCGGCATTTCTGGCGGAGATGCCGGAAGAAGAGATCGAATCCATTGCACGCACCTGGACAGAAGGATACCGCATCGGATTTGAAGTCGCCCGCAAGGATCTTTCCATCAAAGATACGGTCAATATCCGGTGGCGTCTCGGATTTGAGCGCGTTGTGCGCGCGGCCATCCGGCAATTTGAAAAGATGGGGCTGAAGAGTGTCCTGTACCGCAGTGCCGCCCACGTGGTCAGCAAACATGCGCATGTCCGTGTCGGCTGGTACGGCGCTGTGCCGAATCCGCAGTTCGAATATGATCATCGCAACGACAGCGCACTGTACGTGGATGAGCGGTTTATCTCACACAGGCTGCAGGCACTGCAGCAGGCGTATGAGGAAGAAAAGGAACTGGCAGCGGTTCATGCAGGACCGGCTGTTATGGACACGTTCGGAGAAAAAACATTTATGCCCGAAAACAACAGCCATGCACTGCGTCTGACACCGGAACAGCAGCAGCTCGCTGCGCGGTATCAGACAGAAGCGGGACAGATTACAAACCGCTACATCAAAGGTGAGGAGCGCAGCTTTACGATCATCGCCTATCCGGTGCCGGATATCGGTGAACGGTTTGAAGATATTTTCCGGGAAACGGTCCGGATCAATAATCTGGACTACAGGCTTTATCAGCAGATTCAGCAGAAGCTGATCGACGCACTGGATCAGGGTATAACGGTACATGTGACAGGGCGTGACGGAAATGAGACAGATCTGACCATTGCGCTGCATCCGCTGCAGGATCCTGCAAAACAGACGATTTTTGAGAACTGCGTCGCAGATGTAAATATCCCTGTGGGCGAGGTGTTCACCTCACCGAAACTTTCCGGAACGAACGGACTGCTGCACGTAAAGCAGGTATTTCTGGAAGGCCTGCAGTATCACGATCTCCGGATCCGTCTGACAGACGGAATGGTCAGCGATTACAGCTGCGCTAACTTCGAGGACGCATCGCAGAACCGGCAGCTGATGGAAGAAAATATTCTGTTCCATCATGCAACTGTGCCGATCGGCGAGTTTGCGATCGGAACCAATACGACTGCATATCAGGCGGCGCATACATATGGCATAGCGGACAAATTCCCAATTCTGATCGCGGAAAAAATGGGTCCGCACTTTGCAATGGGAGATACCTGCTACAGCTTTCAGGAGGACATTGCCGTCTACAATCCGGATGGCAAGGAGATCATTGCCAGAGACAACGAGCGGTCGCGCCTGCGGAAAACCGATCCGGAACAGGCCTACTTCGGCTGCCATACGGACATCACAATCCCGTATGAGGAACTGGGCGCAATCCGTGTCATCCGCGCTGACGGAAGCGAAATCACCCTGCTCGAAAACGGAAGATTTGTATTGCCGGGCACAGAAGTGCTGAATGAGCCGCTGGATGCAATTAAGAGCTGAGAATCCGCGGATTTCGGCAGAGAATACAATTCCTGCAAACTTTAGCAGAATAAATCGGCATGTTCGCGTATTGTATCAGCGGAATGGTTTTGGTAGAATATTTCTGGATCAGATTTGAATCAGATTTTAATTGCGGATCTTGTTCATTGACAAAAAAGACCGTTTATTAATCATTTACGAAGCAAGATTTACAACACAGGAGGAAACAAAAGTGGCTAAAGTTGGAATAATTATGGGAAGCGATTCGGATATGCCGGTTATGGCGAAAGCTGCGGATATGCTCGAGAAATTCGGAATTGATTACGAGATGACAATCATTTCCGCGCACCGTGAGCCGGATACATTTTTTGAATATGCGAAGTCCGCGGAAGAAAAAGGGTTTAAAGTAATCATCGCAGGCGCAGGCATGGCAGCACATCTGCCGGGCATGTGTGCGGCTATCTTCCCGATGCCGGTCATCGGCATCCCGATGCACACCACATCTCTGGGCGGACGCGATTCCCTGTATTCAATCGTGCAGATGCCGAGCGGAATTCCGGTGGCAACCGTTGCGATCAACGGTGCCGCGAATGCTGCTATTCTGGCGGCAAAGATTCTGGCGACATCCGATCCGGAACTTCTGCAGAAAGTCAAAGACTATGCGGCAGAGCTGAAAGGACAGGTAGAGGCAAAAGACGCGCGTCTGCAGGAAGTCGGCTATAAAGCATACTAAACTCGCACAATCGTGCCTGTTAAGGACCGGCGCTGTGGATGTTCCGCAGGAGAGATATACATTCTCCTGATGTAGATGAGGCAAGTATTAAGTAATAGTAGGAGGAAATATGGATTATAAGAGTGCAGGAGTCGATATTGAGGCCGGCTACAAGTCGGTTGAACTGATGAAGGAATACGTCGCGCGTACAGCGAGACCTGAACTGCTTGGCGGGCTTGGCGGCTTTTCCGGCGCTTTTTCCATGGAGCGGTTCAAAGAGATGGAGAAACCTACACTGGTTTCCGGAACAGACGGTGTCGGGACAAAACTGAAGATCGCGTTTCTGATGGATCAGCATGATTCGATCGGTATCGACTGCGTTGCAATGTGCGTCAATGACATCGCGTGCGCAGGCGGAGAGCCGCTGTTCTTCCTGGATTACATTGCATGCGGCAAGAACATACCGGAAAAAATTGCCGACATTGTCAAGGGTGTCGCAGAGGGCTGCGTTCAGGCAGGTGCTGCGCTGATCGGCGGTGAGACTGCGGAGATGCCGGGTTTCTATGATATTGATGAATATGATCTGGCCGGATTTGCTGTCGGTATCGTTGATGAGAAAGACATGATCACCGGACAGGAGCTTGCAGAGGGCGATGTTCTCGTGGGCATTGCTTCATCCGGCATTCACAGCAATGGTTACTCTCTGGTCCGCAAGGTCTTTGAGATGACGCCGGAAGCACTGAATGTCTATTATGATGCGCTGGACGCAAAGCTCGGAGAAGTCCTGCTTCGTCCGACAAAGATTTATGTAAAAGCGCTGCGGTCCGTCAAAGACGCAGGTGTGCGCATCAAAGCCTGCAGCCATATCACCGGCGGCGGCTTCTACGAAAATGTCCCGCGTATGCTCAAAGACGGCATGCACGCAGTCATTCATACAGACAGCTATCCGATCCCGCCAATCTTCCGCCTGCTGGCGAAGGAGGGCGAGATTGAAGAGCAGATGATGTACAACACATTCAATATGGGAATCGGCATGATTCTTGCCGTAAAACCGGAGGATGTGGAGGCAGCCATGAAGGCAATCCGCAAAGCCGGCGAATATCCCTATGAGATCGGAACAATCATCAGCGGCGAGAAAGGTGTTACGCTGGATTGATATATTTGTCCAAGTTAGACAAATGACTGGATTGTACAACTTGGATATTAAATGTAAAAGGAGAGAAGAAAATGCTCAGGATGGCAGTTCTGGTTTCGGGCGGCGGCACGAATCTTCAGGCGATCATTGACGCAATTGAAAACGGACAGATACAGGATGCTGAGATTGCCGTTGTAATCAGCAACAACCCCGGTGTTTACGCACTGGAACGGGCAAAAAAGCACGGAATCGACGCGGTGACGCTCTCACCGAAGACATTCGAAACCAGAGCGGCATTTAACGATGCGCTGCTGGAGACGGTACAGTCCTACGATGTCGATCTCGTTGTGCTAGCCGGCTGCCTCGTTATCATCCCGGAAAAAATGGTCGATGCGTACCCGAATCGTATCATCAACATCCATCCGGCGCTGATTCCTTCTTTCTGCGGCACAGGTTACTACGGTCTGAAGGTACATGAAGCGGCACTGGAACGCGGCGTGAAGCTGACCGGAGCAACCGTGCATTTTGTCGATAAAGGAACCGATTCCGGTCCGATTATTCTGCAGAAGGCAGTTGCGGTACAGGAAGGTGATACGCCGGAAGTACTGCAGCGTCGCGTCATGGAAGAGGCTGAGTGGGTCATTATGCCGGAGGCGATCCGGCTGATCGCAGCAGGGCGCGTGGAAGTGATTGACGGGAAGGTTCATATAAAAAACTGACGAACTGAAATGAGTCGTTCCCATGAAGAAACAAAGAAACATTCCGTGTAGTGGATGGAAAGGTAAAACAACATGAAAATACTGATTGTTGGAAGCGGCGGACGTGAGCACGCGATCGCGTGGAAAGTGGCACAGAGCCCGAAGGCTGAGAAGATTTACTGCGCACCCGGCAATGCCGGCATCGCGGAGTATGCGGAATGCGTACCGATCGGCGCAATGGAATTTGAGAAGCTGGCTGCATTTGCAGAGGAAAACCAGATTGATCTGACCATCGTCGGTATGGATGATCCGCTGGTCGGCGGCATCGTCGATGTCTTCGAAGAAAAAGGTCTGCGCGTCTTCGGACCGCGCAAAAACGCGGCGATCCTCGAGGGGTCCAAGGCATTCTCCAAGGATCTGATGAAGAAATACAACATTCCGACGGCAGCCTACGAGACATTTACAGACCCGCAGGCAGCACTGGATTATCTGGAAACCGCAAAATTTCCGATCGTGCTTAAGGCTGACGGACTTGCCCTCGGAAAAGGCGTGCTGATCTGTGAGGATAAGGAAATGGCAGTTGACGGCGTGCGCCAGATTATGCAGGACCGCAAATTCGGCACAGCCGGCGACAAGATGGTCATAGAGGAATTTATGACCGGCCGCGAGGTTTCTGTTCTGTCCTTTGTTGACGGCAAGATCGTCAAGACAATGGCATCCGCGCAGGACCACAAGCGCGCAAAAGACGGAGATCAGGGTCTGAATACCGGCGGTATGGGCAATTTCTCCCCGACCCCGTTCTATACAGATGAAATCGATGATTTCTGCCAGAAAAACATTTTCCAGCCGACTGTCGACGCGATGGCAGCGGAGGGGAGACCGTTTGTCGGTGTCATTTTCTTCGGACTGATGCTGACAGAGGACGGCCCGAAGGTTCTGGAGTATAATGCCCGCTTCGGTGACCCGGAAGCACAGGTCGTGCTCCCGCGTATGAAGAACGATATGATCGATGTCTGTGAGGCATGCATCGACGGCAAACTGGATGAGATTGATCTGCAGTTTATGGAAGATCCCTGTGTCTGCGTCGTTCTTGCATCTGACGGCTATCCTGTTTCCTACGAGAAGGGATTCCCGATCCGCGGACTCGAAAACTTCAAAGATAAAGACGGCTATTACGTCTTCCATGCCGGCTCGGCGTTCAACGACAAAGGAGAAATCGTTACTAACGGCGGCCGTGTCCTCGGCGTTACAGCACTGGGCAAAGATCTGAAAGAAGCCCGCGCAAATGCGTACAAGGCAGTTGAATGGGTCGATTTCGACAACAAGTATTATCGCCATGACATCGGCAAGGCGATTGACGAGGCATAAGTATGTTATTTGGAAATAAAGCAGATATTAACGCAGGGATAAAAGAATTCGAATCTACACCGGGCGCAGTTCTGTACGATGTGCGTGAAGCAGACGAGTATGCTGCCGGACACATCCCCGGTGCAGTGAACGTACCGCTCTCAGGTCTGGCAGCCGCTGACCTGCCGGAACAAAAAGACCTGCCGCTATATGTTCACTGCCTGAGCGGCGCGCGCAGCAGCAAGGCAGTCAAATATCTGCAGATGCAGGGCTACACAAATGTAAAAAACATCGGCGGGATCAATGCGTATAAGGGTCCGATTGAAAAATAAGAACGGTGTGCCTTACTTGACCGGTTTATCCTTCTTGTGTACAGGGCATACATCGAGAAAATTAAAGTGTTGACAAATGCTGTGGCTGCATTATATAATAGCAAAGCGGTCACGCAAGGCGAGGTAGCTCAGCTGGCTAGAGCACGCGGTTCATACCCGCGGTGTCGAGGGTTCGAGTCCCCCCCTCGCTATTGTTCTAAGATCCCGAAATTCCTTATAAAATGGTGTGCGACCCGTCAAGTAGACAATTGAAAAAACAAAAAGTTTTTCCTGCCCGGTATTCCTGCCGGGCAGTTTTCATGCTGCTTCCTTCAACTTAGTTTCGTGGTATTCCATTGGTGTCATTACGTTCAGGTTTCTCTGTACGCGCTTGGTCGTGTAATAGATCATATATTCTTCAATGGCCTGCAAAAGTTCTTCTTTCGTCTTGAACTTATGTCCATAGTACATCTCTCGTTTCATGATTCCCCAGAAGCCTTCCATGGGGCCATTATCTATACAATGAGCCACTCTTGACATGCTTTGCGTCATTCCTGCATCC
>JNKK01000007.1 GCA_000702845.1 Lachnospiraceae bacterium FE2018
GCGTGAAAAGTGCATCCGCAACTGCCAGGAAACAAGAGATGCGGATGCCCAAGCACACAATTGCCGGAATGCTCAGGCCAGACTCCGGATAGACAGAGAAGCAAGGAACATGATAGTTTTATCCTGCAGAAGGCGCGACGCCGGCCGCGACACCGGCAAACTCCAATTGGAAGAGAAAAAAATGAGGCCTCAGACCTCATTTTTTTTGTGCATCTGTCCGAGGAAATGTGCCGCGTCGTCCGGTACTTCGTCGAGATCATTTCCGGTATCGATCTGAAGCGGCTGCCGCCGGAAGAAAATATCATAAAGAACCGGAATGATGTAAAGTGTCATCAGTGTTGCATACAGGAGTCCGCCGGTGATAACGATTGCCATGCCGGAGCCGAGCTGACTGCCCATATCTTTGCCGAAGATCATACGGGACATGGCGAGGATGGTTGTGAGTGCCGTCATTATGATCGGACGCATACGGGTGATGCCGGTGGCCACAAGGGCGTCTTTTCGCGGCATGCCGCCGATGCGGAGCTGATTGGCATAATCCACGAAGACAATACCGTTGTTTACGACGGTACCGACAAGAATCAGGAAGCCCATCAGCGAGAGCATGGAGAGCGGCTGCCTCGCAGCCATCAGTCCGAGCATGCCGCCTGTGAAAGCAAGCGGTACGGTGAAAAGGACGATGAACGGTGACAGCAGACTCTGGAATTGTGCCACCATGACCAGATAAATAAACAGAATACCAAGCGCAAGCAGTTTTGCCATCTGTGTGAGCATATCCGTAATCGTCTCAGACTGCCCGGCAATTTCCACGCGGTAGCCATGCGGGAGTTTTGAGCGGTATTCGTTCAGTTTTCCGGTCAGGGAACGTGTCAGCAGCGCCGCATTCTGTCCTTCTCCGGCATTTGCTGTGACGGTCAGGTAACGTGACTGGTTTTCCCGTCTGATCTGAGCGAGAGATTCCGTTTCTGTGACAGTTGCAAATTCGCTCAGATGGTGCACTTTTTTATCGTCTTTTTCTTCATCTGCTTCTTCGCTGTCACTGTCAGACGAATCATTTTCGCCGCCAAACATTGCGGAGAGGTCCATGCCGCCGGCACTGCCATCAGAACCGGAAGCTGCAGCCTGGGCAGATCCGGAAAAGGCACCGGACATTGCAGAGCCGCCTGCGCCGCCGGCAGCACCGGAACTGCCGTCCATGCTCATATTGCCGGCCGCCTGTGTCAGGTCTGTCTCTGTGAGTTCCAGATCGAGCAGATTTTCCCTTGTGAGCGGGTCTGTTTCATCCACAATGGTAATGGTCAGATCCATTCCGTCCACCGTTATGGAAGTGGAATTAACGCTTGTGTTCATGCGTGAAGCAATGGCGCCGTAGATCTGTGCGGTTGTAAAGCCGTACTCCATTGCCTTGTCCCGGTTGATTGACAGCTGAAGCGTTTTGTCACCATTTTCGGTGCTGTCTTTGACATCCTTAAACCCGGAGACACTTTTCACCAGATCCTGGACATCTGAGCTGATTTCTTTGAGCTTATCTAAATCAGGTCCGTAGACCTGTATTGTCAGGTCATCAGATCCGGCGAGGGCAGTCATATCGCTCATATCACCGGTTGTTACCGATACGGTACAGCCGTCGATTTCATCACCTGCTTTCTGCAAGTCTTTTGTGAGTGCGCGCAGACGGTCCGGTTCAGCCTGTTCATCGGCGATGACATAGCACATATAATTACCGTAGTTGCTGGTATCGCCGGACATTGAGGAAATCAGGGCAGTGGAGCTGGCCATGTCAAGCGCACCGATATAATTGACCCCGTCGACCTGCAGCAGACGGTCGATGACTTCGTCCATTTTCTGATAGGATGTTTTCCGGTCCATATCAGAATCCGTTGAAATATCGACTTCGATATCGCTGCTGGCCATTTCCGGCAGCAGTACAATACCGGTCCGGATGACCTGCCATACCGTCATGATCAGGAGCAGTACAGCCAGTGCAAGCGGAACAATTTTGAAACGCAGACACCAGGAAAGAGTTTTGCCGTAAATGTCTGCAATCCGGTCAAGAAGGCGATGCCTCTTTGGCTGCATGTTTTTCATGAGTGTGCTGGCAGAAGCCGGTACAACCGTCAGCGCGACGACAAGAGAAGCCATCAGACAGTAGCCGATGGAAAGAGCCATCGGAATCAGAAGCTCCCGCACAGTGCCTGTTGTGAAGACCATCGGCAGAAAGACGCAGACAGTGGTCAGTGTTGATGCAATGATAGCACCGCGCACCTGTTTTGCGCCCTGGACGGCCGCGCGTGGTGCCGGAAGTCCCAGCCCGCGCAGACGGAAGATGTTTTCCATAACAACAATGGAATTGTCTACCAGCATTCCGATTCCAAGCGCCAGACCGGACAGTGTCATCATGTTCAGCGAGAGTCCGGAGAAATACATCAGGACGATCGTGAACAGGACAGACAGCGGAATACTGATGCCGACAACCAGCGTCGGCCGGATGTCTTTCAGAAACAGAATCAGAACAATGATCGCGAGTAATGCGCCCAGCAGAATACTGGAAAGAATACTGCTGACAATCAGATCGATATAAATGCCCTGGTCCATCAGGGAGACCAGCTGCAGTCCTTCTGTCTCTTCCGCAAGTGTGTCAAGTGCCTGCTTGCAGGTTTTCGATACTTCATTTGTACCGGCAGTGGATGCCTTGTAAATACACAGACAGATCGCATTCTGTCCGTTCAGTTTTGCGTAACTGTCTTCAGCGTTATCAATTACCGTGATATCTGCGACATCGGAAAGTCTGACAACGCCGACAGAATCCAGATCAACCAGAAGCGCGTCCTCGATTTCATCCGGCGTTTCAAACTGCTCGCCGACTTTGAGCAGCCAGGAGTTATCATTTTTGTCATCGATATAGCCGGCCGGCATGGAAAAGTTCTGTGCGTAAATCAGAGATGACAGCGTCTCTGCGGTGACCAGCTGATCGATGTTTGCATTCTCGAGTGCCGCATCCCTGGACGACTCATACTGAGAGCGGGCTGCTTTCAGCTGTGCCTGGGCTGTTGTAAGCTGCATGGCAGCAGTTGAGAAGCCGACTGCAGCGTCAAGCTGCGCCTGCGTCAGTGCTCCGTAGCCGGTTTCGAGCTGAGACAGCAGTTCAGGCACTTTGTCAATGCCGGCTTCCGCTGATTCCAGAGCATTCCTTGCATCTGCGATTTTTTCTTTCAGTGCGCCTGCGGTATCCGTGACTGAGACCGTGTCAAGCGCGGCACCGGCTTTCGCCAGAACTGTCGTAACAGAAGAGACTTCCTTCATCAGACCGGAGAAGGTATTTGCACTGCCGGCCGCGGTTTTTTCAATGGTGGCCAGAACAGACTGAATGGTCGTTTTTATTTGCGCAATCTGTTCTTTTGTGTAGGCAGCCGTGTATTTTTGCGAGGCCTCTTCATACTCTTTCTGTGCCTGCTCCCATGCAGCCTGCGCATCCGCAAGTGCCTGCTGTGCCTTTTCAAGAAGTGCCGCCATGGCTTCCGGGTCGTTCATGGCGGCCTCAATTTCAGCAGGGAGACCTTCGAGCCCGGTGATTGCGTCATCAATCTGATCAACGGTATTTTCGATTTCATCCGCAGTGTTTTCAACAGTTTCCTGGGCTTCATCAGCTTTTTTCGCGGCCTGTTCCATTCCCTGCTGCACCTTTTTCAGGAATGCTTCCGCGTCTGCCACACCCTGTTCTGCCTGCGACAGTTTTTCTCTGGCGCCGGAAAGACTGTCTTCTGCCTGCGGCGTCAGTTCATCAACTGATTCCATCAGCCGCGTCAGCTGACCGGCGGCTGTCTGCAGCTGTGTGTTCAGGCCGGCCGATACCGCAGGAATCTGTCCTTTGATCTGATCGAAGATAGAAGAGGCAACGGTCTCGCCAAAAGTCTTTTCCTGGGCTTCCAGCGCGTCCTGGCCATTCTGCACCTGTGCCTCAGCATCATCCAGCTGCTTTCTGGCATCTGCCAGCGCGGTATTTGCCTTGCCGAGAACCCGGTCGTTGATTTTGTCAATTTTATTCTGATTCAGTTCGACCTGTATGGATTTATCTATGGCACCGATGGTAGTGACACGCGCCACACCGTTCTGGCGTTCAACATACGGAGCTGCTTCGTTCCGAACATAATCAGTCAGTTCATAAATATCATAGCCGTCCCGGCTGACCGCCACGTACATGGTTGCCATCATGTCCATACTGATTTCCATGATGGAAGGGGTTCCGGCTTCATCGGGAAGTGATCCGGAAACTTCGTCGACGGCACCGGATACCTTGACCAGTGCGCTGTCCATATCGGTGCCGTCTTCAAATTCCAGCTGTGTCATGCAGTAGTTTTCCGCGTTCGTGGTCATTACATTCTTCACACCGGTAATGGTGCCCAGCGCGCGTTCCATCGGAATGCCGACAGCGTTCTCGACTTTTTCCGGGCTGGCGCCGGGGTAGGTTGTAATCACCATCAGATACGGCAGCGACATCTCCGGAAGAAGATCGGTGGAAAGCCGGGTGACGGCGACAAATCCCAGTGTGATTATCATAATCACCATGACCAGGATCGTAAACGGTTTTTTGACACTGAATTTTTCCATATAAATAGATTCCTGTGTTTCGTCTATATGATTAAAAACTGCTTTATTATTCTGAAGAAATCTTATCGGAAATGAAACGATAATATACCTGTTTAATCGGAATTGAATTATACAGGAATTAGTCTTAATTTACAACATCATGTGGAATGATTTATTCAGAATCACTAGAAATAGGAAGCGTGCGGATCTGTTCCGCTTAAGTTCACACAGGTTCCAAAAAGTGCTATACTAAAAAGGAATTTAGCATCATGAAAGGATGACGGCTTTATGGCAAAACAAAAAGCAAAAAGAAAAGGAATGAACCCGGTGCTGATTCTTCTGATGGTGATCCTGCTCGGTATTTTTCTGTTTTCTGGATATAAGCTGCTCTCAACGGTGTCGGAATACCGTAAAAGCGAAAAGGAATATGAGGAACTGAGAAAACTGTCAGATGCAGATGAGGAAGCAGGTTCGCATGTGCTGACGCCGGAAGAAGTAGCAGCCGGAAAAATTGCGTGTCCGGTCAGCGTCGACTTCGATGCACTCAAAGAGATTAATGATGAAGTCATCGGCTGGATTTACATCAAAGATGTTGATATCAGCTATCCGATTGTTCAGGGTGAGGACAATGATTATTATCTGCACAGAACCTTTCGGAAAACCTATAACTTTGCCGGTTCCATTTTTATGGATTATGAGAACGCATCTGATTTTTCAGATCCGAATACGATCCTGTACGGGCATAATATGAAAAATGATTCGATGTTCGGAAAACTCGATGAACTGGTTGAAAAGGAGAAGGATGTCGAAGAGCCTTATTTCTGGATTCTCGTTCCGGGCGCTGATTACTGTTATCAGATGTTCGGCATGCAGCGCGTAGATCCGTTTGATGAGGTCTATACCCTGTTTCACGGGCGGGACGAGACATTTGTCCGGTATGCCGAAAAATGTGCTGCGGACTCATCGGTTGAACTGCCCGCGGTTCAGTTTGCGCCGGACAGCAGGATCATAACGCTGTCGACCTGTACAAATGATTCAAAAGCGCGGTTCGTCGTTCAGGGTGTTCTGGCAGGGGTGGTCAGACATACCGGTAACGGCAGCGGCAGTGCGGACGCAGCCGGTTCACCGGCGGAGACCGGATCAGACGCGGACAATCCTTCATCTGACAGTACAGCAGATGAATACAGCGAGTTTGTAACGGAAAATGAGTGAAGACGGTTAAAAACGGCCATTACCGAAAAGAAAGGAGTACGAAATGAATCAGATTGAACAGCTGCAGCAGTTAATTGACACACACAGCCGCATCGTGTTTTTCGGCGGTGCAGGTGTTTCTACGGAGAGCGGTATTCCGGATTTCCGCAGTGTCGACGGCCTGTATAATCAGAAATACAAATACCCGCCGGAGACAATGCTGAGTCACACGTTTTTTGTCTCGCACTCCGCGGATTTCTTTGAATTTTACAGAGATAAGGTACTGGCGCTGGACGCAGAGCCGAACGCGGCGCATCTGAAACTGGCAGAGATGGAAGAGAAGGGAAAGCTGACGGCAGTTGTGACGCAGAACATTGACGGACTGCATCAGAAGGCCGGAAGCAAAACGGTCTATGAGCTGCACGGCAGCGTTCACCGCAATTACTGCACACGATGCGGCGCATTTTATGACGGTGCCTATATCAGGGCCAGTAAAGATGCTGTACCGGTATGCGAGAAATGCGGCGCCATGATTAAGCCGGATGTCGTTTTGTATGAAGAAGGGCTGGATAACGATGTGATCAGCGGTGCGGTCCGGGCAATCCGTGAGGCGGATATGATGATTGTCGGCGGTACTTCGCTGGTGGTATATCCTGCTGCAGGACTTCTGCAGTATTTCCACGGAGATGCACTTGTACTGATAAATAAAGGACAGACAGGTATGAATGCAAAGGCGGATCTTGTGATCCGGGATCCGATCGGCGAAGTACTTGGCGCCATTCGTGTCTGACAAACCGCGCTTTCGTTGACTTTCCTGTGCAATTATGCTATTTTAGTACAGTGAAAAAATCCGAACAAGAGGTAAATTATGAACAGAGTCATTTTGATGGGACGCCTGACACGCGATCCTGATATTCGTTATGCACAGGGCGAAAACGGCATGGAGGTCGCAAGATATACGCTTGCGGTAGATCGCAGACGCCGCAGAGATGATAATCAGCAGAATGCGGATTTCATCAGCTGTGTCGCGTTTGGCAGATCAGCTGAGTTTGCCGAAAAGTATCTGCACAAAGGTACGAAGATCCTGATCACCGGACGGATTCAGACCGGAAGCTATACGAACCGGGAAGGTAACCGCGTATATACGACAGACGTTGTGGTAGAGGATCAGGAGTTTGCAGAGAGCAGAGCGGCCAGTGAGGCAGGGGCTGCGCAGTATGCAAACACGTACAATAATTCCTACAACAGTGCACCTGCACCACAGCAGAGCGCACCTGCACCGGCTGATTTCGGTTCTGAGTCTGCGGACGGGTTTATGAATATCCCGGACGGGATTGACGAGGAACTGCCGTTCCAGTAAACAGCCGGTAACAATACAGTAGTAATAGCGAAGTCCGGGCGGCTGCGATGTAATGCATGCCGCCCGCTTTGAGGTTAAAGAAACATGTCGGATAAAAGTATTAACGCATCGTTTAAGCGCTTTCTGGGCGGACCGCTCTGGCTGATTATTATACTTGTGTTTTTTAATGCGGCTGTGTACACCATCAGCAGCAGCGCAGGGATTGTTATGTCAGTCGGGATTGTGCTCTATCTGGTGCTGCAGATTGTGATCTACACAATTCGAAAGCAGACTTTGCTCGCACAGCTCATGGGGTTTGCGTCGCAGTACGGCCGAATTCAGCAGAAGCTGATCCGGGATATGGGTCTTCCCTTTGCAGTTGCTGATCAAAGGGGTAAGTTTCTGTGGGTTAATCACGCATTCTCTGATCTTACAGGTGTAGAGAACAATGGTATCAGAAAGACCGTCAGCGGTCTTTTTCCGGGCATTACAAGCGATGTTTTTCCGGAAGACGAAATTCCGCGGGATCTGGAAGTGATTTTCGGGAAACACTTCTTCATTGCACAGATTCACAGGATTGAAGCCGGTGATATGCTGGCAGATTCCGGATTTGTTGAGCCCGAGCAGGAAGATGATATCTGTCTCTACGCAGTCATTCTCCATGACCAGACGGAACTCCATCAGTACATTGAGAAGTACAACGATGAAAAGATGGTGGCCGGTCTGATCTATATCGACAACTATGAAGAGGCGCTGGATTCTGTCGAAGAAGTCCGCCGCTCGCTTCTGACAGCGCTGATTGAGCGTCGTATCACAAAGTATTTCCACGATCTGGACGGAGTTGTAAAAAGTTTTGAAAAAGACAAGTTCCTGCTTGTCATGCATAACCGCGCGCTTGACCAGCTCAAAAACATGCGGTTCAGCATTCTCGAGAATGTCAAATCCGTTAATATCGGCAATGACATGGAAGTGACGATCAGTATCGGAATCGGTCAGAATGCGGGATCATTGAATGATAATTTTGAGGCGGCCAGAACCGCGATTGATCTTGCGCTTGGCCGCGGCGGAGATCAGGTTGTCATCAAAGATAAGGACAGCAATTATTTCTTCGGCGGAAAAACCGAGGCAGTGGAAAAGAGTACCCGTGTCAAAGCCCGTGTCAAGGCACACGCGCTGAGTGAATTCATCGGTTCGGCGAACGAGATCGTCATTATGGGCCATCAGCTGATCGATGCCGACGCGTTCGGAGCAGCGGTTGGTTTGTACCGCGCTTCCCGCACGCTGAACAAGCGGGTTCATATTGTAATCGGACAGATTACATCGTCGATGCGTCCGCTGATTGATATGTTCCGGGAGTCACCGGATTTCAATCCTGACATGTTTCTGACAAAGGACGAGGCAGAAGACCTTGTTAACAATGACACGCTTCTGATCGTGGTTGACACCAGCAAGCCGGGCTATACCGAATGTCCGTCACTGCTCAGAAAGACGAAAACCATCGTTGTACTGGATCACCATCGTCAGAGCGGTGATACGATTAAAAACGCGGTTCTCTCGTATATTGAGCCGTACGCTTCTTCCAGTTGTGAAATGGTGGCTGAGATTCTTCAGTATTTTGCAGAGGGCGTCCGCATCCGGAATATTGAGGCAGATGCGCTGTATGCCGGTGTGATGATTGATACGGATAACTTCATGCAGAAGACCGGCGTCAGAACATTTGAGGCCGCGGCATTTCTTAGGAAAAACGGCGCCGATGTGACGCGCGTCCGCAAGCTGTTCCGTGAAAACATGAATGATTACCGGGCCCGCGGTGAGACAATCCGGAATGCCATCCAGTACAGGGAGCGTTTCGCAATTGCAGTATGCCCGGCAGAGGGGATTGAGAGTCCTACCATTGTCGCCTCCCAGTCTGCAAACGCACTGCTGAATATCATCGGTGTACATGCCTCCTTTGTTCTGACGGACTATGATAACCGGATTTATATCAGCGCGAGAGCGATTGACGAAGTCAATGTACAGATCATCATGGAGCGCATGGGCGGCGGCGGTCATCTGAATATGGCAGGCTGCCAGCTTGACGGCATGACCATAGAAGAAGCGATTCAACAGCTGAAACTTACACTCGATGAAATGATCGAGGCAGGAGAATTATAAGTAATAATAAGTGATAAGGAGTTAATACGATGAAAGTGATTTTACTTGCAGACGTTAAGTCTCTCGGCAGGAAGGGTGATGTGGTTAATGTCAGTGACGGTTACGCGCGCAATATGCTGCTGCCGAAGAAGCTTGGGGTCGAGGCGACACCGAAGAATCTGAATGACCTGAAACTGCGCAACGCGCATGAAGAAAAACTTGCGCAGGAAGCACTTGCGGAGGCAGAACGTTTTGCAGAGGAGATCGGGAAAAGCCAGCTTGATATGACAATCAAGATCGGCGAGGGCGGCCGCGCGTTCGGATCCATTTCCGCAAAGGAAATTGCAGATGCCGCAAAGAAGCAGTTCGGCTTTGAACTGGACAAGAAAAAAATCCAGATGGACGGCCCGATCAAGGAACTGGGCACTTTTGAAGTGCCGATCCGTCTGCATCAGAAAGTCACGGCAAAGATGAAGGTGAATGTGACGGAAGCATAAGGTTTTCGCACAGGAATGGAGCTACAGCATGGAAGAAGCTGCGATTAAAAGAATACTGCCGCACAGTACAGAAGCGGAGCAGTCTGTCATCGGATCCATGCTGATGGGACGCGAGGCGATCATGACTGCGTCGGAAATCCTGCAGCGGGAAGATTTTTATCAGCCGCAGTTCGGCATTGTCTTTGAGGCAATGCTTGATCTGTATAATGCGGGCAAGGCAGTGGATGTTATCACACTGCAGAACCGTCTGAAAGAAAAAGATGTCCCGCCTGAGATTTCAGATATGCAGTTTGTGCGTGATCTGCTGACTGCGGTGCCGACGTCGGCAAACATTCGTTATTACGCGGAAATTGTCCGGGAGAAGAGTATTCTGCGCAATCTGATCCGCGAGGCGGAAAAAATCGAGAATACCTGTTATCTTGACAACGAGCCGG
Source organism: Lachnospiraceae bacterium FE2018 (assembly GCA_000702845.1). Taxonomy (GTDB): domain Bacteria; phylum Bacillota; class Clostridia; order Lachnospirales; family Lachnospiraceae; genus CADBRN01. The sequence continues at coordinate 10,182 of JNKK01000007.1, forward strand.
TGGAAGAGATTCTGGAAAATTCGGAAAAGAATATGTTCCAGATCTTTGAGAAGCAGAACACCAGTACGTTTGTTCCGATTCGCCAGGTTGTTATGGACACACTCTCAACCATTGAGAAGGCGTCCCGAACCCGGGGAAATGTAACGGGCCTGGCAACGGGATTTACGGATCTTGACTATAAGACATCCGGTCTTCAGAATTCGGATCTGATCCTGGTGGCAGCTCGTCCTTCTATGGGTAAGACGGCATTTGTTCTGAACATTGCGGAATATATGACGCTGAAGCAGGACAGGGCTGTGGCAATCTTCAGCCTTGAGATGTCAAAAAATCAGCTGATGAACCGTCTGTTTGCGATGCAGTCCCGCGTGGATTCCCAGAATCTTCGAAATGGTAATCTGCGCGACGAAGAGTGGGCGCGTCTGATCGAGACGGCAGGTCTTATCGGCGGATCTAAGCTGATTATCGATGATACACCGGGTATTACTGTGCGGGAACTGCGGACAAAATGCAGAAAGTATAAGCTGGAGCACGGACTTGATATCGTAATGATCGATTATCTTCAGCTGATGAGCGGCTCCGGCAAGCGCGGAACCGACTCCCGCCAGCAGGAGATCTCGGAAATATCACGGTCTCTGAAGGCACTGGCCAGAGAACTGAATGTACCGATCGTTGCGCTCTCCCAGCTTTCACGTGCGGTGGAGCAGCGTGCGGGTGATCACAGACCGATCCTTTCGGATCTGCGTGAATCCGGCGCGATTGAGCAGGATGCCGATGTCGTCATGTTCCTGTACCGCGATGACTATTACAAGAAAGATTCCGAGATGAAAGGAATCTGTGAAATTATCATTGCAAAACAGAGAAACGGCCCCATCGGAACGGTAAATCTGGTATGGCTGCCGGATTACACGAAGTTCATGAACATAGAGCGCGAGCGTGGAAAATAACTGAAAAACTGCACAATTTCACACTTGCATTTTTGGCTAAATTGTCTTATAGTTGACGTCAAATCAGATCTGTTTTATAGCAGAATCGGATCAGCATATCATTTCCAGAATGAAGGAGCACAGAAAGATCATGGAGAAGAAATTACGTGTCGGAATTCTTGGCGCAACCGGTATGGTCGGACAGCGTTTTGTGACGCTGATGGACGGGCATCCGTGGTTTGAGGTGACTGCAGTCGCAGCGAGCGCGCGCAGTGCCGGACAGACTTATGAGGAGGCAGTCGGCGGAAGATGGAAAATGGAAACACCGATGCCGGAATATATTAAAAAGATGCAGGTGCTGAATATCAATGAGATTGAAAAGGTCACGGAAAATGTTGACTTTGTTTTCTCGGCACTGAATATGTCCAAAAACGAAATCAAAGAAATCGAGATTGCGTATGCAAAGAGCGAGACACCGGTCGTATCGAACAACAGCGCACACCGCTGGACTCCGGATGTACCGATGGTAATTCCGGAGATCAATGATCAGCATTTCGATATCATTCCGGAGCAGAAAAAGCATCTCGGAACGACACGCGGTTTTATCGCCGTCAAGCCGAATTGCTCAATCCAGAGCTATACACCTGTTCTGACTGCGTGGAAAGAATTTGAGCCGTATGAAGTTGTTGTCACAACCTATCAGGCTATTTCCGGCGCGGGCAAAACCTTCGCAGACTGGCCGGAGATGATAGAGAATGTTATCCCGTTTATCAGCGGCGAAGAAGAGAAGAGTGAGCAGGAGCCGCTCCGCATCTGGGGCCATATTGAGAACGGTGAGATTGTCAAGGCATCAGAGCCGAAGATTACCTGCCAATGTCTGCGCGTGCCGGTTCTGAACGGCCATACTGCAGCTGTCTTTGTAAAGTTCCGTAAGAAAGCGACCAAAGAACAGCTGATTGAAAAGCTGCGCGCGTTTAAGGGCGTGCCGCAGGAAATGGATCTGCCGAGTGCACCAAAGCAGTTCATTCAGTATCTCGAGGAGGATAACCGTCCGCAGGTTAAGCTTGACGTCGACTATGAAAAGGGTATGGGCGTTTCCATCGGCCGTCTTCGCGAGGATTCCGTATATGACTGGAAATTTGTTGGTCTCTCACACAACACGCTCCGCGGTGCAGCGGGCGGCGCAGTACTTTGCGCAGAGACACTTGTTGCGAAAAAATACATTACAGCGAAATGAGTTTAAAATCGTTATACATTGCTGAAAAACCCAGCGTCGCGCAGGAATTCGGAAAAGCATTGCACGAGAATCTTGCGCGCCGTGACGGGTATCTCGAATCGGATAACAGCGTGGTGACCTGGTGCGTCGGGCATCTGGTCACCATGAGTTATCCCGATCAATATGATGAAAAATACAAGCGGTGGTCTTTCGACACACTGCCATTTCTGCCGAAACAATTCAAATACGAAGTTATTCCGGGCGTAAAAAAACAATTTAATATTGTCAAAGGACTCCTGAATCGAAAAGATATCGGGACTGTTTTTGTGTGCACAGACTCCGGACGGGAGGGAGAATATATCTACCGGCTCGTCGCCCAGATGGCAGGAATCCGGCCGGACACAAAACCGCAGAAACGCGTCTGGATTGATTCGCAGACAGAAGAGGAGATTCAGCGGGGGATCCGCGAAGCAAAAGATCTGTCAGCCTACAATAATCTCTCGGATGCCGCATATCTTCGTGCCAAAGAAGATTATCTGATGGGCATCAATTTTTCCCGTGCGCTTTCTCTTCGATATGCATATACGGTTTCCGGATATCTGGGGAAAAAGTATCAGGCGATATCAGTCGGGCGTGTCATGACCTGTGTTCTGGGAATGGTCGTGCGGCGCGAGCGGGAGATCCGGGCATTCCAGAAGACGCCGTTTTATCGTGTGATGTCTCAGTTGGTACTGCAGTTGCCGGCAGCTGAACAGCCGGAAACAGCTGCGGAGGGAATGTATTCGTCAGACACTTTCCGAAGTTTTCCGTTCGAAGGCGAGTGGCGTGTCTGGGAGGAGAGCCGGTATTTCCAGTCGCCGAAACTATATAAGGAAAACGGGTTTCGCGAACGGAAAGATGCCGAGACACTGATCGAAGCACTGCACGGAAGGCTGCTGCAGGATTCTCCTGCAGTTGTACAGCCGGAGCAGACGGCTCTGGTTGTTAAAATCGAAAAGAAGCAGGAGAAAAAGAATCCGCCGCTTCTCTACAATCTGGCAGAACTTCAGAATGACTGTTCCAGGCGTTTCAAGATCAGTCCGGATCAGACACTGCAGATCGCACAGGAACTCTATGAGAAGAAGCTGGTGACATATCCGCGTACAGATGCCCGCGTGCTGTCTTCTGCGATTGCGAAGCAGATTGACCGCAACCTGAAGGGGTTATGCAGATATCAGCCCTGTGCAGCGTATGCACAGAATATTCTGCAGGGAGATGCATGGAGAAAGATCGGAAAAACACGATATACCAATGATAAACAGATCACAGACCACTATGCAATTATCCCCACCGGGCAGGGGATGGAGCAGCTGCAGCGGATCTCAGAACTTTCGCGAAAAGTATATGACTGCATTGTGCGGCGTTTTCTTTCCATTTTCTATCCGCCGGCTGTCTACCGGAAGATCCAGCTGGTTACAGAAGTGGATCATGAACGGTTCCACAGTTCATTCCGTATTCTGGAACAGCCGGGGTATCTTGAGGTTGCAGGCATTCCCGGAAAGAAGCAGAACGCAGGCGATAAATCTGAAAACAGTCTGCCAGAAGACAATCCTTCGGGAGCCGGTGACGCGGAAGCCGGAAAAAAAGGAAATCCAGACGATAATGAGACAGATATTACAGACGCGGTCTTTCTGGACCAGCTCTCAAAGCTGCGGAAAGGAGATCTGATCCCGCTTGCTGGATACAAAATCAGGGAAGGTGAGACTTCTCCGCCGAAGCGGTATACATCCGGTTCCATGATTCTTGCAATGGAAAATGCAGGACAGCTGATTGAGGACGAAGAACTTCGCGCACAGATCAAGGGCAGCGGAATCGGAACGTCGGCGACGCGGGCGGAGATCCTGAAAAAACTGGCGGCGATTAAATATCTGGCACTGAATAAAAAGACGCAGATTATAACGCCGACGCAGATGGGAGAGATGGTGTATGATGTTGTAGATGCCTCCATCCGGCCGCTTTTAAACCCGGAACTGACAGCCAGCTGGGAAAAAGGGCTGACATATGTTTCAGAGGGAAGTATCACGGCGGATGAATACATGCAGAAACTGGAGGCATTCGTTGCAAGGCATACGAAGAATGTACAGGGGCTGCGCAACCAGAGTGCGCTGAAGCAGGCATTTGACCAGGCGGCGCCGTATTATAAGAAGGGGAAGAGGAAATGAAACGATAATGGATGAATTGTATGAATTCTCAAACGGCTTCCGCGCCAAGAACTTCTATATCTGTTTGTATCTTTGGAGATACATGGATAAAATCTCAAACTCGCTCATAAATGAGCTCAGACAATATCGATTTTATCCATTCCAAAGATTCTGCACAGACAAGAAGTTCTAAGGCTTGTGCAGATTGTTTGAGATATTCATACAATTCTTCATAGCAGTGCGTATTTTGACAGAAGTATGGAAGAAAACAGTAAGGATAAATAAAAATGGCTGAACAGAATGTCATGAAAACAATATACGAATCCCGCGGCATCAGCGGGGCAGTGTATCAATATGGAGAGAAGATTCTCAGCGGGCTGGCGGAGCGGTTCCGCGGAATTGATGAGGTGGCGGAGTATAATCAGATGAAGGTGCTCGGGGCGATGCAGGACTGCCGCGTTTCCGAGGCTTGTCTGTTTCCTTCGACCGGATATGGATACAATGATCTGGGCCGCGAGAAGCTGGAAGCGGTTTATGCCGCCGCGTTTCATACGGAGGATGCCCTGGTACGTCCGCTGATTGCCTGCGGCACGCACGCGCTTGCCGTGGCACTTGCCGGGAATTTAAGGCCCGGTGATGAGCTTCTGTGTCCTGCGGGAAAACCTTATGATACACTGGAAGAGGTAATCGGAATCCGTCCTTCGAACGGGTCGCTTGCGGAGTACGGGATTACATACCGGCAGGTGGACTTGCGGCCGGATGGAAGTTTTGATTTTGAAGCGATCCGCGGTGCGGTGAATGAACGGACGAAGCTTGCGGCGATTCAGCGCTCCAAGGGATATCAGACACGACCTTCCTTCGGTGTGGATGAGATTGGTGAACTGATCCGTTTTCTGAAGGAGATTAAGCCGGATCTGATCTGTATGGTGGATAACTGTTACGGCGAATTTACCGAGACGAAGGAACCGACAGATGTCGGCGCAGATCTGCTGGTAGGATCGCTGATCAAGAATCCGGGCGGCGGTCTCGCGCCGATCGGGGGTTATATCGCGGGAAAGAAGCAGTTCGTTGAAAATGCGGCTTTCCGGCTGACAACACCCGGACTTGGAAAGGAAGTCGGTGCGACTCTTGGTGTGACACAGTCCTTTTTCCAGGGATTTTTCCTTTCCCCGACCGTGACGGCAGCGGCCTTGAAAGGCGCGTTGTTTGCATCTGCTATTTATGAGTCACTCGGATTTCAGGTTGTACCTGGCGCGGATGAACCGCGGCATGATATTATACAGTCAGTAGTATTTGGAAAAAAAGAAGGTGTCATTGCCTTCTGTCAGGGGATCCAGGCTGCAGCGCCGGTTGATGCGCATGTTGTGCCCGAGCCATGGGCTATGCCGGGTTACGACAGCGACGTTATAATGGCTGCCGGCGCATTTGTACAGGGTTCATCGATCGAATTATCCGCGGACGGTCCGATCAAAGAGCCTTACGCAGTCTATTTCCAGGGCGGCCTCACCTGGCCGCACGCCAAATTCGGCATTCTCATGAGCCTGCAGAAACTCCTGGAGGTCGGCATAGTTGACGAGAAGAACCTCCTGACCTGAATAATCAAATGCGTTGATAAAGATTCAAATGCAGGTACTTTGAGAACGCCGGTACTTGATGAGCAAGGAGACAAAACGAATGCAGCGCGCATACATCGCCATTGATCTGAAATCATTCTACGCTTCTGTAGAGTGCCAGGAGCGCGGTCTGAATCCGCTCACGGCCAATCTGGTCGTGGCAGATGTATCACGCACGGAAAAAACGATCTGTCTGGCGGTGTCCCCTGCCTTAAAAGCATATGGAATCCCCGGCCGCGCCCGCCTTTTTGAAGTGGTGCGCCGGGTAAAGGAAATCAACCGGGAGCGCCTTTTGGCTGCCCCCGGTCATGCGTTTACCGCAAAATCCTCCGACGCGGCGGAACTGTCTGCAGATCCTTCTCTGGAACTGGATTATATCGCTGCCGTACCCCGGATGGCCTTTTACATGGAATACAGTACGCGGATCTATAAAATCTATCTCAGGTATATTGCCCCGGAAGATATTCACGTCTATTCAATTGACGAGGTGTTCATCGACGCAACGAACTATCTGAAAACCTATCATATGACTGCGCGCGAGTTGGCAGTCACAATGATCCGTGACATCATGAATGAGACAGGTATTACAGCGACTGCCGGGATCGGAACCAATCTGTATCTCGCCAAAATCGCTATGGATATCGAATCAAAACACGTTGAACCGGATGCCGACGGGATGCGGATTGCGGAGCTGGATGAGATGTCTTACCGCCGGCAGCTGTGGAGTCACCGTCCGCTGACAGATTTCTGGCGCGTCGGGCGCGGTTATGCCAAAAAACTTGAGGCAAACGGACTGTACACGATGGGGGATATCGCCAGATGTTCCCTGGGAAAAGAAAGCGACTTTCACAATGAAGAACTGCTTTATCAGTTGTTCGGGGTAAATGCGGAGCTTCTGATTGACCACGCGTGGGGCATCGAACCCTGTACAATTGATTTGATTAAACAGTATAAACCGGAAAACAATTCTTTCAATTCTGCTCAGGTATTGACAGAACCTTATGATTACAGGAGAGCATCTGTCGTTGTACGCGAGATGGCTGATGCGATGGCGCTTGACCTGGTTGAGAAGCGGATGGTCACAGATCAGGTTGTACTGACCATCAACTATGACAGAGAAAATCTGGACAATCCGGAAATCAGGAAAAAATACAAAGGACCTGTCACAAAAGACTGGTACGGGAGGCCGGCGCCAAAGCCTGCCCACGGAATAGAAACCCTGGACACGCCCACATCCTCCGGAAAAGAAATCATGGATGCAGTTATGCGGATTTATCAGCGCACGGTTCATCCGGATCTGCTGGTCCGGCGGATCACACTGGTCATGAATCATGTGGTCCGGGAGGAAGAGATTCAGAAAGAAAACGGATTTGAGCAGCTGGATTTTTTCACGGATTACAGAGCCCGGCAGGAAGCGCGCAGAGCGGCAGAAGAAAAGCGTGAAAAAGAGCGTCAGCTGCAGGAGGCGATGCTTACCATCCGTAAGCGTTACGGAAAAGATGCCGTCCTGAAGGGGTTGAACCTGCAGGACGGAGCCACCGGAAGAGAGCGGAACCGGCAGATCGGAGGGCATAAAGCATGAAATACAGAAGTAAGCAGGACGAATCTTATGATGATATCATTCATCTGCAGCGTCCCGTTTCAAAGAATCATCCGCCCATGCCGCCGGAAAAAAGAGCAGCACAATTTGCCCCGTTTGCCGCGCTGACCGGATTTGAAGATGCGATCAGTGAAACGGCACAGGAGAATGAAGCAGAGATTGCCGGGGAAATACAGTTTTCCGGAATTGATACAATTTGAGACTAAAATAATTGCAGGAAGGAGCAGGCAATAATATGATGGACTTAAAGGAACTCCTGAGGTATTTCAGTGAAAGTGAAACAATCGGCGAAAACCCTGAGGCGATACAGCTGATGCGGTATTACAGCCGTGAGGCACAGAAAATTACGATGCAGATCAATACGCAGTATCATGAGCCGGATGAGCTGCAGGCATTGTTCTCGGAACTGATCGGAAAACCGGTAGATCAGGGGTTCGGTCTGTTTCCGCCGTTTTATACGGATTTTGGGAAAAACATTACTGTCGGCAAAAATGTGTTTATCAATGCCGGCTGTAAATTCCAGGATCAGGGCGGCATCTTCATTGACGACGGCGCGCTCATCGGCCACGGAGTCGTGCTGGCAACCCTGAATCATGACCTTGCACCGGAGAAACGGCAGGCACTTCATCCGGCACCAATTCACATTGGAAAGCGCGTGTGGATCGGCGCGAATGCAACAATCTGTTCAGGCGTCACGATCGGAGACAATGCGGTGGTCGCGGCAGGCGCGGTTGTTGTAAAAGATGTACCGGCAGATACGATTGTCGGTGGTGTGCCGGCCAAAGTGATCAAACGGATTGATGAATAAAAGACTTAATATACTTGCAGGCTGACATGGCCGGAAAGGAGGATGCGCCGGATGAAACTGATCGATACATTTCCAACCAACAAAATCGGAGATCTGGCTTACAGGGTGGGACGCGTGTTCCCGTTCGGCGCCACCGTGACGGATGATGCTGTCAATTTCAGTATTTTCTCGAAAGATGCGGCAGGGTGCACACTGCTGCTGTACCATCATGGCTGCCCGGAACCATTTGTGGAAATTCCGTTCCCGGAGGAATTCCGGATCGGAGATGTCTATACCATGATGGTTTTCGGCATTAATATCGAGACGACGGAGTACGGCTACCGCTTTTCCGGCCGGTATGAACCGGAAAAAGGATATCGTTTTGATGAGAAACGGGTCTTACTAGATCCCTATGCGAGATCAGTTTCCGGCAGATCTGTCTGGGGCAGAGAGCCGGACCGGACTACAGATTTTCAGCACCGCGGACAGCTGATACATGAAGATTATGACTGGGAGGGCGATAAGCCGCTGGAGATTCCGCAGCGGGATCTCATTATTTACGAGATGCATGTGCGTTCCTTTACACAGCACAATTCCAGCGGCGTCCGGTATAAGGGAAGCTTTGCCGGAATCGTCGAGAAAATCCCGTATCTGAAGAAGCTGGGTGTCAACTGTATTGAGCTGATGCCTGTGTTTGAATTTGATGAGTTTGAGAATGCAAGGGAAGTAAACGGCAAAAAACTGCTGAATTACTGGGGGTATTCGACAGTCGGATTCTTCGCGCCGAAGGCAGGCTATGCAGTGTCGGCTCCTTATGGAATGGAAGCGGATGAACTGAAGAATCTGGTCCGGCAGCTGCACAAAAACGGGATTGAGGTGATTCTGGACGTCGTATTCAACCACACGGCAGAGGGCAATGAGAATGGTCCCTATATTTCATTCCGCGGGATCGATAACCGCACCTACTACCTCCTGACACCAGATGGACAGTACTACAATTTCAGCGGATGCGGCAACACGATGAACTGCAATCATCCGGTCGTACGGAATTTTGTTCTGGACTGCCTGCGCTATTGGGTTTCTGCATATCATGTCGACGGCTTCCGGTTTGACCTTGCCTCCATTTTATCCAGAGATGAGGATGGAACGCCAATGATGGATCCGCCGCTTCTGGATCTGATCGCACATGACGCGCTGCTGGGAAGAAGCATTCTCATTGCAGAGGCGTGGGATGCCGGCGGGCTCTATCAGGTCGGAAGCTTCCCTTCCTGGAAGCGCTGGTCAGAGTGGAACGGAAAATACAGAGACTGTGTCCGCAGATTCATTAAGGGAAATGCGGACTGCGCGCCGGAACTGTATGCGAGAATCGGCGGCTCGGAGGATCTGTACAGCGGCCGGTCACCGATGGCTTCGATAAATTTCATTACCTGTCATGACGGGTTTACGTTATATGATCTTGTATCATATAATGAAAAGCATAATGAGGAAAACGGAGAGAACAACCGGGACGGCTGCAATGACAATGACAGCTGGAACTGCGGAGAGGAAGGAGAGACCAGAGATCCGGAGATCCGGGCGCTGCGTTTCCGGCAGATGAAGAACATGCTGACGATTCTGCTGACAAGCCGGGGTATTCCGATGCTTCTGTCCGGTGATGAGTTTGCAAACACACAGTACGGAAATAACAATGCCTATTGCCAGGACAATGAAATTTCCTGGCTGAACTGGAACGGTTTGATTACCCGCCCGGAGTTTTTTGATTATGTGCGGCGGCTGATCGCTTTCCGCAAGGCGCACCCGGTTCTGAAACGAAGCCGGTTTGACTTCGGTTACAATGGAACCGGTTATCCGGAACTCTCATTTCACGGAACAACGCCCTGGGAACTGGACCGGTCCGCATCGAATCTGACCTTTGCGTATCTGTACGCAGAAGATCATGAAAAATACGGTACGGAACAGGATTGTTTCATTTACGTGGTTGTTAACGCCCACTGGGAGACACACACATTCCGGCTGCCTGTCATCCCCGCGGGGATGCAGTGGTATTTTGCGTTTGAGGGGAACGGTGTTTCTGCTGATCCGGGGCAGGAACAGCCGATGCAGCGACAGGACGCGATCGAACTCGGACCTCGCACGACGGCAGTGCTGGTGGCGAGATAATTCACAGTTTCAGAAGCTGAGAGGATGAGCGGGCGGAACATGTCAGTGAAGGAATTTGAGCTCTGTTACTACAGGAGAAAGCTATGGATTTCTACAACGAATATCAACAGAAACTGCGCACGCCGGATGAGGCAGTACAGGTGGTGAAAAGCGGAGACTGGGTCGATTATACGTCAAATCTCGGATTTCCGATTCTGCTGGATGCGGCACTGGCGCGCAGAAAAAATGAACTGACCGATGTAAAATTCAGGGGAACACTTATATTCGGACCGATTCAGGTGGCGGAGTGTGACCCGGAGCGGGAACATTTTATTTATAACAGCTGGCACTTTTCAGCTTACGAGCGGAAGCTTTCCGACCGGGGACTGTGCAGCTTTATGCCGATGATTTTCCGGTTTATGCCGGAATACTACCGGGCGATTCTGAAGGTCAATGTTGTCATGCTGTGTGCGCGCCCGATGGACAAACACGGATATTTTAATCTGTCATGTGCCTCAGGGGTTGCCAAAGGAATCATCGAGGCGGCGGACATTGTCATAATTGAGGTGAATGACAATCTGCCGCATCTGTTCGGCGGATTTGGAGAGTCCGTCCATATTTCCGATGTGGATTACATTGTCGAGGGTGAGCATCCGCCGCTGAATCAGATGCCCGGCAGCGCGCCGACAAAAGAAGATTTTGCGATTGCGGATGAAATCATCCCGTACATTCCGTCGGGGGCGACGCTCCAGCTTGGCATCGGAAACATGCCGACCGTCATCGGAAAGCGGATTGCAGAGTCTGATATTACGGATATCGGAATGCATACGGAACTGTGTTCAGATGCCTATCTGGCGATGTACAGAGCCGGGAAGCTGACGAACCGAAAAAAGCAGCTGCACAAAGATAAGGGTGTGACAGCTATGGTTGTGGGTTCGCAGGAACTCTATGACTGGGTCGATCACAATCCGGGTATTATGATCGCGCCGGTTTCCTATGTCAATGACCCGGCAATTATCGGGCGGATGGAAAACATGATCGCCATCAATAACTGTATTGCAGTGGATCTTTACGGGCAGGTGAGTGCCGAGGGCGCGGGGGGCCGCCAGATCAGCGGCACCGGCGGTCAGCTGGATTTCCTCACCGGAACGACCATCTCCCGCGGCGGAAAATCATTCCTCTGTATGACATCTTCTTTTGTCAATAAACAGGGTGTGCGTACATCACGTATCGTACCGCGGTTTACCGGAGACATCGTAACGGATCCGCGCAGCCAGACACATCTGATTGCGACCGAGTACGGTGTCGTCAATCTGATCGGAAAATCCACCTGGGAGCGGGCAGAGGAACTGATTTCCATCGCGCATCCGGATTTCAGAGAAGAACTGATCCGGGCAGCGGATGAACAGAATATCTGGAGAAAATCAAATAAGAGATAATTATCAAATAAGAAAACTTCGTCTGTGAAAGCAGACGGAGTTTTTTGGTGCGAGTCTTTTGACAAATGATGACCTGCAGGCTATAATAAAAATAAATAGTGAATGATAGTGAAAGAAGTAATAAAAAAGTGAAAAGAAGTGAAAAGAAGTGAAACAGAGGTTGTTTGATGAATAATCCTTTTTCTTTATCATTTGGAACGAAGCCAATAGAACTGATCGAGAGACCGCTGCAGACTGCTGAGATACTTGATTCTTTTCGATCTGATCCCATTAATCAGCGAACATATATGATCACCGGTATCAGAGGTTCCGGCAAAACGGTCCTTCTTACAGAGGTTTCTTCCATTCTGAAAGAATTTGAAAAGTGGACCGTCATCCCGCTGAGTCCGGAAGCAGATATGATACATGCGCTGGCAGCAAAATTGAGTAATACGCGAAAATTCTACGAGGTATTCCGCGATGCGAAAATCAATCTGTCTGTTTTCGGATTTGGTCTTGAAATAGACAGCGAGCCACCGATTACCGACGATGAAACAGCAATTGAGAGAATGCTTTCTGCGGTTAAAAAGAACGGAGAGAGGGTTCTGATAACAGTTGATGAGGTGACAAATAACGAATACATCAGAAAGTTTGCTTCTGTTTATCAAATCCTGATCAGAGAGGAATTGCCGGTGTTTCTTCTGATGACGGGCTTATATGAAAATGTACATGACCTGCAGAACGAAAAGAGTCTGACGTTTCTCTATCGTGCGCCCAAGATAAAACTGCGGTCGCTGAATATGTCCGCAATTGCTGCAGCGTACAGGAATGTGCTTCAGGTTGATTTAAGTACGTCGGCGGAAATGGCAAAGTTGACAAGAGGATATGCATTTGCGTTCCAGGTACTCGGTTATTTTACATTTCAGGATCCGGAGCGGGATTATCATAATGTGCTGTCACAATACAGACTTTATCTGGATGAGTATGTATACGAAAAGCTGTGGTCTGAATTATCAGGAAAAGACAGAGAAATCGTTAAAACCATGGCACAGTATCGGATTGATACAGTGGCAGAAATAAAGGAATATTGCGGTATCAAGAGTAATGATTTTTCAAACTACAGACAGCGTCTGATCCGGAAAGGCATTGTTGATGGAAGTGTGAGGGGGCATCTGACATTTACACTGCCGCTGTTTGAAGAGTTTATAGGAGATCAGATTTTGTTTTCGTGATATGTTCGCAAAACAAGGGAGACCACAGGTTTAGAAGATGTTAAAACGATAATAGAAAAGGAGAGTTTCAATGAAGATTTTGAAAATCGGTGTCATCGGTCTCGGTGACATCAGCAACGCGTATCTGACCAATCTCAACAAATATCCGGATGTCGTTGAATTATATGCCTGTGCCTGCCGCACACCGGCCAAGGCAGAGGCAAAGAAGGAGCAGTACGGATTTAAGAAAGCGTATGCCTCCGGCGAAGAACTTCTGCAGGACCCGGATGTCGATCTTGTGCTGAATCTGACCAATCCGGCGACGCATTATAAATTTAATCTCGCGGCACTGAAGGCCGGAAAGCATGTCTACTCCGAAAAACCGCTTGCAGCTACCTATGCAGAAGGAAAGGAGATCATTGCACTGGCGGGGGTGAAAGGACTCTATGTAGGCTGCGCACCCGACACGTTTATGGGATCCCGTATACAGACATTCCGCCGTCTGATGGATGAAGGTGTAACCGGAGATATCGTCGGGGGAACTGCAAACTGTATTGCGCATGGCTGGGAGTGGTTCCATCCGAATCCGGGCTTCTTCTACCAGAAAGGCGCGGGTCCTGTCCTGGATATCGGACCGTATTATATGACGGCGCTTATTTCCCTTCTGGGACCGGTTGATTCCGTCTGTGCGATGGGCATTCAGCCGCAGCAGGAGCGCATGATCTATTCTGAGCCTTTGAGCGGGCAGACGTTCCAGGTGGATCCTGAAGTTATGACGTCACTGATGGCAGTTCTGAAGTTTAAGAGCGGCGCGGTTGTCAATTACAACATGGTTTGGGATGCGTGGGATTCTGTTATGCCGCGCATGGAACTCTACGGAACGAAGGCGACGCTGGTCATGGCGGATGAGGATCCGAATGCAGGCCCGAACCTGTTTGGCGGCGACACGCTGGTGAAAGATCAGGAGACCTATCGCTGGAAGAATATGCCTCGTATAGATGGGGATGAGGACATTCCATGGGAGATCGCGGAAGTGAAGCATGACTACGACGCGACCAGCTATGTGACAAACAACCGGGGCATCGGTATCGTGGACATCGCGCATGCGATTGACGAGGGACGCAAGAACCGCGCGAGCGGCGCAATGGCTCTGCATATGCTGGAAGTGAGCGAGGCGATTCTTGTCTCTGCGAAAGAGCACAGGTATATTCAGATGGAATCTACCTTTGAGCGTCCGGCACCCATGCCGCAGAAGGGAAAGAATAACTGATCGAACGGCAAAATCTGATAATCGTAATTTTGTGCTAAAAGAACGTGCTTCTGTCACTGTGCAGAAGCACGTTTTTGTTTTATGGTTATTTCAACAACGGGAACGGACACGATAGATGATTTGATGCAGCATATCAAATTGCGACAGCCCTGTATTATTTCCCGCAGCACTTCTTAAACTTTTTGCCCGATCCGCACGGACAGGGATCATTTGGATAAATCTTTTTACCTGAAATTTTCTGGACAGTTCCATTCGGGCTGATAACAGCGCGTGAGGTGTCTGCAGCATTGCTGTCCAGATCAAGAGATAATCCCATTTTTTCAATTTTGGCTCTGTTTTCTTCAAGAAGTTCGGCCATCGTGGAACTTCCTGCCATTATGACAGGCAGTTTACCGGTGCCGGGCCGAGACTTATTTCCGGCTGAAATCTCCAGAGGAGTATGTCCTCTATGTACGTACATACGTGTAGTATTATTTGCCTGCATTACAAGAGGTGCAAATGACGCGAGCGTATCTTTTGAATCAAATATGATTTTCTGGCCGATCAGATTGAACACATCCGTAGGATGAGCGCCCGTATTTATTTCATTCCATATTTGCTGACATAGTTTTATCGCTTCCGCTTCATCGAGGCCGCATTTTGAAGTCAGAAAGTCTTTCAGACGACAATACTCCTTTTGATGCCTCGGAAATCTGTAATCCCAGAGATCCATTATTTCCTGTTTTTCAGGAAAATAAAACGATTTCGATTCCTGCACTTTTAAGATTTTCCGGTAAAGATTGTCTTTTAATGCGGGTTTTGCGACCAGCATGTCATCAGCAATTACACAGGGATTGATCTGATCAGGATGTTCTTTGATCATTGTAATGATCTCCTTGTCAGTACCCTGGCCGTTTTTTCTGTAAAGGTGGCAAAACTCCTTTAAAGGAATCGAAACATAGTAAAACTGGACGATATTCAGGCACGCTGCGAGCCAGACAAATGCCTGTCTTTCCTTGTGGAAATCAGGCGTACTGATATTATAGTATGCCTCTTTCACATCCATCGGAATTTCACAGGTGCTATCATTATCATGCCAGAAGAGATAATCGAGTGCTTCAAAGTTCTCCAGATCCAGTACTTCAAAACCGGAAGAGGGTTCATAACTGTCTGCCTGTTTCAGAGCTTTTTCAAACGCAGAGATGACTGTATCAGAAAAACAGATCAGGAAGCGTTTCATCCTGTCAGGCCGGAGCAGTTCCTGCGAAATCCGGCTGCTAAGATCTCCTAGTGAGAGAGCAGAAGGTTTCTTCAGCCCCAGATCCTTTGCTATCTGTATCAATGATTTTTTGTCATAACATTGAATAAGAATTTCTCTCAGTGTGTTGCCATCCGGCGTTTTAAAAGCATCAAAAAGATAGGTATCTCTGACACTCTGCTGCAGCTGTTCGAGAGAATCTTCAATTGTGGCAGGAAGCTCATCCCGTTTTATTTGGCTGTTTAATATCTTAGCAGTCAGAACATCTGTAAACTCCTTGAGATGGTTCGTGGCACAGGTTTTCAAATTACCTTCCCGGGACTGGGGATTTTTCATCCCGTACAATCCGATTCCGTCGGAAATATTGCGATATATTTCAGCTTGTGTAAGGTATTGCGTTTTATCGGTATAGTTTATACGGCAGTTATCGAAGAGAAACTGCATTCTTCTGCCGGATTCTTCCCCGTCGGGATCAGCCTCTGAGACGGCTTTGCTGCATTTTGTGTAAAATGGGAATATCAGAGATTTACCGGAAATCACTTTTTCGATTTCAATACGAAATGCAGATACAGATTGATAACAATAAGAGAACCAGTTCTCTGAGGATAGATAGTCATCGATGAAAGTATCCTGTGCCGACTGAAGATCGTAATCGTAGGTCGGATTGAACAGGGCATTTTCAATTCTTTCACGCAATTGGAGTTTGCGCCGGAAAAACTCAAATTCATAATCGGCAGGTCCATCAAAACCAAGCAGATAATTCAGGATTACACTCAGTGTGGAGAAAGTGATGCCCGCTGGTACATCAATCCGCCGCCATACGATGGGTTTCGTGTTTTTTTCGATAACTTTCAACTGGTAAGATGTAATCAATTGATTTACCCCTGAAATTATGCAGATTATTTGCTGTTTATGTTCCTATAAAATGCAAATTCAGTGTATCATATATAAAAGAAAGGGACAATGATAAAGGAGATACACCATGGCAGATAATACATCCACCCATTCCTCATTCGAGGCACCTGGAACACTGATCGCGAATGATACTGCGTATGAATTTAGACTCTGGAAACACATGCCGGGAGATATGGTTCTGGAGCCGGTGTTCTACTGTCCGATGCTGATCAACAATTCGGGAATCGGTCTGGAACAGATATGATCAATGATATTTTTCTCTGAATTCAACCGGCGTGTAGTTTGCTGTTTTGCGGAATACATGATAAAAATACTGCACGTCCTCGTAGCCGCACAGCGCCGCAATTTCTTTGAGGTCTTTTTGTTCAAAGAGGAGCAGGCGCTGTGCTTCACCCATTCGTTTGCTGAGAATATATTCATTTACAGTATATCCCGTTTTCTTTTTAAACTGCCGGCTCAGATGCCCTTCACTCATATAAAACTGTTTTGCAAGATCACGGATTCTGAGCTTTTCACGGTAATGCTGATCCACATAGACAATCAGTAGACTGAGGTTCTGACCGGCTGCGTTTTTCTTCGGGCTGTTTACCTGACTGTGCTGAAGGACTTTCTGCTGCAGCAGTGCAAAGATCATAGAGAGCACCTGACTGCAGATGTCGGATAAGTCAGGATCCTGAAAATGTTTCCTGAGATACTGAAAGCCGGCAGCTGCCAGTTCGAAATCATCTCCCAGTGCAATAACCGGATGCATGTCTTCAGGAATCACCTGATTTTGCGCAAATCCATCTATGTAGACATCTTCGATTTCAATACAGATCTGTTCCATGGGATCTTTCGCATCGGATTTTTCTGCGTGCGACAGTCCGGCATTCTTGGCGATCAGCATGCCTTTTGTTACGGTGCCGCTTTTTGATTATACTCATCTTATATAATTGTATTCACTTATGAAATGACCTATTTTTTTACATCAGGAGGCAACTATGAAGATTGATTTTACAGGAAAAACAGCTGTGGTCTTTGGGGCAAGCAGAGGAATCGGCAAAGGGATTGCGACAGTACTGGCATCGGCAGGCGCGAAAGTTTATGTCTCATCCAGAACAGAGTCAAACTGCAAAGGACTGAAGGAAGAATTAACGGCGCAGGGATATGATGCGGAATACTGCGCAGCTGAGGTAAGTGATTATGAAGCGGTCGATCGCGTACTGGTGAAGGCGATTGAAGAGACCGGCCGTCTGGATATTGTAATCAACAATGCAGGAATCGTTTGTCTGAGTTCTTTCCTCGACGCGACACAGGACGAAATTCATGATCTGATCAATATCAACCTGATGGGTGCAAATAACGGTTGTCAGGCGGCAATTAAACATATGATCGAACATGGAATCGAGGGGAAAATCGTTAATACATCCTCCTTTGCGGGACGTCATGCGCTGCAGGCGGGATTCTCACATTACGGAATGACAAAGGCGGGGGTTATTTACCTGACGCAGGCTGCAGCTTATGCAGGCGCGCCGTATAACATCAACGTCAATGCTGTTTGCCCGGGCATTATCCGTTCCGATATGTGGGAATCCATCCTGGACAGCTACGTCGAGAGCGGAATGGACCGTGAAGAATCCTGGAAACAGAGTTTGAAGACATTCATTCCGCTGGAGCGGGGCGACCAGAAAGCAGAAGATATTGCATATACTGTTGCATTCCTGTGTTCTGAATATGCGGACCACATCACCGGACAGTCAATAAATGTGGACGGCGGCGCCGCAATGAATTAAAATAATAATAACCTGAATCATGTTTCATGAAGTATTCAAAGGGAGGTATGAAATACCATGATTAAAATCGTAGCGAAAATGCATGTCAAAGAAGGCGAAGTCGAAAACTTCAAAGCACTGACCAAAGACTTGATCGCAAAATCCCGCGCTGAAGACGGCAACGGCGGACACTACACATTAAATGTCAGCCTGGCAGATCCGCAGACACTCTGCTTTATTGAGTTCTGGAAAGATCAGGCGGCAATTGACACGCATAATGCAACAGAGCACTTCACCGGAACATTCCCGGAACTCTTAAAGCTGTGTGACCAGGATCCGGTTGTAGAGTTATTTGAAGAACTGTAATGAAAAGATCGTTTGAATAAAAAAAGGGTCAGGCATCTCTCATGAATTACCCATAAAAGCAGGGGTAAATCGTGCAAGGTGCCTGATTTTCTTTTGATTTATTCCACCAGATGCAGTTTCTGCATCGCGTGGTACAGACCGTCAGATTCTAATGAATCGGTCACGAGATCGGCCGCTGCTTTTACGGCGTCAGGGGCATTTCCCATTGCGACGCCGATGCCTGCAAACTGCAGCATCTCGATATCATTGTGTCCGTCGCCGAAAGCAGCAGTTTCTTCTCGCGGAACATGGAGATGCTCCATTACCGTTTTGATGCCGGCCGCTTTCGTGATGGCAGACTGCGTGATTTCACCGCTGTAGGGATCCGGCTTATTAAAGCTGGACGGATTGACATTGAGTTCAGACCCCAGAGCCCTGCGCATTCTTTCGTGATCGAACGGGGATTTTTCATATAACATCCCTAGAATTGCATCGTTTGCAGCAACGATTTCTGCGCCGTCAGGATCTGTCGTCAGAACATAGTCTCCGAACAGTTTTTCAATCTGTTCAGGCAGAACGCCGGCTTTTTCAGCCAGGGATTCAACAAGTCTTCCGGCGAATGCTTTTGCAAAATAGTTGTGTTTTTCCCCCTGCAGTGTGTAGGGGATTTCATTCTCCGTAAAGAGATGAATGGATCGCCGGACAGTGTCAGGCGACATGGCACGGAAATAGATCTCTGCGCCATGATAAATAACATGGGCGCCTGCTGAAGCGACGATTCCGTCAAATAAGTTATTTTCCTTAAGCCATGCCGGAATCTGCCTCAGACTTCGGCCGGTGCAGATCAAAAGCTGATGGCCGTTTTCTTTTGTCCTGGCCAGCGCGCGCTGTGTCGAGGGAATCAATTCATTTCTGCCGAATCCGACGAGTGTGCCGTCGATATCAAAGAAGCATAACATCTCAAAACCTGCGTTCAATCAATTCCGGATATATTTGCTGTCTGCTGCATTTTCCTCAATTCCCGTATATCGTTCAACTGTCATATGCAGATCATATTTCTCACGCAGACGTGCAATCTCAGCCATCATCGGACTTTTGTGATGGATGTCGATCGCATTTTGGTCTGTCCAGGCATCAATCAGTAAAACGGTCTCAGCATCATCAAACGGTGTGTAATATTCGTATCGGAGATTTCCTTCTTCCGCGCGGATTGCATCTACAACGCCGGAAGAAATCATTTCTTCTGCAAAAGCATGTGCGCTCCCATTGGTGCCCGTGTATCGTATATTAATTGTCAGCACGAAAATTCTCCTCCAGTATTCCTTATGATGATTATTCTGTGTTTTACCTGATGAATTATAACATAAGAGTGAGAATTGTGTTATGATTATCCTGTTAATGACGGATTAACAGGATCAGAATGATTTATGGGAATCCGAGGCATCTGAAAAATGAGAAATATAAAGGGAAACGAAGGAGAAGTAGTATGCTGTTTGTATGCTATCCAAGGTGCACTACCTGTAAAAAGGCCCAGAAATGGCTGGATGAGAATGAAATCAGCTATACATTGCGGGATATCAAAGAAGATAACCCGACAGAAGAAGAACTTCGAAAGTGGTATGGAATGAGTGGTCTTCCACTGAAGAAATTTTTCAATACCAGCGGACAACTCTATAAATCCATGAAGCTGAAAGACCGGATTCCGGACATGACAGAAGATGAGCAGCTGACCCTGCTTGCGACAGACGGAATGCTGGTGAAACGGCCGATTCTGGTGACAGATGACAGAGTGCTTGTCGGGTTTAAAGAGGCTGATTACACGACATTAAAAAAATAAAGAAGAGAGAATAAAAGATGAAACCATATCATCATACTGTCCAGTATTACGAGACAGACCGGATGGGAATTACCCATCATTCCAATTATATCCGATGGATGGAAGAAGCCAGGATTGATTTCATGAAGCAGATCGGATGGGAATACGCGAAACTGGAGGAACTGGGAATTATTTCTCCTGTGCTGGGACTTTCCTGCGAATATAAGGCGAGCACAACCTTTTCCGATGTTGTTGCAATTGATATTTCCGTCAATTCGTTTACCGGTGTCAGAATGGAAATTGCCTATTCGATGAGAAAGGTGAGCAAAGATACAGAAGGGGTTCATGAGGCAGATCAAAACAGCGGAGATGATTCAGAAAGCATTCTTGTCTGCGAAGCTGTCTCCAGACACTGCTTTCTGGACGCGGACGGCAGACCTGTAAGGCTCAAACGGGACTATCCGGAATTGTACAGGACGCTGATGGAACAAGTGAAAGAAACAGAATAAGAGGAATTGTAATATGCAGAACATTAAGAACACAGATTTATATGATTTTTCTGAAACAGCAGCGTCACAGTTGTTCGAACAGACCACATACCCCTGGGAAGTACTCCCTTTGATTCATGATTTTGTGCTGGAACTGGGTGTCACACTTTCTGCTGATGAATATGAGCAGCGTGAATCCAATGTCTGGGTTGCAAAAGATGCGCTTGTTTACAGTACGGCGACCATACTTGGCCCGTGTATCATCGGTCACCGCACAGAGGTACGGCCGGGTGCGTTTATCCGCGGCAATGTGCTGGTCGGAGCGGACTGTGTGGTTGGAAACTCCACAGAACTGAAAAATGTGATTCTGTTTAATCACGTGCAGGTTCCGCATTACAATTACGTCGGAGATTCAATTCTTGGTCACTATGCCCACATGGGTGCCGGATCCATCACATCCAATGTAAAGTCAGACAAGACGCTGGTTGTTGTAAAGAACGAAGAAGAGAAAATCGAGACCGGTCTGAAGAAATTCGGCTGTATGCTGGGACATCATGTCGAGGTGGGATGCGGCAGCATTCTCAATCCCGGCAGTGTCATCTGTCCGAATACCAACATCTATCCGCTGTCCAGTGTCCGGGGCGTCGTGCCGGCGGACAGTATCCTGAAGGACGGAAACAGAGTTATTAAAAAGAACTGAAAGTTCTTTACGAAGATGGGTAACTTGTTATAAAATGAAGCAGTAAAGTGGCTTTTAGTATGAAAGGAGTATGGTGTAATGACTTATTCACACGAAGTTGAGAATATGTGTCCTGTCCGTCAGGGTGCAAACCATGGTGCAGCTCCGATTCCGGAGGAGGCAAAGTGGGTTAAGGTAAAAGAAGTGAAGGATGTTTCCGGCTTCACGCACGGCGTCGGCTGGTGCGCACCGCAGCAGGGTGCCTGTAAGCTGAGCCTGAACGTGAAGGAAGGTATCATTCAGGAGGCACTTGTTGAGACACTTGGATGTTCCGGCATGACACATTCTGCAGCGATGGCGTCTGAGATTCTTCCGGGACGTACGATTCTGGAAGCACTGAATACAGACCTCGTGTGTGACGCAATCAATACTGCAATGCGTGAGCTGTTTCTGCAGATTGTCTATGGCCGTTCCCAGAGTGCTTTCTCAGAGGACGGACTTGTAATCGGCGCAGGTCTTGAGGACCTCGGCAAAGGAAACCGCTCCCAGATCGGAACGACATACGGCACGATTGCAAAGGGACCGCGTTATCTGGAACTGGCAGAAGGATATATTACAGATATCGCGCTGGACGAGGATGACGAGATTATCGGTTACAAGTTTGTAAATCTCGGAAGAATGATGGATTTCATCAAAGCCGGCGACGACGCAAACGAGGCGTATAAAAAAGCGCAGGGTCAGTATGGCCGTGTTGCTGATGCCGCAAAACTGATTGATCCGAGAAAAGACTGAGAGGAGGACGTGGAAGATGGCTTTATTTGAATCATATGAAAGAAGAGAAAAACAGATTCTGGCAAAGCTCGCTGAGTACGGAATCAGCTCAATCGAAGAAACTGCAGAGATTACAAAGGCAGCAGGCCTCGATGTCTATCACCAGGTAGAGAAGATTCAGCCGATCTGCTTTGAAAATGCAAAATGGGCTTATACGGTCGGCGCGGCAATCGCAATCAAGAAGAACTGCCGCAAGGCAGCAGATGCGGCTGCAGCAATCGGCGAAGGACTGCAGGCGTTCTGTATTCCTGGTTCTGTTGCAGACAGACGTAAAGTCGGTCTCGGACACGGAAACCTCGGCAAGATGCTTCTGGAAGAAGATACCGAGTGCTTCGCATTCCTGGCAGGTCATGAGTCCTTTGCAGCTGCTGAGGGCGCAATCGGTATCGCTGAAAAAGCGAACAAGGTTCGTCAGAAACCGCTGCGTGTTATCCTGAACGGTCTTGGAAAAGATGCTGCGCAGATCATTTCCCGTATCAACGGATTTACACACGTTGAGACAGAGTATGACTATCACACAGGTGAGCTGAAAGAAGTCTTCCGCAAATGCTACTCCAAGGATCCGGAGAGCCCGCGCGCGAAGGTTAACTGCTACGGCGCAAATGACGTACAGGAAGGTGTTGCAATCCTCTGGAAGGAGAACGTTGATGTCTCCATCACAGGTAACTCCACCAACCCGACACGCTTCCAGCATCCGGTAGCAGGCACCTATAAGAAAGAACGTGTCGAAGCAGGCAAGAAGTACTTCTCAGTTGCATCCGGCGGCGGCACAGGCCGTACACTTCATCCGGATAACATGGCTGCAGGCCCGGCTTCCTATGGAATGACCGATACCCTCGGCCGTATGCATTCTGACGCGCAGTTCGCAGGATCCTCATCTGTTCCGGCGCACGTTGAGATGATGGGTCTGATCGGCGCGGGCAACAACCCGATGGTCGGTATGACCGTTGCAGTCGCAGTTGCTGTTCAGCAGGCGGCAGACGAAGGCAAGTTCTGAATAAAACTGTAATTAAGAATCACAGTGTAGTATAAAAGCTGCCGTATGAAACAGATCAGATGTTTCATACGGCAGCTTTTTGTCATGTAAAGTGCCTGCAAACAAGGCAATGCCCGCGATAATAATAATCGCCGCGATGCCCCCCATAAACTGGAAAAAGGACATCATTCCGCCGCGATCCAGATTCATGTGATAATAAACCATAATGTCAGAAAGAACAGAACCGGTCAGATTGGTACACATGTTCATAAATGCGGCGCCGATGTAGACAGAGACAGCATAAGGAAGGATTGGTTTTAAATACTGCTTCATAGAATAAACCTCATCGGAAAAGAATAACTGCTGATCTCTATTGTAAACAATCGGCCTGCTTTTTGGACTGAATTCGCAAAAAAGATGTTTATCAATAAAAAAAACTGCCGCGTGAATTGAGGTTCACGCAGCAGTCTTATCGCGGGTATTACAGGTCAAGTTTCAGATCATTCTCTTTGATCCATCCGGCTTTGCGCAGCGGAATCGCAATGAGTGGTGTCAGAACAGCCGGAAGCACAAAGCAGATCAGAATCAGTCCGATCCAGTCAGCACCGGTGATTGCGGCTTTGGTTCCCTCTGCGACATCATTCACCCAGCCGGTGTAAACACCAATCTGGCCGACAAGTCCGCAGGTACCCATGCCGGATGCAACCGGTGTGCCGTTCATCTGCATCTTGAACAGACAGGTTGCGATCGGTCCGGTGATGGCGGAAGTGATGATCGGCGGAATCCAGATGCGGGGATTGCGTACAATGTTGCCCATCTGCAGCATCGAAGTGCCGATTCCCTGTGCCAGAAGCCCGCCCCATTTGTTTTCCTTAAAGCTCATGACGGCAAAGCCGACCATCTGTGCGCAGCAGCCTGCGACAGCAGCGCCGCCTGCAAGACCGACCAGCCCGAGTGCCGCGCAGATTGCGGCAGAGGAGATCGGGAGTGTCAGTGCGATACCGACGACAACAGAGACCAGAATGCCCATCAGGAATGGTTTCAGATCTGTCGCCCACATGATCAGTTCGCCGAATTTCATCGCCGCTTTGCCAAGCGCAGGCGCCCACCAGGCAGAAAGACCTACGCCGACGCCAATGGTAACGAGCGGTGTCACCAAAATATCAATTTTTGTTTCTTTGGAAACTGCTTTACCGAATTCTGCAGCGAAAATCGCAACAAACAGAACGGCCAGCGGACCGCCGGCGCCGCCCAGTGCATTTGATGCGAAACCGACCGTCACCAGTGAGAACAGGACCAGCGGCGGTGCCTGCAGTGCGTATCCGATGGCGACTGCCATGGCCGGACCGCTCATAGCGGATGCCAGTCCGCCGACGGTATAGCTTGCTTCTCCGACGGTTGCAACCGGATTCGTCAGAAATCCGATGTGGAACTGTGTGCCAATTGTGTTAATGATCGTGCCGATCAGAAGGGATGCAAACAGTCCCTGCGCCATTGCACCGAGTGCATCAATGCCGTAGCGCTTCGCGGAAATTTCGATGTTTTTTCGTTTCAGAAATGCACGAAACCCCTTGTTTTCCTTACTCATTTTTATTCTCCTCGTGTTGTGTTAGTACGCAGGCATTTTTATGTGCCAGACGAGTGAATTGTCATGACAGCCTTCCTATGTGTAAAAACAGGTGTCTTGACAGGTATCATGTCAATTATAAAGAAAAAATGTGAATTGTCAATGAAATCAAACAGAGTATAATAAAATAGACAAGAAAAACAAGATTGGCATTTGTGAGCGCAAGATCGTAATAAAACACAGGAGCAGGGAAAGATACATGACGACAGAGCAGCGTAGAGAAAAGATTCTGAATCAGTTCAGAAAAAGCACGGAACCTGTCAGTGCAAATGCGCTGGCAGCAAAATATCATGTCAGCAGGCAGATTATTGTCGGAGATGTGGCACTGCTCAGGGCAGCAGGAAATGAGATTGCCGCAACCCCGAGGGGCTATCTGCTGCAGACACAGGAGACGGAGGGAATCCGCCGGCAGATCGTTGCGCTTCATACAGAAGAACAGATCGAAGAGGAACTGAATATCTGTGTGGATTACGGCTGTGAAGTGCAGGATGTGATTATTGATCATCCGGTCTACGGGGAATTGTCGGGAAGACTTCAGATCCGGTCTCGCTATGATGTGATGCAGTTTATGAAGAAAGTAAAAGACGAGCAGGCACATTCGCTGTCGGAACTGACAGACGGTGTGCACATGCATACACTGATCTGTCCTGATCTCCGGGCCTATGAGCAGGTGGTAAAGAAACTGGCTGAAGCCGGAATTCTGTTCCGTGAATAGATGTTTCTTTATAGCACGATTGATTGCAGAACAGTAAAATACAGACCGGGAAACGGGACGGCGCAAGACCTGAGAATGTGCAAAATTAAGCAAACAACAGAGCAATGAAGCCTGTATGGATTCTGTTAAAGTGTTCATTGGAAAAATAACGGACTTGAAAAGGAAGTGTGACCATGAACATTCTGACAGAATCGCTGCAGGCTTATTTTGCCTCTTTTTCCATCAACAAGGCAATCATGATGCTTATGATGATCTTCATGATTGTGGGCGGGATTGACCGCATCCGCGGCAACAGACTCGGCTACGGAGAGAAATTTGAAGAGGGTTTTCAGGCGCTCGGATCCCTGGCAACAGCCATGATCGGTATGATTGCGCTGGTGCCGGTAATCAAGATCGTGTTGGGCGGCGTGCTCGGTGCGTTTTTTAAGGCAATCGGCGCTGACCCTTCCCTGTTTGCAGGCATTCTTCTCGGATGTGATCTGGGAGGCTATCCGCTCGCGATGGAACTTGCGGAATCTCCCGCGATCGGCAGCTACACAGGAATGATCATTGCTTCTGTTATGGGAATTAATGTAGTATTCAATATTCCGGTCGGCATGGGTATTATTAAACAGGAAGACCGGAAATATCTCGCGACCGGCATGCTGGTCGGTTTTGCGACGGTTCCGGTCGGATGCCTTGCCGGCGGATTTGTCATGATGGCTTCCGGGTTTGAACTGACCGTGCGGGATATCATTATGAACACCATTCCGGTTGCCGTGGTTGCGGTTCTGATCATTCTGGGCCTGATACTGGCACAGGAAAAGATGCTGAAAGGTTTTATCGCATTCGGGAAGGGCGTCACCGCTGTCGTAACAGCAGGTACTATGATTTCCGTATTTCAGTATCTTACCGGCATTCGTTTTCCGCTGTTTCATGTCATGGTGGAGGCAAATGCAGAGGGTGTGATTCCGCTGGAAGACGGGTTCCTCGTGATCGGAGAAATAGCGATTGTTCTGCTCGGCGCTTTTCCTATGGTCGCGTTTATCACGAAGAAGTTCAGTGCGCCGCTGCAGAAACTCGGCGGGAAGTTTGATCTGGATGAAAACAGTGTCGGCGGCATGATCGCGAATCTTGCGAACAACATTATGATGTTTCAGATGATGAAAGACATGCGTCCGAAAGGGAAAATACTGAACTGCGCATTTACTGTATCAGCATGCTTTGTTCTCGGAGATCACCTCGGGTTTGTGGCTGGCCAGAATCAGCAGCTGATCGTTCCAATGATGACTGCGAAATTCATCGGCGGCATCACAGCAGTCGTACTTGCGAATATCCTGTGGAAAAGCACATTCAGTAAGTCATATGCATAACGGATTCACCATTTGAGCCTGTTTTTATAAATCAGGGAACTGCCGGGATGAAAGAAAAGTCATTCCGGCTTTTTGATGCGGTTCCGGGCATAATATGGTATAATGATTGGACAGGCGGGACTCATTGTAATTGTTGAAATTTATCAGAAGACAGGAGAAAGATATGGTAACGACGAATGATAAAGGTATTATCCAGTTTAAGCATAAGGTCATGGAGGAAATCTGCCGTCTCGCATGGGATGATAATCTGAATGAGAAGACGATGGATGAACTGGCTTATAAGCTGATCCCGGGACCGAAACCGGAGTATCGCTGCTGTATCTATAAGGAGCGTGAAATCACCCGTGAAAGGATCCGTCTTGCGGTCGGTGAAAACCCGGATCCGCTGAGTACTTCGCAGAACATTGTTCAGGTGCTCAAGCCGGCCTGCGACGACTGCCCGATTTCTGCATATTCCGTAACGGATAACTGCAGATTCTGTCTGGGCAAGGCATGTCTGAACACCTGTAAATTCGGCGCAATTCATCCGGGCGAATACAGAATGCACATCGACGCGGCAAAGTGCAAAGAGTGCGGTATGTGTGCGAAAGCCTGCCCATATGGTGCGATTGTCCATCTGGAACGTCCGTGCAAGAAGGCATGTCCGGTAGATGCCATCACGTATGATGAATATGGTTTCTGTCAGATCGACGAAGGAAAATGTGTTCAGTGCGGTCACTGCATCCACAGCTGCCCGTTTGGCGCGATCGCATCCAAGACAGACCTGGTAAAAATCATCAGAG
This sequence comes from Lachnospiraceae bacterium FE2018, assembly GCA_000702845.1. Lineage (GTDB taxonomy): Bacteria > Bacillota > Clostridia > Lachnospirales > Lachnospiraceae > CADBRN01. The sequence continues at coordinate 38,053 of JNKK01000007.1, forward strand.
ACATCAAGGCAGGAAAAGAAGTCATTGCCATGTGTGCGCCTGCGACAGAAGGACAGTTCGGTAAAGAAGTTACAATGGCTTCTATTCGCAAATCGCTGCTGGAGCTCGGCTTTACAGATATGATCGAAGTAGGTTTGGGCGGCGATATGACAGCGGCTTATGAGGCGGCCGAGTGGTCAGAGGCGAAAAAGGAAGGCCGCAAGATGACAACTTCCTGCTGCCCGGCATTTATCAACATGCTGCGCAAGCATTTCCCGGAGGTCTATGAGGCAAACATGTCTGAAACGGTCTCTCCGATGTGCGCGATTTCCCGCTATCTGAAGGCGACAAGACCGGGATGCGTTACTGTATTCGTAGGTCCGTGTATTGCCAAGAAATCCGAGGCGAGGGATGCATCTGTGCCGGATAACGCGGACTATGTTATTACCTACGGAGAACTGCATGCGATGCAGATGTCCAGAGATATTGACTTTGTAACGAGCGACGAGGATTATCAGGAAGCTTCGCTCTGGGGCAAGAAGTTTGCCGGCAGCGGCGGCGTTGCAGCTGCAGTTGTAGAAGTAATGCAGGAGCGCGGAGAGGATACTTCCGATCTGAAACTGCTCAAGTGCGCGGGCGGTGCCGAGTGTAAGAAGGCGATCCAGCTGCTGAAGCTGGGCAGACTGCCGGAAGACTTTGTTGAAGGTATGATGTGTCCGGGCGGATGTGTCGGCGGACCGTCCCGTCATGCGACTGATATGGAGATCGCAAGAAACAGAAAAGCGATGCTCGAGCAGGCAGACGGCAGAAAGGTTCTGGAGAACCTGAAGAACTACCCGATGGACAAATTCTCCATGTTCCGGGACGGACATATGGAATCAGCAGAGTAATAACAGCTGCAGCAGGGCAGAAGAATTGCCAGACTGACAGAAAAACAGGCAGGTGCCGGCATCCGGAGTGATGCCGGCGCCTTTATTTACGGCGTTATCCCCTCTGTTTGCCGTTTCCCGGATATTTGTTTCCTGCCGGACCTGCCCGGGATTTATAAGGTATAGATTGTTGACATTGCAACAAACAGAAAGTAAAATAAGAAAAACAGAGGGGAATTCCGGTGATTGATATGGAAAAACGGTATATGCTATTTACCAGCACAGTGGCGTCTCTATACCAGAGTATACAGAAAATCCGGGCAATGGAAATGGATCGCTTTCATCTTAAGACAGGGCATGTGACCTGTCTTCTTTTGTTGTATCATCATCCGGAGGGGATTACGCACAAGAAAATGACTGAGCTTTGTGAGATGGACAAGGCAGCTGTATCCAGATATATCACGACGCTGCGGGAGAGAGGATTCATTACAGATGACACAGCGGATGAAAAAAAATATCACCGGCGGATTCATCTGACTGATGCAGGAAAGCGTGTGGCGGAACGGACGACGGAAATGGTCGTGCGGGCAGTGGAAAACGGATCTGCCTCCATGACGGAAGCAGAACGGATCAGGTTTTATGACAGAATGCAGGAGATTGCCGATAATCTTCAGAAATACATCACCGATATGGAAGAGGAAGCGGAAGAATAGAAAGAAACGGTCTTTCTTTTTGTTTTTAAGGTGAAAATAATTCATGATTGATGTGAATAAATCTAAATCTTTCTGTTTACAAGAATAAAAAGCATGTTACAATAGTAACGTTGAATTTTCGACACCTGCCGGATGAAGCTGTTTCATATTTCATCCGAAAGTGTGAGGTGTCTGTCAGAGACAAAATGGAACAAGGAGTAGACGCAAATGAAAAACACAGTTGAAATCAGATGGCACGGCCGCGGCGGGCAGGGTGCAAAAACAGCTGCACTGCTGCTGGCAGATGTTGCTTTTAAGACAGGGCAGAATGTGCAGGGATTTCCGGAATACGGTCCGGAGCGCATGGGTGCGCCGATCACAGCATTTAACCGGATCAGCAAAGAAAAAATCCGGGTTCATTCCAATATTTACGAACCGGATTACGTGGTAGTCGTTGATGAGACGCTGCTTCACTCTGTCAACGTGACAGACGGATTGAAAGAAGAAGGTGCGATTATTATCAACACACCCCGTTCAAAAGAAGAAGTGCTTCCGCAGCTGAATGGCTATAAAGGCCGTGTTGTGACAATTGATGCACGTGCGATCTCCGAGCAGACGCTCGGGAAGAATTTTCCGAATACACCGATGCTCGCAGCAACTGTAGCTGTTACAAAGGTGCTTGAGCGTGACCAGTTTATCAACGATATGCGCGCTTCCTTTGAACATAAGTTCGCAAAAAAACCTGAGGTGATTGACGGAAATATGAAGGCGCTCGAGATGGCGTATGAAGCAGTTTCATGATGAAACAGGATTATATAGGAAACTGCCGTGAGGATAGAAGGAGGAGAAATGAGAACCGACGCGACAAAGATAAATGAGCGGAGTCCCTATACCGATCTGACGGAAGGACTCCAGATGTTTTCAGCCGGAACGGCAAAGAATTTTAATACTGGCGAGTGGCGTACAAACACGCCGGTCATGGACTGGACAAAGTGCCGGCAGTGTCTGCTGTGCTGCCCGGTCTGCCCGGACTCCAGTATTCCTGTAAAAGACGGAAAGCGGCTGGAATTTGACTATGATCACTGCAAAGGATGCGGAATCTGTGTGAAAGTCTGTCCGTTTGACGCGATCATCATGAAGGAGGGCATCGAGCCATGAGTGTAAAAGCAATTAAAGAAAGAATGTCCGGTAATGAAGCCGTTTCTTATGCGATCCGGCAGGTAGCACCGGAGGTTATGCCGGCCTTCCCGATCACACCGTCAACCGAGATTCCGCAGATGGTATCCACCTATATCGCCAACGGCGAACTGGACACAGAGTTTATCCCGGTGGAGAGCGAACATTCGGCAATGTCGGCAGCGATCGGCGCGGAGGCAGCAGGCGCCCGCACGATGACAGCGACTTCTTCGGCCGGTCTGGCGCTGATGTGGGAGGAACTGCTTCTTGCGGCATCCAACAGACTTCCGATCGTGCTGACACTTGTCAACCGTACACTTTCCGGTCCGATCAATATCAACTGTGACCACTCGGACGGCATGGGTGCCCGTGATACCGGATGGATTCAGATTTATGCTGAGAACAATCAGGAGGCATATGATAATTATATCCAGGCATTCCCGATTGCAGAAGATCCGCGTGTGCATCTGCCGGTAATGATCTGTCAGGACGGTTTCATCACAAGCCATGCGGTTGAGAATATCGAATTGATGGAAGATGAACCGGTAAAGGATTTCGTCGGAACATATACACCTGAAGAATTCATGCTGAACCCGGGCAGGCCGGTTTCTGTCGGACCGTATTCCGTGTCAAATTATGCGATGGAAGCCAAGAAGCTGCAGGAAGAGGCCATGGAGCGGTCCAAAGCCGTCATTCTGGAGGTTGCAAAGAAGTTTGGCGAGATGTCCGGCAGGGAGTATGGTCTGTTTGAAGAATACCGCACAGAAGATGCGGACTACATCATGGTCATCATGGGATCTGCAGCAGGCACTGCCAAGACAGCAGTTGATGAACTGCGTGATCAGGGATGGAAAGTCGGCGTCCTGAAACTCCGTGTATTCCGTCCGTTCCCGGAAAAAGAAATTGCAGAGGCTTTGAAGAACTGCAAAGCTGCTGCGATCATGGACCGCTGTGAGAGCTACAACGGCAACGGCGGACCGCTTTCCAGCGAAATCCCCGCGGGACTCTACCGCAGCAAGGTAATGATCGAGACCGTCAGTTATGTCTATGGTCTTGCCGGCCGTGATTTCAGGGTAGAAGATGCTGCCGGTATTTTCCGGGATCTGCGCGATCTGGTGGAAAACGGCAAAGAAGTGGAACAGTTCAAATACATCGGACTGCGCGTCTGATTCAAATGAGATTGAATTCAACACAGCGGATCCTTCTGATCCGGTCTGTTTGTCAGGAGAATAGAAAATGAGTGATCACAGCTTAAAAACAATGATGGAAAAACCAGAGCGTCTTTCTCCCGGTCATCGCATGTGTGCCGGATGCGGCGCAACAATCGCAGTCAGGGCCGTACTGCGTGCACTGAAGGAAGAAGATCATGCAGTGATCGGAAATGCGACAGGATGCCTTGAGGTTTCTTCTTATATGTATCCGTTCACCGCATGGGAAGACAGCTACATTCATAATGCATTTGAAAATGCAGGCGCGACGCTTTCCGGTGTTGAGACAGCCTACCGTGTCCTGAAGAAAAAAGGACGTCTCGGGGAAGAAGATACGTATAAATTTATCACGTTCGGCGGCGACGGCGGCACGTATGACATCGGTTTCCAGTCCCTGTCCGGTGCAATGGAACGCGGACATGATCTGGTATACGTCTGCTATGACAACGGCGCTTATATGAACACAGGAATCCAGCGTTCTTCCGCGACCCCGATGTATGCAGACACCACCACCACGCCGGTCGGCAAAGAGTCCGTCGGCAAAATGCAGAACCGCAAGGATCTTGCAAGTATCATTGCCGCACACAATGTTCCCTATGTTGCGCAGACAACGTTTACACGTGATTTTAAGGATATTCACCGCAAGGCAGAGCGCGCGATTTATACAGAGGGCGCTGCATTCCTGAATGTCATGGCACCCTGCCCGCGCGGCTGGCGCTATGAGATGTCCGATATCATGGAAATCTGCCGTCTGGCAGTTGAGACATGTTACTGGCCGCTGTTTGAGGTGCGCAACGGAAAGTGGAGTCTCTCTTATGAACCGAAGAAAAAACTGCCAATCGAAGACTTCCTTCGTCCGCAGGGCCGTTTCAAACATCTCTTTAAGAAAGGCAATGAGGATCTGATCGTTCAGTTCCAGGATGAAGTTGACCGGAGATGGGAAGACCTTCAGTATCTCTGCGCGAAAGGATAATCTGGAATTCGCTGCTTTAGAAAAGGCATCCTGATATAGGCGATGTAGAAAACATATACCGAATCTGGAGAAAAATCATGACACTTCTGTCATATCAGGTTTTTAAGACAGTTGCGGAAATCGGCAGCTTTCACAAAGCCGCCGAAGTGCTTGGACTGACGCCTTCGGCGATCAGCCATGCGGTCGCATCGATGGAAAAAGAGCTCGGCTTCGCGGTCTTTACGCGAAGCCGTTCCGGCGTAATGCTCACAAATCACGGAGAACACATGCTTCCCTACGTAAACGCGGTGCTGAACAGCGACGAGAGCCTGCAGCAGGCCGTCTCTGAGCTGAAAGGTCTGAAGCAGGGGAAGGTTAAGGTAGGATGTTTCTCCAGTGTATGTACAAACTGGATGCCCACGATTATTCAGTCTTTCGGGGAACAGTATCCGGAGATCGAGATCGAAGTATTTCAGGGAACCTATGACGATGTTTCCTACTGGATCAAAAACGGCATTGTGGATTTCGGATTTCTCTCGACTTCAAGTGCGGGAGACCTTGCAATTGAGCCGTTTTATCTGGATGAACTGGTTTGTATCGTGCCGATGGATTTCCGGAAACAGGATGATAATGACTATATCGCAGTTGAGGAGATGTCACGTCACCGTTTCGTTGTCCAGCGTGAATCCACCGATGCTGATATTCAGAAATTTCTGCGGGACAATGAACTGCGCGTGCAGACCGGGTACCATGTGGTAGACGACCTGTCCACAATTGCCCTGGTATCGAACGGCTTCGGCATCTGCATCATGCCGAAGCTGGTTATGAACGACATTCCCTATCAGGTGCGGCAGTATCATTTAAAACCGGAAGCCGGCAGGATGATCGGACTGGCCACTTTAAATCCGCAGCTTATGGCGCCGGCAGTCAGAACATTGTATAATCATATTCTGGACCGGTACAGAAATATATAAACTGGATTTGTCATGTCCATTATTCTTTTTGATAAGATATGTGGCATGCACATATTTGTTCTAATGTGTTTCTGCCTGCCTGTTGATTGTTATAAAGCATGCGTTTTTCAAATATGAGATGATTAGCATGCTTAGGCAATGGTGTGAAGCATGCAAATATTTCAAATATGTCAGATTAGCATGCCGGGCCAAGGACATGAGACATGCATTTTCTTAAAACAGAGAAGAACTGCATGCTTGTCCTGCGATATGAGGCATGCGTTTTTTTGAAAATAGGAAAAACAGCACGTATAGCAGATGTTGAAAAGCATGCATTATCTTTATACAAATGAATTTTGCATGTGTTTATGCCAACCCTTGATTTGTGAAAGAAGGAAAGAAACATGGAAATGCAGATGGAATTTGTCCGGAAACTACCGACGCCTGTCGAGCTGAAGGAGGCATATCCTTCCGGTGATCTGGTGAAAGAAATTAAGGAGCGGCGCGACTGTGAGATCGCGGATGTATTTACAGGGAAAAGCGATAAGTTTCTTCTTCTGATCGGACCCTGTTCTGCAGACAGCGAAGATGCCGTTCTTGATTATATGTACCGCCTGGCGAAGGTACAGGAGAAGGTGTCTGAGAAGTTGCTGATCATCCCGCGGGCATATACGAACAAGCCGCGGACGCTGGGCAAAGGATATAAAGGAATGCTTCATCAGCCGGACCCTGAGAAGGCTGAGGATATGCTGGCCGGAATTATCGCAATCCGCGAAATGCACACACGGATTGTGAAAGAAACCGGATTTACCTGTGCGGAGGAAATGCTGTATCCGGAAAACCACAGATATCTGTCGGATTTGCTTTCCTATGTGGCAGTCGGAGCACGTTCTGTAGAGGATCAGCTGCACAGACTTGTAGCCAGCGGAATCGGCATTCCGGCGGGCATGAAAAATCCGACCAGCGGCGATATGGATGTCATGATGAATTCCATTACAGCGGCGCAGAGCCGTCAGACGTTCGTATATCGCGGCTGGGAAGTCAGGACAGAGGGAAATCCGCTCGCCCATGCAATCCTCCGGGGGCATGACAGCAAATCAGGACGTCATATTCCGAATTATCATTATGAAGATCTCAGAAATCTGATTGAAGAGTATGCGGTACGCGGACTCGCGAATCCTGCATGCATCATAGACACCAACCATTCCAATTCCGGTAAGAACTACCTGGAACAGATCCGGATTGCCAGAGATGTCATGCACAGCAGACATGTGTCAGGTGACATTCATAAACTGGTCAAGGGACTGATGATAGAGAGTTATCTGGAAGACGGCGCGCAGAAAATCGGTGAAGGAGTCTACGGAAAATCCATAACCGATCCCTGTCTGGGCTGGGAAAAGAGTGAACAGCTGATTCTGGAACTGGCTGAGCTTGTATAATAATAAGGGGCAGGCTTCCATGAATCTCTCAATGCGAATTCTGCCTGAGCAGTGAGAGATTCACGGAAGCCTGCTCTTTTAAGAGTCCAAAATAACTTCTTTCAGAACGACATGTCTTCCTTCCAGCACCTTTCCTGCACCACTGCCGCAGACGGGACAAAGATAACCGGTCTCTTTTTCGGGATGATACTCTGTTCCGCAGCTGCTGCACCGGACTTTAGCCGGAAGCGGTTCTGTTTCCAGAACAGAGCCTTCCAGAATGGTTCCGTCTGTGACTTCCGGGTAGTATTTCTGCAAATATTCAGGGAGAACATCGGTCATCTCGCCAATTTGGACAACCAGTTTCCGAACAGATACGGCGTGCTGTTCTTCCGCAATCGCAATGGCGCGGTCCGCGAAGCGGACTACATAGCTCAGTTCGTGCATTCAATAAACTCCTGTTAATGAAACAATGAAATACAGCGGGGATTTTAATTTCCCCGCTGTATTGTGTTTTAGATTTAGATAGATTTGGATAGATTACAGTTCTTCACCGGTAAGAAGTTTGTAGGCTTCCAGATATTTTTCAATGGTCTTGTCGATAACATCCTGCGGCAGGTTGTAATCGCTGTCCGGATTTGCTTTCAGCCAGTCACGTACAAACTGCTTGTCAAAGGACGGCTGGCCATGTCCCGGCTCATAGCCTTCCAGCGGCCAGAAGCGGCTGCTGTCCGGTGTCAGCATCTCATCGCCGAGAACAATGTTTCCATCCTCATCCAGACCAAATTCAAACTTGGTATCTGCAATGATAATGCCATGTTCTTTTGCGTAGTCTGCGCACTTCTTATAAAGTGCGAGGGTGGCTTCCTTGATCGCAAGTGCGTATTCCTCACCCTTGCCCGGGAAAACAGCTTCCAGGACATCGATGCTCTTTTCGTAACTGATGTTTTCGTCATGATCGCCGAGGTCAGCTTTTGTACTCGGCGTATAGATTGCCTCGGGAAGCTGATCACACTCGTCCAGACCGCGCGGAAGCTCGATGCCGCAGACAGTGCCGTTTTCCTGGTAGCTTGCCCAGCCGCTTCCCGTAATATAGCCGCGGACGATGCACTCGATCGGGAGCATTGTCAGTTTCTTGCAGAGCATGCTGTTGCCCTCGAACTGCGGCTGGCGGAAGTACTCCGGCATATCGTTTGTATCAACGCTGATCATATGGTTCGGAATGATGTCTCTGGTCAGATCAAACCAGAATTTGGACATCTGGGTCAGAACGGCGCCTTTTTTGACGATTTTGTTTTTCAGAATGACGTCAAATGCGGAGATGCGGTCGGTTGCGACCATAATCAGGTTCTCCCCGACATCATAGATCTCACGAACTTTTCCTTCTTTAACGGGCTGATATGTTTGCATGATGAATCCTCCAGATAATGCCCCTGTGATCTTCGGGGTGTTTTATTATTCCTTAAGAGCCTGAAATCAGTATTTCAAAAGATACAGATGTAGTATAGCATATTTTTTAAGGTTGTAAAGTGCGAAACTGCCGCATGGATTTGCAAAAAATCTGTATTATTTTGCATCTTTTATGGATTCTTTATAAATGCGCGGCCGGAAGACCTGTTTCATAAAATCATTCTATGATATGATGGTAAAAAGATCAAAGTCCCTGACCTGATGCCAGAGACTTTTTGAAAGAAAGGAAGCGTACATAGAAGATGGACACCAGAAGGAAGGCAGTCATTCTTGAAGCTGCAGCGGTCAGTCCGGGAGATCTTTCCTGGGAGCCGGTCACTGATCTCTGTGATACGGTTATATATGACAATACGACGGAAACGCAGAAATGGGACAGGATCGGGGATGCGGAAATTGTATTGACCAATAAAGTCATTATTGACGAGAAAGTTTTTGAAAAATTCCCGGGCATTCATTATGTGGGCGTCTGTGCCACGGGCTACAATGTTGTGGATCTGGAAGCAGCGGCGCGGCGCGGCATTCCTGTGACAAATGTGCCGGCTTACAGCACAGATTCTGTCGCGCAGCATACGTTTGCGCTTCTGCTGGATCTGGCATCAAAGGTATCGATGCACGATGCGAGTGTGAAAGCGGGAGACTGGAGCCGTGTAGAGACATTCTGTTACTGGAAGGCACCGATCATTGAGATTTACGGAAAAACGCTTGGTATTTACGGATTCGGAAATATCGGGCGGACAGTGGCGAAGATCGCGAAGAGCTTTGGATTGCGGATCCTGGTACATACGGAACATCCGGAAAAGTATCAGGAGTATGCTGATGCGCAGCTGCAGTTTACAGATGAAGAGAGTCTGTTCCGTCAATCTGATTTTATTACACTGCATTGTCCGCAGACAGAGCGGACGACGAAACTGATCCGGCGTGAAAATATTGAAAAAATGAAACGGGGAGTGATTCTGCTCAATCTCGCCCGCGGCGGTCTGGTCGATGAACAGGATCTTATTGAGGCACTTGAGAGCGGAAAAATCGGGGGAGCCGGACTGGACGTCATCGAATCTGAGCCGATGCGTGCGGATCATCCGCTGCTGCAGGCACCAAATCTTCTGATTACGCCGCACATTGCCTGGGCAACGCTTGAAGCGCGTGCGCGGCTGATTGATACGGTCGGTGCAAATTTGAGGGCATGGATGAACGGAACACCGCAGAACGTAGTGAACAGGCATCTTCTGTAAGAAAGGACAGGTATGGCAAACAGCAAGACAGAGAAGATTCCCTTTGAAAAACCAGGTAATTTCCTTTATCCTGTTCCGGCAGTAATGGTAAGCTGTGCTTCTGAAACGCGCGGAGCAAATATTCTTACAGTCGCTTGGGCCGGTACGATCTGTACCGATCCGCCCATGGTATCGATTTCCGTGCGTCCGGAGCGGTATTCATATGAAATCATCAAGGAATCCGGAGAATTTGTCGTAAATCTGACCGGCAAAAGACTTGCTTTTGCTGCAGATTTCTGCGGCTGTAAGAGCGGCCGGGATATCGATAAATTTGAAGCGTGCCACCTGACGCCTGCGCCCTGTGAACATGTGAAGGCTCCCATGATTCTTGAAGCACCCGTAAGCCTTGAATGCAAGGTGACAGGGATTCTTCCGCTGGGATCGCATGAAATGTTTCTGGCGGAGGTGGTCGGTGTACAGGTTGACCGGCAGTATATGGACAGGAAAGGAACATTTCATCTGGAGAATGCAGGGCTTATCACCTATTCGCACGGCCGTTACTTTGAACTGGGAAAGCAGCGCGGGAGTTTCGGGTTTTCTGTAAAAAAACCGCAGAGGAAACGGCCGGAACGAAAGAAGGAAAGTAAGAAAACAGAGGATAAAAAATAAGAGCCGCCAGGGCTCTTATTTTTTGTCGGGAAGCGATGCAGGCAGAGAACCGGCGGCACATACTTTTATCGGTTTTTGATCAAAGAAAATGGAATACCAGACCAGGAAAATATAGATCGTCCAGATCTTGCGGCTGTTGTCACGCTTTCCGGTTCTGTGATCATCCAGGAGTTTTACCAGCTGATCCGTATAGAAATACTGAGAGGCAGCAGCTCCGGTAAAGCATTCTTTTACATGGTTGTAATAATGATCTTCTTTTAACCATACACGAATCGGAACCGGGAAGCCCAGTTTTTTGCGCTGAGAAGATTCCTGCGGAAGCTTCTTTTCCGTCATTTTGCGGAAACAGTATTTTGTCTGATGGTGGTTAATCCGTGCGGAAACCGGCAGTTTTCGCGCGAGGCGGAAGACCTCGCGGTCCAGATACGGAACGCGGAGTTCGAGCGAGTGCGCCATGCTCATTTTGTCTGCAATCGGCAGAATATCTCCCGCAAGCCACCAGACCAGATCAACATACTGCATTTTGTCGAGATCAGAGAGCCCTGCTGCTTTTGTGTATGTTTCCCGCAGCAGTTCGCCGGTAGACGGTGCGTCTGTTTTTTCGCGGAGCAGTGCGCGGCGCTCCTCATTGCTGAAAATATTGGCGTTTCCGATAAAGCGGGATTCCACATCTTTTCCGGCGCGGATCAGATAGTTTCTGCCTTTGATCTTCTCGGGAAGTTTTCCGGCCAGTTCTGCAAGAACTTTTCGTGCAGGTCCGGGCAGCCGCTGAATCCAGCGCAGATCAGTTGGTTCCAGATAAATATTATAACCGCCGAAGAGTTCATCGGCCCCTTCACCGGAGACAACAACCTTGACTTTTTTCGCCGCTTCCTGCGCAACGAAATACTGCGCGACGGCACAGGCGTCACTGATCGGTTCGTCCAGATGATAGACGACAGAAGGAATAGCATCCCAGAAATCATCCGGTGTAATGGTGTGCGTATAGTGCTCAAGATGAAGCTTACCGGCTAGTCCTTCCGCTGCGTTCATTTCGTTATATGCGCTGTTTTTGTCCAGAAATCCCACAGTAAAAGCTTTCGCCCCGGTAAAAGATGCAGCGACGTAGCTTGAATCAACGCCGCCGGAGAGATAGGTTCCGACCTCGACGTCACTGATCATGTGCGCCTTGACAGAGTCATCAATTACCTGCTCCATTTTTTTGATGATGGCTGTTTCATCCCCGGATTTTGCCGGATGAAGCTTCGGGTCAAAATAGCGCCGGAGTGTTGTTTCTCCGTTTTGCCAGGTCAGTGTGCAGCCTGCAGGAAGCTGATAGATACCTTTGAAAAATGTCTCCGGGAGAGCAGAGTACTGAAATGAAAGATACTCCTCCAGAGCCGCCGGATTCAGTTCCTTTTTAAAGCCGGGAAACTGCAGGAGGCTTTTGATCTCAGAGGCGAAAACAAAATGTCCTTTGCAGTCCATATAATAATACGGCTTGATGCCGAAACAGTCTCTGGCTGAAAACAGTGTTTGTTTTGTCTCGTCCCAGATTGCGAAAGCGAACATACCGCGCAGTTTTTTGACGATAGAAGGACCGTATTCTTCATACCCGTGCAGAATGGTTTCTGAGTCGGTCCGTGTCTTAAAGACGTGTCCCTTTTCAATCAGGTCCTTCCGCAGGTCCGGAAAATTGTAGATTTCCCCGTTGAAGACAAGCGTTTTTGTGCCGTCCTCGTTTGTCAGCGGCTGCATGCCGCCCTCGAGGTCAATGATACTCAGACGCACAAAACCGAGTGATGCGCCTTCCATAATTTTATAATCAAGTCCGTCAGGTCCCCGGTGCCGGATCGACTGCAGCATATTGTTCAGGATGTCTTCCTGATGCGCAGGGGCACCGGTAAATCCGCAGATTCCACACATTTATGATTTCCCCCTCGTTTTAATAGAACCCTGCCGGCATTATTTCCGGCAGGGCATTCACAGTTACAATTATCTTTACAAGTGCGACGCACAGCCCGTGTGCAGTCAGATCAATCATTTTTACGATTCTTTGTAAATAACGATCGGTGTTCCCGGCTGCGTGTTTTCATAAATCGTACGGGCAGCCGAGAGCGGAAGATTCAGACATCCGTGAGAACCGTTTGTCTGATAAATGTTTCCGCCAAAGGATCCGCGCCAGACGGCGTCGTGAAGACCTTCCCCTTCGTGGAAAGCCATCCAGTACTGTACTTCCGTATTGTAGTCCTGGCCTTCCAGCATAGAGGGACTCTCCATATAGGCGAGATAGAAGAGACCGGTTGTTGTCTCGCGTCCCTCGGAAACATCGCCTGAAACAAAATCTGATTCGGTAATCAGCTGGCCGTCCTTGTAATACCACAGATGCTGTTTTGTAAGATCTGCCTCAATATATGTTCCCGCGAGATCGTCCGTTCCGTTTCGTTTCAGATAGTATGGATTGCCCCAGTCGTTGGTTTTGACGTAGACAGGTTCACGGGTGACTTCCTGATTGCTCTGGATGTCTTCTTTCAGTTGTTTTGCCTCGGCTTCCTGATCGATTGTATAACCATATTCAACCTTTTCGGCAGGAATCGTAATATCCTGTCCGCCGGTTGTATGGAATGCATGGGCGTGGTGGCGTGTGTTATACTTTTCAGCCATTGCGGTGACGTATTCTGTTATTTTTGCCTCATCAATGGAAGCCTTATCTCCGTCAATAACAATCCAGTCCTTAATCGTATCAAAGTTAATAGTCTGCTTTTCTTCGCCGAAAGTGTGTGTGATGACAGCAGCTGCATACTGGTTCATCAGGTCACATTTTTTCTGCAGTTCTGCGGTGTTGTCCTCAATTACCGGACTGGTGTACGCATTTTCCGGGATGGCAATGGTCAGTGCACCTTCATCGCCGCTGTAGTTTTCCATCAGTGCGTCCAGCTTTTCCTGTACAGCGTTTTGCAGGATGGAATCATCAATTTCATTTCCCTGCACGGCTGCATCGACATAGCACTGACGCTTTTCGGCATCATAGAGAAATGCGGCTTCTTTGGATGCGACACGCGGGACAGAGAGATGATCGGCTTTTACAAAGTTTTGGAATGTCTCCTGGTCAAACAGATTGGAATAATCCAGTGTGAGCGCTGTCTCACGGTTCAGCAGTTCATTCAGAACCATTCGCGGGTTTGTTACTTCAGCCTGCTGCAGGTCCGTAAGTGATTTTGTCAGTGCGTCCTGATCAAATGTATAGCCATAATCTGCCAGCGAACCAGTCAGAACCGTCTCATTATTTTCTGTAACAGAAAAATGTGCATCCGAATAATCCTTCAGAAGCAGCGTCGTGACATCAGCAGGTGCCATACCGGAAATGTCGGTATCATTCAGCCGTGTGCCCTGCAGAAAGACAGTCCGCTGACTGACCTGATGCAGATAATAATATGCGCCGCCCATCAGGCCGGCAATTACAAAAAGAAGGATCAGTAATACAATAATCGCTGCTTTGCTTTTCTTTTTCTTTTTTTCAGTAGTCATTGATTCGTCCTCATAGTCAGAGTATCATATCTTATGTTGCGTTTCAAGAAAGCGTTCCTGTTATATCAAAGTGATATATAGCTTTCAGCCTGGTTAAAAGGTTTTGTTCAGAATCGTTTTTAGTCTATAGCGGATTCGTGAAAGAACTGTGAAGATGTGTAAAATTCATGCTTGACTTTTGAATAGGTATTTGATAATATGGTCAAGCGAGCGGAAAACAGCTCACGAATATAGAACGCAGGAATGGCGGAATTGGCAGACGCGCAGGCTTCAGGTGCCTGTGGTAGCAATATCGTGTGGGTTCAAGTCCCACTTCCTGCATAGTAAGAAAGTCGAGAGATCGGCTTTCTTTTTTTGCGCGCAAGCAATGAGCCATGAAACGACAGAAAGTCAGACGATCAACGAGCACTTGTGTTCAGTTGAGCGTCTGACTTTCTGTCGTTTTACGGCGAATGCCGCGACAATGAGAGAACGAAGTTCTCGAGTTTGTCGGCATGGCTCAAAACGGATGTGCAGACTGGCGGTGTACGGCGAATGCCGCGACAGTGAGCGTCCGCAGGACGCGTAACTGTCGGTATGGCTCTGCATCCTCAAAAAAAGTTTCCATAATGTATTGACATAAAAATTGAATAGCTGTATTATGTCACTTATCGGAAGCTTAGCTCCGAATTCTGTGAAGCCGTACGGAACAACTCACTAGACAACAAAGACTTCTGAAAGAATGAGGAGAACAGGATGACAGGGAAGAGACTGTTTGCAGGGATTCTGGCCGCAATGCTTGCTGCCGGTGCACCTGCTGTTTATGGAGCCGGGGATTCTGCTGCTAATGCGGAACGCACACCGGCTGCCGTTTATTTTGATTTAACCCCCGGGGGCAGTGTGTCACTGCAGATCAGGGATTCTGAAGAACTGGTTCACGAGACGGTTTTGTCTGTTGAAGGGGAACAGACAGTCGTTTCCGAGCAGATTCTGCGCGAAGACGGCGTATTGGCTGATGAGCCGGAAGTGCGTACAGAAACATACGATGGCTGCACATATTGTCTCGAAACGGATGAAGGGAAGGAGATCGCAATTCGTGCTGCAGCAGAAGACGGTTATGAGGTCACAGCGTGTGATCTGACTGATCGCGACGGACATACGGAAAGTATAAGAGATCAGCTGGATACTGGTACATTATTTGTACAGGCAGGAAAAACGGACCGGATCAGAATTGTATTTTCTGCGCGCGAAGCGGGCACAGCGGATCATAATGATACGGAAGAAATGTCCGCGTCAGCGCAGGATACAGCTGACCAGCCTGAGGTAACTGCTGAGGATCATCCGGATGAGTCCGTTGAAGATGGATCGCTGTCTTCCAATGCTGGAGAACAAGAAGCAGCAGAAGAAGACAATCCAGGTGGTGATTCTCAGGAAAAAACTGCAGTTCTGCAGACGGATGAGAAGGCCGCGAAGGATCAGAATCTGCCGGCCGGGGAAACAATTTCCGGTGATGACGTGACAAAGCAGGATGCAGCTCAAAAGCTGACAGATGCGGTGATTGAACAATATCTGCTGGATCATGTGGATGAAACCTATACGAAAAAAGACTTTCTGCAGGTTGTAAATCTCATGAACGCGCAGCAGACGCTGTTTTCCGGCGCGCATCTGCCGGCAGGCACTTCGCTCGATCAGGCGATGAAAGAAGACCGGTATCTCGATCACTGGCTCGGTTCCTACCGATATATCGTTCCGGTATACTGGATGTCTGAGTCCAGTGACTATTACGTCGCATTTCTGAACACAATGCAGAATGATGCGAATGCTTCTGTACGGGATGTTTCCTTTGCAGAAAACAATACTGCAGGTCATGCGCTGAGCGGCTGTATTTATGACGATCAGACGGGAATTGTATATATCCCCGCAAATCTTTATCAGACACAGGGAGAGAGCGATGCCCTGCAGATCGGCGTTGTCCAGGCACAGCTGCTGCAGGCAGTCAGCGGCACTTCGGACGGGACAGAAGCATCTTCGGTCTGTGAGGTGCTGACCAGCAGAAACAGGACCCTGGAAACAGAGACGGTAGCTGAACCGATGCTGGCGCTGGAAACAACTGTGCAGACTGCTGCCGGAATGAATCCTGATAAACTGCATGTGGCCGTAAACGGCCTGCCGCTGACAGAGGATTACTATCATTACAATGGACAGACCGGCGCGCTGCAGATTGCAATGTCATCCGCAGCAGTGGCATCGGTGGATGTAACAGAGGAGAAAACAGGGATCCTGGAAAAGCTTGCAGATGCTGTCGGTGCCAGAACAGTTCATGCAGTTTCTGAAAGCGAAATGCCGAATGTATATAAAAACCTGAAGCTGAAACTTCCGTCCTACGTGCAGGAAGGAATGTATCTGCAGGGCAATATTATTGATACGATGATGTCAAACGGGACAGATGCCTACAATGAGCTGGAAAACTCGAGGGAAGGCGCACCGAATGTCTATGCGTATGAATACACACACGGTCATCTCGATTATGCGTGGGATGAAAAAAACAGTGACGGCTCGTTTAAACATGCCGCCGGGGAACTGATCGATCTGATTTATAACGGAGAGCGGAAGGAAACGGTCAGCGGAGAAACCGTTACCAGAAAACTGAAATACAGCAAATTGTCCATGTATACAGATGCCTGGTGGCAGGTACTGAATTTCAGCCACGATGACTCCGGTAAAATGAATGTATACACGGCGGCAGGCAAAAAAACCGATGATGCAAAAGTTAGTCTGTCTGCGCTCGGCAATATTCCGCTGACCTGCAGCCACATAACCTGTCCGCTCGGAAATATCAGCAGCGGTACTCAGGATCCGGATGAGGATGATCTTGACAGCGGCGCTGTTAATCTTAAGGTAAAAGTCAGGGTACGCGTCTTCGAGCGTAACGAAGCGGAAGGATATGCTGTTCTCGGCGTGCTGGCAGCCCATCATAAAGTGGGAGAAGGTGAAGCGGACAACGGACAGACGGGTGTGGCGGTGTTCAAAGTCGCGATTGAGCCGACGACAGCAAAGATATCGATCCGGAAACAGTCAGCATCCCCCGGAATCTCGGAACATAACGGGATGTACAGTCTCGCAGATGCAGTCTACACAATATACAGGGACGAAGCCTGCACACAGAAGGCAGATGAATTCCGTACAAATGCCGCAGGAGTCAGCAATACCGTGACATTGCAGATCGGGACATCATACTGGTATAAGGAGACGACCGCTCCGAAAGGGTTTTACCCGGATGCAAAGGTAAGAAAGATCAGTCTGGACGGCACAGAAGCCGAGCATGTTGAAATCGTCAGCGACGCGCCGAAAGAAGCCGTTCCGGAGATCCTGGTCTATAAGCAGGACAGCGAGACCGGCGAAGCAAAACCGCAGGGTGATGCGTCTCTGGAAGGCGCGGTATTTACAGTCCGGCATTTCGGGGCGCAGAGCGCATCCGGGACACCGCTGCATACATGGACTTTCAGGACAGACGCCGCAGGGAAAATTGTGTTTGATGCCGGACATCTGGTATCAGGTACGCTTTTGAAAAACAGTGCGGGGAAAATAACATTTCCGCTGGGAACCTATACATTTGAGGAAACCGAAACACCGGAAGGATATTTACCGGTCGGAAAGACATTTTCGGTAAGTCTTCTGGAAAACGGAGATGGTGTGCGCTGGTCAGATGAATCATTTGTAAAAGCGGGATTTCGCGCAGAGGAACCTGTCATGCACGGGTCGGTTCAGGTGACGAAGCAGGATATCGAACTGAACAGGGCGGAGGCAATTGCAGGCGGAGACCTCTCCGGAATCCGGTTTGAAGTCATTAATGCGTCCAGAGAATCAGTTATGTTTCAGGGAAAGCGTTATGCGCCCGGGGAGACGGTTGTGACGCTTGAGACAGATCAGGAAGGAAACGCCGCTGCAGAAGATAAGACGCTGCCGTACGGAACCTACCAGGTGCGTGAACTGCCATCGGATAAGCAGAAGAAAAGCGCAAATGATTCTTATCTTTTTACAGACAAAGAACAGCGTCAGGCGGAAATCAGGAAGGACGGAGAAAATGTGCCGCTTACCTTCAAAGATCAGATTAAGCGATCGGATCTGGAATTCCGGAAAGTGGATGATCAGAACGATCAGGGGCTTCCGCGCATTCCGTTTGTGCTGGAGCAGGTTGAGAGTGGTGAGCGTCATATAATTCTGACGGATAAAAACGGCCGTTACAGTACAGAGAAATATGCGCATTCACTGGAGACAAATAAGCTGGACGGATTGCTGGATAACTATACAGATGAAACGGTTCTTCCGGATCAGCTTCTGGCGGATTATGAATTCGGAACATGGTTCGGGAAAAGCCGCCAGGGAACGGAGGCTTCGGTAAATGATCATCTTGCAGCACTTCCATACGGTAATTACATTTTGAATGAGCTGCGGTGTGAGGCAAATCAGAGTTATAAGCTGATTGAAAACTATGCATTTACGATCGAAGAAGACGGAGAACGGTTTGATTTTAATAACATCAGAAACCGGACCGTTCAGATTTCCATCGGAACGACATTGAAAGATGACGGAACCGAAACACATAATACGTCGCTCGGAGCAGACGGGATGATACATTTGACGGATACAGTTGCGTGCAGGAATCTGAAAGTGGGCGAAACGTACCTCCTGCAGGCGAAACTGATGGAACGTGAATCGGAGGATGTGTTCCGGGCAGAAAATACAGACGACATCAAAACGCCGGTAAAGGGAGAATTGTCCTTCACAGCCGAAAGTACAAGTATGAAAGTGGATGTTCCGCTGTCAGCATTTGCTCCCCCGGCTGATGCACTGCACGTTGTTGCATTTGAAAGACTCTATCTTCTGACGGAGGACGGGAAGCGCGGACAGCATCTGGCGTCGCATGAAGATATTTCTGATACAGAGCAGACGGTTCAGATTCCTTCGATTCATACAGCGGCAGCTGATCAGGAAACAGGGAACAATACAGGTACCATCAGTGAGACACAGACCATTACAGATACGGTTTCTTACAGCGGTCTGATTCCTGATCAGAGCTATGAGATGCGGGGAAAACTGATTGACCGGGAGACAGGAAAAGAGATTCTGACAGGCGGTGCTGTCGTGGAAAGCAGGAAGGAATTTACACCGCCGGAACCGGACGGCACCGTGCAGCTTGATTTTAAACTGGACAGCAGGAACCTTGCCGGCAAAACAGTTGTGGTGTTTGAAGAACTATACCTGATACAGAAGCAGGATTATTCGGAAGATGATTCGGAAGTGAATCAGAACAATGAAACAACGGAGATTCTGACGGCTGTACATAAAGACCCGGAAGATGCGGCACAGTCTGTTACCTATCCGGAACCGGAACCGGTTCCGGAGCCGACGCCGGAGCCGACGCCGGAGCCCACACCGACGCCGGAACCGACGCCCGGGGAAAAACGGCAGCCGGAGAAAATCACACCTGTACCGACATCAGAACCGGGAAAAACTGTCACCACGCCTGGAGCAGGAATCACCCGGAAAGGTACGCCTCTTACAGGCGACCCGGCACGAATCGCACTTTTTGCATGTCTTTGCACCGCGGCAGCGTGCGGAATCGGCATCCTGTTACACATCATTCTGCACAGAAAGCGGCGCTGATTCAGGGTTTCACTCAACAACATCTATGAAATCACAGCCTGCAGAAAACAATATGTTTGAATTCACACGGAAATATGTTACAATTTACCCTGAATGTCCCGGTTTTACGGGACGTTCAGGGCATTTATCATCTAAGAGGAAAAGAACACAAATGCTGAAATACTATCTGATAACATTCTTCGTCTCGATGATTCCGATCATTGAGCTGCGCGGTGCGATACCCATCGGGATCCTTAAGGGAGGACTGCCGCTGGTTCCGACATTCGTCGTGGCTGTAATCGGCAATATGCTGCCGGTTCCGCTGATTTATCTTTTTGCGAGAAGACTGCTGGTCTGGGGAAGCGATAAGCCGGTAATCGGGAGATTCTTCCTGTTCTGTCTGGAAAAAGGCGAGCGCGGCGGAGAAAAGCTGAAAGCAAAAGCAGGAAGAGGATTGTTTGTCGCTTTGCTGTTATTTGTGGGAATCCCGCTTCCGGGAACCGGTGCATGGACCGGCACGCTTGCCGCGAGTATCTTGAATATGGATTTCAAAAAGAGTGTCATTGCGGTTATGCTGGGTGTCATGCTTGCGGGTGTGATCATGGGCATGGCATCGATGGGGCTTCTGGGAGCACTGAGTCATTTCTTTAGCGTATAAGTTCGCAGATGAGCACAAAACAAATCATATTAAATGAAGGGAGACAATTATGAAATGTCCGTACTGCGGCAAAGAAGATAATCGCGTGGTAGATTCCAGACCGGTAGAGGAAGAAAACTCCATTCGCCGCAGAAGAATGTGTGATGCGTGCGGAAAGCGATTCACGACCTACGAAAAAATCGAGACCATTCCGCTGATGGTAATCAAGAAAGATCAGAACCGCGAGCAGTATGACCGGGAAAAACTTCTGGGCGGTATTTTGCGCGCATGTCATAAGCGGCCGGTTCCGGTTCAGTCGATTAATGAGATTGTAGATCAGGTGGAAAATGAGATTTTCCGCCGCGGTGAGAAGGAAATTCAGAGTAATGTAATCGGAGAAATCGTTATGAATCATCTGATGAATCTGGATCCTGTCGCGTATGTACGTTTCGCGTCCGTTTATCGCGAATTTAAAGATGTCAATACCTTCATGGACGAACTGAAAAAGTTCCTGAAGACGGAACCGGAGGAATAATACGGTGGGCAAGAAAAAAAGAAGAATTGTTGTGAAAGTCGGAACATCCACCATCACAAACGAACTCGGGAACAGCAAGCTGCGCACAATGGAAGAACTGGCACTGGCTCTCTCAGATCTGCAGAATATGGGAAATGAGGTCGTTCTGGTATCATCCGGCGCGATTGCTGTCGGCGCAAACAAGATGCGGCTCGGAGAAAAGCCGAAGGAAATGCGGATGAAGCAGGCTGCGGCTGCGGTCGGACAGTGCGAAAACATGTTTCTGTATGACAAGTTCTTCGGTTATTATGACAAAACCGTGGCGCAGATCCTTCTGAATGCGGAAGACATCAGGCAGGAAGAGAAAAAAGAAAACCTGACCAATACGTTCGAGGCGCTGCTTGAGAATAAGGTTATTCCGATCGTCAATGAAAATGACTCGGTAAGCTACACCGAGATCGAGTCGGAAGATAAACTGTTCGGTGATAATGATATGCTTTCTGCAGTTGTAGCAGTACTCTGCCGTGCAGATATGCTGATCATTCTGTCGGATATTGATGGGTTCTACGATAAGGATCCGCGCTTCTACAAAGACGCAAAGCTGATCAGCCGGGTAGAAGAAATCGATGATTCCCTCTACGAACTGGCGGGAGGCGCGGGTTCCCGGAGAGGTACAGGCGGTATGCGGACGAAACTACAGGCCGCCGAGCTGGCCACCTCCCAGGGAATTAATACCCTGGTAGTCAACGGATCTAAGCTATCCACACTCTATAGTATTATGAACGGCGGAAAAGAGGGCACTCTTTTTGTCGCGAAACATGATTAACGCAATATCTATCAAACCGGAGATTTACCGGGTGCAGCAGGCCGGTAATCCATAATGCTGTTTAACAGCTGAAGAAAAAGGAGAAAACAATGGGTTACAAATCAGATATTGAAATCGCACAGGCATGTACACCGCTTCATATTACGGAAGTAGCAGACAGCATTGGTGTGGATCATGCATATCTGGAACAGTACGGAAATTACAAGGCAAAAGTTGATTACCGGATGCTGAAGGATCTGCAGGAACGTCCGGATGGCAAGCTGATTCTGGTAACTGCCATTACACCGACACCGGCCGGAGAGGGAAAGACAACGACATCTGTCGGACTGACTGACGGTCTGCGCAGGATCGGAAAAAATGCGGTTGTTGCGCTCAGAGAGCCTTCACTGGGACCGGTTTTCGGAATCAAGGGCGGTGCTGCCGGCGGCGGTTACGCGCAGGTGATTCCGATGGAGGATATCAATCTGCATTTTACCGGTGATTTCCACGCAATCGGCGCGGCAAACAATCTGCTGGCGGCGATGCTGGATAATCATATTCAGCAGGGAAACACACTGGGAATTGATCCGAAGCAGATTACGTGGAAACGCGCGGTAGACATGAATGACAGGCAGCTCAGAAATGTCGTCG
This sequence comes from Lachnospiraceae bacterium FE2018, assembly GCA_000702845.1. Classification (GTDB taxonomy): domain Bacteria; phylum Bacillota; class Clostridia; order Lachnospirales; family Lachnospiraceae; genus CADBRN01. The sequence continues at coordinate 60,386 of JNKK01000007.1, forward strand.
ACGGACTCGGCGGCAAGATGCAGGGTGTCCCGCGTGAGGACGGATTTGAGATTACGGTTGCGTCTGAAATCATGGCAATTCTCTGTCTGGCAAGAGATATTCCGGATCTGAAAGAACGTCTCGGCAATATTGTAGTCGGATATACGTATCAGGGAGATCCTGTTACCGCCCGTGACCTGAAGGCGCAGGGTGCGATGGCTGCACTTCTGAAAGACGCGCTGAAGCCGAATCTGGTGCAGACACTCGAAGGTACCCCGGCATTTATCCATGGCGGCCCGTTTGCCAATATCGCGCACGGATGCAATTCTGTGACAGCCACGAGAATGGCAATGAAGCTCGGTGACTACGCCGTAACAGAGGCTGGATTTGCTGCCGATCTGGGCGCGGAAAAATTCTTTGATATTAAATGCAGAATGGCAGGGCTGACTCCGTCTGCTGTCGTACTTGTGGCAACTGTGCGCGCGCTGAAATATCACGGCGGTGTTGCAAAGGATGATCTGAATCAGGAGAATCTGGAAGCGCTGGAAAAAGGTATGCCGAATCTTCTGCAGCATATGGATAATATTAAAAATGTATTTGGGCTTCCCTGTGTCGTCGCAGTCAATGCATTTCCGACCGATACACAGGCAGAGCTGGAGCTGCTTCAGGCAAAGTGCGCAGAACTGGGTGTAAATGCTGTTCTTTCAGAAGTCTGGGCGAAGGGCGGTGAAGGAGGCACGGCACTGGCAGAAGAAGTAGTCCGTCTCTGTGAGCAGCCAAATCACTTTGAGCAGTCCTACCCGCTGGATCTGCCGCTCACAGAAAAACTCGATCTGATCTGCAGACGTATTTATCATGCGGACGGTGTAGAGCTGACGCCTGCGGCAAAAAAACAGGCGGCAAGACTGACAGAGCTGGGTTACGGCGGACTTCCGGTCTGCATGGCAAAGACACAATATTCCTTTTCGGATGATCCGAAGCTTCTGGGTGCACCGGAAGGATTCACAGTTACGGTCCGCAATCTGAAAGTTTCAGCAGGTGCAGGGTTTATTGTCGCGCTGACAGGTGAAATCATGACAATGCCGGGACTGCCGAAGGTACCGGCGGCAGAGAAGATTGATGTAGATGAAAACGGAAAGATTTCAGGACTGTTCTGATCTGACATACCTTAATGATCAGTGTGACTGTTCCGAATCGAAGGAGAAAATATGGCAGAAAAACTGACGGAGAGAAGCCTGACCGGATTTATTGAGGTACTTGCCGCAAAAGAACCGGTCCCTGGCGGCGGCGGCGCAGCTGCGGCTGCCGGTGCACTGGGCGCGGCACTTTGCATGATGGTCGGAAATTACACAGTCGGCAAGAAAAAATATGCCGCATGGGAGGCAGATGTCCTTCGGATGATGAATGAAGCAGACCGTCTGCAGAAGGAACTGATCCGTCTGGTTGATGCGGATGCCGATGCGTTCACGCCGCTTTCACAGGCATATGCTATACCAAAAGAGGATCCGAAACGCGCTGAGATTCTGGAAGAAGCGACAATCGGCGCCTGTGAGGCACCGATGGAAATGGTCCGCTGCGCGGCACAGACGATCGATCTCCTCGAGGAAATGCAGGAGAAGGGAAGCGTCATGCTGATCTCGGATGTCGGCTGCGGCGCACTGCTCTCCGGAGCAGCGCTTGAATGTGCCGCCATGAATGTATTTATTAATACAAAATCAATGCGGAATCGCACATTGGCAGAAAAACTGGAACAGGAGGCAGAGCATCTGCTGGCTGTCTATAAGGAAAAAGCAGAAAAGATAGCGGACAACGTCACCGGAAGAATCAGAAAATAAAAAGGAAGTAGCAGCATATATGGCGGAGATATGGAGAGGACTGCCGGTAGCCAGAGCGCTTACGGAACAGTTGATCGGCAGAAGAGAAAAACTGGAAGAGATGGGTGTGTACCCGACGCTTGCAATTGTACGTTCCGGCGAAAAGGGAGATGACATTGCCTACGAAAATGGCGCAATCAAGCGATGTGAAAAAATCGGAATCCAGGTGCGGCGTTTCATTTTGCCGGCGGATTGTTCCGAGGAACAGCTGCTGAACGTGATCCGTGAGATCAATATGGATCCGACCATTCACGGCTGTCTTCTGTTCCGTCCGATGCAGGACCGCACGATTCAGGCGAAGGCCTGTGAACTACTGGATCCTGATAAGGATTCAGATGGAATGACCCCGCATTCTCTTGCGGCGGTGTTTACCGGAAAGGGAAGCGGATATGCTCCGTGTACTGCGGAAGCATGTATGGAGATATTGGATTATTACGGAGCCGATCTCACGGGAAAACGTGTCACTGTCATCGGACGCAGCCTGGTTGTCGGAAGACCGGTTTCCATGATGCTGCAGGCGCGCAACGCGACGGTGACAATGTGCCATACGAAGACCCGGGACCTTCCGGCTGTCTGTCGCGAAGCGGAAGTGCTGGTCGCGACGGCAGGACGCGCAGAACTGGTCAGAAAAGAATTTCTTTCACCGGGACAGATTGTTATAGATGTCGGAATCAACGCGGATGATGACGGAAATTTATTCGGGGATGTCGCATTTGGCGAAGCAGAAGAGATTGTCAGTGCAATTACACCGGTGCCGGGCGGCGTCGGTTCTGTTACGACCGCTGTACTGGCAAAGCATGTGATTATGACGGCTGAAAAAATGGCCGGTATGACACGATGAATTATCAGGAGGCCATGCAGTTTGTCAGGGCAGCGGATGCACTGGGCTGCACACCGGGACTTTCGCGTGTGACAGAGCTTCTGGACAGGCTGGGAAACCCGCAGAACCGGCTGCGGTGCATTCATATTGCCGGAACGAACGGAAAGGGATCAACGGCAGCCATGCTGGCATCTGTTCTGAAGGCGGCGGGTTACCGGACAGGTCTGTATACGACACCGCATCTGACCAGCTACAGAGAGCGTATTATGGTGGACGGAGAGCAGATTTCTGAGCAGGATTTCTGCCTTGCAGCAGAAATTGTCCGCGCTGCGGCAGAAGACATGAAAGAAACGCCTTCCGAGTTCGAGCGTTTTACGCCGATGGCCTTTGTGCATTTTTTGAATAAGAAGTGTGAGATTGCAGTGATTGAGACCGGAATGGGCGGCAGACTGGATGCGACGAATGTCATTGCCCGGCCGGAACTTGATGTGATTGCACATATTGCGATGGATCATACGGAATATCTGGGCGATACCATTGAGGAGATAGCTGCGGAGAAAGCGGGTATTATCAAACCGGATACCGATGTCGTTCTAATGAAGCAGTCCGGACAGGTTGAACAGATCATCAGAGAGCGGTTTGAATTATGCAGCCGTTCCCGGATACTGTGTATTACAGATCCGGAACAGATGAATGTCGCCGCGTACAGTCTCGAAGGGTTTCATTTTTCCTATCGCGGCAGAAAGAATCTGTTTCTTCCGATGGCAGGTGTTTTTCAGCAGCAAAATGTCATGCTGGTACTCGACGCAGTCGATCTTCTCTGCCGGAAAGGGTGGAATATTCCGGATGAAGCGATCCGGACAGGACTAAAGCAGGTCAGCTGGCCCGCGCGCTTTGAGATTCTGCAGAAACAGCCGCTTGTTCTTTTGGACGGTGCACACAATGCAGACGGCATGCGGGCACTTACAGAAACACTGAAATCCCTGCTTCCTGACAGAAAACCCATAATCGTAATGGGGGTTCTGGCGGATAAGGAGTATCATGAAATGCTTTCCATGGTCCTGCCGCTTGCGGGAACATTCATTGCATCGGCGCCGGATCAGATTCGTGCGCTTCCTGCAGAAAGACTGGCGGAAGAAGCGCGCAAGTGCCTGCAGGATATTACCATGGAACAGGGTGTATCATGCAGCACCGGAGTGCATGACAATCAGTCAGAAATCATCTCTGTTGTCTGCGGCGGGACGATACAGGATAGTCTGAAGCTTGCCTGTAGTTTATGCCCGCCGGACGGTGTTATATGCATCGCCGGATCTTTATATCAGGCCGGAGAGGCGCGCCGTTTTTTTAAGGAATCAAAAATGTCTGCCTAAGCAGTTTTACAAAGGAGAAAAAGACATGAAGATCACGACTCGTCAGCTGGTAATCATGGGTACTATGATCGCGCTGGAAGTAATCCTGTCACGTTTTCTGTCGATCAGCGCATGGAATATCAAGATCGGATTCGCATTTGTACCGGTTGTAATCACGGCAATCCTGTATGGTGCGGTATCTGCCGGCATCGTCGGAGCTGCTGCGGATTTTATCGGTGCCATTCTGTTTCCGATCGGCGCTTATTTTCCGGGATTTACACTGACGGCATTCCTGACCGGTCTGGTTTTTGGATTTTTCCTGCATAAGCAGCAGACGCTTCCGCGCATTGCCGCTGCCGTTCTTATCAATCAGATGATTCTGGGACTCCTGCTTAATACCTTCTGGATCTCAGTGTTGTACGGATCTGATTTCCGCACGTTGTTTGCCGTGCGCGGCGTACAGGCACTGATTCTCACAGCGGTACAGATCGCAGGTATCATTCTGATCCGTCAGGCAATGACGGAAGGGCTGCGAAAGCAGGCAGTTCGGAGCAATTCCTGAGAGTTAAAAAAAAGCAGGTCATCTGACCTGCTTTTTTGCTGTGGAAAAAATCATCCCTTATTCTGTTCTTCGACAAGTCTGCCGCCGCAGTATTGTTCGCGCAGTTTCGGCTTCTCAATCTTTCCGGTCGCGTTGCGCGGTACGTTTGCGAAGATGACCTTGCGCGGCCGTTTGTAGCGCGGCAGTTTGGTGCAGAAGTTGTTGAATTCGTCCTCCGTCAGGGTCATGCCTTCCTTAACCTGTACGATCGCAGTGGCGATCTCTCCGAGACGCTTGTCCGGTGTGCCGATGACGGCAACATCGTGAATCTTCAGATTGGAAGCCAGGAATGCCTCGATCTGAACCGGATAGAGGTTTTCACCGCCGGAAATGATGACATCTTTCTTGCGGTCGACGAGGAAATAGAATCCGTCTTCGTCGCGTTTTGCCATATCTCCAGTGTGGAGCCAGCCGTCAATCAGCGTTTCGGCAGTGGCTTTCGGGTCATGATAATATTCAACCATGACACCGGGACCCTTTACACAGAGCTCGCCGACAACTTCGGGTTCAGAAATATCATTACCTTCTTCATCAACAATCTTTGCTTTCCAGCCGAAGCCCGGCAGACCGATTGCGCCGACTTTGTCAACATGATCCATACCGAGATGAACGCATCCGGGCCCGGTGGATTCGGAAAGACCGTAGTTGGTGTCATATTTATGATGCGGGAAGTACTCCAGCCAGTGCTTGATCAGACTCGGCGGAACCGGCTGCGCGCCGATGTGCATCAGGCGCCACTGGCTCAGCTTGTAATCATCGATGTGCAGCTCGCCGGAATCAAGCGCAGCCAGAATATCCTGTGCCCACGGAACCAGCAGCCATACGATGGTACAGTGTTCGCGGGAGACCGCGCGGAAAATAGATTTCGGTCGGTTGCCTTTCAGCAGTACAGCCTTGCTTCCGGTGTAGAGGGATCCGAACCAGTGCATCTTTGCGCCGGTGTGATACAGCGGCGGAATGCAGAGGAAGGTGTCATCATGCGTTGTTTCGTGGTGTGTCGCCTCCATGCGGGCTGACTGGGAGAGCGCCTGGTGACGCAGCAGAATCGCCTTCGGAAATCCGGTAGTACCCGAAGAGAAGTAAATCGCCGCGTAGTCATCGTCCTCAATCAGCACCTTCGGTGCAATACTCGAACAGTTGGCCGCGGATTCCTGATAGTCTTCCGCAAAATACGGGCAGGAATTGCCGACGTAGAGCAGCAGACATTCTCTGCCGAGATCACCTTCAATCTGTTCTACACGACCGATAAACTCTTCGCCGAAGAAGAGAACGTCGACATCCGCAAGTTTTGCGCAGTAATCAATTTCATCCGCGGTATAACGGAAATTCATTGGTACGGCGATGGCACCGCATTTCAGAACGCCGAAATAGATCGGCAGCCATTCCAGTGAATTCATCAGAAGAATTGCTACTTTCTGACCTTTTTTGATTCCCTTCTTGATCAAAAGATTTGCGACGCGGTTTGCTTTCTCGTCAAATACCGCCCAGGTGATCTCACGCCGGTAATAGGTGTTGGAGGTCGACTGGATCAGTTCGTATTCTTTCCATGTGACGCGCTGCGGCTCAGTGATTTCCGGGTTGATCTCCACCAGCGCGACTTCATCGCTGTACAGTTTGCTGTTGCGTTCCAGTAAATCTGTGATTGGCATGACAGGGTTCCTTCCTTGCTTTTTTTCAGTTTATATCAGTAACATGGCATTTGAAGCCGAAACAAAATGGTTTCGCGCGTTAAATCATAACGCTTTAAACCACTAAATCAGAATAGTCGATTTTTAGAGAAATGTCAAGATATCCATCAATTCATCCAGCGCAGAACGGTGTGGATTTCTTGTGAACCACATAACTGCATGATGTTGACAGAGACCGGCAGGACGATTATTCTTTTTTATAGTTCTGAAACAGTTATTGTTTTTGAAATACTGATGATACGATTAGCGGGGCAGAATAAAAATGAGCACAGGAATGCAGCTAAATCCGGACGAAAGTGTTGTTAAGAAAACCGGTGAGATCGGATATGGCACCGGTCTGTCGAAGAAAAATGAACTGATCCTGACAAATCAGAGGATTATTCTGATCAGGAAGAATGTATTTGGAAAAACGAAGGATGTGGTTTCTTTTCCATTATCTGAGATTGTCATCTCCAATCAGCAGGCACAGGTGATGCCGGGAAAAAAAGACATTGTCACACCAACACTGGACGTATATTTTCGATCAGGCATGGAGAGCTTTATCTTTACATGGGAAGACGAAGTAAAAGAATGGGCTGACTGTATCAATACCATGCTGACCGGTCAGCCGGGCAGATTCAAAACCGGTGACTGGATGGAAGAGATCGAAGAATTCGCGGAGAGTTTTGCCGGTGCAGCGGAAAAAGTACGAAAAGCATTTGGGATCAGGTCAACTGAACAGGTGTCCTGCAGCTGCCCTTCATGCGGCGCATCGCTGACTGGAACGAAAGGAGAAACCGTCCGGTGCGGTTACTGCGGCAGCTATCACACATTGCCGTCAGCATAACGCATCACTTTTCTTTACTTTGCCGCTTTATTGTGATAAACTTACATGGTTATAGAATTGTTGATTATAGTCTGGCAATTTATGAGATGAGACGGGGTGCCGGAAGAAGTGGATTTCCATCAGGACATTTGCTGCCGGTCAGTTCATCAGTAAGAACAGAAGCAGATGCCGGACAGATTTAAGCAGGAGGAAGAGGCAGAATGAAACAACTGATGTTGGGCAACAAGGCTGTTGCCAGAGGACTGTACGAGGCAGGATGCTGTTTTGTTTCCAGTTATCCGGGAACGCCCAGTACAGAGGTTACGGAAGAAGCTGCAAAATACGATGAGATTTACTGCGAGTGGGCGCCGAACGAGAAGGTGGCCATGGAAGCGGCATTCGGTGCCTGTCTTGCGGGCAGGCGTTCGTTCTGCGGCATGAAGCATGTCGGTCTGAACGTTGCGGCTGATCCTCTTTATACGATGTCTTATACCGGTGTAAATGCCGGCATGGTAATAGTTGTAGCAGATGACGCGGGAATGCATTCCTCTCAGAATGAACAGGATTCCAGACACCATGCGATCGCATCCAAGGTGCCGATGCTGGAGCCGGCGGATTCCGCGGAATCACTGGCGTTCGCGAAGCTGGCCTATGAACTTTCCGAAGAATACGATACGCCGGTTATTCTGAAGATGTGCACACGCGTCGCGCATTCCCAGTCTGTCGTCGAGACGAGTGACCGCGTCGTCCCGGAGCGGAAGGCATATGAGAAGAATATTCCGAAGTATGTCATGATGCCGGGCAATGCAAAACGCCGCCATCCGTTTGTAGAGGAACGCACAAAGAAGCTGGCTGCATGGGCGGAGACAGCACCGGTTAACCGTGTGGAGATGGGCGGAACAGAGATGGGTATCATTACCTCATCTACCTCCTATCAGTATGTAAAAGAAGTATTTGGCGACAGTGTTTCTGTGCTGAAACTCGGCATGGTGAATCCGCTTCCGGAGAAGCTGATCAGAGACTTTGCGGAAAAAGTTGACAAACTCGTTGTCGTGGAAGAACTGGATCCGATCATTGAGAATCACTGCAGAGCGCTTGGTCTGGAGGTTTCCGGCAAGGATGTCCTTCCGATGATTGATGAATTTTCACAGAATCTGATCGCAAAGGCGCTCGGAAAAGAGCCGCATACCGGACGGAAACTCGACGAGCAGATTCCGATGCGTCCGCCTGTTATGTGTGCCGGATGTCCGCATCGCGGTCTGTTCTATACACTGAATAAGAATAAATGCACCGTACTTGGTGATATCGGCTGCTATACACTCGGCGCAGTGGCACCGCTTTCCGCAATCGACATGACGCTCTGTATGGGTGGCTCTGTCAGCGCGATTCACGGCTTCAACAAGGCCGGAGAGGGCGAGAATGAAGGAAAGACAGTTGCTGTCATCGGTGATTCCACCTTTATGCATTCCGGTATGACCGGACTCGCGAATATTGCATACAACCAGTCAAATTCGACGGTTATCATTCTGGACAACTCGATCACAGGTATGACCGGACATCAGCAGAATCCGACGACCGGTTACAACATCAAGGGTGATCCGGCAGGAAAGATTGATCTGGAAGCACTCTGCAAAGCAATGGGATTCAACCGCGTCCGCGTCGTTGATCCGTATAATCTGGCAGAATGTGATGCGGCGATCAAAGAAGAACTGGCAGTCGAAGAGCCGTCTGTCATCATCTCCAGAAGACCGTGTGCACTTCTGAAATATGTGAAACACAACACACCGCTTGCAGTTAACCGCGATAAGTGCGTCGGCTGCAAATCCTGCATGCGCATCGGCTGTCCGGCAATTTCAATCAAGGACGGAAAAGCGAATGTGGACCAGACACTGTGTGTCGGCTGTGACGTGTGTACGCAGATGTGTAAGTTTGATGCGTTTGAAAGATGAGTGGTGGGAAATTTATAGTTGTCTCCCTGCTCAGGTGGAATTCGCAGGAGAGATAACTATAAATCTCCCTGTGTGGAGGATATAATATGGAAACAAAAAATGTTATGATCGTGGGTGTCGGCGGTCAGGGATCACTTCTGGCGAGCAAACTGCTCGGCCAGCTGCTTCTGGATGCCGGCTATGATGTGAAGGTTTCTGAGGTACACGGAATGTCGCAGCGCGGCGGAAGTGTTGTCACTTATGTGCGGTACGGCGACCGCGTCGCCTCGCCGGTGATTGATGAGGGTGAGGCGGATTACATTGTCTCCTTTGAATTGCTCGAGGCGGCCAGATGGCTCTCGTTCCTGAAGCCGGACGGCCAGATCGTCACCAATATTCAGCAGGTTGATCCGATGCCGGTGATCACGGGCGCAATGGAATATCCGGAAAATCTGGTGGATAAGATGAAGGCGACCGGCGCAAAGGTAGATGCGCTTGACTGTCTTGCACTGGCAGAGCAGGCGGGATCTGCAAAGGCTGTCAATCTGGTGCTGATGGGCCGTCTGTCTCATTATTTTGACATGCCGGATGAGGCGTGGCAGAAGGCAATCGATACCGTTGTTCCGGAAAAATTCCGCGCCATGAATAAGGTGGCGTTTGAACTTGGAAAGAATGCATAAGCATTTTAAATACAGCAACTCATCGACAACAGCAAAAAAAAGGAGTAACAGGCAGCATGGAACGTTACTATCAGCCTGAGATCGAATGTGCCTCGCGGGAGGAGATCATTGCGATCCAGAATGAGAAACTTGTTGAACAGGTAAAGCACGTCTGGGAAAATGTGCCTTATTATCGGAAAAAGATGGAAGAGAAGGGCGTGACACCGGATGACGTCAAGTCAATAGATGATCTGCACAAACTTCCGTTTTTGAGCAAGACGGATCTGCGCGACGCGTATCCATATGGACTGCTGGGTGTGCCGCTGGAGGACTGTGTCAGAATTCATTCCACATCCGGAACAACCGGGAAGCGTGTTGTAGCATTCTACACACAGGGTGATATTGACATGTGGGAAGAGTGCTGCGCGCGCGCCATTACTGCAGCCGGCGGAAGCAAAGAGGATGTCTGCCAGATCTCTTATGGTTTCGGGCTGTTTACCGGCGGCGCGGGACTGAACGGCGGAAGCCATAAGGTCGGATGCCTGACCATTCCGATGTCTTCGGGTAATACAGAGCGTCAGATCATGTTCATTCAGGATCTGAATGCGACCATTCTCTGCTGTACGCCGTCTTATGCGGCATACCTCGGTGAGACCATGAAGGAAATGGGACTTTCGCCGGAAGATATTCCGCTCAAAGCAGGTATTTTCGGCGCAGAAGCATGGAGCGAGGAGATGCGCCGCGATATCGAGAAGACGCTTGGCATCAAGGCGTTTGATATTTATGGCCTGACAGAGCTGTCCGGACCGGGCGTCTCATTTGAGTGCTCTGCGCAGAAGGGAATGCATATCAATGAGGATCATTTTATAGCTGAGATCATTGATCCGGATACGGGCGAGGTCCTTCCGGACGGCACACAGGGCGAACTGGTCTTTACGGCAATTGACAAGAAGGCATTTCCGATGATCCGCTACCGCACCAAAGATATCTGTGTCCTGACACGCGAGAAATGCAGCTGCGGCCGCACACATGTACGGATGGCGAAACCGCGCGGACGTTCCGATGATATGCTGATCATCCGCGGCGTCAATGTATTCCCGTCGCAGATCGAAACCGTACTTATGAATAATGGTTATCCGGCAAACTATCAGATCATCGTAGACCGCGTTAATAATAACGATACCTTTGAGGTACGCGTAGAAATGACTTCTGAGATGTTTACCGATAACGTCGGTGAAATCATGGAGCGTCAGAAACAGCTGGTAGACGGTCTGAAGTCCATGCTCGGCATCAAGGCGAAAGTCAAACTCGTTGCGCCGAAGAGCATCGAGCGCAGCGAAGGCAAGGCAGTCCGTGTCATCGATAAGCGTAAGATTTGACAATCCTGAACAATAAAGAGTTATTTATGAAAGGAGCGATCAGCCATGAGTGTGAAACAGATTTCAATTTTTGTCGAAAACAGACCCGGCGCCATGCATGAGATGACCAATGTGCTGGCAGAAAATAAAATCGATATGCGCGCACTCTCTCTGGCAGAGACCGAAGGATTCGGCATTGTCCGCATCATCGTAGATGACGCATATGAGGCAACGACCGTCCTGAAAGAGGCCGGATACATCAATAAGCTGACGCCGGTTGTCGTTGTCGCGATTCCGGACGAGGCAGGCGGTCTGAACAGGGTACTTCAGATCTTTACAGACAATAATATCAACGTGGATTATATGTATGCGATTCTCGGCGGAAAGAGCATCAATGAAGCATTTATGATCTTCAAGGTAGATGATCCGAAGAAGGCAGAGTCCGTACTGCGCGCGAAAGGCATCCGCCTTGTCCAGCAGGAAGAGATGTCTTCTCTGTGACCGGAATCAGAATACAGAGCTGTAAAGACATTCTAATAACAGCAGAAAAGACAGTAAATGAGCGGGGTACAGAACCCCGCTCATTGTTGTTAAAAAAGTAAATGTATCAGAAATGATTCGCTGTCAGGCCATGCGGAAAATCACGTTTTTGTACCGGCGCAGTCCGTAGTACAGAAGAAGACCGAGAACGCCGCAGGAAATCACTTCTCCGATTCCGACCGTCAGCATCATAAATGGAATCGGAAGCAGAATTCCATATGCATAGCGCAGTACAAACGGAACGATAATCGTGTTAGACAGAATCGGAGGTACCGGTGCAAGGAACGGATGCGCATTGCGCAGCTTCCAGGTAAAAAATGCACCGATCAGTGTCGCCAGGCTTCCGAAAATAATATCCGGAAGAAGAGCGCCGCCGAGCATATTGCCGAGCAGACAGCCGACAAACAGACCCGGAATCGCGGCCGGTGTAAATACCGGGAGGATCGTGAGCGCCTCAGAGATGCGCACCTGAATTTCGCCGAATGAAAACGGGGCAAAAATATAGGTGAGCACAACATAAATAGCGGCAATCATAGCCGCCTGGGTAATAAACAGCAGTTTTTTGTCCTTCATATTTAGTTTTCTCCTTAGTTTTGTTTTACGTGAGGATGGTTTCGAACTCACGGATTGTCTGCTGCAGAATCATGTGGGTGTGAACCTGCAGCGCGTTACAATATAGCATAGAAAGGAAGCGAAGTCAACTTACATACAATTTAAAATTGTGATGTGGAGAAATATCTGTTACACTGTTAATAGTATTTCATGGAAAATTATGGAAATTGAAAATGCGATCAGACATTATTTGCAGGTGATTCACAGCATGATTAAGGATACAAGTACTCCGATCCTGAAAAACTGTACCTATGTAAACTGGCTGGAATATCCCGGCTACATTATGATGCACCGCCATGATAATATGGCGGAGGTTACTTTGATTGTTCACGGGAAAGGACAGTATGCAGTCAACAACCATATTTACGATGTCAAAGTAGGTGATGTGATTCTGAGCGGCGCCGGTGTGGTGCATGATGCGTTTATGCAGGAACGGGAGCATTACGGTACGCTTACGATCCAGGTTGAGGATCTGCAGATGCCGGGATGTGCGCCGGGACAGTTTCTTCCAAGAGATCAGATTCCGGTATTTCACCTGCCGAAACAATACCCGGAGCTGCGCAGACAAATGTCTGAGATCCGTGAATTATTCGGCACAGAAAACGCCGAGTACAGGGAAGCCTGTCAGAAGAAAGCTGAAACTGTGCTGGGGCTTGTGGCGGCTATGATTCAGGACAGCGGGCGTCCGGCGCAGAAAGTAGATTCCTTCTGCCTGGAAATAGAAGAATATATCAATGAGCACTACGCGGAAGAGTTATCGCTGGAATCGGTTGCAGCTGCATTTTACATCAGTACATTCCATCTTTCTCATTTGTTTAAAAAAGAAACAGGTTATAATTTCAAACAGTATCTGGTGCGCATGCGCATCGGAGAAGCTCAGAAAATATTTCTGGATGATGAGAAAGCGCGGATCGCAGACGTTGCACAGCGGGTCGGATATGAAGACGCGTCGTACTTTTCCCGGGCATTTCAGAAGGAGACAGGAATGTCGCCGAAAGAGTATAAGAACTATATCAGTGTGATGAGATAAAAAAAAGCGGGGAATGCCGGCAGGCAATCCCCGTTTTCATTATGCTAAATACTGGTAATGTATATTCTGCGGCAAAGTGCCTGTCAGGACGGAACCATTATTCCCAGGTGCCGTACATGCCCTGAACGATCTCATGACACAGATCAGTCCATTTGCGGAAACGGTATGGATCATTCTGAATGGTATGGGTATCTTTCAGAATATACTCGCAGGCAGTTCCCTTTGCATCTGTCAGACGCTCGGTAATGTACTTGCGCTGTGCAGGTTCATCCCAGCCGTTGGTAACAAGTGACGGATTCGGCTTGTTGGAGAAGATTGCCTTCATGCCGATCTGGTCAGCCATGGATTTGACGTCAGCCCACGGTGCGACGGAGATCCGGCGCATATTTTTGATGGTGAAGACATCGTCCAGCTTATCTTCCAGATTCTCGCAGCAGCCGTATGCGGAGAGACCGTATTTCTCAAGGAACGGTCTTTCGTAATCAATCGCAAATTCGCGGTGTGTCTCAGGAGAGACAACGACGAATTCCTGTGATTCAGAAGATGCCCAGAGACATTCATTCGGAATGAAACCGGTCGGATCTTCCGGAATCGGTGGAAGATCATTGGTATATCCATAGCCGCCGGTGCCGATGTACTGACAGGTGTTGTTGGAAGCCAGCAGGCAGCGTCTGCTCAGCTCGTCATAGTAATCGTTGTACAGATCCATGATCCGCTTAACGAGAGAATGCATCTCATCCGGATAATCATAAATATCATACAGTGTATTCTGATAGCCGCGGATCGCCGTGTACTGGCGCATCAGGTTTGAGGTAACATAGCTGATTCCGACATACTGAACATCCAGAATATCGCCGAGCAGCTCGGTGTGAAGTGCCAGGCGCTCTTTGGATTTCTCTTCCTCAAAAACGACCGGCGCGATTGTAATGCGCTGTGCGACATCAGGATCTTCCAGATCGTCTTCCTCAATCAGCGGATCAAACTCGACTGCCTCATCAGACCACTTGAAATCCGGCGCCCACAGGAACGGCATATCGGAAATGGTGGGAAGACGGCGGAACGGGTTTGCAAAGGTAGGAGGAACGCTCTTTCCGTCAACCTGGAAATCGATGTCGCTGATGATCTTTTTACAGTCCCAGCGAAGTTCTGCCGGAACATCATCGTGAATGACTTCTGCGCGGAAAATACGTGCGCGGAGCTCCCACTCGATTTCGCGCATCTCAGCATTGCTGCATTTCAGGGAATTTGGCGGGACCAGCTCACGCCAGGAACCTTCCGGAGAACACATAATAACCGGATAGTCTGTCTTCAGATCGTTGTGCGCGTACCAGAGTTTTCTGCGGCGCTCCATCTCCGGCTGCTGTGCATATTCGGCAAGCTTCTTTGCCAGTTCACGGACGATCTGTCTCTCTTCATCTGTTACTACACCCAATAATGACATTTGAATCCTCCTCCGTATTGATGTTGTTAAAAAAATCTGTGTTGACAGAATTACAGATTGTTCTGTTTGTTTTGTTCCTGATGGCATCATATTAGCAAAAGAGAGCAAGAAATAAAATGGATTTTATTGTTAAATTGTGCTATGTGGATTTATTCTCAGGGGTATGCTATTCTGATGAGCAGGAGGATTGTCTGCGTACTGAGTGCGGAACAATTTGTGTTGTTAACAGAGAAACACAGTAAGATTTAAGAGGAACCATATGAATCAGAAACCTCATACAGTGTTCGGGATTCTGGCGCATGTTGATGCGGGCAAGACGACACTGTCAGAAGGAATTTTATATAAAACCGGTGCCATCCGGAAAGCAGGGCGTGTGGACCACGGCGACGCATTTCTGGACACAGAGACGCTGGAGAAGCAGCGCGGGATCACGATTTTTTCAAAGCAGGCAGAGTTTTCTTATCAGAATCGCACATTTACGCTGCTGGATACGCCGGGACACGTCGATTTCTCTCCGGAGATGGAGCGGACACTGCAGGTGCTGGACTGTGCGGTGCTGGTAATCAGCGCGCCGGAAGGCGTTAACGGGCGTGTGCGGCAGCTCTGGAAGCTGCTGGAGCATTACGGAATTCCTGTAATTCTTTTCATTAACAAGATGGATCAGCCGGGGACGGACCGTTCGGCTGTTCTGACCGGACTGCAGGAACGGTTCGGAGAGGGATGCATCGATTTTCAGAAAGATCTGCAGAGCGATGAGATTCAGGAACAGATTGCTGTCTGTGATGAAACTGTCCTGGATGCTTATCTGGAAGGAAATCCGGTGCGCAGTGATCAGATAAAAGAAATGATACGGCAGAGGAAACTGTTCCCGTGCTACTTCGGTGCGGCGCTTCATATGGAGGGAGTTGACGATCTGCTGGCAGGTCTTGCAGAATTCGCGGAGCCGGATGATAATATCGTTCATTCAGATACGGAAGAAGATCTCTTCGCCGCGCGCGTTTTTAAAATTTCACGGGATCCGCAGGGAATGCGCCTGACATGGATCCGTCTGTTCGGCGGGACGCTGAAGGTAAAATCACTGCTCAGAACCGGTGCAGAGGGAAAAGAGGAGAAGATCGATCAGATCCGCATCTATTCCGGCAGCGGTTATGAGATGGTACAGGAACTGGAACCGGGAAGGGTCGCTGCGCTGACAGGAATCGATGCGTCTTTTGCGGGACAGGGACTGGGCGGTGCCGCGGATTCAGCTGCGGAGATGATGCAGCCGGTATATACCAGTTCAGTGATTCTGCGGGATGAGGCAGACCGTTCACATGTGCTGCAGGCACTGCGGATTCTGGAAGAAGAGGAGCCGCTTCTGCGCGTGTCCGTGCAGGAAGATACAAAAGAGCTGCGTGTCGGCATCATGGGCGAGGTACAGACTGAGATTTTACAGCAGATCCTCGCAGAACGATTCGGACTGCATGTCCGTTTCGGTGCCGGAATGATTGCGTACCGGGAGACGATCGCGGACGTGGTTGAAGGAGTCGGTCACTTTGAGCCGCTGCGTCATTATGCGGAAGTACATCTGCTGATGGAGCCGGGAGAACCGGGAAGCGGTCTGCAGTTTGCGGCAGACTGCAGTACGGACACGCTTGCGCTGAACTGGCAGCGGCTGGTGCTGACACATCTGGAGGAACGGGACTGGCAGGGTGTTCTGACCGGCAGTGAGCTGACCGACATGAAAATCACACTGATCGGCGGCAGAGCACATGAAAAACATACGGAGGGTGGAGATTTCCGGCAGGCAACATACAGAGCGGTGCGGCAGGGACTGATGACAGCAAAAAGTGTTCTGATGGAGCCGGTCTGTCAGTATGAGATTCATGTACCCGCCGGGCAGATCGGCCGCGTTATGACAGATATGGAACGGATGGGCGGAAGCATCAGTCCGCCGGAAACTGCCGGAGAGGAAGCTGTGCTGACCGGTACGGTTCCTGCTTCGGAACTGCTGGGTTACCAGGCGGAGCTGACTTCTTACACCGGCGGTGCCGGGCAGCTGACGACCAGTATTGCCGGTTATTATCCATGCCATAATGCAGAAGAAGTGATCGCCCGGGCAGGATATGATCCGGATGCAGATACGGCAAATCCGTCGGGATCAGTTTTCTGCTCGCACGGCGCAGGTGTGATCATCCCCTGGGATTCCGTACGGGAATACATGCATGTGGATACCGGATGGCGTCCCGGTATGCTTCGGGCAGGGGACGGAAGCTGGATCATACCGGCGGGAGACGGCACATCACCCCAGATGCGGGATGCCTACAGCGGTTTCGGCTCCGCAGAGGAAGATTTGCTGGAGCAGGCGGTTTCCGCACAGGAGATCCGTGCTGCCAGGAAGCGGCAGGAGGAGGCTTCTCTGAGCTTCAGGGAGCGGGAACAGCGCCGCGGCGCCGCGGAACAGGAATTAAAGGAAATATTTGAACGTACGTACGGGTCGGTGCGCACACAGTCGGGGAAGGTATCCGGAACGCTCGACCGGACAGAAGATCATTCAGGTGAATCAGTATACGACCAGGCGTGGCGTGACTATCGGAAGCAGCAGAAAGCCGGAAGCAAAGACGGGGATGCATCTGCGTCTTCCGCCGGGAGAGGCGGCAGAAAGAAAAAACGGTCAGATACAGGAAAAAGCAGATGTCTTCTTGTCGATGGATACAATATTATTTTTGCATGGGACAGACTGAAAAAACTGGCGCAGAAAAATATCGATTCAGCAAGAGATACACTGATCGATATTCTTTCGGATTATCAGGGATATGACGGCTGTACACTGATTCTTGTCTTTGACGCATATAAGGTGCACGGCGGCGAGCGGCATATCCTGAAATATCACAACATCAATGTTGTATTCACAAAAGAAGCAGAGACCGCCGACGCCTACATTGAAAAAACCGTTCATGAGATCAGCAGGAATTATGAGGTTACGGTTGCGACTTCCGACAGCCTTGAACAGATGATTATACTCGGCGAAGGCGCGTCCCGTATTTCCGCGCAGGAACTTGAAAAACTGACGAGCCGCGCGCGGCGTGAGGCACAGGAGACTTTTGAGGCGGGAAGAAAAGAAAAAACACTCAGCCGCCTGCTGGATCATATTCAGCCGGAACTGGCGGATACGCTTGAGGCAATCCGCCGCGGAGAGAACAGTGAATAAACGGGAACGGCGATGGCGGCAGTTGGCATCGCAGTGAAAACCTGTGGTATAATATATTATCTGAGTGGAAAGGATTGATACGCATGCCCGATGCTAATATAACCAAGAGCGCACTGGCCGCTTCCATGAAAAAGCTGATGAAGGAGAAGCAGTTTGATAAAATCAGCGTCATAGACATCTGCAGGGGATGCGGAATGAACCGGAAGAGCTTTTATTATCACTTTAAGGATAAATATGATCTGGTGAACTGGATTTTTTATACGGATTTTATCTCAATGATGACATCCAGCTCTTACACAGTTGGATGGGAATTGATGAGAGTCGTTGCGGATATGTTTTTTCAGAATCAGGATTTTTACCGCGCGGCATTCCGGATCAGGGGGCAGAATTCATTCCGTGAATATCTGAAAGAGTCTATGATGCCGATAGCTTCTTTTTATCTGAGTGATCTGTCAGAGGATGAAGTAGATGAGGAGCTGTTTATGAGTATGTTCTGCGAGGCGTATATTTCGATCGTAGAACACTGGCTTCAGCAGGGATGTAAAATGACGCCCGACGAATTTGCCGGGCGCCTGCATGCGCTGGTGCGGGGAATTGCGCGTAAGGTTGTAGAATCGGAGGAACTGTAATATTTTTTCAGTTGAATCATTGTTTCTTTGACAGTGCGAAGGAGAGCATCTGTTTCAGAGACAGCGTATGCCGGTATTCGACAACAGTATCGTCTTTCGTCAGAATATCGCCGTTTTCAAGCAGTTCGAAATAGCACATGTCTTCTGATACAAATTTATTCAGGATCATGGCATCGCAGGTCATTTCCAGCGGAATAAACGGATATAACGGGTGCGTGCGGAGACGTCGGACAAAATTCCCCATGTGCTGCCGGGTCTTCTGGCTGCAGGTTTCATCCGGAATCAGCATTACCATTGCGGCATCATTCCGGTTCAGGGAGTCGGTGCGTTTTCCGAGAATCCACTCGTCCGCATTTTGATCATTATAGATATCGTAAATACCGTAGAACAGCTTTTGCGTCTGCATACAGTGTACATTTTCGTCTGTGCAGATTCCGGCTGCAGAGTATAAGAAAAGTGTATTGGTACAGGCAGACACCAGTTTGAACTGAACTTCGTCGATTCTGCCGTCCGGGATCTGACAGATGAATGCGGAATCCGGGTTTTCTGCAAAAATATGAAACAGATCGGTTGCCTTTTGAACGGGTCCGTCAAGAAGTATGATAAAGGTATAGATACCAAGATCATTTCCCTGTTTTACAAACTGGGAAATATCAGCGGCATCAATGCTGGATGATCTGACAGGATTCGTGTGAAGGATCAGACACCAGGGGATGCGGAAAGAAGCTGTGTTTTCATTTTCTTTAATAATCTTTGCGCCGAATGTAAGTGAATTGTATCCTACATTGATGAAAAAATTTTTCAGCGTTTTCCGGTCCGTCATACGGCTGAAGCGGTCAATCGCAGTATAATACGGACTGTCATCATTGCGCAGGAGATCCTGTGTGATTTCATAGATGGTATCCAGTGTCTCGGTTCTGCGTGAAAACCGGCGGCCCAGATCTGCCAGTTTGCGGATGCTTCGCTGCGGATCTTCGGCGACTTCGCGCAATGTTCGGTCTACGGTTGCGTCGATGATGGCGCGGTTGATATTATTCGGTTTCATGGGGACCCTCTTTCGGATGAATCATAGTAAAAGATAAGACGCGCGCGCGTCTCGTTATATTAAAATGTATCATAAACCGGGAAATAACAAAACGGACAGCTTCAGAGGATTGTCTGAAAATACAGCAGAAAAGCAGTTAATCATGCAGCGGGAGAATGATGATGGCATCACAGAATAGGAATCAGGGAAATCCGCTGGGAATCATTCCTGTAAATAAACTGCTGAACAGTTTTGCGATTCCGAGTATCATCGCGATGCTGGTCAGTTCGCTTTACAATATTGTAGATCAGTTTTTCATCGGAAGAAGCGTAGGGGAGCTGGGCAATGCGGCGACGAACATTAATTTTCCGCTGACGATTTCCTGTATTTCCATAGCGCTGCTCTGCGGCATCGGAGGTGCGGCGGCCTTTAATCTTTCGATGGGGGCAGGGAATGATGAGAAAGCAGGGTACTATATCGGAAATGCTGCCGGCATTATGCTGATCGGAGGTGCGGTACTCAGCATCACTGCACTGAGTTTCACAGATCCGCTGCTGCGGTTTTTCGGGTCGCCGGATGAAGTGCTTCCGTACGCTCGCACATATATGCGTGTATGCGCCTGCGGATTCCCGTTTACGGTGCTTTCAGCCGGAGGCGGACATCTCGTGCGCGCGGACGGCAGTCCGAGATTCTGCATGGTGATCAACGTGACCGGGGCAGTGATCAATACGGTTCTGGATGCCGCCTTTGTTTTCGGATTTCACTGGGGAATGTTCGGCGCTGCGCTGGCAACAGTGATCGGGCAGATAGCAGCGTCCATGCTGGTTATCTGGTATCTGACAAAATTTAAGACAGTCCGGCTTTCGCTGCAGCATTTTATTCCGCGCAGGGATTACGCAGGACGACTGGCATCGCTGGGAACTGCGCCGTGTATCACGCAGCTGTCTCTGATGGTGTTTCAGATCGTAATGAATAAGAGCCTGAAATACTACGGGTCTCTGTCGGAATACGGAGAGTCCATTCCGATTGCGTGCGTCGGCATTATTTCAAAGGTTTCGCAGGTCGCTTTTTCCTTTGTCATCGGTATCTCACAGGGAATGCAGCCGATTGTCAGTTTTAATTACGGCGCCCGCAGCTTCAGACGTGTAAAAAATACGTATTTACTGGCACTCCGGAACAGCGCATTCATTACGGTTACGGCATTTATTCTGTTTCAGCTGTTTCCGCGGCAGATCATCGGGATTTTCGGAAAAGGATCGGATCTGTATTTTAAATTCGGCGTCAGATATTTCAGAGTGTATTTATTTTTTATCTTCCTGTGTTTCCTGCAGCCGTTGACATCAAATTTCTTTACGGCGATC
Organism: Lachnospiraceae bacterium FE2018; assembly: GCA_000702845.1. Lineage (GTDB taxonomy): Bacteria > Bacillota > Clostridia > Lachnospirales > Lachnospiraceae > CADBRN01. Next base: position 81,274 of record JNKK01000007.1, read on the forward strand.
GGCAAACCGAAAAAAGGTATTTTCCTTTCACTGACCAGACAGATTATTTTCCTGGTGCCGCTGATTCTGATTTTCCCGCTGTTTATGGGCATCAACGGAATCATGTATGCGGGTCCGGTTGCGGATATTATGGCAGCGCTTGCGGCATTTGTTATGGTGCGGAGAGAGTTTTCACGGCCGGAATTCCGGAATACCGGCGATACTTGAATTAAAAACAGCTTTGCGGTATAATTGAAAAGCTGAACTGCAGATACAGTCGGAACCGGCAGCCGGTTCCGTTCAGTCAAGGTATAAAAGAGGAGAGGATCCAATGGCCAGGTTTTTAAAAGTAGTTGTTCGTATCCTGCTGATTTTGATGGTGCTTGCCGGCGCTGCACTGCTGGTACCGCCGTTTGCGGGAATTGATACAGTTGTTGTTGAAGATGAGACGACAGGCAATGAGCCCCGCGGAACAGTCATTTACGCGAGGTCTGTAGATCCCTCAGAGCTTGAGGAAGGCGACAAACTGCTCCGTGTCACAGAGGACAGAGCTGTCAACACTTATATTATCAGAAACTATGACGGAAGCTCCCGCACCATAACAGCTGTACGCGGTGAAGGCGCGGAGGAAGAAGAGCTGCACGCAACCGGAACGGTTCGCAGAATTCTCTTTATGGTACCGTATCTCGGGTTCCTTTCCATCGCGACGCAGTCAATTACCGGTCTGATGATTCTCGGCGGATGCATTCTGATTCTCATTATCCTGTTTGTCATTGCAGAGCTGCTTGGAAGCGATGATGATGACGATGAGGATGAGGTGGAGGACGAAGAAGAGGACGACAAGTATTTTGCGGAACTCTACAGCAGAAAAGGTGATGCATTTAATGCGGAAAAAGAACCGCAGTATGAGCTTGAGACTGCACAGGCTCCGGCATTCCCTGTGGAAGGCGAAGGAGAAGAATTCATTAAGAACCTGAAGGATGCGATCAGCGGCAACGATCTGGGCGCGACAGGCGAAATGCGGAAAGAAGCTGAAGAAGCGGCGGAGGGTCCGCAGGAAGTTCCGATGCCTGATCCTGATGAAGAACCGGAGGCAGCAGCTGAGCCGGAAGCACCGAAAGCGGTGCCGGATGAAGAGGATCCTGTTCCGACTGACGGACTGCCGGATGTTCAGGCAGCTCTGGAAGCGGCACTGGAAGGAAGACAGATCAGTTACAGCAATAACGTACAGCATCCTGCCGCATCTGCAAAGGAGATGCAGAAACCGAAGAGCGGTGAGATTGAGCTGGCAATTCCGATCAGAACAGCTGAAGAGTTCATGGAGCAGGCAGCAGCAAACGGCGACGAACCTGTGATTCGGGAAGATCAGCTGACGGGCGTAAAATTTGTAGATTATTCGAACTGTCTGTAAAAAGTGCTTATGAACCTCACATAAGCGGTAAAGGATCATAAAAAAGGTGTGTTCCATACGGAGCACACCTTTTTCAGTCTGGTTCTGTCCCCGCGGTCAGGAGTTTAACTCCTTTGCGGAGGGCTTGCGGCCGCGGCGGCGCATATGACGCAGGAAACGCCGCAGGAGCGAAGATGACCAGTTTCCGAGCCGTGTAAGATACCGGAATACCGGTTCAGTTACAATCGAGAATACGACAAACAACATGATACAGCGCATGGACATACCTGTGATACCGAACAGACCGTGCAGGAAGAACATGCTGAACATCAGCGCGATGACACAGCCGATCCAGATCGCCCATTTGAATTTGTCCATCGGCTTGCTGATCTGGTAGAGAATCATAAAGCCGACGATTCCGAGAAGAATGGTTGAAGCGGTCGAGATATCGACAGAGCTTACATCAAATATTTCACCGAAAATAACCAGAGATCCGACGACCAGTGCGTCTGTCAGTCCGGCGGGCAGAGCTTTCAGCAGAATATTGCTGATAAAGTGTCCGCGGATCAGATTCCGGTTCGGCACCTGCGAGAGGAAGAATGCCGGAATTCCGATTGTAAACATGCTGATCAGTGAGATCTGCGACGGCTTAAGCGGATAGCTCAGACTGACAGTAATGGACAGCAGAGCGATCAGCAGCGAGAAGATGTTTTTGACAAGGAACAGGCTGCCGGAACGCTCCATATTATTTACAACCTGACGCCCTTCCATAACGACATCCGGCATACGTGCAAAATCAGATTCCAGAAGAACCAGCTGCGATGCCTGGGCTGCCGCATCACTTCCGGAAGCCATGGCAACGGAACAGTCTGCATCTTTCAGTGCGAGGACATCATTGACGCCGTCTCCGGTCATCGCAACCGTCCGGCCTGCCTTTTTAAGGCTGCGCACGAACTGCCGTTTCTGATTCGGGGTGACGCGGCCGAACACTGTGAATTTCTGAATTGCCTCGTCAATATCCTTTTCTGTCTTCAGCAGAGAAGCGTCAATATAGCGGTCTGCGTGCCGGATACCGGCCTGCCGCGCGATCTCAGAAACCGTGATCGGATTATCACCGGATATAACCTTGATTTCGACACCCTGATCGGAGAAGAAACGGAATGTTGCCGGTGCATCTTTCCGGATCGGATTGGCCAGAAGGACGAGGCAGAGCGGCGTGACAGCTGCGTGCAGCGCCTGCCCGTCCGGGGTTCCGTGATACTGACAGAAGACGAGTACACGGTTGCCTTTGCTGCTCTGTGCTTCGATTTCTTCACGATAGGAATCGTAGAGATCCCTGAGGATAAACTCCGGTGCGCCGAGAACATAGGAACCGGTGGAGAATGTCACGCTGCTGTATTTATATGCGGAGGAAAATCCGGTCGTCTGCAGCGGCGAGAGACCGCCGGGTGCTTTAAAATATGCCTGCATTGCCGCCATGGTGATATTATCTTTTGACTGGGCAGCGGCAAAATCGCTTAGCATACCTTCAAGCGGATCCATGCGGATTTCGTCATATCCGTCGAGCGGAATGAAGCCTGTTACTTTCATTTCGTTTTCGGTAATGGTTCCTGTTTTGTCGACGCACAGCACGTCAACCCGCGCGAGGGTTTCGATGCATTTCATATCATGCACCAGTACCTTTTTGACAGCCAGCTTAACGGCACTGACAGCCAGCGTGACACTGGCAAGCAGGAACAGTCCCTCGGGAATCATTCCGATCACAGCGGCGACCATGGAAGTAACACTGTCTTTCAGCGAGGCGGCCTGCAGATAATACTGCTGATAAAACAGGATTGCGCCGATCGGGATGATCAGGATACCTAAGACAATCAGCAGGTGATTCAGAGAACGCACCATTTCAGATTGTTCTCCTTCACGCGTGGCTTTCGCCTGTATGGTCAGCTTGGAAATATAGGAATCCGGTCCGACATGTTCCAGGCGCGCGTAGCAGCTGCCGGATACGATGAAGCTTCCGGACATCAGATGATCTCCGGGACCTTTGATGATTTCATCGGATTCGCCGGTAAGAAGGGATTCATTTACCGAAACTTCTCCCTCTGCCACCACTGCATCTGCACAGATCTGATTGCCTGCAGTGAACATGACGACGTCATCGAGAACCAGATGTTCAGCCGGAACTGAGCGGATGCGTCCTTCTCGGACAACAGAAGCTTTCGGCGCGTTAAGCACAGACAGCTCTTCCAGTGTCTTTTTGGCGCGCAGCTCCTGAATAATACCGATCAGTGTATTGGCGATAATAACCGGCAGGAAGGTGAGATCTCTGAAAGATCCGACCATGACCAGCAGGAACGTCAGCAGTACAAAGATCAGGTTGAAGTAGGTCAGAACATTGCTCCGGATGATTTCCACTGTGGTCTTTGCCGGCGGATCAACAGAACAATTGTCCCATCCGTTATCCCGGTAAAGCTGTACCTGTTCTTTTGTGAGACCCTGATGGACATCAGGAGTAAAGCGCTCCATTTTCCGTCGTTCCGTCATTTGTCCTGAAGCGCTGCGTTTGCTTCCTTTCATAATATATATAACTCCTGTTTATATGATACTCCCTTAAAGAAAAGAAACTGTTTCGGTGTATTTAGTCTGTTATCAGCTCCAGCCCGGAAAGATCGGGCGCTGCCATCAGAGAGTAGTTCGTATAGTACACGACAAATCCCGGTTTTGCGCCACCCGGTTTGCGAAGGTTTTTGCGTTCGGTATAATCGATTTCGACCTTGGGTGCCTGCCTGCCTTTTGAGTACCACGCGGCGAGTCTGCCGGCGTCTTCAAAAACAGAATCGGGCAGTTCTCTGCCGCTGCTTTTCACAATCACGTGGGAGCCGGGCATGTTTTTCGCATGGAACCACCAGTCATTTCCGGAAGCAATCTGAAACGAAACCATTTCATTCTGATAATTGTTTTTCCCGACGTAGATATCAAAACCGGTCTTCGTGCGGTAATGCAGAACCGGCGCAGCTGCAGCCTTTTTTTTCTGTCTTCCGCCGGCATGTTTTTTGCGTACATAGCCGCAGGATTCCAGCTCATCCCGGATCTGCTGCAGATCTGTTTCTGTTTCGGCAAGATCCAGAGATGTCCGGATGCTTTCAAGGTGCGCGACTTCCTCCTTTGTCTGTACCAGCCGGCTTTCAAGATCTGCTGCGGTGCGTTTTAATTTGGTATACCGCGCGAAGTAGTGTTTTGCATTTTCAACTGCGGAAAGCTGCGGGTCCAGCGGAATGGTAATCGTCTCGCCGGTATAATAATTCAAGGCCTCCAGTGAGCGGGCGCCTTCTTCAGCCGAATAGCCGTAAGTGTTCAGCAATTCCCCGTAAACGCGGAACGTATCACGTTTTCCGGTGTCCTGCATCTGTTTCTGCTGCAGGCTGAGCTTTTTAGAGGCGCGTTCCAGAAGCGTGTTTACAATGTGGCGCAGATCCGTGGATTTCTGCCGGATGCGTGTCTGCTTTTCCTTCTCTGAATAAAAAGTGACGAGCAGCCTGGAAACAGAATCACAGGGTACACAGATATCGTCACGGCGATGGCGGAGCTCAAACGGAGCATATGCTTCGGGTACAGATCCACGATAATAGATTCCCGGGGAAAAGTGTCCCTCGGCAGCATCGTCCAGAAAGAGCCGAAGCATGTGAATAAGATGAATCCGTTCAGCATCAGAGAGAGATTCCGCTGCTGCGCCCCCGTCGATGGAAGCGCGGAAGCATACTTCTTCTGCAGTCTGCGGCGAAAAGCCGGTCAGAGACGTGTAAATCGCTTTTGCCAGAGGCGCCGGTTTTGAAAAAACCGCAGCCCGCAAAGTCTCTTCATCTACGCTGACCGGATCGCATTTATTCTGCGTGTCCGGAATAAACCAGGTGCGTCCCGGTAATACCTCGCGCACAGAACTGACATGAAACGGTACACGCCGGATTGCGTCAATAATTACATTGTCCGGATCGGTAAAAATGATATTGCTGTATTTTCCCATCAGCTCAATTCTGAGAAACCGCGTAACCAGGTCCCCCAGTTCATTACGGTGTTCAATCTCAATCGAGAGAATTCGTTCCAGTCCGGGCTGTGTGACAGACAGGATTTTTCCGCCGCCGATATGCTTGCGCAGCAGCATGCAGAAATTCGGTGCGGCGGCCGGCGCAGGTTTGTTCTCATCTGTCAGATAGATCAGCGGAAGAGACGGGCTGGCAGAGATGGCAAGGCGAAACGTCTCACCCTGATTCTTTATGGTCAGAAGAAGGGCATCTGTTTCCGGCTGTATGATTTTCGCTATCCTGCCGCCGGTCAGTCTGTCAGATAATTCTTTTCGGACCGCGCATACCATAAATCCGTCAAATGCCATAATTACAGCTCCTTTTATAACCAGTTCTGAACCGGTACAGACAGAGTCCTGCATACGTACCGATACAGAGTTTATGATATCACGGATTGTACTGTACTGCAAAGGCTCTTTTGCTTGACGCCTGTTTTACCATCCTTTATAATAAAAATACTGTGTAAATGTACAGAACAGTCCGGATGGCCTCTGTGTTCCGGCTGTTATCGGGAATACTGCACAGATCCGGGGCGGGGATCAATCCACCCGAATCTCATTTCAGGAGTAGAATATGATCAACAGTATGACAGGCTTCGGCCGTGCGGAGTTGTTGAACAGCGAACGGAAAATCATTGTAGAAATCAAATCTGTCAACCATAGATATCTTGACTATAATATCAAGATGCCGCGGCGTTTCAATAAGCTGGATCCTTTTATCAGGTCCGTTTTGAAAGACTATATGAAACGCGGGAAGGTTGATGTTTTTCTCACCTATGAAGAATACGAGAACGAAGCGGCTGCTCTGAAATATAATCACAGTCTCGCAGCACAGTATGTTGAACGTGCCGCGCAGATTGCCGAAGAGTTCGGGCTGCCCAATGACATGACGGTGACCAGGCTGATGCATTTTCAGGACATTCTGCATACAGAGGATGCAGAGGCGGATGAAGAGACGCTGAAAAGCCAGATCGAGGATGTTCTGCGTGCGGCGGGAGAACAGTTCCGCCAGGCGCGTGCCCGGGAGGGGGAGGCACTGAAGAATGATCTGCTGGAAAAGCTTGCGCGTATGGACGTGATTGTGACGCAGATTATTGCACGGGAGCCGAACATTCAGGCAGAGTACCGAAAAAAACTGGAGATGAAGACGGCCGAGCTTCTTGGAGAGGCCGGAATCGACGAGGGACGAATTGCTGCGGAAGTTGTTATCTTTGCGGATAAGATCAGCACGGACGAAGAGACTGTCCGGCTCAGGAGCCATATCGATAATATGCGCAAAGAGCTGAATCACGGCGGCTCAGTCGGAAGAAAGCTGGATTTTCTTGCGCAGGAAATGAACCGCGAGGCAAATACGATTCTTTCCAAAGCAAATGATACGGAGACATCGGATTACGGAATCGAGCTGAAAACAGAAATCGAGAAGATCCGGGAACAGATCCAGAATATTGAGTAAGGAGACTTAAATGTCTGTCTTAATAAATATCGGTTTTGGAAATACGGTTAACAGCGATAAGGTGCTGGCTGTCGTCGGACCGGATGCCGCTCCGGTCAGGCGGATGATTTCATCCGCAAGAGAGGACGGCATGCTGATTGATGCAACGCAGGGCCGCAAGACGAAAGCGGTTATCGTACTGGAAGACGGACGCCTGCTGCTTTCTGCGCTGCAGCCGGAAACAATTACAAAGCGGTTTAATGCCGGTGCGGCAGTGCCCGGCGGCCAGGAGGAGGATTTGATTGAATGAGACAGAAAGGTGTACTGGCCATCGTTTCAGGCTTCGCAGGTTCCGGTAAGGGAACCCTGATGAAGTGTCTGCTGGATCAGCATGATAATTATGCGCTTTCCATATCGGCTACGACAAGGCAGCCGCGCGAGGGCGAACAGGACGGAAGAGAATATTTCTTCAAAACGAAAGAAGAATTTGAAGAGATGATCCGTGAGAACGCTTTTCTGGAATATGCTTCCTATGTCGGCAATTACTACGGAACGCCGCGTTTCTATGTAGAAGAGCAGCTTGCAGCAGGAAAAGATGTGATCCTGGAGATCGAGATTCAGGGAGCTCTGAAAGTCAAGGAGATGATTCCGGAGGCGGTTCTGATTTTTGTCACCCCGCCGGATGCGGAAGAACTGCAGAAACGGCTGACCGGACGCGGAACCGAGACAGAAGAAGTGATTCGTGCGAGAATGTTCCGCGCTGTTGAGGAATCCGAGGAAATGTCTTCCTATGATTATATTCTGGTCAACGATGATCTGGAAGAGACGACAGAACAGCTGCATGCCATCGTACAGAGCGCGCGGTTTGCGACAGAGCGGCAGGCTGCGTTTGCTGAAGCAATACGGAAAAGTCTTGCGGAACTGACTGCAGGATTTGCTGAAACATAATATGACAGGGGATTGGACCCAGGGGAAAAGGGAATAACACAGAACATAGTTCCGGTTAAGAAAGGAATAAGGAGGAGACAGATTATGATGATTCATCCGTCCTATAAGGAAATGATCAGTAAAATTAACGAAGGCCAGGATATGGATGAGGCGCCTCTTGTAACAAGCCGCTACTCCATTGTTATTGCTGCCGCAAAGCGCGCGCGCCAGCTGATTGCCGGCGACGAGCCGATGGTAATTAATAAAGACAACGAGAAAGCACTTTCCACAGCAATTAAAGAGTTGTATGAAGATCAGGTGCATATTCTTCCGAAAGATGCGGTGATTGAAGAAACGAACGCTGCCGAGGCGTTTGACGGTGCGGAAGATGCGGAGGCGGACGCAGATGCTGCGGAAACCGCTGAGACAGAAGAAGAGACAGAGCAGGAAGCAGAAGAAGACGGAGCGGAAGCATGATCCAGCTGTATTTTGCCTCACTGGGCTGTGATAAAAACCTGGTTGACACAGAACACATGCTCGGGTCGCTTGACCCGGCAGTGTACACTGTGACCAATGATGAAGAAGCAGCAGATGTGATCGTTATAAACACCTGCTGCTTTATTGATGATGCAAAAGAAGAAAGTATTGATACGATTCTGGAACTCGCGGCGTGGAAAAAGACCGGCAGATGCAGGGCGCTGATCGTGGCTGGATGTATGGCTGAGCGCTATCAGAAAGAAGTGCTGCAGGAAATGCCGGAAGTCGATGCGGTCCTTGGAACAGGAAGTTTTTTCAGAATTCAGGAGGCGGTCGAGCGGACTCTGGCAGGAGAAAAAGTAATCTATATGGATCCCCGAAGACAATTCGGGGCGGATTCCAGCGGGTATCAGGTTCCGGCAGATGAATTGTTTGAGATTGCCGCACAGAAGACCAGGGAGCGGGAAACTGCGGAAGAGAAACGGTCGCGCCGTATCAGAATGCACGCCGGTGCATATGGTTATCTCAAGATTGCAGAAGGGTGCAATAAACACTGCACTTACTGCGTGATACCGAAAATACGCGGGGCGTACAGCAGTGTTCCAGTGGAGATACTTCTCGCGGAAGCGCGGGATCTTGCAGAAAGCGGTGTGCGGGAATTAATTGTGATCGCGCAGGAGACGACTTATTACGGTGTTGATCTATATAAGAAGAAAATGCTTCACAAGCTGCTGGAAGGTCTCTGTGAAATAGAAGAATTCCGCTGGATTCGCATTCTTTACTGTTATCCGGAAGAGATTTATCCGGAAATGATTGAAGTGATGAAGAAGCACAGTGAAAAGATCCTGCCATATCTGGATCTTCCGATTCAGCACGCAGATGATACTGTATTAAAGAGAATGGGCAGGCGGACATCACACGATGAACTCATTCAGGTTATTACGTACCTGCGGCGGGAACTTCCGGATATCGTCCTGCGCACGACGCTGATCAGCGGTTTTCCGGGGGAGACAGAAGAACAGCATCAGACCCTGCTTTCCTTTATCCGGGAAATGAAATTTGACCGCCTCGGCGTATTTGCCTATTCACAGGAAGAAGGTACGCCGGCAGCCGCCATGCAGGATCAGATTCCGGATGAAGTAAAACAGCGGCGGCGCGGAGAGCTTCTTGCTGCGCAGCAGGAAATATCGCGGGAGAACGGCAGGAAAAGGATCGGAACAGAACTCGAAGTACAGATCGATGGATATCTGCCGGAAGAAGGTGTGTATGTAGGGCGTACCTATGCAGATACACCGGATGTGGACGGTTATATTTTCCTGCAGGCAGACGCATCACTGAATACAGGGGATTTTGTCCGGGCACGTGTGACAGGTGCCCTGGAATATGATCTGACCGGCGAGATGATAGAGGAGGAAGTTTAAAATGAATTTACCTAATAAACTTACCATGCTTCGCATGGCGATGATACCGGCTTTCGTTATTTTCATGATGGTTCCCTTTGCGGCGGGGCGCTATATTGCGCTTGTTATCTTCATTGCCGCAAGCCTTACGGACACTGCAGACGGATATATCGCGCGTAAATACAATCTGGTGACAGACTTCGGAAAATTCATGGATCCGCTGGCTGACAAGCTGCTGGTCTGCTCCGCCATGATCTGCCTCGTTCACACAGATGAGATTCCGTTCTGGATTGTAATAATCATCATTGCGCGTGAGTTTATCATCAGCGGATTCCGTCTCGTGGCAGCGGATAACGGCATTGTCATTGCGGCAAGCATGTGGGGAAAGGTTAAAACCGTCTGCCAGATGGTGATGGTAATCGTAATTCTTCTGAACCTTCCGCAGCTGCACATCCTGGAGGTGATTCTGATCTATGCATCTCTTGTTCTGACAGTCGTATCGCTGGTGGATTACATGGCAAAAAACTGGCATGTGCTGGGAACAGAGCGGTAAAAAGCGGGAGCTGCGCGGCTTAATCATTCTTTTGATCAGATATGAAGCATGCATTTAATGGTGTTGAGATGTTTTGCATGCCTGTGAATTGTTAAAAGCATGCATTATTTCAAATACTAGAAGAAATGCATGCCTAGTCAAGGATATGAGGCATGCAGAAATTCAAAAATGAGCAGATCAGCATGCCATGATAAGGGCATGAGGCATGCAATTTCTCAAAAAAGGGAAGAAAAGCATGCCTGCCCTGGGCCATGAAGCATGCGATTTCTCGAAGAAGGGAAGAAATGCATGCCTGCCGCGGGCTGTGGAGCATGCAAATTCTTGAAACAGGAAGAAATGCATGCCTGCCGTGGGCTGTGAAGCATGCAAATTCTTGAAACAGGAAGAATTGCAT
>JNKK01000008.1 GCA_000702845.1 Lachnospiraceae bacterium FE2018
TACCTGAAGCATCTTTTTCTCAACCATATCAATCTTTTCACTGCACTGCTTCAGGAGTTCCATTCCTTTCTGATAAACCTCGAAGGATTTATCCAGTGAAATATCTTTATTCTCCAGCTGTTCCGCCAGCGCATCCAACTGCTCGAACGCCTCCTCGAGCGTCAGTTCTCTTTCCTGATCCATTTCTGTCTCCTTCTTACTAAATCGGGGTTTGCCTTAAACACATGCAAATTCTTTTGTATAAAGATTATGCATGCTTTTCAACATCAGATAAACATGCTGTTTTTTCTGTTTTCAAGAAAATGCATGCTTCATAACTCAACACAGGCATGCAGTTCTTCTCTGTTTTGAGAATTTGCATGTCTCATATCTCAGCGCAGGCATGCAGTTCTTCTCTGTTTTGAGAATTTGCATGTCTCATATCTCAGCGCAGGCATGCAGTTCTTCTCTATTTTAAGAAAATGCATGTCTCACACCCTTGCTTTGGCATGCTAATCTGTCATTTTCGAAATATTTGCATGCCTCATGCCCTTATCTCGGCATGCTGATCTTCTTATATTTAAAATAATGCATGCTTTAAAGCAATCAGCAAGCATGCAAAAACACTTAAGAACAAATACATGCATGCTCATATCTCTTAAAAAGAATAATTGAATCGGGCAAATCCCTGTTTACCCATTTACTTTCTCCACCCGTGTCTCAATCCGCCCGTCTCTGACATAAACACGCAGCAAATCTCCGGCAGCGATTTCTTTCACACTGGTAATGCCATGCCCTTCCGTGTTCTCAACGCGGGCATATCCCTGATTCAGTTTGTTCAGGGGAGACAACCCCTCAAAACTTCTGAGCAGCAGCTGCAGTCTGTGACGTTTTGCTGTCACAACTGCTTCCATCTGTCTCGGCAGAGATTCCCGCAGCCGTTCCACGTGAAGTCTGTCCCGTTCCAGTGTCCGGTTCAGAAGCAGATTCATCTTCTGCTGATACTCTGAAATTTGTTTCCTGTAACGCTCGATCTGCATGCCGGGCGACAGATAATTCCACCTGGTCACGCGTTGTCTGAGACCATCGCGGGCATGCTGCAGATTACCGTCCATCCCCATCTGAATGCGGCGTTCTGTGCGCGCGAGACGCGTCAGAATTGTCTGCACATCCGCCACAGCAAGTTCTGCCGCTGCTGATGGCGTGGGAGCCCGCAGATCTGCAGCAAAATCTGAAATCGTGGTGTCTGTCTCATGACCGACCGCCGAAATCACCGGTGTTTCACATGCAAATATTGCTCTTGCGACCGCTTCCTCATTGAATGCCCACAAATCCTCGATCGATCCTCCGCCGCGGCCGACAATGATACAGTCCAGGCCCATTGCGTCCAGCGTCTCAATCCCCCGGACAATGCTCTGGGCAGCACCCTCTCCCTGTACCAGTGCAGGGTACAGAATCAGCTGAATATATGGATTTCTCCGCATGGAAATATTTCGAATATCCTGGATTGCGGCGCCTGTCGGCGCGGTAACGATACCCAAAGTTCTGACGTAAGACGGAATCGGCTGTTTGTACATGGGATCAAATAATCCCATCTCCTCCAGTTCCTGCTTCAGACGCAGGAATTTCTCATAGAGAATACCGGCTCCTGCAAGTTCAATTTTCCGGGCATAGAATTGATATCGGCCATCCCGCTCAAATACATCGACCGCGCCGGTTACAACGACACGATCTCCTTCTTTCATACGAAAATCCAGTCCGCGGCGCGCACTGGAAAACATAACGCAGGATATCGCCGATGACGCATCTTTCAGCGTAAAATAGATGTGTCCTGATCGATGATAGGTACAATTGCTCACCTCTCCGCTGACAGACAGCTTCTGCAGCAGAAAATCCTGGGCAAACATATTTTTTATATATGCATTAATCTGACTGACGGAATAAATATTGCTCACGTTTCCATCCTGGCAATCTTTCCGAGAATCCCGTTTACAAAGGAAGCTGAATGATCCCCGCCGTATTTCTTTGCAATTTCAACGGCTTCGTTGATCGCAACACCGGTCGGGATATCCTCGTCAAAGCGGATCTCGTATACGGCAAGACGCAGCAGATTCAGATCAACTTTCCCCATGCGGCCTGTACGCCAGCCTTCACTTGTCTCATCCAGCAGACTGTCAATCTCAGGCTTACGCTGCAGAATGTCGTTCAGTCTTTCTCTGATATACGCCGCTTCTTTTTCTCTGGGAACCGACGTCTGTATTTCTTCGAGCCGTCCGTCCTGCAGGCCGCCGATATACAGGTCAACCTGTTCCGGCAGAAGTTCACTGTCATAAAACTCTGACAAAAACAGCAGCATAAAAACAGCTTCTCTGATCTCTGTGCGTTTCATGTTTTCTCCGATTACTTTCTATTCTCTGTATTCTTCCGGCTGATCCTTTTCCGCAGACCTGCAGTCCTGCAGGCTTCAGAAAAAACTCAGTCCAGAATTACTTCTGCCACACTGACATTCACATCGGATACCGTCAGTCCCGTCATGTTCTCAAGTGAAGATTTAATGCGGTCCTGTACCTGTTTTGTTGTCTCCTGCAGGCTGTATCCGTACTTCACATTAATGATAACCCGGACGCTGGCTTCGTGATCTTTTACATCAACTTTCACACCGCGGAAGATCTGTTTCCGTTTGATCTTTCCGATCTTATCCGCAGTAATATTTCCGCCGAGCGAAACAACACCGTCTACTTCTGTCGCCGCAAGACCGGCAATGCACGCCAGCACTTCATCCGTGATCTTGGCGGTACCCATATTTCCATCCGTGTATATCGTAAATAAATTCTTACTTTCAGCCATACTGCATCTCCTTCGTGCATAATCACTTCATTTCACAGTATATCACATCGCACACAATCTGTACAACTTTCAGCAAATGTCCCCGGTCTCATGTGCGGCCGGGTGTGAAAAGAGCATGCAGAACAGTCCCTTACAATCAGTCAGAACCGTCCCTGATGATCAGTTCCTGCTGAACTCCTCCAGCACCAGATTGTCATTCCGGTCCAGTGTCATTCCGACACTCCACTCATTTACAAACAGCAGCAGCGGACGGTCATGCATATCCTTGACCATCTTCATATCCGATGTTCCGGTAATATTGTCCAGATCAATTTCCCGGTAGTTCGTGATCCACCGGATATAGCCGTACGGCAGCATATCCAGTCGGATATCGACATTGTATTCATTTTCCAGACGGAATTTCAGAACGTCAAACTGCAGAACGCCGACGACTCCGACGATGATCTCCTCCATGCCGCCTTTTATTTCCTGAAAAATCTGAATTGCGCCTTCCTGCGCGATCTGGCGGATCCCCTTGACAAACTGCTTGCGCTTCATAGAATCAATCAGCGCGACACGGGCAAAATGCTCCGGCGCAAATGTCGGGATTCCCTCATAGCGGAATTTGCTTCCGGGCATACAAATCGTATCACCGATCGCAAAAATGCCCGGATCGAAAACCCCGATGATATCACCTGCATAAGCTTCCGAGACAACATGGCGGTCATCTGCCATCATCTGCTGTGGCTGCAGCAGGCGCATCTTTTTATCACCCTGCACATGATAGATCTCTTTTTCTGCGTCAAATTTGCCGGAGCAGACACGCATAAATGCGACACGATCCCGGTGGTTTTTATTCATGTTTGCCTGAATTTTGAAAACAAAAGCCGAAAAATCTGTCCCGAGGGGGTCAATTTCCCCTGCATCGGACATACGCGGCAGCGGTGTCTCTGTCATCCGAAGGAAATGCTCCAGAAATGTCTCGACTCCGAAATTAGTCAGTGCTGATCCGAAAAATACCGGCGAGAGCTCTCCGCGGCTTACGCGCTCCTGATCAAATTCTGCAGCCGCGCCATCCAGAAGTTCAATCTCCTCCAGCAGAAACTCCTTCTCATCCTCTGTCATGACATCCAGAAGATGCGGATCATCCAGATCAATCTTTTCTTCGAATCCTTCTTTTGTCCCTTTCTCCGTATCAGAGAACGTCAGTACCTGATTGGCAAACCGGTCGTAAACACCCCGGAACTTCTTTCCCGAACCGATCGGCCAGTTAACCGGGCAGGTCGCGATACCCAGCTCCTTTTCCACTTCATCGACCAGATCAAATGTATCCCGCGCATCCCGGTCCAGCTTGTTGATGAACGTGAACACAGGTATATGCCGCATTGCACAGACTTTAAACAATTTCCGTGTCTGAGCCTCGACACCTTTACCGCCGTCAATTACCATGACCGCGGAATCTGCCGCCATGAGTGTACGATATGTATCCTCGGAGAAATCCTGGTGCCCCGGTGTGTCCAGAATATTGATGCAGTACCCGTCGAATTCAAACTGCATCACTGATGAAGTAACCGAAATACCACGCTGTTTTTCTATCTCCATCCAGTCCGAAACGGCATGCCGCGCCGTTGCTTTTCCCTTGACTGACCCCGCAAGATTAATTGCACCGCCGTACAGCAGAAATTTTTCTGTCAATGTTGTTTTTCCGGCATCCGGATGTGAAATGATCGCAAAGGTCCGACGCCGTTTGATTTCTTTTGCTATATCTGCCACGTTATTCTCCTCTCAGCGATTGAAAGCAATCACATTCTTCTCGTTCAGTTTAAATTCGTACTGATTTACATCAGACCGCATTTTCCAGCCGATCCCGTTCCAGAAACGGTTTCCGACATCATTGTCTGTAAAAGCAACCAGCGAAATGGTATTGATTTCTTCCCTGATCAGGGCATTCATGCAGAACACAACCATCTGCTTTCCGATTCCCTGCCGCCTGCAGGACTCTGCGACACAAACATGATAAAATGTCGCCGTCCGTCCGTCATGCCCGCAGAGAATTGCACCGACAATCTTTCCGGCCCGCTCCGCCACAACACTGATTCCGGCATTGCGCGCGAGAAAACGCACGATATTGTCCCGTGAATCGTCAATACTGCGAATCGCAAATCCGTGAATCGACTGCCAGAGTGCGCGCACACTGTCATAGTCCTCCGCCGTCATTGCACGGAGGTTCATTTTCTGATTCATTTAAACCTCTATATCTTCTACTCCGTCAGCTCCGCGTATTCTGCCCCTGATGCCCGGCAGAAATCATCCGGCGCAAGCCTGATCTGGCACCCGATCCTTCCGCCGCTGATATAAATCTCATCAAAAAGCTGCGCCGTCTCATCGATCCTGGTGACAAACTGTTTTTTCATACCAATTGCCGTGCATCCGCCGCGGACATAACCTGTCAGCGGAAACAGTTCTTTCATATGTATCATCTGCACGGACTTGACACCGACAGATTTCGCACATTTTTTCAGTGCTAGTTCCTCATCCACCGGGATTACGAACACATAGTTCTGTTTATCCGCGCCGATGGTCACCAGCGTCTTAAAAACCTGCTCATGCGGCAGTCCCAGCCGGTCCGCGGTTGAACTGCCGTCTGTAAATTCATCACACGCATATTCCTGGTGCGTGAAAGGAATCTGCATCCGCTCCAGAATCCGCATTGCATTCGTTTTTGTTTCTTTTTTTGCCATTCAATCACTTCCAGACACTGGTATTATTCAGTCCGATGTTCTTTTCCCGGAAGACCGGATCCTTGCCGGCCGCCTTTTGTTTTTCATAGTCTTTCAGTGCCTTCACGGCGATTCCGGAAAGCAGTACAATCGCAATAATGTTTACAACCGCCTCCAGACCCATCGTAATATCCGCCAGACTCCATGCCACGTCAATATCGTTCTGCGCCCCGAAAAGCACCATTGCCGCTGCCGCGATCCGGAAAATCGTCATCGCTCTTTTGCTCTTTGTAATAAACCGGATATTCGCCTCTGCATAGAAATAATTGCCAATGATGGAAGTAAATGCAAACATGCATACCGCAGCGGTAATTACATGGATGGCGAACGGTCCGAACTGTTTTGCAACAGACTGCTGGATCAGCGGGATGCCGGACAATGTGGAATCTGTCTTATAGACACCGGTAAGAAGCAGGATAAACACGGTTGTCGAGCAGATCAGCAGCGTATCGATATAGACTGAAATCGTCTGTGCCAGCCCCTGTTTGACCGGATGCGTCACCTCTGCAGAAGCGGAAGCATTCGGCGCGGAGCCCATGCCGGCCTCATTTGAAAAAAGGCCGCGCTTGATACCGTAGACCATACACGATCCGGTAAAGCCGCCGAAGATTGCCTTAAAATCAAAGGCCGACCGGAAAATAGAAACGAGGACTGCCGGAATCTCGCCAACATTCAGCACAATAATCAGCAGACCCAGGACAATATAAATACCTGCCATTACCGGCACCATCACCGACGAGACCCAGCTGATCTTGTCCGTGCCGCCGAAAAACAGCAGCATCGTAATGATAAACAGAAGAATACCGACGATCAGCGGAACCCTGCTCGTCGCAAAGTTCGGCACATAATACTCAAAAGCCGAGACAATATTATACGCCTGCAGTCCGTTAAAGCCAAATGCAAATGTCGCAATCAGAGAAATGGCAAAGACAATACCGAGCCAGCGCGCGTGAAGTGCCTTTTCAATATAATAGGCAGGACCTCCCTTGAAGGAATCACCGTCTTTCTCCTTATAGATCTGTGCCAGGGTACTTTCGGCAAAAGCAGAAGCCGCTCCCAGAATTGCCATCAGCCACATCCAGAATGCCGCACCGGGACCGCCTACGACAATGGCTGTCGCGACTCCGGCCATGTTGCCTGTTCCGACACGGGAAGCAGTCGCAATCATCAGTGCCTGAAAGGAAGAAACGCCTTTGTCCGATGATTTCTTCTCCAGCATGCACTTCATTGCGTCCTTAAACAGACGGATCTGCACAAATCCGGTCCGGATTGTGAAGAAAATGCCGGCGCCTGCCAGCATGTAGATCAGACACCAGGTGTAAAGGATGTCATCAGTTTTTGTAATGATCTGCGTAATGCTCACGGATAATTCTCCTTATAATATTAATGGACAGGTTTATATAGCTGCTGAAAACACCTTCAGCCAGGTGTATTTATATCAATCAGAACTTCATATGACCGGCCAGTATATCCTTAACCGTACCGAAATATTCCCGCAGAAGATTATTGGGCAGATAAAAACGGTTTGACGGTGCCGCAATGCCGGACACATGCCTGAGTCCGGCCTTCTCTGCAATGGCACAGCTCCTGAAAACATGGAAATTATTTGTCACAATACCAACGGTATCCTGTTCCGGATTAATCAGACAGAACGAATTTCTGATATTCTCCATTGTATTCTTCGATTCCGTCTCTACGACAATTCTCTGCGGATCAATTCCCAGATCAATCAGATACTGTTTCATAATCTCAGCTTCCGGGGCCGGCTCGTTGAACCCCTGTCCGCCGGACACAATGCAGATGGTTCTGTCGTTTTCTCTTAAATAATCTGCTGCCGTATCCAGCCGGCATTTCAACACTTTGGACGGTCCGTAATCATATACCTGCGCACCCAGCACAATTACATAGTCAAGATCAGGTCTCCCGCCGCACTGAAATCTGCTCAGAATCTTTCCCTCTACGACTGCAAAGGCGGTCAGAAAAATGATTCCACAGACGAGAACCGCCGTACGCACTGCTGCAGGCAGCCTGCTCCAGAGCTGGAGCCTGCATACAGATGCCAGAAGCAAAGCGGCGATGCCCATCGCGATCCAGACCAGAAAAAAACCGGTTCCGCTGCCGCTCCTGCTCACAAACAGTCCGTATATCATACACAATATCCCAAGAATACTCCAGATTATCTGTCCGCTCAGACACTTCATCCCCTCTCCTGAATCTTCCTACCATTGTACTTGCAATTCATATTACTTGTCAATTTCCTGAAAAAGCAGCCGGAAACATCACTTTCGTGACGTCTCCGGCTGCCCGTATCAGATCAGTCTTTATCCAATTACTACATCCGCATTCCGGTACAGCGCTACCGTCTCCTTTAATCTTCTTACATAATACCGGTAATTTTCCAGCGTCGTGTCCGGCGCCGCCTGATGGTCTGTACAGATGATGCAGCCGCCCTGCCGGATGACCGGTGTCAGACGCTCCAGTTCTGCCTCAATTGCCTCCGGTCCGTCAATAATGCTCAGCTTATTGAATCCGCCGAAAAACTTCAGTTTCGGATATTCTTTTCTGAGCGCCACAATATCGACGCCTGCATTGACATCAATCGGCAGAAATCCCTCAATGCCCGCCTCCAGCGCTGCCGGAATGATGATACGGAAATCACCGTCGGTATCCATGAAAACATTGGCAACACCGTGTTCCTTCAGGAACGGAATAATCTGTTTATAGTAAGGCGTCATAAACTCTTCAAACAGTTCCGGAGAAATAAGCGGACCGTTTCTGCCACTCAGATCTTCTTCGAAAAACACGAGACTCGGTGTCACGATCTGAAAAATCTTTTCCAGCTGTTCTTTATAAACATCAACCATAAACTGCGCAATATCCTTCATCATCTCAGGATAATCATAATACGCAAACAGGGACAGCTCGTTATCCATCAGGAAACGCGGTTCCCAGAAAAAACCGCTCAGACGCAGACGCACGGCATAGTCACCGTTTTCAGCGCCCTCCCGGAATATACCATAGGCTTCTTCCATACGTTCCGGCGTCAGTTCCTCGCGGATCACTTTTCTGACCCGTTCTTTCAGCTCCTCCCAGTCTTCCTCATCTTCCACAACGGTTCTGACAACTCGGACAAGGCCGCCATCCTTTGGATATTTCCGGATCCATCCGTCCCTGTCTTTTCTGATCGTATATTCGTCCGTATCCTCGATAATCTCCTCCTCAAAACAGATAAACGGGATCCGGAAGGTAATCCGGGCACAGGGGTCAAGACCGAGGCCGGTCTCATACCGCATCAGCGTCTCTGTCTGCATCGTATTGTAGTAATACTGCCACCGGTCAAACGGCTCATTCAGTGCATAAACATTTTCTGTCGGAAGCTCGCCGCCATGCAATTCGGAAAGAACCCCCGCATCATAACCCTGTTCCGTCCAGTTCTTCACAGTCTGGTCCCACGGCTCCATACTTTCCTCCACGACACCATAATCCAGCCCTGTATTGGAAAAACTGAGTGTGGCGATTTCACGTTCCCTGGCATTCATTGCACTGACCTCCTTCAGAAAGATGTTTTCATTTTTCTTATGCTATCATAAAACAAAAAAGTGCTTCTGCAAAGATACAGAAGCACGCTGTTTTAGCACAAAATTACGATGATTAAATTCCCGCATAAACAGGCTGCTTTTATTCAGCCCAGAATACTCTTCCTTCTTTTCGAGCCGGCGCTGCCGGATTCTCACAATCCATATAGCCGACTGCACAGTGTCCGATTCCTTCCCATTCGCCTTCAATTCCAAGATCTTTCAGAAGCTGCCGGTAGAAATCCGTCTCAAACTCCTCCTTCGCTCTGTGAATCCAGATACTGCCCAGACCCATCGAATGTGCTGCAAGCATCATATTTCCGATCACAAGACTGCCGTCATAGACACGGTTTTTCCAGTCTTTATGCGAAAGAACGATCAGCATCGCAGGAGCGCCGTAAAACGGGTCAAATCCTTCTTCCCACCCGCCTATTTTACAGTTATCTTCGGCAATCCTGTTTCGCAGCTCCTGGCTGGTCACTGCAACAATAATCGGATCCTGCTTACCCTGACCGCTGGCAGCATAAAGGCCTGCCTCGATGATCTGATTTAATTCTTCCTTCGTCGGTATTTCCGGTTTGAATTTCCGGATGGAACGTCTTTCTTTGATTGCTTTTATCACTTCATTCATGTTATTTTCTCTCCTCCTGTTGTCCTTTGAGCGTTCTCCCCGGACAGACTCTGATCCATCTGCCGGAACACGCTTCAACACCACCTTTATCCTATCAGACAACTCTGAAAAATACAACTCTGTGCGTCTAAGTTCTGATGATCACACGAACCATACCGGCTCGCATCTTATCTGACAATCCCGTACCAGCATGGACCGGTGAGAAAGATAGGCTTCATCATCAAAATACATTGCCCCTTCCGGACACGCTTTTACGCATGCATGGCATTTCATACAAATTCCCGTCACGACCGGTAATTCTGTTTTCCCTTTTTTTTCGAGCGAAATGGAGCCCATCGGACAGCACGTCTCACAGATGCCGCATCCGGTACACCTGGATACATCTGTCTGCGGTTTTGCCTTCAGAAAATGCACCGGGTTTCCGTCAAGCCCGCGCGGGGTATAATATGGTGCTTCCGCATTGCCGGGAACACTGACCGGATTCCCATCATAGTGCTCTTCTGATTCTGTTTTCCGGATCACAGCGCGGCCGAACTCCGCAAGCGCATTCAGATCACGGGCATCAGGACGGCCCTGTCCGGGCGGCTTCGCCTCCGGGGTATGGATTTTCCGGAATACCGGTGCTTTTTCGTCCCAGGCAAACGCATGCTGTGCCGCAAACGCGCCCGCTCCGATGATCTGAAATCCATCCTTTTCCAGCAGTTCGCATAACTCGGCGAGTGCGTTGTCAAAACTTCGGTTCCCGAAAGAAACCAGCGCAGCTGCATCCGCTCCGCCTCCGGCAAACCCCTCCCTGACAAAAGAGATCAGTTTGTTCGGCAGTTTCCCTGCATACGTCGGCATGCCGAAAACCACGAGATCTCCCTTTATGAATGTATATACTTTTCCTTCGGCACGTGCCTGCTGCATTGTAAAGTCGATGGATTCAAATGCTGTTCCGAAGTTGTCCGCAAATTGTCCTGCGAGTGTCTCTGTCAGTATTCTTGTATTTCCGGTCGGACTGAACGATACCGAATAAATCCGCCGGATCTGTTTTCGTTTTTTACCGGTCTGCTCCATTTCTTCTTGCTCCTGTTCTGTGTCCCGTTTCTTCAGATCCCTGAACGGCGAACTCTAAAAATATCATTTTTATATTAACATAACGTTTTCCCCGCGTGCAAGCTTTCACTTGACGCAGGTATTCTGGTGAGACATAATGAAACTGTCAATCGTTTCACACCTGATTCAGGAGGTAATCATATGGCAAACAAATACGAAGGAACACAAACAGAAAAAAATCTGCTGGCTGCGTTTGCAGGTGAATCAGAAGCCCGCAATAAATACACTTATTTCGCTTCCCGCGCAAAAAAAGACGGCTATGAGCAGATCTCAGCGCTCTTTTTAAAGACAGCCGACAACGAGAAAGAACACGCAAAACTCTGGTTCAAGGAGTTAAACGGAATCGGTGATACACCCGCAAACCTGAAAGCGGCTGCAGAAGGTGAAAACTATGAATGGACGGATATGTATGATAAGTTTGCGAAGACCGCGGATGAAGAAGGTTTTCCGGAACTTGCTGAAAAATTCCGTCTCGTCGCCGCCATCGAAAAGGCGCATGAGGAGCGCTACCGCGCTTTGTTGAATAATATCGAAACTGCTGAGGTGTTCAAAAAGGGTGAAGTTAAGATCTGGGAGTGCCGAAACTGCGGACATCTGGTTGTCGGAACCGAGGCACCGGATATCTGCCCGACCTGTGCACATCCGCAGTCGTTCTTTGAAGTGCATGCCGAAAACTACTGATTTCAAAAAAACCGGAAGGCTTAAAACAGCCTCCCGGTTTTTAATATTTTACCCGGTGAACACCCCATCACCTTTTTAAACGTTCTGGAAAAATAATTCATATCAGCAAATCCGACCCGTTCCGCAGCTTCCCGTGCAGTCATCTGCCCCTGCTGCATATATTCGCACGCCCGTGAAATGCGCAGCCGGTTCAGATATTTGACCGGTGACAGTCCGGTTGCATCGCGGAACAGTTTCCGGAAATGATTTGGACTGAACCCGTACCGGGAAGACAGCGCATCAAACTCGAGCGGTTCCGCCAGATGCTCTTCCATAAACGTAAGCATGTCGGCTATCGCAATATCATTCTTCCCCGCATATTCCCTGTAAATCTGATTCTGTCTGCGCAGTGCCTGGTCCAGTTCCAGTAAAATCACTTCTGTGAACTTCTGCTTTTTCACTGCGTAAACTTGCTGATCATCTGCATCACCTGCAAGCAGATTGCGAAAAAGTGACTCAATAAATGCATATTCCCGCGGATTCAGGTGTATCACCCCGCGCTTGCCGGGGTTCGCACGCCAGGACAGCTGAGCCGGATCATCGGTACCATAATATTTCTCCCTCTCCACCGGTATATGGATTTCTTCCGCTTCATACGCATCCGGCCGGTTCCTGCTCTGTCCGGAAGAGATCTGATCAGAGCGGACACTCTGCTGTATAATCTCCATGACTGTCTCTGCAACAGAACCCGGCAGAAACTGACAGTTGTAGATAGAGCTTTCTCCGCTGAGGGAAAATCCGTGCGCCCTGTGCGGCGGAACCAGCATGGCGTCACCCGGAATCAGCAGCGTCTCTGTCTCGTCGTACATATGTCTGCATGCGCCGCGGCTGATCAAAAATAATTCATAATATCCGTGCATATGCATGGCAACCGACCGCGAATCTGTCCAGTGTTCAAATGCAATTCCCGAATAATCCCTGACATGCAGGTCAAAGTAAGGATATTTCTTTTCTTCTCTCTGCATAATAACCTCATCACAAAAATGCAGATCCTTTCCCTGTCTTCTGACAGTTTTTCAGGAATCTGTACAACATTGATACCGAAATAATCATCATAATCAGTTCTGTTAAGGGCTGTGCCCAGATCAGTCCGCAGAATCCAAAAAAACGATTCAACAGAAGCAGCAGCGGAATATACAGCAGGAGCTGCCGCACAACTGTGATTCCAAATGCATACTGCGGCTTTCCGATAGCCTGAAAGGATATTCTGCTCATAGAAACAGCACCGACAAAGGGCAGAATCCACATCATTGCGCGCAGAACGGTACTGCCGGTGCGGATCACCTCTTCTGACTGTGAAAACAGTCCGATTAATGCCGGCGCTGCCAGGCCGTATACAGCCATCAGACAGAGTTCCGTTCCTGAGACAATCAGAATGCCCGCGCGCAGAATCTGCAGCATGCGCCGGTAATTCCGCGCCCCGTAATTATATCCCATCAAAGGCTGAACCCCCGCTGCGAATCCCTGATAAATATAACTGCCCAGCGAGAGGATTTTCTGTGAAATTCCGGTTGCGGCCACCGTCAGCTCTCCGTAGTGTACCGCCAGTTTGTTATTTACGACATAAGCTGCAGATGTCAGTAATGTTTCCATTGTCGCAGGCACTCCCACCTGGAAAATCTCACGTACAATCCCGGCGGCGGGTTTTATATACCGGATCGAAGGCCGCAGCAGCGTTTTTCCGCGCAGATAGAACTGCAGAGAAATCAAAGCAGCTATGGCGTTGCTGAGAACGGTTGCCGCTGCCGCACCGGTGATTTCCATTTTCCAAACGAAAATGAACAAAGGATCCAGCGCTATATTCAGAACAGTTCCTGCAATCATTCCCGCCATTGAGTATTTGACTGATCCCTCGCTCCGAAGAAGCTGACCGAATGTATAGTTTCCCATCAGCCCGATACTTCCGATGAGCAGTACAGCCACATACTCCCGCGTATACGCATATGTATTAGCCCCGGCACCAAGTGCCTGAATAATCAGCGGAAGAAACAGAAGACCGGCTCCGGTGACCGCGGCGCTGTTTATCACCGTCAGTACCATTCCTGTCGTCAGCGTATGGCAGGCTTTCTCCGGATCGGAAGCACCGAGACATCTGGCGATCAGTGACGCCGCACCGGTGCCGACCATATTTGAAACCGCGATCATAATCATCATCACGGGATATGCCAGATTAACTGCTGCCATCTGGTAATCATCATGCAGCTGTCCGATAAACCAGGTATCGGTCAGATTATACAATGCCATAACCATCATGCCGGCAATCAGCGGGACACCAAGTTTCAGAACGGCGCGGGATGGTTTTTCTTCACGCAGCAGAATGATTCTTCTGTCTTCTTTCCTGTTGATACTGCTTTCCTCTGACAATAACTTGTGTGTTTTCATGGTAAACACTATAACACATGTATTGTCAAAGATAAATTATACAATACATCATACAATCTCTTTCTGTCAGGACCTGCCGGCTGATTAATAATGGATTCTCTTATGCCGGAATACTGCTGAAACCATAAAAAATAACTTGATTTTCACAGGCAATCTATATAGAATTCTATTTAGCAGTTCAAATATATGATAGCAAACCCGGTTACACAGAACAGAGTTTCCGACTATCTGGAATATAATGGAAAGGAACGATCAAAATGTTAAACATCGTTAAGAATCTGGAAGACACAAAGCTGTCCGTTGCACTGGAAGGACGTCTTGACACGACAACTGCTCCGGAACTTGACAACAGTCTCAAAGAGTCGATTGCAGAAGTAAAAGAGCTTGTATTTGATTTTGCAGGCCTTGAATATATTTCTTCTGCAGGACTTCGTGTTCTGCTCTCTGCCCAGAAAACGATGAACCAGCAGGGAAGCATGAAGCTGATCCATGTCAGCAGTGAAGTCAATGAGATTTTTGAAGTCACCGGATTCTCAGATATCCTGACAATTGAATAAAAGCAGCCTGATAAGCCGATATGCAAAAAACCGCACGCAAATTGCGCGCGGTTTTTTAGTTCAGACCCGATATTTCATGCCTGTTCTAAATAACTGCCACTGCCTCGATTTCAACCAGTGCTCCCTTCGGGATCGCTGCTGCCTGAAAAGCGGCGCGTGCCGGATACGGTTCAGTAAAGAATTCCGCATAAACATCATTCATTGCAGTAAAATCTGCAATGTCTGCCAGCAGAACTGTCGTCTTAACGACATGACTCATATCTGTACCGGCTGCAGCAAGAATATTTTTAATGTTGGTCAGGCTCTGACGTGTCTGCGCCGCAATATCATCTCCCGCAAATTCTCCCTTCGCAGGATCAATCGGAATCTGTCCGGAAACATAAATTGTATTGCCTGCCTTGATTGCCTGGGAATACGGGCCGATTGCCGCCGGCGCCTTCTCTGTTGCGATTCGTTCATTCATTGTGCTGTTCCTCCTCATTATATAAAAAATGATTATAAAGAAAAATCAAAGGTCTCAGTTTTCAGATGCCTGTTTTTGTAGTCCATCAGCCAGGCAAGTGTCTCCCGGTGCACTTCTGATCCGGTTCCGTCTGACTGTCCGGAACGCTGTACTTTTCCGTTCAGACGTCTGAACGGATACGGTTCTGTTTTCTCACCGTTTGCCGCCCGGATCAGACGGTCGATATTCTGATCAGTCAGAAATCCTTGTCCTGCAAGCCGTTCCAGAAGCGATAGATCATTCTGTTCTGCAATCATCTGAATCACTTCCTCCATCCTGCCCAGCAGAGATGCCCACAGAAGTGCATGGCTTCCTCCCGAAAAGCCGGTTCCATACTCCAGCCGGCTGCACGCCATTCTGACGCGGTTCAGATTCAGATGTTTTTCCTGCAGAATTTCATCATAAGTAGAAAAATCGTACAGCTTTCCGTTTTGTCCAAACTGCTTCAGCAGATTTTTCAGCAGATAAGAGTCAGACTGCGGAAAAAAAACAGTTCCGTCCTGAAATACTGCCTCTTCCAGAGGATTTTCCAGAAAGGCATCCGCACCGATTTCCTTTACTGACGCAGGGATAATCACCCGCCGGACCCCGCTTCGAAAAAAAGCCTCCCTGCAGATCCGCACAGTCTCTCCGCTGATCTCCGCCGCCTGTTCACCGCCAAAATACCGGACCAGTTCCAGCCTGCCGTGTCCGGCTCTGCGGTATAAGGTACAATGATCAGTAAAAAACACCGGATTATTTCCTGAAACCTGTATCTGATGAATTCCCCGGTGTAAAGAAAACGGATCATGTATATTAACCAGAACACCTTCCGGCAATTCCGCGAGAGAAGCCGGAAGTTTCACCTGCTCCAGCAGCTCACTGTCCAGAAACACATCCTCTGCAACCGCTTTTGTTCCCTCCGGGATCTCATAAAATACCGGTGCCCTGCTTCCATTTACACAGACCAGAGCCTGCTCTCTGTAAATACCGAATCCGTCGGAAGTATAGACCGGATTACATTCGTCAATCAGAAGAGAGCAGCCCGCTCCTGCGATGTCATCTATCTGCCGGACACTTGCGGGAATGAAGACCTCCTCAAGTCCCGTTGCGTGAAACGCACCTGCCCCGATTTGTTCAACCCCCTCTTCCAGAACCAGTTTCGTCAGACTCAGACAGAGTTCAAATGCGGCCGGCTCGATTACCCGCACAGTACCGGGTACATGAATCCGCTCGATAAACAATCCGTCTTCATAAAAAGCGTGGGTTCCGACTGCCCGGACCGGCAGACCTCCGATTTCATCGGGAATCTCAACACATGCCGCGTCCCCGTGATAGGAAGTCACACGCAGTCCGTCCGCACATGTCACATAATCAAATTCATAACTCATTTTTTAATCTCTGTTTTATAATTCCATTTCAAATGCCTCTGCTTCCCGCAGCAGTTCGCTCCCGCGGGCGTGCATCATGAATTTTTCGTTAAAGCGGAAATACGGATCGCAGCCGTGTTCGGCAATGAACTGTGCACTTGTTCTGCTGACAGTCAGGTTTGTAATCAGCACCAGCATCTCATTTCCACTTCCGAAATTATCTTCTACAAACCGGAACAGATTGTCCAGTTCGGCAGATATTTCTTTCTGATATGCCTGCATTGCCTGAACCCGTCTCTGATAATCAGCACGGACCAGCGCAAAAGCCGCTTCGGCATTTTCGGGATGTTCCAGCCGCAGCGTTTGCTGCAAAGATGCCGCAAACGCAATCGGATAAGCATATCTGCGCTGTTCTTCCTCTGTCAGTCCATTGGCCGCCTCCAGCGTCTGCATTGCGGAACGGTTTTTCACCGCAATCGCTTCGAGTCCTGTCTCAATCTGACCGGCTGCTTTGTTCCCGCCGCCTGCCACTGTGTCCCGGATCTGCCTAAGGTCCGGCAGAAGTGCCTTCAGCGCCTCTTCCGTCTCTACCTGCTCTCTGATTTCCGGCATAACCGCTTCCATGAGAAGCCCCATAATTGTGATGCGCTCATCGAATGACGCGCCTGCTGCACGCTGCCGCACTTCTTCTGACTCGCAGCCGTGCAGAATATCATAAATCTGATAATCCGTGCGGTACTTGCTGTATAACTCAAAATAAGAAGCAAATTCATCTGTGATGCGGCTGCTGTGCAGATACTGGCTGATCAGTGTCGCGTCAACCTGATAGCCTTTCTCTTCATAGAGGAATATTGCCTCGGAGAGATCTTCCCATCCGCGGGCAGTCACATAAGATTTCCCGTCAACGGTAGACTCGATTTCATAAAAATCGTCATTCCGGATATCCAGATAGGTTAAAATCGCCTTGTGCAGACCTTTTTTCGCCGCATAAAGCTTCCAGGCATCAAATTCAGGTTCAACTTCCAGTACCTTCAGACGATCCAGCGTCGCAATATCAAATTCCCGCACGGATTTGTTGTATTCCGGAGGATTTCCTGCTGTCACGACGACCCATCCTTTCGGCATTTTGTGATTGCCGAAGACTTTGTACTGAAGGAACTGCAGCATCGAGGGCGCCAGCGTTTCCGATACACAGTTGATCTCATCGAGAAAAAGAATTCCCTCCCGTTTCCCGCTTTTCTCCATTGTCTCATAGACGGATGCGATAATCTCGCTCATCGTATACTTCGAGACATCGTATGTAGTGCCTCCATATTCCTCCTGTGCAATAAACGGCAGTCCAAGCGCACTCTGACGTGTGTGATGCGTCATGGAATATGTTACCAGCGCCACGTCCATTTCCTTTGCGATCTGCTCCATGATCGCGGTTTTTCCGATCCCGGGAGCGCCCAGAAGAAAGACCGGCCTCTGTTTTTCGACCGGAATGCGGTAATTGCCGAAAGCATCTTTTGCAAGATATATATCCACTGCCTGCTGTATCTGTTTTCTGGCTTCTTCTATGTTCAAAGTCTCTCCTCCATGAAATCTCTGTCTGACACTGCAAGATCTTCCTCCGCAAGCACCAGCTTCATCGCCCACGGCGGCACTTTCGGAATCGCCTCTCTTCCTTTTATAAAAATAAAGGCTGTCCGGTAATCCGGCATTCGATCCGGAAACGTTCCAATTCCGTCTGTAAAATAGATCAGACCTTTCAGATCCGGGATTGTCCCGGCGGCGCGCAGTTTTTCCACGTGATCAAATACCGGGCGGAAATCTGTTCCGCCGCCGCCCTTCAGTTCAAAATACTGCAGATAATGTTCGAATTCTTCCGGAGAAGTAAGTGTCACATCCTGCTGCACTCTGCTGTCACACTGAATCACGTGCACTTGCATCCTGTCAAAAAACTGCTCTGTATGGCACAGAATTGTATAAGTCTGATACAGGAAATTCTGAACGGTCCTGCCCATCGTTGAACCGGACGTATCAATTGCGATCACAAAATCCCTGATTTTTCTTACATCGCGGTATTCCAGCGGTTCAATCAGCGGCATCTTTTCATACAGCTGAAGACCATAGGTATAATAGATATAGTCAAATTCTTCGTGACTGACATGCATTTCTTCATGAAGCGTCACAAATTTCCGCAAAAATGTCCTGTAGTTATATTCACCCCGATGTACCGCACGGATGTTATCCTTCAGTACATCCGGAACCTTACCCTGATTCTTTTCAAAAGACTCCACATCCATCTTGACATTTTTGGCAAGACGTCCCCAGACAGAACTGTTTTCATCAAACTGATCTTTATCTTTTTTCATTGCCTCCTGATTGTCCGAAAACTCTTCCGGTATCCAGAAGCTGTGCAGATCTCTGTGAAATAACGGCGCCTCCCGCAGCAGCATCTCCGTCACACGCGGATGCAGATAGAAGTAATGATATAGGTTTTCTGCCGTGATCTTCCCGGCTCTCCCCTTCAGTTCTTCAATAAAATCAATCCGCCGTCTGTCATTTTCCGTCCGCAGGACATCCCAGTTCAGTTCAAGGATCACATTTTCCACTGCGAGATCTGCTGCAAAATCCCAGTATTTTGAATCCAGATTGCCATACTGAAAGGGATGGTTGAAAATACAGTGCAGAAGCATATGAAGATAAATGCGGGGAAGCAGTCCCGGCTCGGTACGAAAACAGCGGATCACCATCTGTTCGTCACAGATGATCCGTCTCCCGTTCGTCCCGAATCCTTCCGGATGATTCATCTTCCGGAATCCGTTGCGGTAAAAAACAACCGGCATCTTCAGAATTGCACGGTTAAAATAAGGCATCGTGACAATCAGCTGCTCCCGTGTGTGTTCCAGAATCCGGCCGGCGAGTTTTTTTGCATAATTCTCTTTTCCCTCATCGCGCTGAACGTGCTTTTCCATCTGTCCCATAAAGTTTTACTCCGGCAACTCTTTTCCTTCACGAACTATAACATGCCCGCCTCAGGCTTGCAAGAAGTCATTTGGCGGGCATGTTTTTTTCTTCATCTGAATTCACTTTATTATTGCGCGCAGCTTCATAAGAAGCGATGATCTGCTCCAGCCGGTGTTTTTCTGTTCTGTACCGGTGTCTTCGAACCAGGAAAACCGGAATCATAACAGCAATTCCGACAATCGGAATCCAGTCGAGCAGAACAGAAAACCCTGCTGAAAATCCTGCGTTCATCATAATGGCTTTCTCCTGTTGTTCAGCATTTCATATCCATATTCCGATGCGGTTTCATGAAGCGCAGTCAGACGCTTTTTAAAGCTGTGGAAATAAAGGATATATCCGAGAATACACGCCAGAAAAACACCCGCCAGAACGCCATGGCGCACATTCGTGCGTGCTGCGGAATCAGGCAGGGCAGCAAGCGGAACCGCCTGCTCCTCAATTTCTTCGGCCGGAATATCTTCCAGAACCTCTATAACAAGCTTCTGTTTATCTGATTCTTCTGCCTGAGCGGTCTGTCCGGACACCCTGAACATGCAGCAGGTGAGCATGATCAGAATCCCTGCAAAAAAAACTCTCCAAATAATCCGCTTTGTCTTCATATCTGTTCTCCTTATTCAAAATGAACATTCAAATGCAGCAGATTTCCGATATAATCCGGAATATAGATATCCCAGGCTTCTTCCGGATAGGGAAACAGTATGCCGTCTGCCGCATCGGCTGCAATCGGATGATAAACAGTTCCGGAAGTTCCGACTGCATAAATCTCATTGTAATGAACGCCGATTCCCGCATCCTCAACCCGAAGCCGGAACGTATCGTCACCGATTTCACTGTCTGTCAGACGCGGACTCTCTGCGTCAACGTCTGTAACCTGTTCCGCTGTCTGAACCACCTGCCGGTTCATCAGAGCAACTTCTATCATCAGCTCACCGTTTCTGGTCGGCTCAATTGTGAAGCTTCTGCTTCCTGCCTCGTAGACCGGCAGACTGTGATGCCGCATCGAAGCTGTAACCCGTCCGACCGGCATATAGGACTGTACATCAACATGATATACCGGGAGTCCGCGCTCTCCTTCTTTTTCATAAGTCACCTGATACCTGGGCAGGATAAACAGTGCCGGCAGCAGCAGGAACAGAATCATTGCCGCTGCAAGAACGCTGCGCTGCAGTGAAAACCGTTCTTTCCTGTAAACTGCATAAGATGAAAGTGCTTCAATCGGAACGGTATTTGACTCCCGTCCGCAGTTCTGAAATACATTCAGAAGAATTTCCGCCATCCTGTATGCATCGGGTGTATGATTTTCATGAAAAACATGAACGTCCTCAATCCGGACTGTCTTCGCCTGTTCCTCCGTCAGCGGCGCGTTCTGCTGTATATGTTTCCGCCCGGTACGCAGACGCCGCCGGATTGTCCTGTTTCCGAGATTCAGAATATCGGCCGTATCATGTACGGAGATCTTCTGCAAATCGTGCATCAGAAGCACCTGCGATTCGCCAAGCGGCAGACTCATATACAGCTCGTAGGCATCCGCCCCTTCCGTGGTGTCGTGACAGAGACGAAACGCGACCCGGCTGAGCCAGCACAGGAACAAATCCGCGCGCTGCAGTGTTCCGATATGCATCTGGGCATATTCAAAAAGCAGCTGCAGCAGCTCTTCCGCACGTAAAGCGTCACGCACCATGGCATAAATATATGCATACTGCCGTCCGGCTACTGAGGCGTATAGTTCCGCAAAGGCATTGCTGTTTCCGCTTTTTGCCTTTACGACAAGATCATTCAGATAACCGTGATCAAGTTTTTCCAACGCTCGTCATCCTTCCTGCAGTGCTCTTCTGTCAGATAATGCCACCAGTTCCGTAACTGTATGAACAAGATTTTCCTCTGCCGCAGCAGTCCCTTTGCTGTAAACCAGTTTTGCGTCCGCATGAGACTGATTGTACTGATCGGTCTCTTTCTTTACTTTATCAAGAAACTGCTGCAGACGCTCTTCTGTGCATTCCCTGAAAATGGCAACAAATTTATTGCCGCCGTTGCGGCCGACGAAACAGACGCCGCTTGCGGCTGCCAGAAGAATATCCGAAAAGGCCTGAATTGCCGTATCTCCTCCGCTGTGACCATGACGCTGATTTATCTCTGTCAGGCTGATCAGATCCAGCGTGATGCAGCCGAGATCAGTTGGCAGCGGCTTATTCAGAAACTGTCCGATATACACATCCACACTGTAACGGTTTGCCATCCCTGTGAGCGCATCCGAATAAACGGCATGATCCAGTTCCATGTTTTCTCTGCGCAGATCCGCATAGGAATTAAAATCATAGAACAGAAACAGAAAGGAACCTGCCAGCAGAATCCAGAGCAGCAGACCCAGCAGCTTCACATGAGAATTGGCCGCCATCAGATGGTAAAGTTCGGCATCTCTTAAGATCATCAGGATTGCCGCTGCAGCCAGAATAACTAGTACAATCAGCTGTATGGTTTTAATTTTGTCAAATCGTTTCATAAATGATACCTGTCATAAAAGCCGGATTCCGTTTTTTCCGATCTGCAGAAAGATTCTGCCTCTGATCTGCCGCCGGTTTACTTCCCCGAATGCACGTGAATCCATTGAAACAGTTCTGTTATCTCCCAGCACAAATACATTCCCTTCCCGTACATAATAAGGGTATATCACCGCACCGGTCTGCTCCAGCGTCTCCCCGTCAGCCCAGGGTTCTGCTGATTCGTTTCCGTTCACCAGCACATGACCGTCCCGCAGCTCTACCGTCTCACCGCCCACAGCGGCGACGCGTTTTACATAGTAATCACCTGACGGAACCCGTATGGAAATCACATCGCCGTGCCTGTAGTTCCTGACCGGCCGCAGATATACCACAACCGTTCCGTCCGTAAGCGTCGGATTCATAGAATCACCGCCGACGATTGAAAAGCCGATCACAAACCGGAAAAGAATAAACAGGGCAATGAGCAGAATAATAAAATGAAGCGAATCATGCAGCCAGCCCAGCTTATATGCATTATATTTTTCTAATATTCTTGTGTCTGTCCGGGTATTCATAGGTATCAGTATATCATGTATTATAGTAATCTGCGCGCAAAAAACCCGTCAATATCAACGATTTAATGAACATGTAACTATTTTTTTATTCGCATTTATTTCAGGATGTGGTATGATAGATGGGTATTTTGCCCGGAAACAGGCGTTTCAGCTGCCGCAGCTCCGTTTTTATGCCGGCGGAAACTGCCGGCTATCTTGAGGAAAAGAAATGGCCGCACGGAAATCACAAAAAAATGAATCCCGCACCGATCATATTGATACTGCCGCTGTCCGGCAGTACGGCGCTGAGATCGCACAGGGTTTTGGCAGTCTTGATGTAGGTACTTATGCATCCAGTATCGCATTTTTTTTCTTTCTGTCCGTCATTCCCATGCTGATTCTTGCAAGTGCCCTGATCCCCTATCTGGGTATGCGCCAGGATGACCTGATTCTCGCAATTACCAGTGTTACGCCTGATATTGTGGACGACCTGATCACCAACGTTGTATGGGAATCCTTTAACCTCTCAACAAGGCTGATTCCGATGTCGATCCTGATTCTGATCTGGGCATCTTCACAGGGAACCATGGCATTGATGCGCGGATTAAACAAAATCTACCGGACACATGATCACCGCACGTATTTTGAGCTGCTTCCGATCTCAATCGTTTACACGTTTATCATCCTGGTGATGATGTTCTTTACGATTCTTCTGATCTTCAGCAATCTGGTCAACCGGCCGATTCAGGAAGCGCTGCCACCGTCTCTGATCGTGCAGTTTTTCACGACACTGGGACGCTATTCCCTCGCGCTGATTCTTGTGGTGCTGATTCTGACACTGTTTTACACGTTCCTGCCAAAAGGGCGCCGCAGTTTTCTGCATCAGCTTCCGGGTGCTCTCCTGACCATTGTCGTCTGGATCATCTTTTCACTGTTTTTTACGCTTTACATCAACGGTACAAACAGGTATACCAGTTTTTACGGCAGTCTGGGAACCATTGCCATCTTTCTTTTCTGGCTCTACTGCTGTTCCTATATCCTGCTGATCGGCGGTTTTGTCAATAAACATTTTGAAGATTATATCCCTGCCTTATTCCGCAAAGACAAAAAACGTCACAGAAAAAACTATTATCTTGATGAATAAACGTTCCGGCGGGAACAGACAGACGGTCCGCTGAAACAGCAGTTTCGATTCAGGATCTCCAGGATGCCGCATATTTATTTTTGAGCACGCCATTTGCAAAATGTGCCCAGCCCAGTCCATAGCCGTCCACACAGACCAGCTTCCAGCCTTTTTCAAAGACTGCAGGCTGGTTTTTTTCTGTCCCGGCCGGTGTCTGCCTTTCGTCAGATTCTGCCGGCCCGGTTGTGATGGTCTGCCCGGTCAGATAGGCCCCGATTCTGCTGTCATCAGCCGCAAAAGAAACAACACACTCCTCTTTGCAGTCTTCGGCACGCAGAAGCATCGCAAAAGGCTGCGCGGGAATGAACCGCTCTTTCCGAACCTCCCCCAAAAAAACGCCGCTTCTTAAAAACTGCAGTCCCTGTACTTCCTCCGGAAGCTCCGGAATCAGATACATCCTGTCTCTTCTGCAGTCAATGCGTCCTGCAGAAAGTGTGATTCCCATCTCGTCCAGAAACTGATTCAGATACCATTCCGGCATCGGTCCCGGCTTTTCTGTCTTCCTGTTCCGGCTTTTCTTTTTGCCGCGCTTTACCTGCCTGCTGCTCTGTACTGCAGCGGAAAACACTCTGCCTTCCTGTTCCTGTATCCTGTCTTCCGCGCCGGTCAGAGTGTGCTTTCTGCGCATCAACGCAAGAAAATGCCCCTCACCGTCCATCCTGTGCGGCCAGATCCGCACGCATTTCGTCAGCTGTTCCACTGCCTGTTCTGAACAGGTTTCCCCAAATCTGCTGTATGAGAGCCATTCCGGACGCCCGGGTGCAAATCCCTCGTACGGAGAAATATCCAGCAGTTCTATTTCCGGGTGACGCGTGAGGAATGATGCCACCGTCCCTTCGTTTTCTTCTGCCGAAAAAGTGCAGGTTGAATACATCAGCATCCCGCCTGGCCGCAGCATTTTCAGCGCTTCTTCCAGAAGTCTTCTCTGTATCGCCGCGAATTCCAGAACCCGGTCTGCGGACCAGTGCGAACATACCTCGGGCTGACGATGAAACATTCCCTCCCCGGAACACGGGGCATCCACCAGAATTTTGTCAAAATACAATGGAAAGACAGCTGCCAGCCGGTCTGCCCGTTCATTTGTCACAAAACATCCCGGTGCGCCAAACAGTTCCAGATTGCGCAGCAATGCCTTTGCGCGGGAATTGCTGATCTCATTGGCAACCAGAAGGCTCCTGTCTGCAAATTTCTGTTTTCCAAACAGCTTTCCTGCAAGCTGTGTCGCCTTCCCTCCGGGAGCGGCACAGAGGTCAAGCACACGCTCACCGGGCTGAACCGGAAGACGGTCCGCCGGCGTCATTGCACTTGGTTCCTGCAGATAATAGAGACCCGCCCTGTACCAGGGATGCTGCGCAGGCCGCACATCGGACGGATAATAGAATCCGTTTTCTGCCCATGGTACCGGCTCTGCGGAAAACGGCAAACGGGCGGCAAACTCCGACGCACTGATTTTCAGCGGATTCACACGCAGACCGCGGCGGGGAGGCCGGTCATATCTTTCAAAAAAAGCGTCCGCCTCTTCTCCGAGCATCTGTTTCATTCTCACTGTATATTCAACCGGTAAATTCAATGCCGTCACCTCGTATTTTTTCTGCAGATGTTTGCCCGTATCCGGCAAACGTGATATTCTGATGATAACAGTTACGATACCGCATAAGCGAGCCGGGGGCAATACATGAACCGCAAAAAAAATGCTGGCCAGCAAAAGCGCAGCACAAGAGAACAGCTCTTTAATATGGTCTCTGTCGGCGTCATCGACGAGCCGCTGAACCAGGCCTACGATATTATCAGCACCGGACTCCTGCTGATCAACCTGACAGCAAGTATCCTGATGACATTTCAATCCATTCAGGCGGTCCGGGCACATGAACTCCGGATGATCGAATCTTTCACAGTATTCTTTTTTGCCATTGATTATTTTCTGCGGCTCTGTACGGCAAAATACCTCTATCCGCAGAAAACGGAAGGAAAAGCCATGCTGTGCTATGTCGTTTCCGCAGCCGGCGTCATTGATCTGCTGTCGTTTCTTCCCTACTATCTTCCGGTATTCTTCCCAAGCGGAGCGGCCGCGTTCCGTATGTTCCGCGTGGCGCGGATTTTCCGCCTGTTCCGGATCAATGCCTATTATGACTCTCTGAATGTCATCACAGAAGTTATTCAGCGTAAAAAACAGCAGCTGCTCTCCTCCGTCTTCATCATACTCGTTCTGATGGTAGCCTCAAGCCTCTGCATGTACAGCCTTGAACACGAAGCACAACCCGAAGTCTTCAAAAATGCGTTTTCAGGCATCTGGTGGGCTGCATCCACCCTGCTGACCGTCGGATACGGTGATATTTATCCTGTGACACAGCTCGGCAAAGCGTTTGGCATTGCCATTACTTTTCTCGGAGTCGGAATGGTTGCCATACCAACCGGTATTATTTCAGCAGGTTTTGTTGAACAGTATCAGCGGCTGAAACGGATCGGGGAATATGCAATTGAAGAATCCATCCGTTTTATCAATGTTGAACTGCAGCCGGATGACAGCTGGTGCGGAAAACCGATCCGCGAAGCCGGTCTTCCCGCCCGTTCGATCATCGCCGTTGTTCAGCGGGGCCGGGAAACGCTGATTCCGCGGGGCGATGTTATTCTGCAGGCATATGACCGGTTGGTAATCGGTGCCCCGCCGATTCCGGATGATCAGCCGATTGAACTGAAAGAAGTACATCTGCAGAAAAATCACGAATGGAACGGTACAGCGATCCGTGATCTCGATATTTCCCGCCGCACTTACATCATCATGGTCAACCGCGCCGGCGTTTCACTGGTGCCGGCCGGCGATCTGATTCTGCAGGAAGGGGATGATGTCATTCTGTTCAGCAAGCTTCGTCAGTCTCAGCAGGCTGACGAAGACTGATAAAAGGCTTGTTTATTTAATTAAATTATTAGAGTTTAAAAAAGCCCATATCCCTCCCGCGGAAAGATATGGGCTGATTTTTTATTTTCATTCAGTTCTGATTAACTGAGTTGAAATACTGAGGATTTATGCTTCTTCAATGTCGGTCTCGTTCTCTGTCTCTTCGTATTTCTCCAGAATAATGTCCTGTATTCTGGCCCTCGTCTCAGAATTAATTGGATGGGCTATATCCCGGTACTCTCCATCCGCTGTCTTTCTGCTGGGCATTGCGATGAACAATCCCTTCTCACCTTCGATGATTTTGATATCGTGTACTACGAACTCCTCATCGATGGTAATTGAAACGAAGGCTTTCATCTTGCCCTCTTCCTTCGTCACACGACGAATCCTGACATCTGTAATCTGCATAATTTCCCTCCTCTTCTTACAAGAGGTCTGCTATTCTCCGCTACGGCTAAATTGCATACCTTTCATTTTTTTCGATGACTATCTTGATTTCATCCTCACCGCAGTAGTACGAATTAGCACGAATCGTATCGTTGCTTTCCACAATACAATTCTCAATGTGGGTATTGTCGCCAAGATATACATTATTTAAAACAATTGAGTTCTTGATGACACAATTGTTTCCAACATAAACATCATGGAACAGAACAGAGTCTTCGACGGTTCCGTTTACGATACACCCGCTGGAAATTAAGCTGTTTCTCACATGATTGCCGGGGTTGAATTTTGCCGGCGGCAGATCGTAACTTTTTGAATAGATGCCCGGATACTGATTAAAGAAGTAATCGCGCACCTCCGGTTTAAGGAAGTCCATGTTCGTCCGATAATAGGATTCAATGGTCGCGATGTTACTCCAGTAGCTGTCAATCTTGTACCCGTAAATCCGTTTCAAATTTTTGTACCTGATAAAAATGTCTTTTACCAGATCATATCTGTCCTCCTGCGCACATTTCTCCAGCAGCTCAATCAGAAGTCTGCGCCGGATCACATATATGCCCGTTGAGATCAGATTCGAGGTGGAAACCATTGGTTTCTCCTCGAATTCTTCGATGCGATAGTCTTCATTCATCTTTATCACACCGAAGCGGCTCGGATCGTCATTTCTGCACTCTGTGCAGACAACTGTGATGTCCGAACGTTTCGCAATATGGTATTTCAGAACTTCATTGTAATCCAGCTTGTAAACACCGTCGCCGGATGCAATGATAACATATGGCTCGTGGCTTTCGCGAAGCCAGCTGATGTTCTGATATATGGAATCTGCCGTACCCCTGTACCACCAGCTGCTGCTGGAGGTCACTACCGGAGTAAACACGTACAGACCGCCTTGCTTTCTTCCGAAATCCCACCACTTGGATGACATGAGATGCTCGTGCAGGGAACGTGCATTATACTGCATCAGCACCGCAACTTTCTGTACATGAGAGTTACTCATGTTGCTGAGTGCAAAATCGATGCTGCGGTAGCTTCCTGCAACAGGCATTGCCGCGACGGCACGCTTGTCAGCAAGTTCACGCATCCGGGTGCTGGTTCCGCCTGCCAGAATAATTCCAAGGGCCCTCATAGCGGATCACCGTCCTTCTCAAGAAGCGCGCTGCCTCCCGGCAGCTTGCCGTCCTGGTAATCTTCAATTGTTGTCTCGCCGGAAATAACCGTATTCTTTCCGATCTTCACGTCATTCGGTATGACAGAATACTCACCGATTGTAACAAGCCCGCCCGTGTAAATACTTTCATTGTACACATTCGGCACCTCTTCCCCGACTCCCGTCTCAACGCGGTCGCCAATATGGGCACCTTCGGCGATAATCGTCTTGTTAATCTTTGCGTTCTCCCCGATGACACTGTGGCGCATAATAATTGAATCTCTGATCACTGCGCCTTTCTTGATGGTTACATCCGGTCCGATCACGGAATTATATACTTCTCCGAAGATCTCACAGCCTTCACCGATGGAACAGCGGTCAACCACCGCATTTCTGGAAATATACTCCGGACGGATAATATCCGCTTTCGTATAGATTTTCCAGAACTCCTCGTAAAGATTGAATTCAGGAATGATATCGATCAGTTCCATATTAGCTTCCCAGTAAGAAGTCAGTGTTCCGACATCTTTCCAGTAGCCGTTGAATTCATAGGCGAAAAGCCGCTTGCCGTTATCTCTGCAGTATGGCAGAACATGCTTGCCGAAGTCAAGTCCTTTCTGATCTTTTAGCTTCAGAAGACCTTCCTTCATGGCTTTCCAGCTGAAGATATAGATTCCCATCGAAGCGAGATTGCTTCTGGGATGTTCCGGTTTCTCTTCAAACTCAGTGATACGGCCTGTCTCATCTGCAATCATGATGCCGAACCGGCTTGCTTCCTCCATCGGAACCGGCATACACGCGATTGTAACATCCGCGTGGTTAACCTTGTGATAATCCAGCATCACCTCATAATCCATCTTATAGATGTGGTCTCCCGAGAGGACCAGAACATAATCCGGATTATAGGTATCTATGTATGCGATATTCTGGAAAATCGCATTTGCAGTACCGGAATACCACTCGCTCGAGTCGCTCTTCTCGTAAGGCGGCAGAATCGTTACACCGCCGACATTGCGGTCCAGATCCCACGGAATACCTATCCCGATATGAGAATTCAGGCGAAGGGGCTGGTACTGTGTCAGCACACCAACTGTGTCAACACCCGAGTTGATACAGTTGCTGAGCGGAAAATCGATAATGCGATACTTTCCTCCGAACTCGACTGCCGGTTTCGCGACAGTGTCAGTCAGGACACCGAGCCGGCTGCCCTGCCCGCCGGCAAGAAGCATCGCGATCATCTCCTTTTTGATCATGACATCACCTCTTGCATTCATTTTAGTAGAAAGATTATACCATAGTTCAGGCTTAATGTGAACAATTTTAATAATTTCGTCACATTCTGTATACCGTTTCTTGTGATGATTGACGAACAGGGGATTGCTGTTAGACTTTTGCAGGGCATGCGGTTATAATAACTATACGCTTATTAATCGGGGTTTGCGGAAGCTGCGCCTGTTACGGGATGATCTCTTACGCTGCTCAGCAAAAACGCTGGACAGCCACCGTCTGAACTCCGATAAGTGCATACAAAAATCAAATATACAAATTAATTACAGGAGCATACAGCTATGTATCTGATAGATTTCAACCAGCCCATCCATATTCATTTCATCGGCATCGGCGGCATCAGTATGAGCGGACTTGCCGACGTCCTTCTGGACCGCGGTTTTACTGTTACGGGATCCGATATGAAGCC
The DNA here is from genome assembly GCA_000702845.1 of Lachnospiraceae bacterium FE2018. Lineage (GTDB taxonomy): Bacteria > Bacillota > Clostridia > Lachnospirales > Lachnospiraceae > CADBRN01. The sequence goes on from JNKK01000008.1 coordinate 29,812, forward strand.
GTCAGAACTGACAGATCATCTGACAGCGCGCGGCGCAGAGATTGCATTTCCCCAGTCTGCGGATAATATTAAGCCCGGCATAGATCTGGTTGTCTACACAGCTGCCATTCATCCGGATAACCCGGAGTTTGCGGCTGCTGAAGCAGCGGGACTTCCGATGCTGAACCGTGCAGACCTGCTCGGGCAGATGATGCAGAATTATAAAAACTCCATCGGCGTCGCCGGCACACACGGGAAGACTACAACAACCTCCATGCTTTCTCATATTCTGCTGGAGGCAGAGATGGATCCGACTATCTCTGTCGGAGGAATTCTTCCGTCGATCGGCGGAAATATCCGCGTCGGAAAATCTGATGTCTTTCTGACAGAAGCATGCGAATATACCAACAGTTTTCTGTCACTCTTTCCGAAGATCGCGGTAATTCTGAACATGGATGCGGACCATCTGGATTTCTTTAAAGATCTGGATGATATCCGCCGTTCGTTCCGCCGCTATGCACAGCAGGTTCCTGCGGACGGCACCCTTGTAATCAATGCCGATACACCTGCATATGAAACCATTACAGATGGCCTTCCCTGCAGGACAATTACTTACGGCCTTGATTCGGATCAGGCTGATTATACTGCCCGTGACATACAGTTTGATAACAGAGGCTGCGCGTCCTTTATCTGCGTATACCGCGGCGAAGAAGCAGGCAAAATCACTTTAAGCGTTCCCGGACTTCACAATGTCTCCAACGCGCTGGCTGCCGTTGCGGCAGCGTCAGCCGCCGGTGTTCCTGTCGAAACAGCTGCGCGCGGACTTACATCCTTTACGGGAACAGACCGCCGTTTCCAGTTTAAAGGATCCATTGACGGCATTGATATTATCGACGACTATGCACATCATCCGACAGAGATCCGGGCCACTCTGGCAACTGCGGCCGCCGCATCTTATCACACAATCTGGTGCGTATTTCAGCCGCATACCTATACCCGGACAAAAACGCTTATGGATGAATTCGCAGATGCACTGGCACTGACTGACCGCGTGGTTCTTGCAGACATTTATGCTGCCCGCGAAACAGATAATCTCGGCATCTCATCTGATACACTCAGGGCAGAGGTTGAAAAGCGCGGTACAAAAGCTTATTACTTCCCGTCATTTGAAGAAATCGAACATTTTCTCATGGAAAACTGCGGGAAAGGCGATCTGATCCTGACTGTAGGCGCCGGTGATGTCTATAAAATCGGGGAAGATCTGCTGGCATGAGCGTGTCTTCGGCGAAACGCCGGTTTACACACGAAGCATCATATTTCTTTGAAAGGAACACCGCATGAGTGCGATAAAGATCAACGCCGATCGCGAAGAATCGTATACAATGCTGCCGGATCTCTTCATCGAGCAGCACATGCCTCATGCGAACGGTGAATTTGTAAAAATATATATCTATCTCCTGCAGCTTGTACAGCAGAAGAAGGGACAGTTCTCTCTGTCGGAAACTGCTGACGTATTTGCCTGTACAGAGCGGGATATCACGCGGGCAATCCGTTTCTGGGAGTCCCGCGGTCTGATTGAAGTAAAACGTATCCCGGAGGATCAAACGATCGCGGGGATCCGTTTTGTATTTCCGGACGGGACGGATGCCCCGGCAGCTCCGGAGGAATCAGCTGCGGACAGGCGGCCGGCATCCGGATCACATACTGCAACGGCGCTGTCCAATGACCGCACCGGCACTCTGATGCGTGACCAGGCAGATGTCAGGCACATCGTTACAATCGCCGAGCAGTATCTCGGACGCACACTCAGTTCTGCCGATCTGAACCGGCTTCTTTATCTCTACGATGAACTTCATTTTTCTGTAGATCTGATCGATTACCTGATTGAATACTGCGTATTAAAAGAGAAACGCAGCATGCATTATATTGAAAAGGTTGGTCTGGAGTGGTACAATGACGGCGTCAAAACCGTAACTGAGGCCAGGGAACGCACCGCATTCTGGAGCCGTGATTATTTCAGAATTCTGCGTGCGTTCGGCATAACGAACCGGAATCCTGTCACAAAAGAAATCGAATATATGAAAAAATGGCTGACAGCATTTCATTTTTCCATGGATCTGATCAAAGAGGCATGTGAGCGCACAGTTACACAGACAGGCCGGGCGAGTTTTGATTATGCTGACCGGATTCTGACATCCTGGCATGATTCCGACGTCAGAACCATGTCTGATGTATCTGTATTGGATCAGAATCATAACAGCCGCCAGCCGGCACAGCAAAATCATTCAAAGGCAGAATCCGGACGCAGGCAGGGATCTTCTGCCGGCAACCGGTTTAATAATTTCACGCAGCGCAATTACGATTTCCGCTCACTGGAACAGCAGCTGCTGCAGAACCAGCAGAATAAAACAGATACGGAGTAAGAGAGAGTTCATGGCACTTTCCAACGCGGCATATGATGCCATCATGCAAATATATAATGACCGGCAGCTGAACAACCGCCGTGCACAGGAGGAGCGCATCGAAGAGGCCTGCAGTAAAATCCCGCGTCTTTCCGAACTTTCAGGAGAAATCGCTTCCCTCTCGCTTCGAAAAGCCCGCGCCTTACTGGAACAGGATACTGCGGATTTTGATCTGGAAGCGGCAATTGCCGATCTCGCAGAGGAAAGGGCTGTGCTTCTGAAGTCTTACGGATACCCGGCTGATTATCTCGAACTCCATTACACCTGTCCGAAGTGCAGAGATACAGGCCTGATAGACGGCAGAAAGTGTGAATGCTTTCTGCGCGCGGAGGTTGATTATCTCTACAGCGGTTCTCACGACCGTAAACTGCTGCAGGAAGAGAATTTTGACAGATTTATACTGGATTACTATCCGGATGACATGACAGATGCCTCCGGCATGTCAGCGCGTGCAAACGCACTTCAGGCCAGAGAGACCGCAGTCCGGTTTGTTAAGCAGTTCGACACCGATTTCGAAAATCTCTGCATCTACGGTGACACCGGTGTGGGAAAAAGTTTCCTGTCCCACTGTATTGCGCATGAGCTGATCATGCGGGGTCATACGGTTGTTTATCTTACAGCACATGATCTGTTCGACCGGCTGGCGCAGAGTGCTTTTGACCGCAACGAAGACGCGGTCGATTTTTCTGATCAGATTTTTTCCTGTGATCTTCTGATCATTGATGATCTCGGCACAGAAATGACAAATGCGTTCGTATCTTCACAGCTGTTTTTATGTGTCAACGAACGGATTTTAAAGAAAAAAGCGACAATCATATCAACCAATCTGTCTCTGGAGAAATTTGCAGAAATCTATTCAGAGCGGACATTCTCACGGATTCTCGGCTCTTATAAGCTGGTCCGCCTGTTCGGCCGTGATATCCGTATTCAAAAAACACTTCAGAGAAAGTAATATCTGTCAGGGAGAGAAACGAAGTATGACAGTCACAAAACCATCTGATAATAATTATTTTAACGCACTTCCATCCGGACGTCTCGGATTGATTGCATTGCAGAGCTGTACGGAACTTGGCCGCAAGGTCAATGATTATCTGGTTGAATGGCGCCGCGCGAGAGACTTTTCCGGCGAATCTTCTCTGTATCACACAGATTATTGCCGCGATAATTATCTGATCCCGCATAAAATGTCACGGTTCGGAACCGGCGAAGGTAAGGGCGTTATCAATGATTCGATCCGCGGCGATGATATGTTTATACTCGTGGATATCTGCAACTATTCGATTACATACCGGATGTTCGGTTATGAAAACCGGATGTCTCCGGATGATCACTTCGGTGATCTGAAGCGTGTCATTGCGGCAATCGGCGGCAAAGCCCGGCGTATTAACGTGATTATGCCGTTTCTCTATGAGAGCCGCCAGAATGTGCGGAACGGCCGCGAATCGCTCGACTGCGCACTGGCTCTGCAGGAACTTGTCCGGATGGGCGTTGAAAACATCATAACATTTGATGCACACGATCCTCGTGTGCAGAATGCGATTCCACGTCATGGATTTGAGACAGTCACCTGTTCCTATCAGTTTATCAAAAACATTTTGCGCTATGGTAAAGATGTCAAAGTAGATTCCGAACATCTGATGGTAATCAGTCCTGATGAAGCCGGCATGAAGCGTTCTATCTATCTTGCCAACAACCTCGGGGTAGATATGGGTATGGTATACCGGCGCCGTAATTATTCTACCATTGTCAACGGGCGGAATCCGATCGTTGCCCACGAATTTCTGGGGACCGATGTAGAAGGCAAGGATATGATCATCATGGATGATATGCTTTCATCCGGCAATACACTGATTGAAGTCTCATCGCTTCTTAAGAAGATGGGTGCACGCAATATTTATTTCTGTGCTACATTCGGTATGTTTACAAACGGGCTGGAACGCATCAATCAGGCGTACAAAGAAGGCCTGTTTACCAATATTTTTACGACAAATCTCGTTTACCAGCGTCCGGAACTGCAGCAGCAGCCTTATTATCATTGCTGTGATCTGAGTAAATACATTGCGCTCCTGATTGACACACTGAACCACGATACCTCCATCAGTGATCTGCTGGATCCGGCGGCCCGCATTCAGAAAGTGCTTCGCCGCTACGCAGACGGCGAAGAGATCTGATGTTACCAGGGTCAAAGACCTGGTACATCATAATAAAAAGACTATGTATCTCACAGCTGATTGTGGAATACATAGTCTTTTCTATTTGGTTTTTATTTTTATTATGCGGTAACCATTTATCTGTCAGTAATATGCCACGGCAGAATCATTGTAGTACACCTGTGCGGTGTCACCTTCTTCATAATCCGACTCCGTTCCGCTGTCATCATAGCTTTCTTCCGAATCTGCTTCATCATAGCTTTCATCGTAGCTCTCGTCGTAGCTGTCCTCACCGAAACTGTCTGTCTCTTCTGTACTGCCGGATTCATCTGCCGCATTTTCGGCCGGCTCATCATACGCCTGCTGCTCCGGCGCTGTATTCCCGCTGTCGGAATTTCCGGTATCAGCTGCCGCTGCATCTGCGGAAGCTTCCGATCCGTCTTTCTTATCAGAAACAGCTCCATGTGCAATATCAGCATCACTGAATCCGAAGTATGTGACACCTGCCTCCATGTCGAAACCACGTGCAGCTGCCAGCTCGCTGAGTGTCACCATCTGAAAGCCTGCTTCTCTCAGGCCCGGTATCATGGTTTTAAGAGAGCTGATCGTATTCGCATGGATATCATGCATCAGTACGATATCGCCGCCCTCAACATTCGTGATAACCTTCTGCGCCATCTCGTAGGCATCCGGTTTGGTCCAGTCCTGCGTATCAAAGTTCCAGTACATACTCGGTTTATCGATCCTGCTCTCAAGTTCAGCATTATAACTTCCATACGGAAAACGGATCAGACTTGCAGGCGCGCCGCCGCTGTATTTTGCAATCAGTTCATCCGTTGTCTGAAACTGCTGCAGCGCTGCACTGATTGACAGCGTAGCCATATCGCTGTGATCATAAGAATGATTGCCCAGCTGGCATCCGAGTTTTACCATGCGCGGAATGGTCTCGGAACCGTACTGCTCAACACATTCACCCAGCATGAAAAATGTGGCTTTTCCGTTGTTCTCCTCCAGCAGATCCAGTACCTCATTCGTGAACTCACCGGGTCCGTCATCGAAGGTAAGCGCGATCATATGCGAGTTATCCGCGGCACTGTCATACACGCCGTGATCGTCAAAATAACATCCTTTCCCGCCGATGGCCGTCCAGCCGGTGTCCATATATCCTGTATCGTCGAAATGATACTCCTGCTGATCCAGTGTAAACCACCCGTTAACGTAAAAGGTCTTTTCATCGCTGGCATACCACCAGCCTTTATCATCATGCTGCCAGCCGGGGGTATCATACCGGACACTCATTCCTTCCGGAATTCTCGCACGTCCGGCCTCCCCGGAACCATCTTCAGCTTCCGGGGCAACAGTGATTTCAAGTGCTTCTGATTCGCTGACTGCAGATTCCAGGCGCGCCTTCTCCGCCCGCATCCGGAACGGCTTTACAATCAGCCAGATAACTGCAATCACTGCAACGACTGCAACAACCACGATTGCCGTCTTCAGATATGAGCTGAAAAGATCCGGTCTGCCGGTATTTCTATTCGCTCCGGTTCTTCCGGACATCCGCCTCCCGGAAGTAGTTCTTCCGGTTGTTCTGCGCGGACGGTTATCAGAGTATTTATCCGATGCCATACCTGTCCCTCTTTATCCAAACAGATGCTCCAGCAGAATTCTCACGGCGATAATGATCAATATCAATCCGCCCAGAATATCTGCTGATTTTTGCCAGCGGTTTCCGTACAGCCGGCCGATCCCGACACCTGCCACCGAAATCACAAATGTCGTACAGCCAATCAGACAGACCGCTTCCATAATATTAACCTGAAGTGCGGCAAACGTAATACCTGCCGCCAGCGCGTCAATGCTGGTCGCTACTGCAAGCAGCAGCATTGCAGAGAAGGAAAGATCCGCATTCTGCGGTGCTTCCTGTTTCTGCATTGCTTCCCGCAGCATGTTAATCCCGATACATGTGAGCAGACCGAACGCGATCCAGTGGTCGATCTTCTGTATCAGATGCAGAATACTGCTTCCTGCAAGATATCCGAGCAGCGGCATCAGCGCCTGAAATCCGCCAAACCACAATCCGACGGTAATGGCCGCCTTCCGGTCTGCCTCGGGCATCGCCAGTCCTTTGCTGATCGAAACTGCAAAAGCATCCATTGAAAGCCCGACTGCAAGAAAAAATAATTCCGTCAGCCGCAACAGCCATCTCCTTTTCCAGCGTTTAAAGCAACAATAGCCGCCTCCGCCTGTACAATCACGACGGAGGGGCTTTGTTTTTTCTTACGCTTCTGTATCATCGGCAGTTAATTCATCTGCCGCATTTTCCGCTTCTGCATCATAGGTCTCATCTGCCTGACCGGCCGTGTCAAAGGAATCTTCTGCCGGATCCGGTTCCGAAACCTGAACTGCGTCCGATTCTTCCTGCAGTCCTTCTGCATTCTCCTGCTCTGCTTCCTGCAGGGAATCTTCCTCATATGCACCTGACCGGAAATCCCGCCCGTCCGTATCAAGACGGATATTGCTGTACTCCTTCATGCCGGTGCCGGCCGGAATCAGCTTACCAAGAATGACATTCTCTTTCAGACCGATCAGTTTATCGTGCTTACCTTTGATTGCAGCATCTGTCAGAACACGTGTCGTCTCCTGGAAGGAGGCTGCTGACAGGAAGGAATCCGTTGCCAGAGATGCCTTTGTAATACCAAGCAGTACACGCTTGCCGGTTGCCGGCTCTTTTCCTTCCTCGAGCATCCGCTCATTCTCGTCCGCGAAATCAAGGAAATCAACCATTACGCCCGGAAGCATATCTGTGTCTCCGCTTTCCTCAACACGTACTTTCTTAAGCATCTGACGTACAATGACCTCAATATGCTTGTCACAGATCTCAACACCCTGTAGTCTGTATACACGCTGTACCTCGCGCAGGATATAGTCCTGTACATCAGTAACGCCCTTAATGCGCAGGATATCATGCGGATTTACACTACCTTCTGTAAGCGCATCACCTGCCCTGAGGATCTCACCGTCAGTCACTTTAATGCGGGATCCATACGGGATCAGATATGTCTTGGAAACGCCTTCCTGATCATCTGTTACGACAATCTCACGTTTCTTCTTCGTGTCTTTAATCTCAACTCTTCCGCCGATCTCAGTGATGATTGCGAGACCTTTCGGCTTACGGGCCTCAAACAGCTCCTCGACACGGGGAAGACCCTGTGTGATATCGCCGCCGGCAACACCGCCGGTATGGAATGTACGCATGGTCAGCTGTGTACCGGGCTCACCGATCGACTGTGCGGCAATAATACCGACAGACTCACCGACCTGCACCACTTCACCGTTGGCCATATTCGCGCCGTAGCATTTTGCACAGATGCCGAGATGTGAGCGGCAGGTAAGAATATTTCTGATTTTAACGCGCTTAACCGGTTCTCCGTCCTTTGTAACACCTTTTGCAAGAATCTTTCCTGCGCGGCGGGACGTAATCATCTGGTTGGGACGAATCAGCACATTGCCTTCTGCATCACGGATTTCCTCGCATGCGAATCTTCCTGTGATACGCTCTTCCAGACTTTCAATTTCTTCTTTTCCGTCCGCAAACTGACTGACATACATACCCGGAATCTCATTTCGTCCGACTGCACAGTCAGCTTCGTGAATAATCAGTTCCTGTGAGACATCGACCATACGGCGGGTCAGGTAACCGGAATCGGCCGTACGCAGCGCGGTATCGGACAGACCCTTGCGGGCGCCGTGCGCGGACATGAAATACTCCAGAACGTCCAGTCCTTCACGGAAGTTGGACTTAATCGGCAGCTCAATGGTATGGCCGGTTGTATCAGCCATCAGGCCTCGCATGCCGGCCAGCTGCTTAATCTGCTTATCCGAACCACGGGCACCGGAATCAGCCATCATGAAGATGTTATTGTACTGATCCAGACCGCCCAGCAGCTCTTTCGTCAGCTGGTCATCCGTCTCTTTCCATGTCTCAATAACTTCCTTATAACGCTCCTCATCTGTGATCAGACCGCGGCGGTAGTTTTTCTGGATTTCCTCGACGGTAGCCTCCGCCTCATCAAGCAGCTGCTGCTTGATGCCTGGAACTGTCATATCGGAAATCGATACGGTAATTCCGGAGAGCGTTGAATACTTATAACCAATCGCCTTAATGGAATCCAGAACCTCTGCTGTTCTGGTTGCTCCGTGAATGTCGATCAGCCGCTGAATAATTGACTTCAGATGTTTCTTGGAAACCATAAAGTCAACTTCCGGAAGCAGCTCATTGCCAGGAATGGTGCGGTCAACAAATCCGAGATCCTGCGGCAGAATCTCATTGAAGATCATACGGCCGAGTGTGCATTTAACAGTCTGGGAAATCGGATTTCCCTCTGCATCGACACCCGTACGGCGCAGATTGATCTCTGTATGCATGGTAATGTAGCCGTTCTCAAACGCGAGAATTGCTTCATTAATGTCTTTAAAATAGCTTCCCTCGCCCTTTTCGCCCGGACGTTTCTGGGTGATATAGTAAATACCAAGAACCATATCCTGCGTCGGAACCGTGACCGGTCCGCCGTCTGACGGCTTAAGCAGGTTGTTCGGCGACAGCAGCATGAAACGGCACTCCGCCTGTGCCTCAACAGAAAGCGGGAGATGCACAGCCATCTGGTCTCCGTCGAAGTCCGCATTGAAGGCGGTACAAACGAGCGGATGCAGCTTGATTGCCTTACCTTCAACCAGAATCGGCTCGAATGCCTGAATGCCCAGTCTGTGCAGTGTAGGCGCGCGGTTCAGCATAACCGGATGCTCTTTAATGACCTCCTCAAGGACATCCCATACTTCCGGCTGCAGACGCTCGACCATCTTCTTGGCATTCTTAATATTGTGTGCGGTTCCGTTTGCCACAAGCTCTTTCATAACAAACGGTTTGAACAGCTCGATCGCCATCTCTTTCGGCAGACCGCACTGATAAATCTTCAGTTCCGGTCCGACGACGATAACAGAACGTCCTGAATAGTCAACACGTTTTCCGAGCAGGTTCTGACGGAAACGTCCTGATTTACCCTTCAGCATATCAGAAAGTGATTTCAGCGCGCGGTTGCCCGGGCCTGTGACCGGACGGCCTCTGCGCCCGTTGTCGATCAGGGCATCGACAGCTTCCTGCAGCATACGTTTCTCATTGCGCACGATAATATCCGGCGCGCCCAGATCCAGCAGTCTTTTCAAACGGTTGTTTCTGTTAATGATTCTGCGGTACAGATCATTCAGGTCAGAGGTCGCAAAGCGGCCGCCGTCCAGCTGTACCATCGGACGCAGATCCGGCGGAATAACCGGAATGCAGTCCATGACCATCCACTCCGGCAGGTTTCCGGACTCGCGGAACGCCTCGATTACTTCCAGACGCTTGATAATGCGCGCGCGCTTCTGACCGGTTGAATCATCAAATCCGGCTTTCAGTTCCTGGAATTCCTTCTCAAGATCAACAGCTGCAAGCAGCTCTTTGATGGCTTCGGCACCCATTCCGGCACGGAAGCCGCTGCCGTACTGCTCTCTCGCTTCCTGATATTCACCTTCGCCGAGTACCTGTTTGTACATCAGGCGTGTATCACCCGGATCCAGTACAATATAGCTTGCGAAGTAGAGCACACGCTCCAGCAGACGCGGAGAAATATCAAGAATCAGTCCCATGCGGGACGGAATTCCCTTAAAGTACCAGATGTGTGATACCGGAGCTGCAAGTTCAATATGTCCCATGCGCTCACGGCGGACAGAGGACTTGGTTACTTCAACGCCGCAACGGTCGCAGACGACACCTTTGTAACGGATTTTCTTGTACTTGCCGCAATGGCACTCCCAGTCCTTCGTCGGTCCGAAGATCCGCTCACAGAACAGGCCGTCTTTTTCCGGCTTCAGTGTCCTGTAGTTAATGGTCTCCGGCTTTTTTACTTCGCCGTAAGACCAGTCACGGATTTTATCCGGGGAAGCCAGGCCAATGCGGATTGCATCAAACGTAAATGCCTGATTTACAGCTTCTCTTTTCAACGTTTCCGGCATTCTCATACCCCTTTCCTGACTTACTCGTCTCCTTCAAAATCCTCTTCGAACTCTTCGAGAAGCTCCTCCTCACTCTCATCATAGGCTTCTTCCTCGATGTCAGTGAGCTCTTCATTCTGGAACTCCTGTTTTGTGTAACCGTAGCGGCCGAGCTGGCGCTCTTCCTGTTCCTTGCCGGAGTAACGGTCACCCTCGATGATCGAGCGGAGACTCGTGTTGCCGTAATCGACGGATTCCATCAGTTTCACTTCGGTACCGTCTTCATTAAGCACCTGAACATCCAGTGCGAGGGACTGCAGTTCTTTCAGAAGGACTTTGAAGGATTCCGGAATACCCGGCTCCGGAATGTTCTCGCCCTTGATAATTGCCTCGTAAGTCTTAACACGTCCGACGACATCATCCGACTTCACTGTCAGGATCTCCTGCAGTGTATAGGAAGCGCCGTATGCTTCGAGCGCCCAGACCTCCATCTCTCCGAAACGCTGTCCGCCGAACTGTGCCTTACCGCCCAGCGGCTGCTGTGTTACCAGAGAATACGGGCCTGTTGAACGCGCGTGAATCTTATCATCAACAAGGTGATGCAGTTTCAGATAATGCATGTGTCCGACTGTAGTACGCCCGTCGAACGGCTGCCCGGTTCTTCCGTCGCGTAGCTGAACCTTGCCGTCCCGTGCGATCTCAACACCGTGCCAGATTTTCCGGTGATCTTTATGCTCATCGAGATATGCATAAACATCATCCCGCAGAATTTCTTTATATTTTGCAGTAAACTCATCCCAGCTGGTATTGACATAGTCATTTGCCAGTTCCAGCGTGTCCTGAATATCTATCTCGTTCGCGCCGTCAAAGACCGGGGTCGAAACGTTAAATCCAAGTGCCATGGCCGCCAGAGAAAGGTGAATCTCCAGGACCTGTCCGATGTTCATTCGTGACGGGACACCCAGCGGATTCAGCACGATGTCCAGCGGACGGCCGTTCGGCAGGAACGGCATATCCTCAACCGGAAGTACGCGGGATACGACACCCTTGTTTCCGTGACGTCCGGCCATCTTGTCGCCGACTGAAATTTTACGTTTCTGGGCAATGTAGATGCGGACTGCCTCATTGACGCCCGGGGACAGTTCGTCGCCGTTCTCACGTGTGAAAACACGCGCCTCGACAACAATACCATATTCACCGTGCGGTACTTTCAGAGAAGTATCTCTGACCTCGCGGGCTTTCTCGCCGAAGATCGCACGCAGCAGGCGCTCTTCTGCAGTCAGCTCTGTCTCACCCTTCGGGGTTACCTTGCCGACCAGAATATCGCCGGCACGTACTTCCGCGCCGATGCGGATAATGCCGCGTTCATCCAGATCCTTCAGCGCGTCATCACCGACACCCGGCACATCCTTTGTAATCTCTTCCGGTCCGAGCTTCGTGTCACGTGCCTCTGCCTCATATTCCTCAATGTGGATGGATGTATATACATCGTCCTGCACCAGACGCTCACTGATCAGGACAGCATCCTCGTAATTGTATCCTTCCCACTCCATAAATCCGATCAGCGGATTCTTGCCGAGTGCAAGTTCGCCGCCGGCAGTGGACGGACCGTCTGCGATGACTTCACCGGCTTCCACATGGTCGCCTTTGTTGACAATCGGACGCTGGTTATAGCAGTTGCTCTGGTTGCTTCGCATGAACTTGGACAGACGGTAATCACTCTTTGTGCCGTCATCATTGTCCATGCGGATATTTTTAGAATCAGCAAACGTGATGGTTCCGGCTTTTTCTGCCACAACACAGATACCGGAGTCGACTGCTGCCTTGGATTCGATGCCGGTGCCGACAGCCGGCGCCTCTGTGAACAGAAGCGGAACTGCCTGACGCTGCATGTTGGAACCCATCAGGGCGCGGTTCGCGTCATCGTTCTGCAGGAACGGAATCAGCGCTGTAGCGACTGAAAATACCATTTTCGGAGAGACGTCCATATAATCGAACAGACGGCGTTCATATGCCTGTGTTTCCTCTCTGTAACGGCCGGAAACATTGCGGTGGACAAAATGCTGTTCTTCATCCAGCGGCTCGTTCGCCTGCGCGATATGATAGTTGTCCTCTTCATCTGCCGTCATATAAATAACATCATCTGTGACCCGCGGATTGTCCGGATCTGTCTTGTCGATGACACGATACGGTGCCTCGATAAAACCATACTGGTTGATTCTTGCGTAAGAAGCCAGTGAGTTGATCAGACCGATGTTCGGACCTTCAGGCGTCTCAATCGGGCACATTCTTCCGTAATGGGAGTAGTGGACGTCTCGTACTTCAAATCCCGCACGGTCTCTGGAAAGTCCGCCAGGTCCGAGTGCGGAAAGACGGCGCTTATGCGTCAGCTCGCCCAGCGGGTTATTCTGATCCATAAACTGAGACAGCTGTGATGAACCGAAGAACTCTTTGACAGCTGCCGTTACCGGCTTGATGTTGATCAGGGACTGCGGAGAAATCGTATCCATATCCTGCGTTGTCATACGCTCGCGCACAACACGCTCCATACGGGACAGACCGATGCGGTACTGGTTCTGCAGCAGTTCGCCCACGCATCGGATCCGGCGGTTGCCCAGATGATCGATATCATCATCATTGCCGATCCGGTATTCCAGATGCATGTTGTAGTTGATGGATGCGAAAATATCTTCTTTGGTTATATGCTTCGGAATCAGATCATGAACATGCAGAGAAATCTGTTCCTTCAGTTCTTCCACATCCGGATACTCATTCATCAGCTGTTCAAGATACGGATAAAATACCTCTTCCGTAACTCCAAGCGCCTCAGGATCGCAGTCAACCCATGTGGTAAGATCTACCATCATATTGGAAAGCACTTTTACTTTGCGCTCATCTGTCTCGATCCAGACATACGGAACAGCAGCATTCTGAATCTCATCCGCAAGATCACGGCTGATCTTCTGGCCCTGCTCTGCAAGGATTTCGCCGGTGGACATGTCGATGACGTCTTCAGCCAGTGTAAATCCTACAACACGGTTGCGCAGCGCAAGTTTCTTATTAAATTTATAGCGGCCGACTTTCGCCAGGTCGTAACGGCGCGGATCGAAGAACATCGCGTTAATCAGACTTTCCGCACTCTCAACTGCCGGCGGCTCACCCGGACGGATCTTCTTGTAAAGCTCAATCAGACCTTCCTGATAATTGGATGCCGTATCCTTGGAGAAGCTCGCCAGAATCTTCGGCTCCTCGCCGAACAGCTCAACGATTTCCGCATTGCTGCCGACGCCCATTGCACGGATCAGCTGTGTGATCGGTACTTTTCTGGTGCGGTCAACACGGACATAGAAAACGTCATTGGAGTCCGTCTCATATTCCAGCCATGCGCCGCGGTTCGGAATTACCGTGCACGAATAGAGTTCCTTACCCAGCTTATCATGCGCGATCGCATAATAGATGCCCGGGGAACGAACCAGCTGGCTGACGATAACACGCTCGGCACCGTTTATGACGAAAGTGCCGTTTGCAGTCATCAGCGGAAGATCGCCCATGAAGATTTCGTGCTCGCTGATCTCCTCTTTTTCGCGGTTATACAGGCGTACCTTCACCTTCATCGGCGCTGCATACGTCGCATCGCGCTGCTTGCACTCTTCTATGGAATACTTTACGTCGTCCTCCGCCAGTCTGAAATCCACGAACTGAAGGCTCAGCTTGCCGCCGTAGTCCTCGATCGGAGAGATGTCATCGAATGCTTCCCGAAGCCCGTCAGTCAGAAACCAGTTATAGGAATCCTTCTGTACTTCGATCAGATTCGGCATCTCGAGCACTTCGTTCTGTCTCTGGTAGGTCATGCGGATATTTTTTCCGCTGGCGACCGGACGTACTCTGTTTTTCTCCATTGACGATTCACTCCTTGCGTATATATATGAAATGGCCGGTTAAAAGGCGTTTTTGGGCAGACTATTAGCCCAGTTTGCCATAATGATGCATTCTTGACAATAGCACAAAAGCGGCCTCCTGTCAAAGACTTTTTCAAAATTTCTTCGACAGAGACCGCTTGTATTTATTTCTGTACCTGACTGTGTAACTGATCTGTGACGTTTCTGTCAGTACGCAGCTTTTTTAATTTCTGTTACGGTAACTGATGTGATTCAGCCTCAGTTGTTTTTCTCCCCGGCATCCTCTTCGTCGTCCAGTTCGATCTCATATGTGTCGTCTGCATCCGCATCATCTGCTTCAACATCGAGATCTTCTGCATCCAGATCCTCATATTCGACATCGCTGTCATCGACATCGATGTAATCGTAATCTTCATAGTCCTCGTCTTCCGGCTCTACTTCTTTCTCGGTGACTTCCGCATAACCGATTACACGGTTCATGAGACGATCCGTCATAATATACTGGTAGATAGCCGCTTTCCCGGCCTGCTCGGTCAGCTCTTCCACGGTAATACCACTGTCGGAAGCAAGCTTATCCAGTTTGTCCTTGTATTCCTGATCGTCTGCGCTGATTCCCTCAGCCTTCGCCATTGCCTCGATCAGCAGATTCTCTACTGCCATATCACGCGCATAGCGATTCATCTCCTTATTATACTCTTCCTCTGTATAACCCTGCTCCTCGAGATACTGTTCCTTTGTCATGCTGAGACTTTCGATCCAGGACTGCAGCTCCACTTGAAGCTGCGCCAGATACTCATCAACCGTTGACTTGCGCAGCTGTTTAATTTCCGATGCATCCTTAATCTGCTCCCAGGCATCTGTCTGCATAACGCTGACAGCATCCTCCTCGTATTCCGCTGCAAGTGCTGTTCTAGCCGCATCAAGATCCGCATCTGTAATCTGCTTCGGACGCTGAATGGAATTGACAGTTACATGGAATACAACTTCCTGGCCGGCCAGTTCTTCGCTACCGTAATCATCCGGGAATTTCAGATTGAGATCCTTGGTCTCACCTTTCTTCATCCCGATTACGCCATCTTCAAATCCATCAATAAACGTACCGGATCCAATTTCCAGATCATAAGAGTCGCTGGTTCCGCCGTCAAATGCGACACCGTCTTTCTCACCGACATATGCAATATTTGCAGTATCCCCGTTTTCTACCGTGGCATTCTCATCGGTCACCTCATCCGTGCCGAGATTTTCCTTCGCGTATGACTCCACAGCATCATCTGTGACCTTTGTCACTTCCTTGGTCAGCTTCAGCCCTTTATATTCGCCAAGTGTAATGCAGTCTTCAACGGGAACGTCGTCTTCAACCAGCGGAAGCGCGTCCAGCCACGCATCATACTCCTCCTGCTCGGCATCCTCTTCCTCCAGATCTTCATCTGCCGCATCGTCCGTGTCGTCCGCATCATCTGCGTCAGATGTGGATGCTGATGCTGCCGCCGGGGAAGCGGATGAACTGCCGCTTCCGCCGCAGCCGGCAAGAATGCTGCCCGCTGCAAATGTTGCTGCCATCAGTAAAATCATAACCTGTTTGCGTTTCATCTTAATTTACCCTTCCTTTTAATTAAGCATTTATCAATAAGAATCATGTTGCTTCTGATCCATCTTTCACCTGTTTCGGTTTTCATAAACGCACCAGCGCATATCATATCACTAAAGCGCTTCAGAAACAAGCACTTAGAGCATAACGAAAATGTGTGATGAAACTGTGATGAAACTGCGGGCTGCCGGAAATCTCTCCGGCAGCCCGCTTTAATCTTCAGATCGCACTCTCATGTTCTACCTGAAGATTTCCCTCTTCATCATATTCGTCGCCTGCTTCCTGGTACCTGTCCTCATTTGTGTTCCCCAGACCGTCTGAATTGTTCTTTCCGATCTCGGACTGTTCTGCAGGAGGCTTATAGGTCTGTGCTGCAAGCCGTTCTGCATCCCTGGCTTTTACGAAGGCCTCCAGGCCGTTGTCCATCAGTGCCAGATACTGCTCATAGGAATCAACCTCATGCATACTCTGACGAACAAATGCATTTCCGGTCTGCATCCAGTTCATACTCGCTTCATCGTCAATGCAGTAATAGCGGAATCCCTGTTCTGTCAGCAGTCTGTATTTCTGATTCGCTGTCGTGTAGGGACTTCTGTTGGCAATATCAGCACCATCCGGCAGGAGGATAATTTCTGTCGGCCCGACCGCCTCCGTGAAAGTATCCTGCCAGAGTCGGGCGTCTGACTCAAACATACTCATTTCCGAGCCGTAGCTGATCCCGCCTGATGTTCCGCTGGCGAACAGCCAGCCTTCTTCAAACATCTTGTTAATGACATTCTGGCATTCAGCCGATGTACCGTCTGCGTATCCCAGGACACTGCCTTCACCGGAGAGCGCGATAATACCGCGTGCATCGTTATAAGAAAAGTCCGGATGTTCCGCAATAAAATCATCCACACAGGTGATCACATCACAGGATGCCGTCCGTGTACCACCGCCGGCATCCAGATAGAGATTGGTGAGCGTGCCGTCTTCTGTCAGTTCAATACCGGTTGCATATCCGCTGTCCTTATCTTCCGGCGCATATGACAGACCGTGCTGCGAAATAACCAGCGGCGTCTTTCCCTGCGGCACTTCCACCTCATGAATCCGATAGGTTCCGTCCTCGTCCTTTTCTGTCAGCGAGCGAATATCAACCAGCACAAACCCGCGGTCATAAAGATCTGCGAGCAGTTCATTGAATTCTGTTACCGACATCGTATCCGGCGCAGATGCAGCCGTTCCCGCCGTCATCGTCAGCCGCGGGAACGAGAGATGCAATACCTCGTTGCCTGTGATTGCAACCGTATCCAGTTCTGTTTCCGAAGTGCCGCCTGCAGCTTTCCCTGCCCGCGCCGCAGAACCATGCTTATGAATTGCTTTTACAGCAGCAATAATCAAAAGCACAGCAACCAGCGCCCCGATGATCATCAGAAGCATGCGCAGCTGCTTCACACGCGCGTGCCGCGCCGCAAGTGCGGCCTTTTTCGCGGCTTTTCTGCTGTCCTGTCTGTTTCCGGATTCGGATCCCCGGTTCGAAGCCGCATTTGTGCCGCGTGATTCTTCACCGGCTGATTTCTTTTGTCCCGCAGCAGCTTTCAGGCGGATCCTGTCGCTCAGTTCCTGAAGAATACCTTTTTTTCTGCCGGACGCTTTTTTCTTCGTGCCCGCACCTGGACGTCTCGACGCGCCGGCTGCCTTCGTTCCTGCTGTTCCGGTACGTTTTGTCTGTCCGGTACGCTTTCTTTTCAGCGGTTTCCTGTCGCCGGACGTTTTTCTGCCGATACGTCTCTCACGCACACCCCGCGCCGCTTCCTCTTCAGAATGATTCTGCCGCACAACATCCGCAGATTCCTGTACTTCTTCATTTCTCCGTCTGGTCGTCCGGAAATTTAAAGTACCTGTATCCTGCAAAGGGGAGCCGGCTTCAATAATCCGACGCTCCAGGTCGTCATTGATCGGGATGTCATTAATCGGGTTATCGTTGATCGGGTTCCTGTCATCTGCCATAAGGACTCTCCTAATTAAACCATGATGTCTCACATTCTCTGTGCTTCCACGGCAACTTCTACCGTACAGTCTACCATCGTATCCGCATCCAGGCTCAGTGCATAATCAATTGTAAGATCCAGTCTGTCTTCTGATTCCTTAAGATAAATACCGGTTGCGGAAATACCTAACTCAAGTGTCCCCAGCGGAGTCTGATAAAGTGACATTGTGCGCTTGCCGATCTCAAAAAGCATATTGACATTAATCAGACCCTTTTTCCGGATTTCAACCGAATTTTCATTGTATTTCAGATAGTTTTGTGTCGGAATTTCATAGCCTTCCGCACTCTCTTCGTATACTACGTAATGGTAGTTTTTATGTTTATAGTATTTACCGGGCGCAACCAGTTCGATAGGCTCCGTTCCGCTTTCTCCCTCGGCAAACTGAAATCCCTTCACTGTCACCAGTACATCTTTTGTCATTCTGATAATCCTTACGTCAGTATTTTTCGATCTGTACCTGCGTGGTTGAACCTATCTCATACGGCAGGATCGAATTTGCAAATGCATTGAATTTTTCCACCGTATCACTCGCATAGAAATCGTACTGCGGCGTAACCTGATGCCGCCCGTCATTCAGCAGGCCGTGGTCATCCAGAAGCCGCCGCAGGGCAAGTGCCGTCTCATATGCAGGATTGATCAGCTGCACTGACGCCCCTGCCACTTCCCGCAGCAGCGTGCGCAGCAGCGGATAATGCGTACATCCCATAATCAAAGTATCGATATTCTGTTCCAGAATATCGGCGAGATAGCGTTCCGCAACGGTACGTGTGACCGGGTCTTTTGTCCAGCCTTCTTCCACAAGCGGAACAAACAGCGGACAGGCCTGCGCAAACACACGCACCTCTTTGTCATGTTCACGCAGCAGTGTCTGGTAAAGATTGCTCCGGATTGTGCTGTCTGTCGCAATGACTCCGATGCGCTTATTGTGCGTTGCCTTCAGTGCCATCTCCGTTCCGGGTCTGACTACGCCGATAATCGGAAGATCAATCTCCGGCCGGATGGTATCCAGCGCAAGCGCACTTGCTGTATTACAGGCAACAACAATCGCCTTCACATTCTGTGTCTTCAGAAAGCTGACGATCTGGCGCGCATAGCGGATGACCGTCTCTTTCGATTTATTTCCATATGGGACACGGGCGGTATCGCCGAAGTAAACAATACGCTCGTCCGGCAGATTGCGCATAATCTCACGCACAACTGTCAGACCGCCCAATCCTGAATCAAACACGCCGATCGGCGCGTAACGTTCCGGGTTCATATCAGCCTCCAATAGTATCCTGCAGACATGCAGACATTTTCACCTTATAGTAGCACATTCTTGCAGGAAATGCCAATCCTGCAAAATACAAACACTTCCGAACGTATCTTCCCGCAATCTTCCATTGCCATTTTCACCCGGAAATGATAGAATGTTATTTGCATTTGCTGAGCAATGGGAGGTATTAATCAATGAAATGGTGGGTCATCTTAATTATCGTTGCGGCAATCGTTGCCGCAGTTATTGCCATCCTGACAATCCTCGGGAAACGGGCACAGAAAAAGCAGGAAGCACAGCGCGAGCAGATTGAAGCTGCAAAGCAGACTGTCAACATGCTTATTATCGATAAGAAAAAAATGAAACTAAAAGATGCCGGTCTTCCGCAGATGGTTCTGGATAATACCAACAAACTGATGCAGCGGTCAAAGGTTCCTGTCGTCAAGGCAAAAGTCGGACCGCGTATCATGACATTCCTGACAGACAATGATGTCTATGATGTCATCCCGCTGAAGAAAGAAGTCAAGGCAGAAGTCAGCGGCCTGTACATCGTCTCTGTCAAGGGAATCCGCGGATCACTGGTATCGGAAAAAGCCGAAAAGAAGAGAAAGAAACAGAACAGTTTCATCGAGCGGGCACTTCGCAAAGGCCGCGGCGAATCATAATTCTCAGGTCATTCTTCCTGGCGGCAATCTATCGCATATTAACAAGAGGTCAGTACTGCACCCGCAGTTCTGGCCTCTTCTTTTATCTTTATTGCTAAACAGTCCTCTCTCTGATTGCGCCGGACCCCCGGACACAGCAGAGACAGTTATTCTTCCGCGAGCAGTTCTTCCATGGTATGCCATCCGAGCACCGCGCATTTTACACGCGCCGGCATATGGGCGATATCCTCGAGAATTCCCGCTTCTTCCAGCTCTTCTTTCTCCTCTTCCGTAATCTTTCCCTTAATCATTCTAAGAAAGATTTCAGAGAGTCTTTTTGCCTCTTCAACCGGTTTTCCGATGATCAGATCCAGCATAATATCCGCGGAAGCCTGTGAAATCGCACATCCGTCGCCGGTATAGGCGCCGTCCTCAATCACACCGTCCACAACCTTCAGCTGCAGAATGATATCATCTCCGCAGCTCGGATTGACACCTTCCAGCGTCATGTTCGCATCCGGAAGCTCATATTTATGAGCGGGATTCATATTATGATCCGTCAGTATCTCATTGTAAAATGTATTGTGAGCCATATAAACCTCTTTTCACAAGACAGGTGTTTGCCTCGCTGCGAATTCCTCCTGAGCAGAGAGACAAACAACTGTCCCCCTTACTTGTAACCCATCTTTGCTCTGACCGCCGCCAGACTTTCTGCAAGCCGGTCTACCTCGTTTTCTGTATTATAGAATGCGAAACTTGCCCGTGTCGTGGACAATGTCTTCAGATGTTTCATCAGCGGCTGCGCGCAGTGATGACCTGCACGGATATCAACGCCGTCTTCATCCAGAATCGCCGCGATATCATGCGGATGAACCCCGTCGATCGTAAAGGTAAAGATCCCGTGATGTGCCGCTCCGTCCGCCGCCCCGAGAATGTGAATGTACGGAATTGCAGACAGCTTTTCCATCGCGTAGCGGCTCAAATGTTCTTCGCGCTCGCAGATCACATCAAATCCGAGTGTCTGATAGTACTGAATTGCAGCTGCCAGACCAGCCGCGCCGCCTGCATTGACTGTTCCTGCTTCAAACTTATGAGGCAGTTCTGCGTAAGTTGCGCTGTCGCGCCGCACATATTCGATCATCTCGCCGCCATACAGAAACGGAGGCATCCTGTCGAGCAGATCTCTTTTTCCGTATAATACGCCGATTCCCATGGGGGCTGCCATCTTATGTCCCGAGAATGCAAGAAAATCCACATCCAGATCCTGCACATCCACAGGGATATGCGGAACACTCTGTGCGCCGTCGCATACAAAGACCGCACCGTTTTCATGTGCAATGCGCGCAAATGTCTTTACATCATTCTGCACGCCCATAACATTGGAAATCTGTGTCATGGCGACAAGTTTCGTGTTTTCTGTCAGCGCTGCACGGAACATTTCCTCGGTGATCAGTCCCGTCACGTCAACTTCCAGATAATGCAGTTCTGCGCCGACGGCTTTCGCCGCCTGCATCCAAGGAAGCAGGTTGCTGTGGTGCTCCATGATTGTAATCAGAACAGCATCCCCTTCCTTCAGGAATGTACGCGCCCAGCTGTAAGCCACAAGATTCAGACTCTCGGACGCATTTCTGGTAAACACGATCTCTTCTGTCGAAGCTGCGTTAATAAATGCGCGCGTCAGTTCACGTGCGTCCTCGTATACTTCCGTTGCGCGGACAGAAAGATCATAAAGCCCCCGCAGCGGATTTGCATTAGATTCTTCATAGTAATCACGGACTGCATCCAGAACCATCTGCGGCTTCTGCGTCGTAGCGGCATTATCCAGATATGCGATTTCCGGATGATTGTAAATCAGCGGAAAATCTCTGCGGATCTGATCGTCCATGGTTTTTCGGTCTGTCATGTTTTATACTTCTCCCGTTTCCTGCCTGCAGACTGATTCTGACCGGATCCTCCCGCAGGAACATATTACGCTTCTTCTGCTGCCTCCGGCATCATTCGCTGCCTCGTTTTCTCATCCGGAATTTTACGAATGACGGCATCGATTCTTGCTTTTGCCATCATCTCATAAATATCCTCCCGGTTCATGCCGCGGGATTCCATATAAAACAACAGCTGATCATCCAGACGTCCGATGGTTGCGCCGTGATTTCCGACCACATCCTCTTCTGCGCAGAGAATCAGCGGAATGGTCTGATTGACAACCGTACTGTCCATCAGCATAACATCCTCCAGCTCATCTCCCACCGCGCCTGAACAGCCGTTCTGGAAATCAATCGTTCCGCGGAACAACTTAAACGCGCGGTCACGCAGCACACCGGAAATATTCATCTCCGAAGTCGTGCGCCTGCCGGTGTGATACGCGTCATAATTCATATCCAGGTGATCATCCCCCTTGCAGAGATAACCGATATCGACGCCGAGACTGCTCTTCTCTCCTGCGAGCTCAACGCGGCATCCGTCGTAGGTATTCTTTCCTGTCAGAATCAGCCGGATCAGCTCAATTCTGGCACCTTCTTCACAAAATCCGCCGATATCATTGAGCAGGGTAAAGTTTTCCCCCAGCTGCTGGATCTGCACCAGGTGCAGAACAGAATTCTTCTGCGCGCAAATCTTTGTCTGTACAGCTGCGAGACCTGACGCAGCCGGATCGGCAGTAAAGTCCATGACAACGGTCATCTCAGAATCCGGCTCCAGCACATAGCGGAATGCGTTCATTTTTCCGGCCTGACCGTTTTCACCTGCGGCATCTGCATTTTTTGAATCGTACACAAAACCCTGATCGGTATAAGAAAGCCGCAGACGAACCGCATCATTCTTCACATGCACCCCTGCGGGTACCGTAAATGTCTGCACGGTAATATCCGCATCCGCAAGCAGCGCATCCATATCTTCACCTGCGCCGGTCAGAATCTTCACACCGCTTTGCGCGGCAAAATCCGCCTTCATAAAGCCCTGCTGAATTCCGGCCGGAACCTCAGCCGCAACCAGTGCCTCCTCAATCACGGAAACCCCCGGAAGCTGCGCTTCGTTCATATGCAGCCAGTTGTATGTATACGCCGGCAGCTTATTTATAATCAAATTTCTGGACATCTTTCATATCCTCTCTCTTTATCATTTCAGCGGTGATTCATATTAAACCTGTATAATCATTTCTCAGATTCAACATATTCAATCTCAGGTGCTTTGAGACCGCCGGTACTTGCTGAGCAAAGACATTGTCTTGCGAAGCTTAGTACCGCTGCGAGTCGAAAGCAGCGCGAGCGTGCCTGAGATGAATTGTTGAATCGCAGTTTTTTAATCACCGTTGTACTTATCCGATGGTTCCCCGCATCTCCAGCCGGATCAGATTGTTCATCTCAACAGCATATTCGAGCGGAAGCTCCTTCGATACATTTTCAGCGAATCCGCTGACGATCAGCGCACGCGCTTCTTCTTCTGAAATTCCGCGGCTCATCAGGTAGAACACTGCGTCATCGGAGATTCTTCCGATCTTGGCTTCGTGTCCGATATCGCACTTGTCGGTGCGGATATCCATCGCCGGAACCGTATCGGAACGGGACTCGGAGTCGATCATCAGAGACTGGCAGGATACGGAGGATTTTGTATTCTCCGCCTGCGGATTAACCACGACAGAGCTGCGGAAAGTACTGATGCCGCCGCTCTTGGAAATCGAACGGGTATTCACGACCGAAGAAGTATCCGGCGCATTGTGGACGATTTTACAGCCGGTATCCAGATTCTGTCCCCTGCCGGCAAACGTCACGCCGGTAAACTCCGCGCGGGCACCTTTCCCGTTCAGCACACTCATCGGATACAGATAGGAGACATGAGATCCGAACGAACCGGAAACCCATTCTACCTTTCCGCCTTCCTCACAGATTGCGCGCTTGGTATTCAGATTATACATGTTCTTGGACCAGTTCTCGATGGTAGAATACCGAAGCGTCGCATTCCTGCCGACAAACAGCTCCACGCAGCCGGCATGCAGATTTGCAATATTATATTTCGGTGCCGAACACCCTTCAATAAAATGCAGGTAAGCGCCCTCATCCACAATAATGAGCGTGTGCTCAAACTGGCCTGCCCCCGGCGCATTCAGCCGGAAATACGACTGCAGCGGAATCTCAACCGAGACGCCCGGCGGCACATATACGAAAGATCCGCCGGACCAGACAGCACCGTGCAGTGCCGCAAATTTATGATCCGTCGGCGGCACCAGCTTCATGAAATGCTTCTGAATCATGTCCGCATATTCACCATGCATTGCGCTCTCCAGATCGGTATAGATAACGCCCTGTGCCGCAACCTCTTCTTTGACGTTGTGATACACAAGCTCCGAGTCATACTGCGCGCCGACACCGGCCAGCGATTCGCGCTCGGCCTTCGGGATACCCAGACGCTCAAACGTCTCCTTAATATCATCCGGAACCTCGTCCCACTCCGCATGCATTTTTGTATTTGGACGTACGTAAGTCACGATATTGTCCATGTTCAGACCGTCGATGGACGGACCCCAGTTCGGAATTTCCTTTTTATTATAGATTTCCAGTGATTTCAGACGGAACTGATGCATCCACTCCGGATCATTCTTCTCTTCTGAAATCTTGTTGACGATCTCAGGGGTCAGACCCTCATCCACGCGATAGACATCTTTTTCCTCAAATCGAAAGTCATACATCTCGCGGTCGATATCGTCGACAAATGTTTTATCTTTCTTTACATTATCTGCCATGTTATCTTTCTCCCGGCTGACTGATTGTTATTCTGCAGCATCTTCCTTATCATATGCGGCAAATCCGTTCGCATTGATTTCATCTACAAGAGACGCGTCTCCTGATGCCACAATCTGACCATCTACAAGGATATGTGTCGCATCGACATGAAGCGAGGACAAAATACCCGTGCTGTGTGTGATAATGATCAGAGCAGAATCCTTATCTGCCTGAAAATGTTCGATACCGGCAGATACTGTCCGCACCGCATCAACATCCAGGCCGGAATCTGTCTCATCGAGGATCGCCAGTGTCGGCTTCAGCATCAGCAGCTGCAGAATCTCGGCTTTCTTCTTTTCACCGCCGGAAAATCCGACATTCAGATCACGGTCTGCGTATGACTGATCCATCTGAAGCACTGCCAGTGCTTTTTTCATTTCCTTCCGGAAATCCCACAGACGAATCCGTTTTCCGGTGCGCTGCTCCAGTGCGGTCCGGATGAAATTGGAAAGTGAAATGCCCGATACCTCCAGCGGATTCTGGAACGACATGAACAGTCCCTCGGACGCGCGCTCATTCACACCAAGATCCAATACGTTTTTCCCGTTGAAAAACATCTCCCCGGATGTCACTTCGTAGGCCGGATTTCCCATCAGGGCATTTCCGAACGTGGATTTTCCCGCGCCGTTCGGTCCCATGATGACATGGGTCTCACCTTTCTTCACTTCCAGATTGAAACCCTTCAGGATCTCTTTATCTTCCACCCTGACATGCAGGTCTTTTACGCTTAATAATGTTTCTGACATGATTTCCTCCAAAAAAGTCTACTAAATCACTGCACTTTTTTCTGCGTGTCCAATTATATTATAGGTATGCATGGAATGCAAGACTATTTCCGCCGGGATTTCGTTATTAAACGTAAAAAACACCGCATATGATATACAGTAAAACACGATACATCATATGCGGCAGTTTTTGCTTTGCTTCAATACAGTTTTATGCTTCCTGTCTGAGTTTCTCGACCAGCTCAAAGATCGCCTCTGCGGAATTGAAGTTCTCCGGCAGCAGATCATTGACATTGATCTCGATATCAAACGCATCATTCAGCTCTCCTACGATTGAAATGATGTCAAAAGAATCCAGAATCTCATCGTCAATCAGTCTTGTTTCTTTCGTGAAGTCCACGTCCGGGCGTGCCTCTTCGAGGATTTCCATAATCTCATCCATGTGTATCTCTCCCTTTCTTTCATTGTTTCAGGTTTCTTCCGGCGTTTCCGCTTCTTCCCGGCAGAATATCCGGTCTCTCCGTTACTTCTTCTGCAGGATCTCCTGCTTCAGCAGTGCGCGGTCGATCTTTCCGTGCGCATTCATCGGGATCTGTTCATACTTCAGATACTTATTCGGCCACATGTATTTAGGCAGCCATTTTCCGAGTTCTGCGACAATCTGCTTTTTATCCCCCGCCTCAGACTGGTAGATGCAGACAATCTTCTCGCGCTCTGTATCATAGATACAGCAGGCAATCGTAATAAAGTCAATTGCGTTAAGAGCTGCCTCCACCTCGCCGAGTTCGATCCGGTGTCCCATATGCTTAATCTGGGAATCACTCCGGTTTGCGAACATCAGCGCACCTGTCTCATCATAGTAACCGAGATCGCCCGTCCTGTAAACAAGATTTTGATATCCGGTCGTTTCCGGATCACGGACAAAGCTCTCTGCAGTCTTCTCAGGGTTATTGTAATATCCAAGCGCAAGGCCGGTTCCTTCCACACAGATCTCTCCGATCCTGCCGGTTTCCCGGATGCGATGCTGCTGTTCATCCATCAGACAAATCCGCATATTGGGAAGCACTTTTCCGATCGGAAGGGCACTTCCCGCATCAAACCGCCGGTCAACGACATAGTACGTACAGTTGCAGGTGATCTCTGTCGGTCCGTAAAGATTGACATACCGGACATCCGGCAGGTTGTCCATCCAGTAATTCAGCGCCTTAACGGGCATGACCTCGCCGGAAAACATGACATCTTTCAGCTGCAGCGATGTTTCTGGCTCTACATCCGTAAGGACTTTGAAATCCGCCACAATCCGCACTGCTGAAACAGCCCAGATAATTGTATTAACTTTCCGCTCCGCCAGATATGGAATCAGCGTCTTCGGCATAACAAACATCCGCTTCGGAATCACCTGTACCGTTCCGCCGCAGTAAAGCGCATTATAAATATCTTTGACAGATACATCAAAATCAAACGGCGCCTGATTGCCGAACACATTTCCGTCCGGGAAATTGAATGCGTCTTCGAAGGAATGTACGAGATCCAGCACTGAGCGGTGCGCAATCAGAACGCCCTTCGGCACACCTGTCGATCCGGATGTAAAAATCGCATACAGCGGATCGGTATCAATCATGCCCGAAAGAATTGTTTCCAGATTCTGCTCCCGGCCGGATTCTGCAGTTTCTGTCTTGCTTCCGGCAGCACTCATATCTCCTTCAGTTCCTTCAAGAATCTCTCTGACAGAAAGCGCCGGCACTTTGCACTTGTGTCCTCCGTCCGTCGCATCCAGAACAGCCAGCGGCTGCAGTTCATTCAGAATTGTCTGTACACGCATCTCCGGAAGCGCAGGATCCACCGGAACATAGAAGTTGCCGCTGCAGGCAATTCCCAGGAACGTCTCAATCGAACGCAGATTGCGGTCAATCAGCACTGCCACCGGCTTTCTGATCTCGCCATGTGTCACGTGCGCCAGCAGATAGCTGCCGATCTTACGCACATCCGAGGCATATGCCCGGTAAGTCACCTCGCTGTTCTCATCCGCAAGCGCAGTCTGCTCCGGCCGCTCCTTCTCCTGCCGCCACAACAAATCTAATACTGTTTTTATCATGTTTACTCTCTTCTTTCTCCGATGATGATATACAACATTATAAATGCGGGATTCAACAAATTCAATCTCAGGTACTTTGAGACCGCCGGTACTTGCTGAACAGGCTTGCCCTGTGAAGCTTAGTACCGCTGCGCGTCGAAAGCAGCGCGAGCGTGCCTGAGATGAATTGTTGAATTCCGCATATCACACAAAAGTTTAAAATCCCTGATAAATAAAATCTGACGCGTTATAACCCGGCCCGTAAATACCCAGCCGGATAATCAGAAAGATCGCAATAAAGTAAATGATCCACCGGAACACAATCCCCTGCTCTGCAAAGATCATGCGCAGTTTCGTGCCGCGTTCATTGACCACATCCACGATTCCGAGCAGTACAATCATCAGAATCAGGAAGAAAATCTCCCATTCTTTCAGGCCGAGATTCAAAAATGTCCCGTCTGTAAAGACCCACGGATTGAATCCGGCAAAGGTTGCCTTCAGCATCTGCAGACTAATATGCGCCGCCTGTGTGCAGTCAAAGTACCGGCCGAAGGTAACCAGTACCAGGGTACGCGCCATCTGAAACAGCTTCCAGCTCACAGATTCGCCGTCGATATGCAGGACACGTCTGCTGTCATTTCCGAATTTTTCAAAGAACGTATCGGCGGATGTCAGAATCGCGTGATAAGTTCCGTATATCACGTAACGCCACGCCGCGCCGTGCCAGATACCGACCAGCAGGAAGACAATGAAGGAGGCAAACATAGACGGAATGACTTTTCCGTAATAATTGCCGATCTTCTTTTTCATGTTCTTCTGCATCTTCGCGAAGCTCTTGGAAAGCGCGATCGGATAGAATACGTAATCACGCATCCAGTGCCCGAGAGAGATATGCCAGCGCTGCCAGAATTCCGATACCGTCCGCGACATATAAGGCTGCCGGAAGTTCTCGTACATGGAAATTCCAAACAGATCCGAGGCGCCGAAAATAATATCCATTCCTCCGGAAAAATCCGCGTACATCTGCACGCCGTACAGAAGAACACCGACAAAAATGGTAATGCCGGTATATCCGTTTTCCGCAAAACCGCCGGTGATGGAACTGACCATGATCGCCATGCGGTCTGCGATGACCATTTTTTTGAAATAGCCCCAGAGCATGCGCATAATCCCCTGCCGAAAACGGACTGCGTCAAATGAGTGACCGCTTTTCAGCTGATCCGCCAGCAGATCATACCGTCCGATCGGGCCCTGAATCATCTGCGGAAAAAATGATGCAAACAGACCAAAGTGCAGGATATTTTTCTCTGCCTGATACTTCCCGCGGTAGACATCAATGAGATAGCCCATTGTCTGGAACGTATAGAAAGAGATGCCCAAAGGAAGAAGCAGATGAAGCCCTGTATCGGCCTGAAATGCTGACGGAAACAGTGCCCTCACGTTTTCCATGACGAAATTTCCGTATTTCAGGACAGCAAGAATGCCGAAATTCAACAGCAGCGTCAGTACGAGAATTCGCTTTGTGCGCTTCTGATATGCTGCCTTGATTTCTTTTTTCTGTTCTCTGGACATCGGATTCCCGGCATTTTTTGCGTCAAGAACCACCTGTTTCTGCTCCGCATTCAGCTGATCCATGCGCCGCGCGCCCAGAAATGTCGTAATGATCGTCACCAGGATAAAAATGCACGCTTTCCAGTCTCCGCAGGACACATAGAACAGAATGCTGCCGGCCAGCAGCACGATCCACTGAAACCGCTTCGGAACTGCATAATATATTATAAATAAGATTGCCAGAAATCCCAGGAAGGGAAGTGACAGGATCGACATGATTTAGTCCTCTGCTGCAGCTGCTTTTGCTTCTTTTTTCGCTTTTTTCTTTGCTGCCTTCTTAATTATTTTCTCCAGCTTTGCCTTTTCATCGGCGACGGTTGCATCCCACTCGGTCCGGTCATTATCCCATTCCGCGTATTCTTTCGTCCCGCGGTGATCCGGCAGATCAAAATCATTTACAAGACGCGCCGACAGCCAGTCTGTAATCTTTTCCGCACCGAATATATTCCAGTGCCCGCCATTCTGAAAATCTCTGGATGCGTCCAGTCCGATCTCATCATAATACTCTTCCCCGTCAATAAACGGGAAGCCCGCGTCTTCGATCTTCTGCTGTACATAATTAACATTTTCAATCATGTAATCATTGTACATGGCGATCCGGTACGGATAATACAGAAACAGCACCTTTGTCTCTGTGGGAATCTGACTGCATGCTGCAAGGATTTCATCCAGATATGCATCCAGATTTTCCTCCAGCGGAACAATGTCATCATTGATTTCAGGGACCGGAATATCACCTTCCCAGCCCATAAAATTATAGCCCCGGTTGATAAACTTATAGGCACCGTTCCAGTTTTTCCAGTTCAGCGGCTGATTGTGATAGAGGATAATATCGAAATAGTAAGACAGACTGCCTGTGTTATGCGGCAGGGTCTTCCACAGGAATTTCATCCGGTCCGGCGAATAGCGGTATCCGTCTGTGTTGTAACGCACAGAGGCCGTATCTCCTTCCTCCCAGAGCTGCTTCATGGTGACTTTACGGATCAGAGGCCGCACATCAATAACAAGAAGCTCCGGAGACTGGGTCTTCAGCGCTTCTTTGATTGAATAAGTAATCGATTCCACCGTGCGCTCATTCGTGCAGAAGTTATATGATGTATAACCGTACGCCTCATATGCCTGCATCGGCACATAAGCGGACATCGTCCCGCTGGTGCCGATAAAAACGACATCCAGCGAGTTCTCCGGCTCCGCGTAATAGCCGCTGATATTGTTGCGTGTATGGGAAAGCTCAGGCTTTACCAGATACGAGAGATGCAGCAGGCCATACGCGAAAATCGCGCCGAATATCACGATGCGCAGGATGATTCCTGTTATTCTTTTTACTGCAGGTTTCTTCATAATCGTTTATTTCTCTGCTTTATGGCCGGACAGTAGTTTATAAAAATGATTTCTCCGGCATGGTGACTCAGATCAGCTGATTTTATGCCTTCCGACAACAACAGCCGTGTGGCCATATTCCAGAAGCAGAATATCGCCGCGTTTCAGCTTGCCGGTCTTCTTGGTATATGCGTTTGAAGTATAAAGTGTGAATCTTCCTGTGCTCATCAGCTTGCTGCGCAGCACGCCGGTAGTGGCACTGTTGGAACTGTCATACATCACAACAGACTGCGGGATTCCCGCGTACATGCACGCCAGAGAGACCAGCGCACTGCAGTCTGTCTCACACAGAGCTGAGACACGTCCCGGATCATAGCCGACCTTTTTTGCATAATGCAGAAGGGTGTTGCGGTCGCCCATGTCATAACCGATGTTATCATTTTTCGCCGCGCGTTCCATCGCATATGCAATTTTGTCTGCAAAAACAGAATTCTTCGGACGAAGTACACAGTTCCAGGGACGGTTGTACCAGCTTCGGATACAGACCTCTGTTCCGGTCTGATCGCCTGCCTGCCCATGATATCCGCCGCCGAACTCGTTGCCGGAGGCATGTGCTATCATCAGATCCACAAAATTTCCTGTTGATTCGTTAAAGGAATAGGTGACGCCGTCAATGGTCTTATCTCCAAGCACCATCTTGCCTTCTTCATCAAAATAGCAGGTATACGTCTTGCCGTTCCGGATTACTTTCTGAAATCCGACTTTTGCCGCACCTGTCTTTTTATCAAACAGATAATAGTTCCCCCGGATCTTTTTCAATCCCTTAACGCGGCGGCCTTTCTTATTGTAATAGCACATTTTATAGATGTTTTCCTGGAGTTTGATTGATACAAACTCGCTGGTCGCCATCGCATAATTGCTCTTGAAATAATACCAGTACTTGCCGATTTTCTGTTCGCCTTTTACGGCATGCCCTTCCGCATCATAATAACAGTATTTCGTTCGTCTGCCTTCGATTTTGATCAGTTTTTTCTTCGTGATTGCTCCGGTCTTTTTATTGAAGTAATACCAGTATTTTCCGATTTTCTTCTTACCGGTTACCATCCTGCCGTTCTTATAATAGTGCGTATGGTCTTCATCCCAGCCGTTCGTCACCTCTTCAGCTGCCGCAACACTGATTGCCGACACGGCAAGATCACCGCCTGCAATCCCGAGCCCAAGCATCAGGCATAACAGAATCATGCCTGCTTTTTTCGCGATCCGGTTCATTGTCTGCTTCACGATTTTCCCCTTTCATACAGCTTTACTTCTGATACTTCTGTGCTCTCACAAATGCTTCTACCCCGTCAGCAATTCCCTTCGCCATCTTTTTCTGCATGGCTGCATTTGACATTGCGCGGTCTTCGGACGGGTTTGAGAGAAATCCCATCTCGAGGAAACACGTCGGAACCTTGCTCCAGTTCAAGCCGCTCAGATCATCACGCTCGATCACTCCGATCTTCCGGAACCCTGTTGCTTTAACATATGCGTTGATCACCTTTGTGGCCAGCTGCTTATTCACCGCATATCTGCTCCCGCTGAATGGATTCGATGATGTATTGCAGATTGTGTGCGCACCGCTTGAAGAAGCGCCGTCTGCATCAGCGTGCAATATCACATAT
Source organism: Lachnospiraceae bacterium FE2018 (assembly GCA_000702845.1). Lineage (GTDB taxonomy): Bacteria > Bacillota > Clostridia > Lachnospirales > Lachnospiraceae > CADBRN01. The sequence continues at coordinate 62,012 of JNKK01000008.1, forward strand.
GCGGAGGAATTCGCCTTATTGGCCTTCTTTGCGCGCTGGCTGTTGCTGAGATTTACATCATGGGATGTACGGGTCAGTTTTACCTTGAATCCGCGGGACTCCAGTTCTTTCTGAAGCAGTTTTGCGATTTCCAGTGTCAGAACATATTCATCTTTGCGGGTTGCGACACCCTGCGCGCCGCCGGTCACCTTTGCCTTCGTGGAACCTGCCCCGGGTCCGATCGGCTCATGGCTTGTATTGGCATTGCGCTGATGTCCCGCGTCAATTGTAATGACCGTCTGTTTCAGTTTCCCGGTCGTCTCATTGAATGTATACCACTTACCCTCGCTTCTGTAATTCTCCCGGCGTCTTCCCTTCCGGTCATAGTAGCAGGTTTTATCCTTGCCCGGGATCTCAATTTTCGCGCTGACTGTCATCGCACCGGTCGTTCTGTCAAAGTAATACCAGTACTTTCCGATTTTCTTTTCGCCCCTGACACGGCGTCCCTTTTTATTAAAGTAACAGGTTCTGCCGTCCTCCATTTTCACGAAATCCTTCACCGTCATGGCATAGGTTTTCGGAGCAAAATAATACCAGTATTTTCCGATCTGTACCTCGCCGGATACCGCGTGTCCCTCGGAATCATAATAGCAGGTCTTGGTTTTTTTCTTCTTTTTAATCTCCTGAAATCCGTCTTTGACCGCCTCTCCGGTGTCTTTGTCAAAATAGTACCAGAAGCCCTCGATCTTCTTCGCGCCTGTCACCATTTTCCCGGCGGCATAATATTTCGAATGTGTGCTGTCCCATCCATCCGGTACCGGATCCGCCTTAACACTGACAACAGCATTCATTACAGTCAAAACCAGCAGTATCACTGTCATTCCGTATGTTATACAGGAACGGATCCTCTTCAAAACCCCTTCTCTCATATTAACGCCTCCTCTCCTGACCGCTCAGCCGGTCTGTTCAGTTTCCCTTCGGCAGCTTAAATGAACTCTTTAATGACACAACTCTGCCGAAAACCGGTCTGCCCGGTTCCGAAAGTTTTGCATCCGCATTGAAGAATCCGTTCCGGACAAACTGATATGTATCATATGCTTTGGCATCCGCGAGCGCGGGCTCCAGATAGCAGTGCTCCATGATCTTCAGAGAATCCGGATTCAGATTCATAGAACCGTCTTCGTTATACACACCCTTCTCTTCGTCAATCAGGTTCTCATACAGACGGCATTCTGCTTCAAATGCTGTCGGAGCGGCAACCCAGTGAATCGTTCCCTTTACCTTGCGTCCGTCCGGACTTTCTCCGCCGCGGCTCGCAGGATCATAGGTGCAGTGAATCACGGTAACATTGCCGTCGGCATCCTTTTCAATATCCGTACACTTCACAAAATACGCGTACATCAGGCGCACTTCATTGCCCGGGTACATGCGGAAATACTTGCGGGGCGGATTTTCCATAAAATCTTCCCGCTCAATATAGAGTTCCTTCGCAAACGGAATCTTCCGGCTGCCAAGCGCTTCGTTATCCTTGTTGTTCGGCGCGTCCAGATATTCAACCTGACCGTCCGGATAATTGTCAATTACAAGTTTGACCGGATCCAGAACTGCCATCATACGCGGTGCTTTCAGTTTCAGATCATCACGGATACAGAACTCCAGCTGCGCGTAATCGACGGAACTGTTGGCCTTTGCAACACCGCAGAGTTCCACAAAACGCTGAATGGATTCCGGGGTGTAGCCGCGGCGTTTCAGCGCCGCAATTGTAACGAGGCGCGGATCATCCCATCCGTCGACAACACCGTCTGCCACAAGCTTCTTAATGTAGCGCTTTCCGGTCACAACATTGGTCAGATAAAGTTTTGCAAATTCGATCTGCCGCGGCGTTGAAGGATAATGCATATCATCTGCCGTCTCACGGATCGACCAGTCATACAGCGGTCTGTGGTCCTCGAACTCAAGGGTACAGATAGAATGTGTGATTCCCTCAATCGCATCTTCGATCGGATGTGCAAAATCATACATCGGATAAATGCACCACGCATCGCCCTGACGCTGGTGTGACAGATGTGCAATCCGGTAAATGACCGGGTCACGCATATTGATGTTTGGCGAAGCCATATCGATTTTTGCGCGCAGCACACGGCTTCCGTCCTCAAATTCACCTGCCCGCATACGGCGGAACAGATCCAGGTTTTCCTCTACAGAGCGGTTTCTGTACGGACTCTCTTTTCCCGGCTCCTTCAGGGTGCCGCGGTATTCGCGGATCTCCTCCGCGGAAAGGTCGCAGACATACGCTTTTCCCTTTTTAATCAGTGCTTCTGCCGCCTGATACATCTGCTCGAAATAGTCAGATGCAAAATACAGATGCTCCTTCCAGTCCACACCGAGCCACTCAATATCCCTCTGGATTGACTCGACAAATTCAGTCTCTTCCTTTGCCGGGTTGGTGTCGTCAAAACGCAGATTAAACTGCCCGCCGTACTCCTTCGCCAGGCCGTAATTCAGCAGGATTGATTTTGCATGGCCAATATGCAGATAACCGTTCGGCTCCGGCGGAAAACGTGTACACACTCCGGTATAAACGCCCTCTTTCAGATCCTGGTCAATATACTGCTCAATAAAGTTTCTGGATACGACTTCCTTCTCCATTCGGTTGTTCTCCTTGTCTGATATTGATTAACACGGAAACGTGTCCGTCTCTTAAATATGGACAAACCGGCCACTTTAACTGACCATATGTCCTTTCTTGTTAAAATAACAGGTCTTGTGCTTCGACGCAATATAAACAAACTTGTTCCTGCACATGGAACCTACTTTTTTAGTGAAATAATAGTAGTGGCCCCTGATCTTTTTGAAACCAGTCACGGCCTGTCCTTTTTTATTAAAATAGCTGATCCGGTTCTTTCCCGGAATCTTTACAAATTTACTTCTTACCATTGCATAATTCGATGGTTTGAAGTAATAGCGCTTTCCGTTGATCTTCTTCAGTCCGGTAACCGCATGCCCTTTCGCATTGTAGTAGCATGTTTTACCGTTGAAGCTCACAAATGTACTGGTCTGCATCGCGCCGGTGGACGGATCAAAGTAATACCAGAAATTTCCGATCTTCTGCGGACCGAATACCATTTTCCCGTCCGCTCCGAAGTAGCAGGTTTTGTTATACTGCGCAACACGCTGGAATCCTGTCAGATTCTTCCCGTCGGCATCCTGATAATAATAATCATCCCCGATTTTTACCTGACGGCTGGTTGCATAAAAGATGGTATATTCGCCTGCGACCTTGTCGCTGTTGATCCGCCACGCACCGTCATTGATTTCCTTCCATGTGTGCGTGATCTGATCGCAAACCCAGGCCATCATCTGATTGCTCGGATCATAAACGGCAAACTTTCCGTTGCGGTAGCCCATCAGCAGAACAAAATGTCCGCCGCCGCCGCCGAATTTTGACTTTTGTTCCAGTACCATGACCGGATTTCCCGCGAGAATTTCACTGATTATTCTTGCCTTGCCTGGCTTTGTGACTGTCACCGCCCGCAAACCATACCTGGCAGCAGATTTTACACCACAGTCACGGTCGCCTGCAACACCGTTGAATCCGCAGGCGCGTGTCATGATTTCGACAGGATTCAGAACCTCGCCGCCCCGCATATAAGAAATAGCCATCGCCGCGCAGGCGAACCCGCAGCCGTTTGTGCTTAAAGTACGATTGGATCCTTCAAACCGCTGATTTGCCCACCATGCATTGGTATATCCGTGCTGCGCCGGCACCCAGAGACCAAGGTGCTGGTTGATATACGGCACACCCAGAATTCTGTCACCCGGAATCACTGCAGCCTGAACAGACTGCGCCGGTACTGCCGTCAGCAGCCCGAGAATCAGCGCCAGCAGAACCAGTGCAAAGCGAGTCCGAAAAGAATATCTGCATTTCTTACCGGATTTCGAATCGTTTTTCATTTGAGGACTCCTTTCATCAGAACTGCATGAAACTTGTCTTATTTCTTTTTTCTGAATACCAGCAGTTTGCTGAGAATATAATTTGCCGCGATCACCAGAACCTGTACGGCCAGCTTGGCGATCTTGTCATTGATCCCTCCGACTGTCACCATCAGAAACATGACTGCCATATCCATCCCCAGTGTTGCCAGACGTGCAGCATAAAAAGCGGCAGCCTCCTGCAGTATGTTCGGATTTTTACTCTCAAACACGAATTTCCGGTTTGCAAAATAAGCAAATGTCACTGCAGCAATCCAGGAGATGATATTGGCTGCCTGTAGCTGCAGTGCCTTGTGCGGATCCAGAAATGTCACCACACAGATATAGTAAACTGCAAGGCTTACCACTGTCGTAAGAACACCGACGATCAGATAGTTGATGATCTCTTTGTATTTTTTATAAAGCTCTTTTATCATTTTATGTCGCTAATTCACAATGTTGCTGATTTCTTCCGGCTGCTCACTGCTCTTTTGTCCATTCTTATCAATCGTTGTCTCAAAATTCAGCCGTTCTTCCTCAACCACAAGCGGCCGGTGCAGCACGCGCTGGTTAATTGCAAGAATATACTCACCCAGTAATCCGATGAAGAACAACTCCACACCGCCCAGGAAAAAGACGCCGATGACAAGCGGCGCGATTCCGGAACGGAACCAGTCCCAGTGAATCAGTTTCAGAATAAAATACACAATCGCCACCAGAAATGAAAGCGCGCCGATTCCGAATCCGATAAATGTGGCAAACCGGAGGATTACCTTTGAATAAGCGGTAATTCCGGTCATAGCAACATCATAGAGGCTGTAGAAATTATTCTTGCTCTTCCCTGCGCGCCGGTTTGGTCTGTCGTATGGAATTGTCTCGTAGTCATAGCCCAGTTCTGCGATCATACCGCGCAGGTAAGGCATCGGGTCGTCAATTCCGCGTACGACATCGACAAATGCTTTGTCATAAAGACCGAAACCGGTGAAATTTTCGATGTGGCCGATATCCGTGATCTTCCGGAGCAGCTTGTAATATATTTTCCGCATCCACGCCATGATACGGCCTTCGCTGGTTTTATTCTTTATGCCGATCACAATCTTAGATCCCTGCTCCCATGCTCTGACAAGCTGGGGTATCATCTCCGGAGGATCCTGAAAATCGGCGTTCAGACGGAGAACTGCATCACCGTATGCCTGTTTCAGTCCATGCACCGGCGACCGCATCTGTCCGAAATTCCGTGCATTAAAGATTGCCTTGACGTGTTTGTTTTCTTCACACTGTTTCCGCAGAAGCTGACGCGTACGATCTTTGGAATGATTGTCAATATAGATGATCTCATAATCATATTCTGGAAGTTCATTTTCAAAAATATGAACCAGCGTTTCTGTCATCGGCCCGACATTTTCCTCTTCATTAAATGTCGGGATAACAACCGAAAGCAGTTTTTTTCGTTCCATAATCCTGTCTCCATGTGAAATAGGTGTGCGGATATATCCGCGCGGAGCGTTGAACACAAACGTTCAGTTAACGCAGCCGCTCACTCTCTGTCATCGGGATTTCCAGCTCTTTTTCCAGCTCTTCACGGGAAAGAAACGGTGCCATATCTTCTAGCGGCGCCGAGACCATTCTGCCGTCTGCCAGCTTTCTGGATGCCGCCTTCGGCTCTGTCTTCTGAAGCGGCGAAACTTCCACGCGGATCAGGGCCGGAAGCGGAAGCTCCATTGCAGCCGCAAGATCTTCCTGCAGTGTTTCGTTGGAAAGGCAGCTTCCATACGACAGACCAAACGTATCCGCGAGCTTTGCAGGATCCGGAAAACCGAGATCACCGCTTTCTTCGCCGATTCCCACAAGGGGTTCGCCGAAATATGCCTGCTGCGTCTGGCGGATCGAGTGATAACCGCCATTGCAGATGAGAAAAATCCGAACCGGAAGATGATTGGTGGAAATCGTCTGCAGTTCCTGCAGGTTCATCATGCAGGAACCTTCGCCATCGACTGCATTTACAATTGTAGTTTTCCCTTCCTCCCGGTTCAATGCCCGGGCAAGACCAATTGCAGCCGGAAGTCCGTATCCCATCGATGCAGTTGCCGAATTGGTATAAAACCGCTGCCCCTTCTTTACACGAAATGTCTGTGTGCCTGTCACACGGGACGTTCCGCAGCTGGCCAGCAGCTGCGCGCCTTCCGGAAGCTGTTCCGATAAAGCGTCATAAAATGCGTAGAGATTCCCTTTTCCGTCCGGCTGCGGGCCCTTTTCCGCTTCCGTCACAACCGGATAACGGCGTTCCCGCGCTGCCGCACGTTCCGTCCAGGAGGAATCGGATATCAGCGGTTGCTCTGCCGAACATCCCATTTTTCGCAGTTCTTCTATGAGCCGCTCCATAAGTTTACGTGCATCTCCGACAACCGGAAGCGAAACATGTAAATTCGGTTTTTTCAGTTCTTCCGGATCCAGATCATTTAAAATCGTAAAAGCTTCCCGCGCCCAGTCCTGATAGTTGAAGCCCGTCTGCAGAAAACTCTGGCGGCTTCCGATGGAAAAGAACACATCGCTCCCGGCCATCGTAAGATTACCCGCGCGGCTCCCCGTCATACCTGTTCTGCCTGCATACAGCGGATGATTATTGGGCATCAGATCTACACTGGACATTCCTGTTAATACCGGTGCGCCCAGCAATTCCGCAAGCTCCCGGAACTGTTTTTCTCCGGCCGCGGCATGAACACCGTACCCGCCGAACAGCACTGGTCTTTCTGCTTTCTGCAGTCTGTCAATAATCTGCCCGATCAATTCCGGTGAATAATCATGGTCTTCTGATGCGCCCGGTGAAAATCCCCTCAGTGTTTCCGGATCAATGTCTGCGGCCTGTACGTCGAGAGGAACATCCAGCCATACCGGACCTTTCCGTCCGTGCGTCATTTCCCAGAGTGCCTGCTCCGCACAGAAGCGGACATCCTCTTTCCGCTCAATCATAACAGCATATTTTGTCATGGCACAGGCGGCCTTTGTAATATCAAATTCCTGAATTCCCATGGACCGCAGGTTCAGACCGCTGCTGCGAACGGTCGTCGCATAGCGCACCTGACCGGAAATCACCAGCATCGGGATCGATTCCATCCAGGCACACAGGACACCTGTCATCGCATTGGTTGCACCGGGTCCTGATGTGACCAGCGCCAGTGCCGGCTGCTGATCCACACGGGCATATGCTTCTGCCGCCATCGCACATGCCTGTTCATTGTGATGGTACGTACACCGCATCAGCGGGCTGTGTCCGAAAGAGTCATTCAGGTGCATGGCTCCGCCGCCGTTGACGACAAAAACATCCTTAATTCCTGCCTTACTGCATAACTGTACCAGGTAATCTGAAACTTTCATGTCAAATATTCCCCGCATAACTGCTCGCACACCATTGTCTTGCCGGACTGCTGTACCGGAAGAACATCGACATATTCGACCGTACATTCTGCATCGTCCCCAAGATACTTTTTATAGGATGCAATGACTGCCGCTTCATCCACCTGCACATCCGGATATGGATTAAGTGTAAGGATATACGTTTTCAGACCCGTCTGCGTGCACTTTGCCTGCCGCAGAATTCCCTGAAAATTCAACAGATTATTCATAAACACATGCATCGAAAGCGGATGTCCCGCAGTATTATAAATCAGAGAACCGCGCCGTCCGTAAATCTCTGTAAATTCCGCGTGAACTCTGCCTCTCTCATCAGTCCACCGATGAATCTTACCGGTATCTCCCGTATCGTATCGAATCATCGGAAAGGCACGATTATAATAATCCGTCACGACAATCCGTCCAAGCTCGCCTTCTTCCGCCGGCTCATCACAATCCATTTTCAGAATTTCCACTTCATAACTGTAGAGATCAATTGTGTAGGTATCAGCTCCGCCGAGACTGACCGCAATGAAGCCGTTTTCATTATTTCCATAGGTAAGAACCGGACGAATCCCAAAGAGTTTCTCTGCTTTTTCGCGCGTAGACGCAGGAAGTGCCTCACCCATCGTAAAGATCAGTTCAACAGGCCAGTCCTTCCATTCCTGCACGTCAAATGCTTTGCGCTCAGCATAATCTGTCAACGCAGTCAGCGCACTTGAATATGTGACCAGCACCTGAATCTGTTCTTTCCGGATTCTGTCAAAGATCGCCTGAACCTGCTCATCTCCCATATTGGAGATCTCGATCATTTTCAGATTGTTTTTAAAAGATCTCCATTTTGAGATTGTGTTCTTTCCTTCGATCCATGCCCGGAACTCACCGCGCTTCATCCCCATCCGGAACCCGTTCAGTTCAAGAACGGCCATGAAGTTCATATTGACATGATTCATTTTTTCCGAATCAGCAAGGACTGTAAAAGGGGTCCCTGTAGAACCACTGGTTGTAAGATGTGCAAGAGAATCCTTCATATCAGCATATGCATCACTGAGAATCCCGTCATACAATTCAATGAACTGCAGCTTGTTCAATACCGGAAAATCAGAGAGTTCCAGCGTGTTTCCTTCATCTGCATACGCCATACCGGAAAACTTTGTTCTGTAATAAGCACAGTTTGAAGCCGCATACTGGAGCAGTGCATTTTTGCGTCTGATCTGATATTCCGGGGTCACGCCTGAGACAATCTCAGATTTATTCACCTCTTTCAGCATATTCAGCTTTCCGCCCTGCATTTTGTCCAGTGTATTAAATGCAAATCTTCTGGTTACTTCACCTATATTCATGTTCGTTATTTATCCTCTTTCATATCCCGGGACATAGTTATACAGATACTACTATACAATAAACTCCCTGTCTTTTCAACCAAGTGCTTTTCCCGCAGCTTACCACCGCATCTTTCAGGTAAAGAAACAATGGACTGCCACACTAAACAATTTACTTTTAGTGTGACAGCCCATTATTACCCGGTTTAACTCTGTTTGCTCCTGTGTGTGCCTGATCCTCAACGTCTCACATGTACACGCAGCATACGTTTTATCATCACGAGTGCAATCCCTGCACCTGCCAGCATGCTGATATAAGGCATAATTGGCGAACTGTCACCGGTTCTGGGACTGGTGCGGCTTGTGGTGGTTGTTGTTGAACTCGTTTCCGTATATTTATTGGTAAAGGTCAGTTCTGTTGTGCTCTGGCGAACGGTTGCTTTCAGTTTCCCCTCATCATTTAATGAAATGGTTATCGTGACGGATTCTGTATGCGTGTCGTATTCAATATGGTCGACTACAATTTTACCATTGCTGTCAGCTTTGGCGCCTTCCGGCATCACCTCATTAATCGTATATTTATGCTCACCAATATCATTTCCGGTGAATTCGAGTGAATCAAACGGAATGGTTCCGTCCTGCGCATTTTTCTTTGTCTGCAGAACATTACCGTTCTCATCCTTTAATTCGAATGTAAACTGATCTGCTTTCAGCGTCTGACCGGTCAGTACCTTTTTGACAGAGAGCGGAACTGTTCCAAACAGTTCTCCCGACTCCTCCGCGGCAGTTTCTGTGACAGCAGGTACATCTGTATGTGTCAGTTTAAACTGGACAACCGGATAAGAAACCGCTGCAGATTCTGCATTCTGCATCTGCTGATAATAAGAAAGCTGCTGTTCCTTCTGGTCCTTCGCCCACTGTGCCTGAAGAACGCTGCTGAATCCGTTTCCTTCTCCTGCTGACGTCAGATAAGTATCTGCTCCCTGATAGCCGGAACCATCTGCACTGAGCATCGTTGCCTTTGCCAGCGATTCACTTACCGAACTGCTGATATTCCAGCTGCTGTCAGCCAGAGCAACAGCACCGCTGCTCTCTTTAAACTGATAACTGCCGGTTGCGTCCGTCACATTTACGACATACTTTACGGTTTCGCCCAGATCCGGTGAAAACGCGAGTGCTGCCAGATTCGGTGTGTCAAGTACATTCAGATTCAGCTCCGATGCGGTTGTCCCTTCCGGAATGGAAGCATTAAACGAAACAGTGCGGATACCGTTCGCGTCCAGCTCGGAAGAAGCATCACTCCATGTGACATCACTGGAAGATCCTGAAAAGGCCATCTGTGAAAGCACTGCATCCGGATCCGTCTCTTCCTCAAGAGAAGCTTCCTTCTGTTCTGTCTCTTCCACGGCTGTTTCCTCGACTTCTGCTTTCGTCTCTGCCTCAGATGCGGCTTCTGTCTGCTCTGTCACTTCCTCCGCTTCGGTTTCAGATTCCTGCAGTACATCCTCTTCTCCCTCAGAGATTTCTTCTGCAGTAATCTCGTCATCGGATGCTGCCGGTTCTTCCTGTGTCCCGAACAGTGCCTGTTCCTGTCCCGCATCATCTTTGTTCAAATCGTTTTCTTTCATTGCGGTTTCTGTTTCAGGTACTGCACTTTCTGAAACTGTCTCTGCAGCTGTTTCCTCTTCAGCAAACGCCTGCGCAGGCACAAGCATCAGCAGCATTGACAGCACAATTAAAACTGCTGCAAATCTACGGCCTTTCATTTTTTATTTCCCCTCTTTCATAAAAAATACGCACTTCTGCAACTTACATTTTATAACAAAAGTGTTTTATTCTATTACATTCTATTCAATCGGCGCGTAATTGTCAATTAATATTTTTAATATTTTCGTAATATTTTTACGTAAAAAGAAAAGACACCGCGTGGATGCCTTTTCTGAGCTTCATCTGAGAATCAGCTGATCTGGAGCCTTGCCGTCGTTTTCGGATAATCACTTCCTATATAAATATACAGTACCTGATTTTTCTTCAGTTTCATCCTTACCGTCTTACCGCCGAAAGTTTTTCCGTCCAGAATTGCTTTTCTTCTTTCTGCAGATGTCTTCTTCGTCTTAAACTCCAGCGATTCCTTTGTCTTTGTCCCGCTGTTAATACTGATCAGAAAACTGAAAAACGGCTCCTCAGTATCCGGTGCCTGAAACATTACAGAGGCTGTCCCCTTCTTTTTTGTAAGAAAACTGGAAAGTCTGAATGAGTACACGCGTGTTTTGGGCGAAACAAAGCACAGATAACCTTCATCTTTTTTCATTGTCAGATCCGTTGTACCGACACTGACATAAGCAGCCTTTTTCTTTATCTTTACAGTCTGCAGCGTAAACGGACGTCCTTTTACTTTTACTTTCTTAACGATTATCTTCTGTGCAGCCGCTGCTGTACCGGAGGATGTCGTGCCCGTTGATGATGTACCTGCCGACGTTGTCCCTGACGTTGTTGTCCCTGGTGATGTTGTGGGGTCTGCGCTGCTGATCACCGGACCGGAGAACAGGACACCGGCCGCTGCAGCGATACAGATCCATCTTCTTAATCGTTTCTTCATAACAAATATGATCCCTTTCTGCCTCTTGCACAAATATGTTTCCCGTATACGTGCGGTCTGGCAAAGCATATACCTGTTTTGTATCAAAAATTTAAATAATTCTGTCACAATTTGAAATATTCTGAAGACATTCCACTTGTGTTTTTCAGCATTTTAACACAAGATAGTGAATTTTTCCACGCGTTTTTTTCATGATATTGTTTTGTAAATATACATCTGCTACATTGACAAATTTATTACAAATGTGTTACTATCTGTATGAATTAAAGTTATCACGTAAGGAGGCGTTCCTTTTGAAAGCAAAAATTTTCGCAGCAACATTAACCGCTTCTCTGCTTCTCGGACAGGCAGTTCCGGCAGGTGCGGTAACCATAAATGAATTAGAACAGCAGCGCAACACGACTTCTGCTAATCTTATGGCAGTTGAAAAAGAAATCAACACGCTGGAAGATAAAAAAGAAGCAATTCTCGGAGAGATCGACACGCTGGATGCCAATCTGGTTACAACCATTACGGCAATTGATACACTGGACGGTCAGATTGATCAGAAAGAAAAAGAGATCAATGAGACCACCCGGGATCTTGCTGCTGCCGAGGAAAAAGAAAGTACATCTTATAATGCGATGAAAAAGCGGATCCAGTACATCTATGAAACCGGCGGAAATGCCGGCTGGGCGATGCTTCTCTTCTCCGGTGACAATATCACCAGACTTCTGAACAAGAGCGAATTCACGCAGAACATGTACAAATACGACCGTGAATGTCTTGAAGAATATGCTTCCATCGTGGAAGATGTTAAAAACCTGAAAGAACAGGAGCTCACGGAAAAAGCGGAATTCGAAACCATCAAGTCAGAGCAGGAAAACGAGAAGAGCCATCTTGAAGATCTTCTGAAAGAGGCCAAAGAAACTTCTTCTGATTATGATGCAAAGATTGCAAAAGCCTACGAAACTGCAGCCAACTATAAAACAGTCCTGGCAAATCAGAATCAGGCAATTGCTGTCATGGTAGAGATGCAGCGTCAGGCAGAAGCCGCTGCTGCCGCTGCTGCCGCAGAAGAAGCGGCGCGCCAGGAAGCCGCTGCTGCATATGCTGCTGAGCAGGAGCAGAACAATGCTTACTATGACGACGGATCTGAAGAAGCCAATTACGGCGGCAATGAAGAATATTATGAAGACAACTCGGGATATACTGAGTCCTACGATAATGATTCTTCAGGAAATGCTTCATCCGGCGGTTCCTCATCCGGTTCTTCCTCCGCGAGATCATCATCTTCATCAGGTTCCGGAAACGGACAGGCAATTGTTGATTATGCAATGCAGTATGTCGGAAATCCGTACGTTTACGGCGGAAACAGCCTGACCAATGGTGTTGACTGTTCCGGTTTTGTCAACCAGGTTTACGGTGCGATGGGATACAATGTCGCAAGATCCTCCAGTGAACTCCGAAATGAAGGCACTGAAGTATCCTACGCAGATGCACAGCCGGGTGACATCATCTGCTATTCCGGTCATGTCGGCATTTACATGGGCGACGGTCAGATTGTACATGCTTCTGATCCGACACGCGGAATTATCAGCGGAACAGATGCTTCTTATCATGAAATCCTTTCTGTCCGCCGTGTCGCAAACTAATATCGCTTCCATGGCTGCCGCGTCATTGACGCGGCAGTTTTTTTCGCCTTTTTTTTCCTGTTTATACATGATATGATGATTACAGCGCCAAAAGGCATGCGCCCACGCGGGCCTGCCTGCAGATACATGTATTGCAGATTACTTCACATCAGGTAATCAAACGACTTTCAACCATTCAGATCTGTGTTAAACACAGAAATCCAGGAGAATTCATCTTGAGTCAGAAACATACTACATTTATGGAACGCGCACGGTGGGACGGTTTTTTTGCTCTGGACCGTATGCGCGGCGGCACTGTCAGAAAAAAAATGGAGCAGGACCGCTATGCCTGGAAGCATGGCACTTCCTTCAAAGATACCGAAGACCGGATTCGCAGTCTGATCCGTCACGCTGTTGATACAACTGATTTCTACCGGGACTATGATCCTGAAATCCCGCTGACTTCTCTTCCGGTTGTCAACAAGGATACCTTCCGCAGTCAGTATGACGCGTTCCGTTCGATCCGCTATATTGACGCGAAAGACAACCGTGTCATGTCGACCAGCGGCTCCACGGGCACACCGCTCGCAATGGTGCAGGATCATAACAAAGCGCTCTGCAATACCGCGGACAGCATTTTTCTCGGCACACTCGGACGCTACCATATTGGCGAGAAAATGGCATTTATCCGTGTCTGGGTTAACAATGTCCGCAAAGGGAAAGTCCAGCTGATGATGGAAAACAGCATCATGATGGACAGTGCTTCCCTTTCTGATGATGCCATCTCCGGTATGCTGGATATTCTGAAAAAACAGAAAGTGAAATGTCTGATCGGCTACTCCTCTGCGCTGGGAGAAATCAGCGAATACATTCGCCGGAGCGAAACGGATATGAGCGGTTTTTCTGTCCACTCCATTCTTCCGATCTCCGAGGCAATGCCGGATCCGATCCGCGCACAGCTGGCTGAACAGTTTCAGTGCCCTGTTCAGGCCTGGTATTCCAATGAAGAAAACGGAATCATGGGAATTCAGGGTCCTGATACCACCACCTACTATATTAATTCGGAAAGCTATCACTATGAGATCCTTAAAATGGACAGCAATGAACCGGCAGAGGATGGAGAACTCGGGCGTATTGTCATCACAGATCTGACCAACTATGCCTTCCCGATTATCCGTTATGATAACGGCGATACCGCAATCGCGCGTCACAAAGTAAAAGGTGACCGTTATAAACTATACTTGACGGAACTGTACGGCCGCCGCAGCGATATGCTGTATGACACTTCCGGAAATGCTGTAACACCATATGTTATCACAAACAACCTCTGGGATGTACCGGGCGTTAAACAGTATCAGTTTGTACAGCATTCTTCTAAAAAATATGAGCTGCGTCTGAATGGAGATCCTGAAAAAATGGATGTGACAGATATTCTCGGACGTATACAGCCCGCTTTTGGCGCAGATGCTGAAATAAAGATCACATATGTAGATGAAATACCGGTGCTTGCCTCCGGAAAACGAAAATATATTGAAAACCTGTGCCCTGATTATGACAGCAGGACAGCGGCACGGTGATTTAAGAAATACTTGATTGAAAGGACGGGCATCACAATGCAGTCCACCAAAAAAAATACTGCTTCAAAAAAGCAGATCACTTCCAATACAATTTATACGATTGCAGGTGCGCTTGTTCTGAACGGCGTCCTGCAGTTGTTTGTTTATCCGAATCTGAACAAACGCATGGGCGCAGCCGAAATCGGTGTTGTTTTATACATCATGGCTTTCGTAAATATTCTGGGTCCTTCGATCGGACAGGCCATGAACAACAGCCGCCTGGTACTGCGGCGCGACCTGGATGTTACCAACGGAGATTATAATCTCTCTATTCTCCTGTTTGGTACCGCCGGCATGATTGTCTCCCTGATTATGATGCGCAGTTCTCTTGTAAAGAGTCAGGGAAGTACCCATATGGGACTGATTCCGCTGGTTGTCCTCTCAGGGCTGCTGATTCTGACAACGATTTACCGCTATTACGGCGATGTCGAATACCGCCTGACTCTAAACTACAGACATTATTTCCTGTATTATCTGATCTGCAGCATCGGCTATCTGGGCGGTTATCTGCTGTATCGTGTTACCGGAAACTGGTTTCTGATTTTCCTCGCGGGTGAGTGCGCGGCATTGATTTATGTAACTGCAGGCGGACATATTTTCCGTCCGCTGCTGAACCGGTCCTCTCTTTTTCCGACGGTCCTGCAGCGCGGTGCGATCCTGACACTCTCCTATTTTATCACCAACCTGACACTGAATATCGATCGGCTGTACCTGAACAATACGCTGGGAAGTGAATCAGTCACCATCTATTACGTTGTCTCCCTGATCGGAAAAACACTTGTGCTCTTTGTTGCACCCATAAACACGATCATCATCTCCTATATGACAAAATCAAAGCAGAAAACCGGCCGCGGGCAGTTTCTGAAACTTGCCGGTGCCGGAATTGCCGTCAGCCTTGTTTTCTGGGTGCTCTGTCAGATCGGCACACCGATCTTCATCCGTCTGTTTTACCCGGATCTCGCAGAAGCATCCCGGCCGCTGATCACAGTCGTCAACCTGACGCAGATCCTGGCAATGCTCTCTGCCTATCTCTTTATCATTGTGCTGACCTTCACCAGTGAGCGGTGGCAGCTCGGACTGCAGATTGCGCATCTTTTCCTTCTTCTGATTCTGATCTCAATCCTGACACCGCGCGGCGGCCTGTACGGCTTCTCCGCCGCTGTTCTCATAGCGAACTGCATCCGGATCGGCGCTGTGCTGGTTCTGGGGCTGGCAAAAGCCGAGGCGGCTGATTGATTTAAATCAATCAGCCGTTTTTTATTGTTTTTTGGGGTATTCAAAGTTTAGTAGGGTCTGCCTTTAGTAGGGTTTGTTAGTGGGGTTCATTAGTAGGGTCTGTTAGTAGGGGGAACATAAATCTCAA
>JNKK01000009.1 GCA_000702845.1 Lachnospiraceae bacterium FE2018
CGCTGTCAGGCAGCCTGCATTTTTCTCCAAAATGGAGATGCAATTTTCTCCATTTTTGCCTGCAATTTTTGGGATTTCATGCTTGCAAAAAACAGTAGCTGTCGGTTCTCGTCCTGATACGTCCTACTTCCAAATAAACCGAAGGAAGGTTTCCTGTGTCAGGTCTTCCGCTGTATGTTGGTCATGAAGGCGGAAATACAGATATTTATAGATCCGATCATATTGCTCTTCCAAATTCAACGAACGCCCTCCTTCCTTTGTGTAATCTTCAATATGTATAACGGAATTAAACCCTTTTTGTGCGCCATTCAACAAAAATGTTTCTGACTTCTCCAATGGTCAGATCTATTGTCAGAACAGAAAAAAGGGATTCCGGAAGATCACCTCATCAAAGTGAAATCCTCGGAATCCCTTTTTTCAGGCTTTCTGAGTTCTCTTATGCATCTTTATGTGAAAGCAGACTACTGTCTCGACAAACTGCGATTCGCTTAATTGCCTTTTTTCTTCTCAGAATCTTTAATCCTGTAATAATCCTCAGCAGCCACGCCGATCTCAACGTAGTCCTTTGGCTTGGCATTTTTGTTGCTCAAGCAGACTACCGTCTCGACATGGCACGAGGAAATGAAACTACTAATTCATACCTGCGCCGGTAAGCGGGAACTTGTCCACTGACTGCTGCCTGTTCGCAAAATCGTGTCCAGGAACATATCAACGTTTTACCTGTTCGTCAGGAACATATCAACCGATTTTGGACACCTACCCGTTATCGGGAACATGTCGACAAGCTGGAATATATCTTGATTTTAGTTTTGATATCGTATCTGCTGTTCTTTGATCATCGGATACCGAATCAATGCTTTTCCGTCTGTTGCCTCTTTGTGCATATCTACGGCTGTAATCTGAGAATTCTCATATGTTCTGTAATAGTAAATTCCCCGATCCATGTTACAGCAGGAAGAATATACGGTTATCTCATATTTTCCTTCGCCAAGACAAACACAGCCTCTTTGCTGCTCTACGGACCCTAGAATGTGGAAAAACTGGCTTACACTTTCCTCCTCCGAATTGCCGGAAACTGAATTCATGCGGGTAAATGCCGCCTTCACAAACCTTGATGCAGAGGAAAGATCACCGGGCATTCCCATCGCGCCCATTCCACGGCTGTATTCCGTAATCTCCAGACCCTTGGCAAAGGTATTTTTCACAGGTTTATTTGACAAATGCATATAATTGCTGAGATGAAACATCTGCTGATCAAAGGTTGGATTGTTGGTCA
Organism: Lachnospiraceae bacterium FE2018; assembly: GCA_000702845.1. GTDB lineage: Bacteria > Bacillota > Clostridia > Lachnospirales > Lachnospiraceae > CADBRN01. The sequence continues at coordinate 1,277 of JNKK01000009.1, forward strand.
TGACCCCCACTGGATCATCGTATACTCTGATGCCGTCCTTTAGAGGTTCAACTACAATCGTTCTTTTTTGATCTGCGATCATCCAATGCAACGGCGTCAACGGAAGCTCCGGGCTAAAACTTATATTTACCGGATTCATCCGGGAAATAAGTGTCCTTGCCTCATCGACATCGGCACAGCGGCTGAGGATCCATGGTATGAATTCAAATGGTGCCACATTGTCCGCATCCTGAACTTCTGCCTTATAAGCAGCGTTCCCTGGGAAATTTAATCCAGCAATTCCAAGGCCTTTCTCATTTACGGCATCATAGAAGAGCGGATACCCCTCCACAACAAACGCTGTTCCGATCATGGCGTAATGATGATTGATGTCCTCGCATTTGCGAAAGATAAAGGGATAGCTTCTTGGCACAATAGTAATCTCTTCGTGATAAGAAAATTCCAGATCCAGATTGCGTCCGAAATAATGATCCTTTGCATAATAAGTTGCTGCTGTACACATCTTCATCTTCTCCTGTTTCTATAAAAAATACCGAATCCATCTACCAATTCAAACACTCTTGACGGCTTTATGTATTTTTCCTTAACATCAATGCTTCGGTCTACCGGTTTTTAATAAAGGTGACAACACGTTTAATTCTTTACAAATAAAAGATTATTCACAAACTTCACCTCTATATTTCTTCAAAGGGTTCAAGTGCATTTGGACGCGCAATGCCAAAAAGATGAACGGTTAAATAATCCGGTATCAAAGGTTTAATTTCCTTCAAAATTTCGATTATATCTTTCGTAGTTGTCCGAACCAATCCTCCTAAACAAATATGGGTATATCCCATATCAATCAAATCAGCAGCTGCATCTCGATAAGACTTAGGATCCCAGCCTTGTGCTATACCAGAAGGAAGAAAAGTATATCCACCTGTTTTATGTTTTTTCAGGAACGCGTCAGCGTTATCTCGAGTCAACTTGTACCGACGCATCCTCTCCTCAGGGTCTTGTGCATATTTTCCAACAATCAAATGATCAATAGAAACCCCTATGTTAAATCCAAGTCTTTCATAGTATTCTAGTATCTCATCGGTTTGAAAAGGCGGATTGTAATCGTCTATATAGTCAAATGCCCCGCAATCACCCATGACCGGACGAGTTTTTTCAAATCTGATAAACTCATGAACCCCCATTTGTTCTATAAGCGCTTTTTTCTTTTTATTTGACTCCACAATTACCTTTGACATTAAGATTCCATCTCTCTATTCTCAATCCTCCTTATGTACCTCCGATCCCAACAGCGTTTTCAGCGTTTCCATAATTGCGGCAATGTCATACGGTTTTGCCAGGTGTCCGTTCATGCCTGCATCAAGCGCCGTCTTCTTATCCTCTTCGAACGCATTTGCTGTGACTGCTACGATAGGAATACTTGCTTTCCCCTTATCATCCATCGCACGGATCTGTTTCGCTGCTTCATATCCATCCATCTTCGGCATCTGGATATCCATCAGAATGAGATCGTAATATCCGGCAGGAGCAGTTTTCATCTTCTCTACAGCCTCTACCCCGTCTTTGGCGATTTCAACGTCTAGGCCTTTCTCGGTCAAAATCGCTTCGGCAATCATCTGGTTCAATTCATTGTCCTCTGCAAGCAGAACCCGCATCCCGCTGAAATCAAAATGTTCATCCGTCTCTTTCTTATCCTCCGGCTTTGTATCTTTCGGTTCCATAAACGGCTGTGCAAGCACATTTCTCAGTTCCGACATAAACAGCGGCTTGGAACAGAAAGATGTCACTCCTGCATCTTTTGCTTCCTCTTCAATGTCAGCCCAGTCATATGCCGTCAGGATAATAATCGGTGTATTCTCACCTACTACCTTTCGGATTCTCCGGACGGTCTCAATTCCGTTCAGATCCGGCATCAGCCAGTCGATGATATAGACCTGGAATTCATCGGCCTGATCCATTGCTTCCTTCGCCCGGACCACAGCTTCCTTACCGTAATTCGTCCAATCAGGCCGCATGCCGATCTCCCGCAGCATAGAACAGACAGAAAGGCAGGTATTGGTGTCATCATCCGCAACGAGCGCACGAAGTCCCTGCAATTCGGGAAGCGGTTCAAATTTCGTGGATACACTGGTGATTCTGCATGGAAGCTCTACGACGAATTCGCTGCCTTTCCCCTCTTCCGAGTTCACCGTGATCACACCGCCCAGCATATCGACAATGTTCTTTGTGATTGCCATGCCGAGCCCTGTCCCTTGGATGCCGCTGACCGTGCTAGTCCTCTCGCGGGTAAACGCCTCAAAGATCGTCTTTTGGAACTCTTCGCTCATCCCGATCCCATTATCCTTGATCCGAAATTCGAAATTCGCAAGATCGGAGACAGGGGACGGTTTTTCAATCACCCGGAAGCTAATTGTTCCACCCGCGGGCGTGAACTTGATTGCGTTGGACAGAATATTCAGCAGAACCTGATTCAGCCTGAGCTTATCTGTAACGATATCCTCATGCACCACATCCTGTGTGTCGATGAACAGCTCCAGCTGCTTAGCCGTGACATTTGATTGTATGATTGTCCTAAGATCATGGATCACATCAGGCAAATGGACGTCTGATTCTTCTATGGTCACCTTTCCGCTTTCAATACGGCTCATATCGAGCACATCATTGATGAGCGACAGAAGATGCTGGCTTGATACGGAAATCTTCCCAAGATAATCCTGCACCTGCTCTTTATTGTCAATATGGGAGGCAGCCAGCGCAGTAAAGCCTACGATTGCGTTCATTGGCGTGCGGATATCATGGGACATATTGTTAAGGAAGGCAGTCTTGGCGTGGTTGGCATGCTCTGCCACAGCCAGCGCATCAGAAAGCGCCTTCTGGCTTTCGGCAAGCTCTGCATTTTTCTCTTCAAGAGCCATCCGTGCTGCTTCTTTCTCTTTGATTTCCTTTTTCGAATGCCTGATACCACGGACTAGCAGGAAAATCACGAGGGCGATAATGATAAGAATAATGATACTGAACAGAGCCATATGCTCCCGCAGCACATCTATAAAATCATATGAATAGAGTCCCCCTGTATATCGGTATGATATGTTCTGTGCATAATCACTGCCCAGCACATTGACACCCCGATTCAGAAGTTTCAAAAGTCCTTCATTTCCAATCTCGATCCCGAAGCATCGGGCATCATTATAGCTTGTCTGGTAAAGAGAAAGGTCTTCATATTGTCTGTTGCGCAGGATATCATTTGCCCGAAGACCGTTCAGGGTCACACATCCTGCTTTCCCATCAAGCACGGCAGCTAGGCACTCTTCACTCGATGGATAGAATGTAATCTCCGCATCGGGATAGTTCGTGCAAACAAAGTAGTACTGCATACGGTTGTTTTCATTCACCGCAAAATGCTGCGTTGTTTTGTCACTGAACTCTCCTTTATAAACCAGTTCCGCAGGAGAGGAAGATACCGCATTAGACAGATAGATCCCGCTTTCTTCAGAATAATACAATCCTCCACCAACAGGAAATGCCACGTCGATTTCACCTGTATTGATTCCGGTGATCATATCGTCATAGCTTTTGTATCCGGTATATTCGACAGTGATGTTCTGCATTCCAAGCGTATCCAGTATTTCAGGAATGATGTCTTTCACGATGCCGGTCACTTCACCCTGATCGTCTGTATCACTGTATGGCAGATAATTCTCAAGATATCCGACACGAAGCGTGGTATGAGTGTCCATCCACTCCCGCTCAACCTGCGAAAATGCTCTTGCTGTGACACTGACAGAATAGTATTTGGCCCGCAGTGAATTAAGATAGTTGGGTTCTTCAGCAGCCAGAAGCGTCTGGGCGGTATTCAGCTTTGCCAAGAGATCAGGACGGTTGATGTTAACACACAGATAGTAATCAGATGCGCCAAAAACGGTCAGCACTTCCGCATGCTCTCTTCCATGAGCACCATCACTTTCCGCCGCAAGTACATCTACGTCATGAGAATCAAAGGAAGAGAACAAATGCGTATAGTCAGAATAAGTGACAACTTCCGCGTCCACATGATTGTCATCAAGATACCGGTTCAGAACACCAAGCATTGCGCTGTCCAATACACCGATTCTGCACCCGCTCATAGTAACCGGGTCGGCCGTAATATCCACATCCTCATCGTGCTTGACAAGGTAATAAGACTCACTGCCCATTATGGCATCCGGATAACCGATCAGCCCGGCCCGGTCTTCCTTCCATGCAAGGCCTGCAAGCAAATCAATCTCGCCATCGAGAAGCATCTGATAGAGCTCGCCAAAACCACCGTACACATACTCATATTCCCAGCCTGTGTATTCGGACATTTTCCGATAGTATTCGTAGGCGTAGCCTGTCTTGACTGCACCCTCCCGTGCTCCTTCCTGAAACACTTCGTTCTCGTAATAGCCCACACGAACGGTGTCCGCTTCGGTATTAGCATAAACTGAAATTGGCAGAATGACAGCAAAAAGAATAAACACAAAAGCGCAAGATACAAGTCTAACCAAAGAGATCCTGTCCTGATCATCTGGAATTCGGTTCATTGCTGTTCCTCCTGTTGTAGCTCTCCATTCCACTACATTATCTTCACCGTCAATATAGCATTGAGTTGTTTCTCTCTCAAGTCAAGTATTTTGTATCAATATGCGTAATCAGTGACTGTCTCTTTCTTCCGCTTCGAACTATACTTTGTTGATTTGCGTTTCACCCCGTTTTCCGTCTCCTCCACATTGCTTCGACAGGCCATTTCCAGCTCCACCGCCTCAAACATCTCCTTTGATATGATTCCGTAATGATGTTCTTTAATCATGTATCTGTTTCCAATGTTATCAGATCCGGCAATCGCTACATCTCCGGTATACTTGCGGTTTACCAGCATTTTTTCAATTGTACTCTTATTCCATTTATCCTTTCCTGTCGGTGATTTGATTCCTCTTCTCTCCAGTTCTCTTTTGATTCCTAAGGCTGTGGCACCACCCAGATAAAGATTATAGATTCTTCTGACAATCTCCGCCTGCTCTTCATCAATCACAAGCATTCCGTATTCATCTTTCCTGAAACCATAGCACGGACGATCGTATAAGCCGGATGTTCCATTATGGGCTCTTTTACTAAGGCCCCATCTGATATTCTCACTGCGCCAATCGTTTTCTGCCTGCTCACATGATTCAAGCACTGAGAGAATTACCTCATCTCCCATGGATTCTGAATCTATTTTTTCCCGCTCAAAAATGATTCTTTTCCCAGCATTCTTAATCCTTCGAAATGCTTCCAACGTTTCTTTCGTGTCCCGCCCAAATCTGCTAATACTTTTCGTGAGAACAATATCAATACTTCCTCTTTCACATGCAGTTAACATACGCTCTAACTCCACCCGAACCGAACCAGTCTTTGCCGATCCAATGTCTATGAAAACATCCGCCACGAACCACGAAAAATGTGATGAAGCTAATTTTGTAAGCCCGGATACCTGAGCAGCAAGGCTGTCAAGCTGCTCTTTTCTATTTGTACTGACCCGAGCATAGATTCCCACACTGAAATCTTTCTTTACGCGGATTTCATCAATCCTTGTGATTTTGAACTCACGCTCCATAGCTTTCTCCTCAGAGAAATTTTGCCCTCTTTTAACACATTTTTAGTATATAGTTGTGTGGGTGATTTTGCAATGTGATTAATACAAGAACTCGCATCATCTTGTAAGACGCTTCTCTGACATCATTTCTGCCCACACGCCATGTAAAAATACATCATTTCTGTGCACTCAACAAGCGTTTACCAGTGGTCAGAACTGTTGTCAAACACCAAATCAAGGGCTTCAAGTTAGCCTTTGCTAACACCCAGAATCCCTTGAAACCGCGCTATTTCGGGCATTTTCAGCTTCGCTCCTTTGACATTAAAGCTATTGTCTCAACATGTGAAACTTAGTCTTTGACAGTTCCTATAAAATCCGCACAAGACAGTAGTATTGGCGCAACTAGTTATGTAGTCTATGGGTATCTACATAAATTACATCTTTTATAAAAGCTTCTCTGAGTACTCTTTCCAATATCTGTCTTGACTATCATATTCAAAACAATAGCAATACATTAAGATTGCTTCTATTTCCTGCTTTCTCCCTTTTATAAAAGATTTCTTAGGCATTTTTCTATACAGCATGTCTAATCCAAATAAATTGTTTTTCTGTCTAAAATCATAATCGTATAAAAATGATTGTGGTACCTTAATTCTAGAATCCGATCCACTGTATTGATCATAATACTCCGATCTTTTTCTATGTTCTTTGGGCCATCTTTCAGGATTGTCCATAAAATCCATCAAATATTCCGAGCAAAAGGAATACATGTTTACACCATATTTAAGATATGTCTTCTTCATCCATTCATCTATTTCTTCTGTTATATTCGGGAGTTCACATTCTTCGGAAACCAAACTTCGAGTACGATGCTCATCTCTTAAAAACCGATAAATCATTTCTGCATGTCCATTCAGGAATTTATACCTTTTAATAATTTTGGGATAAACATCGTATGACAAAGCTCTAAATTCAGCTTCCGTATCATACAGCAGGAAGAATGGATCTTGGATAAACGTAGGCAAAGTCCGATGCAAGTATTTCCCATAAGAAGAATACATATCGACCAGCCACTCCTGGATATCATTCGAATATCGTTCCACAATACGTGCATATTTGTCTATCTTTTCGTCATGTAATACTGTTCTTTCCTCTCCTGCTGTTGTCTCGAGATAATTATTAAAATACTCAAATATATAGTTTACACATATTCGAGTATTCTCAGCTCTTTTGTCGCGGTCAAATTCGTTTATTCCGTCTTCTGTTTTTCTCTTAAAAATGTATTCTTCCAGTCTCATTTTATCCCCCAAATAAGATCCTTATATAGATGTCATTCTTTCCTTTTCCGCTTAGCTCGCCGGTTCATCTCTTCCTGAACCTTGTCAAACACCTCCTGTGTAATGATTGCCTCATGTGCATTTGGTTTACGGAAGGGTTCCCTATTTCCATAGGATTTCAGGATCACGGCAGTACCTGTATACTTCTCGTTTGTCAGGACTGTTTCTATAGCCTTTTTACTCCATCTCTCTTTCCCCTGAGATGTCGGAATCTTCCGCTCTGCTAAGTCTTCTATGATCCCAGCCTCACTCTTTCCGTCGATGTACAGTTGGAATATGTGCTGAACGACTGCGGATTGGTATATGTCCGGAATCAAGTTTCCGTTCTCATCTTTTACATAACCATAACATGGTTTAGAATATAATCCGCTGGTCCCGAGCATTGCTCTCTGCCTTAACCCAATCTTGATATTCGCGCTTCGCTGTTCATTCTCAGATTGAATAATCGCAGCCATTGTTGTCTGTTCTAGTTCAGGCGTGTCCCTCTCGATTTCTTTGTCTTCCAACAAAAAATGAATAGTTACGCCTGCTTCTTTTAGTAACCGGATTGACTCATTAATCTCAAGAGCATCTCGGCCAAAACGCGACATACTTTTCACAATCACATAATTCACTTTATGGTTCTGACAATCCTGAAGTAATCGTGAAAACTCTCTCCGGCTCGAACCAGTCTTCGCGGATCCAACATCTATGTAGATGTCTCTGATGATCATATCATTTCGTTTATAAACATGATCTGCTAAACCAGAAACCTGCGCTGCCAGACTTTTCAGCTGTTCTGCTCTAGCTGTACTGACTCTTGCATAAATACCCACCCTTTTCACCCCGGGACTATTCTTGAACGCCGGAATAAGTTTTACCTTAGGATTGAATTCCATCGCTTATCCTCCGATAGACTATATATCAATCACATTATTTCTGTCTATTTGTTTATTAGTCTATCAGATTTTGGTGAAGCTGAATAGAGGTTCTTTTTGACAATAATCCTATAATCTCCACCCCTTTTGACAATAGTCATTCAGCCTCGCCCGTGTGTTTTCCAGTGGTCAAAACTATTGTAAAATAGACAAAAAATAGGATTCTCCGCAAATGCCCTTTCGGGTCATTTTTGAAGAATCCCTTGAATTCAAGTCTTTTCCAGACTCTTATGCGTCTTTACGTGACAGCAGTACTACCGTCTCAACATGCGTTGTCATCGAAAACTGATCGAATGGCTGCACATATTCGAGACAGAATCCGTTTCCGCAGAGTTCTTTCAGATCCCTGGCAAGCGTAGACGAGTTACAGCTGACATAAACTACCCGCTCCGGCTGCATTCTGATCATCGTTTCCAGCAGAACAGCATCACATCCTTTCCGCGGCGGATCCACAACAACAACATCCGCCCGGATACCCTGCTGTGCGTAAAGCTCCGGAACGATCTCTTCTGCTTTTCCCACATAAAAGTGTACGTTATCAACTGCATTAATCAAAGCATTCTGCCGTGCATCTTCTATTGCCTGCGGAACAATTTCCACACCGTAAACTGCTGCTGATTTCTCCGCAAGTGACAATGAAATCGTTCCAATCCCACAATAGAGATCAAATACCGTTTCACTTCCTGTCAGCTGTGCCAGTTCCACGGCTTTCCGGTATAACCGCTCTGTCTGCTGCGGATTAACCTGATAAAAAGACAGCGGCGAAATACGGAATTCATTTCCGCCGATTCTGTCTGTCATATATTCCTGTCCCCGGATCATCTGATAGCTGTCTCCCAGAATCACATTGGTACGTTTTGTGTTGCTGCTGAAGCTGAGGCTTACGATTCCGCATCTCAGATCATAAAGCATGTCTGCAAGCACTTCACTGTATGGCAGTTTTTCTGCATTGATCACCAGGCATACAAGAACCTCATCGGTGTGATATCCGCATCGGATCAGAACATGCCTGACAACTCCTTCGTGGGTATCTTCCTGATAGGCCGGAATCCTGTATTTCAGCATCCAGTTCAGCACTGTCTTTAAAATTGCCGTATTGATTTCTTTGCCAATCCCGCAGGTAATGTCCGGAACATCTGACTGATGTCCGCCAGATGCTGTTACGAGCGGAATGATCCGATGACTGTGCGCGGCAAAAAAGCCCGCAGCAAGTCTCCCCTCCCGGTCATATCCTATTGGGAACTGAGCCTTGTTGCGGTAATGTAAAGGCTGATCCATGCCAATAATCGGATGCACAGGCGGATTCTCAAACCCTCCGATGCGGATCAGATCATTTCGAACCTGCTGTTCTTTCCACGCCAGCTGCGCTTCATATGACAAATGCTGAAGCTGACAGCCGCCGCAGGGTCCTGCTACGGGACATGACGGCACAACACGGTCTTCTGATGCTTCAAGCAGATGTTCCAGACGTGCATAGCCATAGTGCTTTTTCAGTTTCATCAGACGTACTTCTGCCAGGTCTCCTGGAACAGCATCTCGTACAAACAGTGTAAACCCGTCGATTTTACCGATGCCCTCACCGTTGATTCCGATATCAGTTATTCTGACTGTTGTCAGATCATTCTTTTTCCAGTTCATAGCGTTTTTGTCACTGCGAGGTTTTGCGCACATTCGAATCCAGCACGCGGCTGAATCCCAGCCACTCATTGCTGGTCTTCTCATTTGCCTGAAACAGTTCCTTAAGTGTCTCCATCCTTGCATCAGTTATATCGGCAAGGCTTAGTGCAAGCGCTTCGGCAAGCGCCGGTTTTTTCGGGGAACCATATTCCAGTTCTCCGTGATGTGCAATGATGCAGTGTTTTAATTCGTTTGCCAGTTTTGCAGGAAAAGCAGGTATCTCACGAAGTGCATCATGTATCATCTCCGTTCCGATTACGATATGACCCAGAAGCTGTCCTTCGTCAGTATAATCATTCGCAGGCAGCGGAGAAAGTTCTGAAACCTTTCCGATGTCATGCAGCAGCGCTGCGGTCACCAGAAGGTCACGATTCAGAATCGGATAGGATTCTGCATAGAAATCACAGAGCCTTGTAACCGATAATGTATGTTCCAGCAGGCCTCCGATAAAACCGTGGTGGATCGTTTTTGCTGCTGTTGCTTCACAAAACCGTTTTACAAACATCCGGTCTTCCGTGAAAAAGTGATCCAGCACCTGCTTCAGCCAGGGATTCTGCACACTATTTACAATCGCGAGCAGTTCATGCAGCATGGCATCCTGATTCTTGTCTGTCGAAGGAAGGTAATCTGCCGGATTATACTCATCTGCATGTGCTTTCCGGAGCCGCTTGACAGAAACCTGCAGTGCCCCATTAAAGCTTGTCACATCTCCGACAACATCAACATAGTCAAGTGCGTCAAATTCATCAATACCTGGAGAATCCGGATCCCAGATCTTACCGTTCAGCACACCGGTCTTATCCATCAGGATAATGTTGTAATATGCTTTTCCGTTTTTGGTCACCGCACTTTGACAGTATTTACACAGATAGATGCCGGAGACTCTGCTTCCGGCATCCAGCTCATTGATATATCTCATGAATCTAAGTTTAATCCTTTCTGGTTGTTCTTTTTTGACGATACCACGGATTGCTCCGTGCTTCGCACTCTCGCACCCCTGGTATCGTCATATCTCAGTCAGCAGTACCTGGAATGTCATTTCCTCGTACGCCTCTGAACCTTTACGGAGTGCCGTGATATGAATATCCTGACCTGGTTTGCATTCTGCCAGTGCTTTCGAATAATCTGAAACAGAGGTGACAGGCTGGTCGTTCAGTTTTACCACGACATCAAACTGCAGCAATCCGGCCAGCATGGCAGGTGCATCCGTTTCGACTTCCCGGATCAGCATGCCCTGCGGGATTCCGGTTTTCTCAGAAATCGCCGGCGTTACCGTCTCACCGCGGATTCCTGCATAAGCACGGGATTCATTGTTGGTAAGGGTATCGATCAGCCCGGTAATCTCTGAAATACCAAGTGCCTGAACAATCGAATTACCGGAAGTCCCCAGTGACTGCCTGATAATACCGACGACCTTTCCGTCCAGATTGATCAGGACGCCGGAGCCGCTCTGTGTTCCTGTGATGTCCGTTGTATAAATATGATAATGTGTATCATACAGTGAAAGATCATTGCCTGCTGATGTAATGGTTCCGGCTGAAACCATTCCCTCATATCCCATGGGACTGCCAAGTGCAATAACCGGTTCGCCTCTGACAAGCGAATACGAAGAACCTAATTCTGCAATCTGAATGCTTCTGAGCGTCACTTCGTCAATCTGATCTTTTCTGACACGTATGACAGCCAGTCCTGTATTGGTATCCGAACGGATCATTTCTGCCTCAAATACCTGCTGCCCGAGAAAACGGACGCTGATTTTTTCGGCATCTGCAAGCGGCGTATTCTCAGTAAGAATAAAGAAATATTCATCATCCTCTGCAATTGTGATGCCGGTCACCTGCTGTTCGTTCTCATAACTGGCATTAAAATAATCCATCTCACTTTTAATACCGGTCACCTGTACAACACATTTCTCGCTGTCGGCCGCAATGTTGTTCAGGTTTTTCTGAAGATCAAGATATTCTGAAACCGGATCCATTTCTTCCGGGACGGTTTCTTCCGGAGCCGGTTCTGCAGGCCCCTGATCATTCTGTACAGGCTCAGCCGGCTGCTCCGGCTGTTCCTGCGAGCCGGCAGCAGACCCATCTGTTCCTGCGGAAGTGCCGGCGCTGCTGTCCGTGTTCTGACCGGCGTCAGAATCTGACTCCGCAGAGGCTTCTGCTTTCTGTTCATTTCCGGCATCTTCTGCTTCTTCATCAGACACAGAAGAACTGCTCTCTGCCGCCACACGTATACGTTCCCGTTTCTGGCTTTCCGTTCCGATCAGGTGCTCAGCCGCCGGATAGAATTTCACAAATACGAACACAGCAATCAGACCGGCAGCCACTGCACCGACAATTATCCAGAGAATCCTGCTGATAATTGTCCTGCGGTTACGTGTCGGTTTAATTACCTCTTTGATAAAAGGATATTCTTTTGATTCGCTCTGTTCACTTATTCCGTTAGTCTCGTGATCTGATGTGTTCTGCTGCATAGGAAACTCCCGCGGCAAACATGCTCTGTACGCCGAAAACGATACCAATAAGATTACATTATTCTAACAAAAGAATATGAACGAACTGTTAAGATTGTAGTTCATATTTGATTGTTTTGTGGTAAACTGGGAACATGAACGAAAAAGCTTTAAAAACACTGGAATATCCGAAAATCATATCCATGCTGGCTGAATATGCCACCTGCGAGCTTGGCAAGGCTGCCTGTCTGGCGCTGAAGCCCTCTGAACATTCTGATACCATTAACAGAATGCAGAATGAGACAGAAGCAGCCCTCTCCCGGATCTTCCGCAAGGGAAATCCGTCTTTCGGCAATGCAAAAGATCTGTTTGCATCTCTTAAAAGACTTGCCGTCGGCAGCCCGCTTACACAGCATGAATTACTGCTGACAGCCGGTATCCTCGAAAATGCCGGCCGTGCCAGATCATACGGTCAGACGGACGAGGACACTGAACCGGACTGTCTCTCGCGTTTTTTTGATCAGCTTGAACCGCTTCCGCTTCTCTCCGGCCGGATCAGGCGCTGCATTCTCTCGGAAGATGAAATCAGCTCTGATGCCAGTCCTGAATTGCGGAAAATCAGGCGCAGCATAAAGATCAACGGAGACCGGGTCCACACGGAACTTGTCTCTCTGATGAACGGATCTCTGCGCACCTATCTGCAGGATGCTGTCATCACAATGCGTGACGGCCGCTACTGTCTCCCGGTTAAGTCTGAGTATCGTTCTTCAGTCCCCGGAATGATTCATGACCAGTCTTCAACCGGTGCAACGCTATTTATTGAGCCTCTTGCAATTGTAAAGCTCAACAACGATATTCGCGCGCTGGAGATCAAAGAAGCCCGGGAAATCGAACGCATTCTTGCCGAGCTTTCAGAAGAAGCCGCAGTCTACACCGGACAGATTCAGCAGGATCTGGAATTACTGGTGGAACTGGATTTTATTTTCGCACGTGCTGCGCTGGCGGCGGATATGAATGCAACACGGCCGCTTTTTAATACAGACGGCCGGATCGCGCTGCGCAAAGCGCGTCATCCGCTGATTCCGAAAGATCAGGTTGTTCCGATTGACATTCAGCTCGGCAATTCATTTGATCTTCTGATTGTCACAGGTCCCAATACAGGCGGCAAGACCGTCTCTCTGAAAACAATCGGTCTTCTGACGCTTATGGGACAGGCCGGACTGCATATTCCCGCACTGGACCGCTCGGAACTCGCTGTGTTCCGCGAAGTATACGCTGATATCGGCGACGAACAGAGTATCGAACAGTCATTGAGTACGTTCTCATCACATATGACCAACACGGTATCGTTTATCGAAAAAGCAGACCGCGATTCACTGGTTCTGTTCGATGAGCTCGGAGCCGGAACAGATCCTACAGAAGGCGCCGCACTTGCAATCGCGATCCTCTCGTATCTGCATGATCAGGGAATCCGCACAATGGCAACGACACACTACAGCGAACTGAAGCTTTATGCACTGCAGACTGAAGGCGTTGAAAATGCCAGCTGTGAATTTGATGTCGCCACTTTGAAACCGACCTATCGTCTGCTGATCGGTGTTCCCGGCAAGAGCAATGCATTCGCCATATCAAAGCGTCTGGGGCTTCCGGATTATATCATCGATCTGGCCCGCGCGCAGATTGATGAGCAGGATGCTTCCTTTGAAGATGTACTGTCTTCTCTTGAGGCGCGCCGCATCGAACTGGAAAAGCAGCAGGAAGAACTTGCGCGCAACCGCGCTGAAGCCGAAGCGGCAGAGAAAAACTGGAAAGAGCGTCAGGCACGCCTGAACGCAGCACGCGACCGGGTCATCCGTGAAGCAAATGAAGAGGCGCGGGCAATTTTGCAGAATGCAAAAGAATATGCTGATCAGACCATCCGTGACGTCCGAAAACTCGGCAGCCGTGCGGGTGCAGGAGGCGAACTGGAAAAACGCCGTTCCGCACTGCGCAAAGAGATGCAGAAACACGAAGAGGCACTTGCAGCAAAACCTGCGCAGCGCACATCGAAAAAGCTTCGTCCCTCTGACATCAAACCGGGAGATTCCGTCAAAGTACTAAGTATGAATCTGAAGGGAATCGTAGCATCTGAGCCGGACAGTAAAGGCTTCCTGTTTGTCAGGATGGGCATCATGCGCTCAAAGGTTCATATCGACGATCTGGAACTGATCACCGAACCGGATATCCTGGCAGAAGGGCAGGCTGCCGCAAAAAAAAGCACCGGAACAATGAAAAAACAAACGCCTGGCGCCTTTGGCAAAAAGTCCGGCGGAAGTTCCGCTTCCAATATCCGTATGGATAAGTCGCGTACGGCAGGTATGGAAATCAACCTGCTCGGCAAAACCGTCGATGAAGCGGCCGCAGCACTCGATAAATTTATCGATGATGCCTATCTTGCCCACATTACAACTGTGCGCATCATCCACGGAAAAGGAACCGGCCGCCTGCGGGAAGGCGTTCATCAGTACCTCCGCTCTCACCGTCTGGTAAAGAATTTCAAACTGGCGGAATTCGGTGAAGGCGATGCGGGCGTAACAATTGCGAACCTGCGCGAGGAGTGAAAGGAATTCATACATGACTACAAAACAGAAAATCCTGATCGTCGATGACGATCAAAACATAGCAGAACTCATCTCGCTCTACCTGACAAAAGAGATGTTCGATAACCAGATCGCAAACGACGGCCGTGAAGCGCTGCAGCTTTTCCGGACCTTTCAGCCGGATCTGATTCTTCTGGATATCATGCTGCCGGGCATGGACGGCTATGAAGTGTGCCGCGAAATCAGACACACTTCAAACGTTCCGATTATCATGCTCTCTGCAAAAGGTGAGGTATTTGACAAAGTGCTCGGTCTGGAACTCGGCGCTGATGATTATATCATCAAACCGTTTGATTCCAAAGAACTGGTTGCGCGTGTAAAGGCAGTCCTGCGCCGCTATAAAAATACAGCTGCGCAGCCGCAGACGGCAGGCAGTGAAAAGGTCGTCCAGTATACTGATCTGGTCATAAACCTCTCCAACTATTCCGTTACATACCGTGGAAAATCCATCGATATGCCGCCCAAGGAACTGGAACTCCTCTATTTCCTCGCCTCCTCGCCAAATCAGGTATTCACCAGGGAACAGCTTCTGGATCATATCTGGGGATATGAGTACGTCGGTGACACACGAACGGTAGATGTCCACATCAAGCGTCTGCGTGAGAAAGTACATGACAGTGAAAACTGGTCTATCGGGACTGTGTGGGGCGTCGGCTATAAGTTTGAAGTGAAATAAACAACGGGGTCAGTTTCCTGACCCCGTTTCTTTCGCATCTGTTTTTCCTGCGCGCAGTCTCCGGATCACCGAGTCATGATCTCTGTGGACCAGTTCCGGAAATGCATTCAGAAGTCTGCCCGATCCAAAATGAGGATGCGCGAGCAGCTGCTGTTCCAGAGCGGCTCTCCGTCTGCGTAATTTTTCGTGAGCCTCCGAAGAGCGCTCTTTCATTTCCATACCTGCCAGATGTGCCTGCACACGTCTTTCATCAGCTTTCTGCTGCGCCTCGAGTGTATTGCTGCCAAGTTTCTGGCTCAGATCGTTGCTGACAATCCGCATTTTCTTCTGAATTTCATCCAGTTCCGTAAGCTTTTTGTTCATTCCCGCAACAATCATGGCTGTTACGATAAAGTCAGCCAGATAAATCAGATACAGAACTGCTATCAGCGGCCAGCCGTATTTTTCCGGCAGATGCAGCGATTTTTCCGATTCCATGACCGGCTGGATTATTTTCACGACAAATACAATTGCCAGCCCCCAGATGACACTGAACCGCAGGCAGATATATCCCCGGAAGTTCAGGGGAACATTGCTGTAGTCCCACCAGCGCGCATGAAAACAAACATCCAGCAAATATCCTGCCACCAGTTCGACAGCAGTTGCCAGTGCCATGCCGAGCAGGAACAGAATCAGCAGATCTGACAACCGGTTGTCACCTGTTATTCTGCTCTCAGACATCGCAGTCAGAGCCGGGAGCACAGATTTTGTAAATGCAAATACGGCCAGGACACCAAAACCGTATACCGGACAGACCGGTCCGTTCAGAAATCCACGGTTAATAATCTTTCCGCGCTTCAGCGCCTGATAGACCACTTCTGTACACCATCCCAGGAAAGAATAAATCAGAAAGTATGAAGCAATCTGATAATAAGTCATCCCGGCAATCATTATTACAACACCTCCTTTTAACGATTTTTATACTTTGATTACATCAGTGTGAATCCGCAGCACATTATACTCTGTAACTCGTAAATAAAAAACTTCCCTGCATGTTTTTTTTTTGATATCATCAAGTGGTAATCAAAAATATTTTTTTTCGTTCTGCACAAGAGATTCATTCATTATGAAAAAGAAACTGCTGATAAAAATACTGCTTGCCTACTTTGCAACTGCCCTGATCTGCTTCCTGCTGATCTCTACGGCGGGATCTTCTCTCATTTACCGGACGGTGGTGCGAAGCGCAAGCCGCAGGCTGTATGCCGAAGCAACAAGTATTGCGAATTCCAACACACGCCCTTCTGCCAGCGACGAGGAATCCCTTCACCGCTCGCTTATGACACTTCGGCAGCTTGGCGTTTACGAGCGCGCGCGGATCTGGTATATCAGCACCAGGGGAGAAATCCTGCTGGATACAGAAACCGGCATAGCAGACGGAAATCCTGCGACTCTGACAGACTTCAATCCTGTTCGGCTCGGAACAAATTATTATACGGTCGGGAGGTTTTTCCAGTACTTTGACACAGATATGCTCAGTGTCATGGTTCCTGTCTCAGCAGGAATGCAGATCGCCGGTTACCTCGCGATCCATGTCCCTGTAACAGAGCTGATTGCACAGCGCGAGTCAATCGTAAGGATTGTGCTCTGGATTTTTGCAATCGTTTTCGCAGTCATTCTGATCTTTGTCCTGTACTGTATCAGAACCGGATACATCCCGCTGCTTCGAATCATTCAGGGTGTGAAAGACTGTGCCGGAGGCAATCTGGATCATAATATCGAAGTGAATACAAATGATGAATACGGGGATCTCGCACAGTCACTGAATTTTCTGCTGCGGGAACTGCGGGAAAGCAGCGAATCACAACGTGCTTTTATCTCAAATGTATCGCATGATTTCCGCTCTCCTCTGACCTCAATCAAGGGATATGTCGAAGCGATGCTGGACGGGACGATTCCGTCAGAAATGCAGGAGCGCTACCTGAATATCGTTCTGAATGAAACAAAGCGGCTTGAAAAACTGACAAAAGGGATCCTGATGCTGAACAACATCAACGACAAAGGAACGCAGCTTGATATGAGCCGGTTTGACATTAACCGTGTCATCAAAGATACTTCCGCTTCCTTTGAGGGTACCTGCATAACCCGTCAGATTTCCATTGAACTGATTCTGGAAGGGGCAGAGCTGTTTGTTTTTGCGGATCACGGAAAAATCCAGCAGGTACTTTACAATCTTCTGGATAACGCAATTAAATTCAGTTCCAATCACTCTTCGATTCAGATTGAAACTTCCGTGCGGCATGACAAAGTATATGTTTCTGTGAAGGATCACGGCATAGGAATTCCTTCTGCGGAAATCACAAAAATCTGGGACCGCTTCTATAAAATCGATGCCTCCCGCGGAAAAGACACAAAAGGAACCGGTCTTGGACTTGCGATTGTCCGTGATATCATCAACGCGCATAACCAGACAATCGATGTAATCAGCACAGAACATGTTGGAACAGAGTTTATTTTCTCGCTTGCAAAAGGTTGATCGAATAAAAAACGTTTTATCGTTTTACCCGGTACAATTCGTCCGGTTTCGGACGGTCCAGATAGCGGATCTCTTCTCCGTTTCTTAGTATCCGGTCATTTCCTTCCGTCATGCTCCCGATCAGCGCGGCAGGAATTCCCGCATCCTGAAGGGCGCGCATAACTTTCAGGCCGTCTTTTGCTGCAATCAGCATGGATCCGCTGGACATGATCTGATAAGGATTCACGTCAAAGAATTCACAGATTTCCACTGTCTCCTGCCGGATCGGAATGGCTTTCACATCAACCTGCAGTCCGCATCCGCCTGCCTCAGCCATCTCCCACAATGCGCCGAATATACCGCCTTCTGTCACATCATGCATCGCCCGTGCACCATTCGTCCGCGCGACATGCGCTTCCGGCACTACGGAAAGATACTGCAGGAATCCGGATGCTGTCCGAATCAGTTCTTCCGGCAGTCTGGTCAGAAGTTCCGGAGCGTGATCTTCTGCAAGTATCGCAGTCGCCTCCAGTCCGATCCACTTTGTAACGATCAGAGCATCTCCCGGCTCAATGGATGCCGGTGACAGAAGCTCCATTCCGGCCGGAATTTTTCCGATTCCCGTGACAGAAAGAAGCGGCTGTCCGACAGCATCTGTCACCTCTGTATGACCGCCGATAATTTCCATATTCAGTTCTTCACATACCGCTTCAGCATCCTGCACAATCGCACGAATCTCCGGTTCCCCGATGGATTCCGGCAGAAGCGCCGTCAGCATCACAGCAACCGGATCAGCTCCAGCCGCGGCAAGATCATTCGCCGTAACATGAATCGCAAACGCGCCAAAATGGCTGCCCGTTCCGGTTATCGGATCTGTCGAAAATACCAGAATCTCTTCAGGATCTGTACGCAGTGCCGAACAGTCGATGCCGATGCCCGGACCCGACAGAACTTCTTTTCTTCTGTGCCCGATCTGACGGATGACAGATCGTTCCAGTACCGTTTCCGGCAGTTTGCCGATTTTCATACTTTTCTTCTCCTGATTATACATTCAGCCGCCAAGTGCTGATTTAACCGCGTCCGGACTCTGTGTGGCAATGGCGTCGTCCATGCGGGCAATGTATTCCTCTGAAGCACCCTTGATGCCGATATGATATGTCAGCGGCGCCATGATATACTCACTCTCATTGACCTGCACCTGATCGACATATTCTCCGTTTTCATAAATCAGTTTCCACGCTTCTGTCACAAGTCCGTATCTTCCGCCGGTAGATTTAATATCGCCTGCTTCCATTTCTTCGTCATAAACAAACTGGGTTGTGTATTCGGTTTCACTGATTGTACGGCTCTCAAATGTAAGTGTACGGTTCGGACTACGGGTTTCTTTTCCGTAAATCTCAAACCGGACGACACCGCCGCCGGCTGTACCATGTACATAAATTGGCGCATCTGTATTGTTAATAAAGCGGAAATTTTTCACATCTTCTGCGATTGCAGCATCAAACGCAGGCTCGACATATTTAACAGTCATCGAATGCGGATGGCGTTCTGTGACATCCAGTTCCGCCCGCAAAACCGCCTGATAAAGTGTAGTGGATACCTGGCAGATCCCGCCGCCGAAGGATTCGACAATTTCACCATTCTCATAAGATCCCGCGCTCACAAATCCTTTTTCTTCGGTTGTCTCACCGACAATTTTATTAAAATCAAATTCCTCACCGGGATAGAGTACGGTTCCGTCAATGATATTTGTTGCGAGCTCAATATTGTGGAATCGCTCAACTTCACTGTCATCATATTCTGTTGAGCCGCTTCCCAGCAGATCCTTGACATCTGCCAGCTGTGAGATGTCTCCGGTTGCAGGAACGACTTTGCTGATTAACTCTACCGCGCCGGGACCTCCATGCCAGTCCTGATCCAGAAAGGCTTTTATCTTGCCGGCGGACTCCTCAATCTGCATTTTCAATCCGTCAACTTTATCCACTGCAGTCATCGTCTGATCATCATTGAGGATCATTTTTACCGGAATGGGATCAATATTGATACGATCCTGCTCACCGGTCAGTGTCTTCCGGATTTCTTTCTCGTCAAATGTAAGATCCAGTGTCAGAACCACGCTGCCGTTCTGACTGAGATATTTGTCCGCGCGGTATTTGCGCAGTATATTCCCTTTCCGGCCGATGATCATTGCAAGGTCAACCACTTCCGGATTTGTGCAGAACATACCCATTTTTCCGGCAGGAACCACATCTGTTTTTTCATCCATGTGCAGCGTAATCTTATCGGAAGCCAGTGACAGCAGTTTTGATTCAAATGCCTGCTGAACTTCATCACGCGTCATGCCGGATACATTGACATTTTCAATATAGACACCCTCAGCAGCGCGGGCTGCCTCCCCTGTTACAGGAATCTCTGAATCCCTCTGAACCGGATGATACAATGTGGAGACATCGATCTGTTCTTCCTCAGAAGACGCATCAGCATTCTCACCGGATGATTCTGACGCACCCGGTTCTGACTCCTCCTGTGAAGATCCGTCTGCATCTTCGGAAGCTTCCTGCTCAGTTCCGGTATTTCCTGTTTCATCTGAACCATACGTTTCTTCCGACGCATCGTTCTCATACGATTCTTCTGAATCATAGGATTCATAATCCGATGTATTATAAGATTCACCTGATGATTCATTGTCAGATGTATCATAGTCAGATGTGTCATAGTCAGATGTGTCATAGTCAGATGTGTCATACCCTGAAGACTGGTCCGTCTCATCCGGTCCGGCAGCCGGTACCAGAGATACTACCATCGGCACCACAAGAACAATCGCAAGTATGATACATATGATAATGGTGATAATTCTGCGTTTTTTCTGATTCATTATTACACTCCTGTGTATGCAGTTTAAAAAGAAACTCTTCTTTGTTTTATGGCAAAAAAATCGTGATATAGAAAAAGACCGCTCTCAGCGGTCTTACAAAAGCGCGAGACGGGATTCGAACCCGCGACCCCAACCTTGGCAAGGTTGTACTCCACCCCTGAGCCACTCGCGCATATAACAGATGCTTCATTCGCATCAACATGTTGTATCATACACTGAACTGAAGTAATTGTCAAGAAAAAAGAAACATTTTTTCAGAGAAATAAGAAACGCTGCCGGGATTCAATCCCGGCAGCCAGCATATGTCTTTATTTCGCATAATCTGTTACGCGACTCTCACGAATTACATTCACTTTAATCTGTCCCGGATAATCCAGTTCATCCTCTATCTTCCTGGAAATATCCCTCGCAAGGAGTACCATATCAGCATCAGAAACCTGCTCCGGTACTACCATAACGCGTACTTCTCTTCCGGCTTGAATTGCAAAAGATTTCTCAACTCCCTTAAAGGAGTTTGTAATATTTTCAAGATCTTTCAGACGATTGGTGTAAGCTTCCAGTGTCTCGCGTCTTGCGCCCGGACGAGATGCAGAAATAGCATCTGCCGCCTGAACGATGCAGGAGATCAGAGACGTCTGCTCAACATCACCGTGATGAGATTCAACTGCGTTGATGACAATCTCAGGCTCTTTGTATTTTCTGCAGAGATCTGCACCAATCTGAATATGAGATCCTTCTACTTCGTGGTCAATTGACTTTCCGATATCATGAAGCAAACCTGCACGCTTTGCCATCCGCACATCGAGACCGATTTCGCCTGCAAGCAATCCGCTCAACTGTGCAACTTCAACAGAGTGACGCAGTGCGTTCTGACCGTAACTGGTACGGAATATCATGCAGCCGAGCAGACGAATCAGCTCGGAATGAATACCGCGGACACCAACTTCCATGGCTGCCGCTTCACCTTCTTCTCTGATGCGCGCATCGACTTCTTTTCGTGCCTTTTCGATCATTTCTTCAATTCTGGCCGGATGAATCCGTCCGTCCAGAATCAGCTTTTCAAGCGCAATCCGCGCAACTTCACGGCGGATCGGATCAAATGAAGAGAGAATAACTGCTTCCGGTGTATCATCGATAATAAGATCAACACCTGTCGCATTTTCCAGTGCGCGGATATTACGGCCCTCACGTCCGATGATCCGTCCCTTCATCTCATCTCCCGGCAGCTGAACAACCGAAATGGTCGTCTCGGAGACATGATCGACTGCACATTTCTGAATTGCCGTTACGACATATTCCTGCGCCTTGCGGTTTGCATCGTCTTTTGCTTTGCTCACCCACTCTTTATAAAGGCGTGCAGTGTCTTCCTTGACGTCTTCTTCTACTGTCTTTAAGAGGAAATCTTTTGCCTGTTCGGAGGTTAACCCGGAGATTCTCTCCAGTTCCTGTACGCGCTGTTCTCGTAATTCGTCGACCTGCTTTTCTTTCTTCTTGAGCTCTGTTTCTTTGGCATTGAGTTGGTTCTCTCGGCGTTCCAGCGATTCTGCTTTTTTGTCCACAGATTCTTCTTTGGACAGGACACGCTTCTCATACTTCTGCAGCTCGGCTCTTTGCTCACGGTTCTCCTTTTCATGCTCGTTTTTGAGTTTCTCATGCTCGTTTTTGAGCCGGATACTCTCTTCCTTTGCTTCGAGGAGCGCTTCGCGCTTATGAGACTCTGCTGACTTGATCGCATCATCAATGATTGATCTCGCTTTTTCTTCTGCCGAACCGACTGTCTCAGAGTCCTCTCTGATCTTCTTGGCAACAGCAGCTTTACCGGCGAGCGGTACTGCGACCAGTATGGCGATCACCACTGCAATGACTGTAACAATCACTCCGATTGCACTCATTACAGGAGCACCTCCTATTCAATTTTCATTGTACAATTACAACTATTTTATTCTATACTGATTTACTGCCTTTGTCAAACAGATGTTTTGCCGTTCAGTCGAGCTGACCAATCGAAAATCTGGCGATATGATCCTTATCAATGGTCATCAGCACATAGGTCGGTTTTCTTCCTATCTGACGCGGATATGTGAGTGAACCCGGGTTGATCAGGATCAGATTATCTTTCTTTTCAATCATCGGACGGTGTGTGTGTCCGCAGATTACGATATCCGCACGGCGGCTGATGGCTTCGTCACGGATCATCTCAGTACCCAGCGCGATTCCGTAGTTATGTCCGTGCGTCAGAAACACACGATAATCCTCCAGCATAAATGTCAGTTCTCTTGATAAGTTGGAAACCCAGTCATTGTTGCCCGACACCATATAAACGGGACATTCACAGGTACGGATCACATAGTCCTCCTGCCCTTCAATGTCACCGGCATGAATCAGAACATCAACCGGTCCTGTTTTCTTAAGAACCTGCGGCAGACGTTCGGCATAGCCATGCGTATCACTAATTATCAGAATCTTCATCCGCACGACCTCGCATTCAGCAGCGTTTTCATTTTACGGAGGGCATTTCCACGGTGACTGACAGCATCTTTTTCATCCGGATTCAGTTCCGCTGTTGTACAGCCGCGCCCGGGCAGCCAGAAAACCGGGTCATATCCAAAACCGTTTGCCCCGCGTTCTTCGTACCCGATCTGTCCCTCAATTGTACCGTCAGTCTCAAGTAATGTATCATCCGGCAAAACTGCGGCGATCGCACAGACAAACCGCGCCGTACGCTCCGCTTCCGGCACACCTTCCAGCCGGCTGATCAGGTTTGCGTTTTTAACATGATAGGATGTGTCTTCTCCCAGATAACGGGCAGAGTAGATGCCCGGTTCTCCATTTAAATAATCAATCACCAGTCCGGAATCGTCAGCCATCACGATTGTCTCTGCGGGATCCGGCAGTGACTGCTGTTTCTGTCTGTCGGCATTCCGGTACATTTCTCTGTACGCAGATGCCACTGTCTGTGCCTTAATCACTGCATTTTCAGCAAATGACTTTCCGTTTTCATTGATCTCCGGATTCAGTCCGAATTCCTTCATCGCATACACAGAGAGTTCCGGATCCGACAGTATCTGTCTGATCTCTTTCATCTTACCGGCATTGCCGGTCGCAAATATAATATGATACATATCTGTTTCCTTTTACGTTTTCCGGCGGAAGATTCTGTCCCCGTCCGGGTAAAATTATTTTGCTATCGTATCGTATTTTTCTTTTTTCCGCAACGGTTTTGGCCCCGGGTACTGATAAAAATACGTTTTCAGCATACCGTTGTATATTTTACGGTTTTTTGCCGCTTTTTTTCCGATTGCCTTCTCTGTGTCAGCATATCCTGAAATCAGATACATGGACCAGGTGTCCAGCAGTGCGAATCGCTCGCCGAGTGTCCGGTAAAGATTCTCCACTGTCTCACGATCTTCCAGACGCTCTCCATACGGCGGATTTGTTATCAGAAAACCATATTTACCGCTGTGCGACAGCTGTGACACAGGGCGCTGCTGGAAATGGATCAGATGACCGACACCCGCCCGTTCAGCATTTGCCCGTGCAGCATCAATGACTTCCTTATCAATATCATACCCCTGCAGATGCGTCACTGCTCCTAAATCCAGAATATCATGTGCTTCTTCCCGCGCATCCGCCCAGCAGGAAGCGGGCAGAAAATGTGTCCATTCCTCTGAAAGAAATGTGCGTTTCATTCCGGGCGCCATATTTGCAGCAATCATCGCCGCCTCAATGGGAAATGTACCGCTTCCGCAGAATGGATCTACCATAATTCTGTCCGGCTTCCAGGGCGTCAGCTTAATCAGCGCCGCAGCCAGTGTCTCTGTAATCGGCGCTTTTGCCGTCTGCACCCTGTATCCGCGTTTATGCAGTGAAGTTCCGGTTGTATCAAGACCGACTGTCACAACGTCCTTGACAATTGAAACACGAATCGGAAAGGAAGCGCCGCTCTCTTCAAACCAGCTGACATGATAGACCTGTTTCAGGCGCTCCACAATTGCCTTCTTCATGACAGACTGAATATCAGACGGACTGAACAATTTACTCCGCACTGAATTGGCCTTTGCAATCCAGAACTTTCCGTCCTTCGGAATATAACGTTCCCACGGCAGTGCTTTTGTTGCCTCAAACAGCTCGTCAAATGTACAGGCACGAAAAGCACCCGCTTTCAACAGAACGCGCTCTGTCGTTCTGAGAAACATATTTGCGTCTGCAATGGCCTGCGCATCGCCTGTAAATGTTACTTTCCCGTCTTCCACCTGTGAAATCTCGTATCCAAGATCCGTTATTTCGCGTTTCATGACAGATTCCAGACCAAAGTGGCACGGTGTGATTAATTCGTACAATTCCATAGTACTTCTCTCATTCAAACTCACCGCCTTAAGAGACGGGGGATTGTTCCGCTGCGTTCATTTCCCCGGACAGAGAAACACCCCGGTAGGGGAGCTACCGAGGCATTTCGAGGGGAGTATAAATAATTAATAAGGGGTTATTAATTGTAAAAAAAATTTTTTTGAAGGGTAAATTCTTTTTACAAAGACGATTATATAACAGCCTACATAAAAAATCAACAAAAAATTAAAACAATTTGGTCTCTTTTCAGCCAATCATGACGGTCGTTATTTTTGACACACCCTTTCGTTCTGTGTATAATGCTTCAGGGAATGTACCACAATGTACATGAAAATCTCACGTTATCCGCATTGAATTGCGATCATTCAGGAGTTATATTATTATGCTGCTAGCCTGTCAACAGATTTCAAAAACATATTTTGCGGAACCTGTATTAAAGGATGTTTCCTTCCATCTGGAAGCAAACGAGAAAACAGCCTTAACCGGTATCAACGGATCCGGTAAATCAACACTGCTGAAGATTCTTGCCGGACGGGAATCATATGACAGCGGCAGTCTGATTCTGCCGAAGGACTGCCGGATCGGTTATCTCCCGCAGATCCCGGAGATCGAAGGAAATGAAACCATCTATGAAGTGCTTGCAGGCGCCAAAAAACATATTTTTGAGATGGAAGCTTCTCTGCGCTCCATGGAGGAAGAAATGCATCATCTGACAGGCAGTTCTCTGGATACACTGATGCAATCTTATACCAATCTGACGCACCGCTATGAACAGGCTGACGGTTATGCGGCGAGAAGCGCCATTGAAGGCGTTTTCCGGGGACTTGGTTTTGCAGATCAGGACCGGAACCGTCCGGTATCTTCTCTCTCCGGCGGACAGAAAACCCGCGTCGCGCTGGGAAGAATCCTTCTTGAGGAGACGGATCTGCTTCTGCTGGACGAGCCCACAAACCATCTGGACATGAATTCCATTGAATGGCTTGAATCGTACCTTTCATCTTACCGCAATGCTGTTCTGATTGTTTCACATGACCGCTATTTTCTGGATCGTGTTGTGACAAAAGTTGTAGAACTGGAGCACGGCACAGCGCTTTCCTTTTCCGGAAATTATACACAGTACAGTGAGAAAAAAGCAGAGGTCCGCAAAGCCGTTCTTCGTGCCTGGGAAAAGCAGCAGGATGAAATACGGCATCAGGAAGCTGTCATCAAGAAACTGAAACAGTTCAACCGGGAAAAAAGTATTAAACGGGCAGAAAGCCGCGAAAAAGCTCTCTCCCGTATCGATCGCATTGAAAAGCCTGCTGATGAACATTCCGAAATGCATCTGCAGCTTCAGCCTCGGACCGAAAGCGGAAAAGATGTGCTTCAAATTGAGGATCTCTCAAAGGCATTCGGAAACAATCTGCTTTTCCGTGATCAGAATATTTCCATCAGCCGGGGCGAACGTGTTGCCATCATCGGACGAAACGGAACGGGAAAGACAACGCTCCTGAAGATGATTTGCGGTCTGGAGCCGCCTTCTTCCGGCAGCTGCACCCTTGGTACCAATGTTCAGGTCGGTTATTTTGATCAGGAACATCAGCTGCTTCATCCGGAAAAAACAATATTCGACGAGATTGCAGATCAGTATCCCACACTGACTGCGACAGAAATCCGCAATGTTCTTGCGGCGTTTCTCTTCACCGGAGACGATGTATTTGGTCTTGTCGGAAACCTCAGCGGCGGTGAACAGGGACGTGTGGCACTCGCAAAGCTCATGCTCTCAGGTGCAAATTTTCTGCTGCTGGATGAGCCCACAAATCATCTGGACGCGATCTCCCGTGAAATTCTGGAAGATGCACTGCGTCATTACACCGGAACCATCCTCTGCGTGAGCCACGACCGGTATTTTGTCAATCGCATAGCCACCAGAATACTTGATCTGGAAAACAGAAATTTTGTAAATTATATCGGTAACTATGATTATTATCTGGAGAAGCATGATGAATTGCGTGCGCAGATGGCAGCTTCCGCTGCCGGTGAAACATCTTCTGCCATTTCAGAATCAAAGCTTGCACGGGCCGAACAGAAACAGCGGCAGACAGAAGAACGCCGGCGCAAAAACCAGCTTGCTTCTGTAGAATCGCGCATTGCTGCGCTTGAAGCGCGCAATGAAGAAATTGACGCGCAGTTTGCCCTTCCGGAAACAGGCACCGATCTCCCGCTTTGTCAGAAACTCTCGGCTGAACAGGCTGAAATCAGCGAAGAGCTGGCTGCTCTCTATGAGCAGTGGGAATCGCTGGCGGAGTAATTTGTATAGATAAAAACCCCGGATCTCCTGGCACAGAAGATCCGGGGTTTTTAATGGTTGTAGTTGTCTGTATTGACAATTCCGTCATACAGGATAGGATTTTGTCTCTGCGTCTCCCTTTGTCGCATCGATTCCGGTATTCTGTGCATCGCGATACTTGAAGAAATCCATGGCTACCTGCGGGAACAGTGCGTAACTGAGTACGTCCTCGTCCTGCTGCATATACGGCGCAATTTCCTTGCGGAGTGTATCCAGCTCCGGTGCAATATCATCTGCAAAGCGATGGGTGATCGGCTGCTCGCCGGTTTCTTCCACAACGCGGTCCTGCAGGGCTTTGTCAACCGGATTGGTTGTCTGTCCATAGCGGCCAAGCAGAATATCCTTTGTTTCTTTTGTGATCATCTTATAGCGCTCGCCAAAGATAACGTTGAAGACTGCCTGTGTTCCGACGATCTGTGAAGACGGTGTGACAAGCGGCGGATCTCCCAGATCTTTACGGACGCGCGGAACCTCTTCAAGCACTTCGTAGAACTTATCTTCCGCATGCTGCTCTGCCAGCTGGCTGGTCAGGTTGGACAGCATTCCGCCCGGCACCTGATACAGAAGTGTCTTGATGTTGACGCCCATGTTCTTCGGATTCAGAAGACCATTCTCCAGGCACTCGTCTCTGTACGGACGGAAATAGTCGGCGATCTCTGCCAGCTTTTTCTGATCCAGTCCGGTATCATAAGGTGTTCCCTTAAACGCCTCAACCATAACCTCAGTTGCGGGCTGTGATGTACCCAGTGCAAACGGAGACATTGCGCAGTCGATAATATCCACGCCCGCCTCAACTGCTTTCATGTAAGTCATGGAAGCCTCACCGGAAGTGTAATGTGTATGCAGATCGATCGGAAGATCTGTGACTTCTTTCAGAGCCGTAACCAGTTCTGTCGCAGCTGTCGGCACAAGAAGACCTGCCATATCCTTGATACAGATGGAGTCCGCGCCCATCTCCTCGATTGCTTTTGCCTTGCTGGTCCAGTAATCCAGTGTATAGGCATCGCCCAGTGTATAAGAAAGTGCGATCTGGGCATGTGCCCCTTCTTTATTTGCTGCCTTTACGCATGTCTCCAGATTGCGGAGATCGTTCAGACAGTCAAAAATACGAATAATATCAATTCCGTTGGAAACGGATTTCTGTACAAAGTATTCTACTACATCATCTGCATACGGTCTGTAACCAAGGATATTCTGTCCGCGGAACAGCATCTGCAGTTTTGTGTTTTTGAATCCATCGCGCAGCTTGCGGAGTCTCTCCCACGGATCCTCATGCAGGAACCGCAGGCAGGAATCAAATGTCGCACCGCCCCAGCACTCTACTGCGTGATAGCCAATCTGATCCATTTTATCAATAATCGGGAGCATTACTTCGGTCGGCATACGCGTCGCGATCAGCGACTGATGCGCATCACGAAGGATCGTCTCCATGATTTTTACAGGCTTTTTTGTCTGTTCAGCCATTCTATACCTCCTGTATATCCAGTTGTTCTCAATCCTTCATCATACTCCAAAGATTGCCATAAACGTACCGGCTGCAACTGCCGTGCCGATAACGCCGGCGACGTTCGGTCCCATCGCGTGCATCAGCAGGAAATTCGTCGGATCTGCTTCTGCGCCAACCTTCTGTGAAACGCGGGCAGCCATCGGAACAGCCGACACACCTGCAGAACCAATCAGCGGATTGATTCTTCCGTGTGTCAGTTTACACAACAGCTTGCCCAGAAGGACACCTCCCGTCGTACCAAACATAAACGCAAGCAGACCAAGTGCGACAATCTTCAGTGTTGTGACATTCAGAAATGCCTCTGCACTGGTGGTCGCGCCGACAGATGTGCCGAGCAGGATAACGACGATATACATCATCGCATTCGATGCTGTCTCTGTCAGCTGGTGTACAACGCCGCTTTCACGGAACAGGTTGCCGAGCATCAGCATACCAACCAGCGGAGCAGTCGACGGAAGCAGCAGACATACAACGATGGAAATCACGATCGGGAAGAGTATCTTCTCGAGTTTTGATACCGGACGAAGCTGCTCCATCTTGATCTTGCGCTCTTCTTCAGTCGTAAAGAGCTTCATGATCGGCGGCTGGATGATCGGAACGAGTGACATATAGGAATATGCCGCCACGGCGATCGGACCCATCAGAGACGTCTGACCCAGTTTACCACAAAGGAAAATGGAAGTCGGACCATCCGCACCACCGATAATGGAAATAGCTGCTGCTGCTTTTCCGTTAAATCCGAAGAGGATTGCCAGGAAGTATGCAACATAAATACCGAGCTGTGCTGCAGCGCCCATGATAAAGCTGATCGGATTTGCGATCAGCGGACCAAAGTCCGTCATGGCGCCGACACCCATGAAGATCAGGGATGGCAGCAGGCTCCACTCATCGAGTGTAAAGAAATAATGTAATAATCCGCCTGCATGCTCGATTCCAGCCGAATCGACATACGGTTCTGCCATAATATCCGGATAGATATTGACCAGAAGCATGCCGAAAGCAATCGGAACCAGAAGCAGCGGCTCAAACCCGTGCTTGATCGCCAGATAGAGGAAAACGAGTGCGACAACAATCATCAGATAATTGCCGACTTTCAGATTCATAAATGCGGTCTGATCAAGCAGGTTCCCCAGCGTCTGTGTAATACCTGACATGTCTACCTCCAGAGAATCAATTCATGGTTGCGAGAACATCACCTGACTCAACTGCATCGCCGACAGAGACATTGACAGACGCAATGGTTCCGCCCTGCGGCGCAACGACCGGAATCTCCATCTTCATTGCCTCGAGTGTGAGTACGGTATCACCGGAAGCGACTTCTGTACCGGCCGGTGCATCAATCTTAAGTACCTTGCCCGGAACAGATGCAGATATCTCTACACCGCCCGCGGAAGCTGCCGCCGGAGCTGCTGCCGGTGCCGCTGCCGGTGCTGCCGCCGGAGCTGCTGCCGGTGCTGCTGCCGGTACTGCTGCCGGCATTGCTGCAGGAGCGCCTGCTGCTCCTTCTTCAACTGTTACATCATAAACTTTTCCATTTACTGTAATTCTGTATGTTTTCATGGATGCTCCTCCTAAGCTCTTTTCCAGTTTCTGCCGGTCGCACGTCTCCTGATTGAACGTACATAGTATCCTTCTGCCGAAGGCATATCTGCCTCAGCTGCTGCAATTGCCGCAGCAATGACTGCTGCAATCTCATCTTCTTCATCTGCTGTCTGTGCAGATGCTGCCGCCGCATTCATGGCTTTCCTCTTTGCCAGACGGCCGGCTGCTGCCGCATTTGCCATACTAATCTGATTGTCATCGGCTTCTGCAGCTTTCTTCTTCCGCGCTTCCGGACTCACAAATTTAAACAGTGAGATCACGAATGCAAGGAAAAACAGAACTACGAAAACGACCAGCAGACCTGTAATCGTATTCTGACCCGCCTGTGCCATACGTGTGCTCAGCGGATAATCCACGTTCATGACAAAATTCATCGGGGTGTAAGAACGTGTTCCCTCATCATAGTCAAAATATACAATTGTCTCGACGTCGTATTTTTCAAATGTGACATTCGATGTGGCTGCAACCTGATCACCGCTGTCATCGATCTCTACCGGACCGGCTTCTTTAAACGCGCCGATTTCCTCCCGGTTATCCCGGATAGCATCCACCAGTACTTCATAAAATCCGCCCTGTTCACGCACCTGATCAAGCGTGGCATCGTCGTAATTAAAAATCTCCCCCAGGAAACTTTCGACGTTCGCCTGATAAGCCGCTTTCTCTTCGTCTGTCATCGGCTTTACAGCAGCGAATGCAGACAATGCAGTGCCGGCCAGCAGCAGCAGACTTATCAGCAGAGCCGCCAGGACGGTTCCTGTTCTTTTTCTGCTATTCATAGCGCCTCCTTACCTTAGACTGTTCCGTGCTTTTTATCCGGACGGAACTCACGCTTTGTAAAGAGCATCTCGATTGCACCAATCAGATATTTTCTTGTTTCTTCCGGTGCAATGACTGTATCTACATATCCTCTTGCCGCAGCGGCCTCAACACTGTTCTGCAGCGCGTCATAAGCCTTCGTCTGCTCGGCAATCACATCGCCGCCTTTTCCGTCATACATGATCTTTGCAGCAGACGCCGCATCCATCATGCCGCACTTCGCGTCAGTCCATGCATATACAAGATCTGCGCCCAGCGAACGGCTGTTCATAATAAGGCCGGCGCTGCCGAAAGCCTCGCCTGTTATGACATTAATCTTCGGTGTCGTCGCGCTTGTAAATGCGTAAGCCAGCTCTGCAGCTGCCTTTGCGATATGTGTCTCTGTGCACTGCGTTGCCTTAAAATGATTTACGTTTGTCAGAGTGACAACCGGGATTCCGAATGCATCACAGAACTTCACGAAGGAAGCCGCCTTGCGTGCGCCGCGCGCACTGATCTCACCGTCAAAAGATTCCGCGACAGAACCTTCTGCATCGTAAAGAGATGTACGGTTTGCAACTGCACCAATCGTATTTCCGCCCAGACGGAACAACGCAGTGACCATATCCCTGCCATAATCCGGCTTCACCTCGAAATAAACACCACTGTCTGCCAGACGCGGCAGAAGAAGTGCCGGATCAGCCATGCATGCGGCAGCATCGGGAACGATGCGGTTCAGATTATCTGCGAATGAATCGTCATAAGCGTCATCCTCATTATTAGCCGGAAGTACGGAAACAAGTGCCCGCATCTGTGCCAGAATATCCGCCTCAGTGCCGGCAAAATCAACCATTCCGGCCTCGCTGCTCTGGAATGCGGCTGAGTCAGTATCATTCTTGCCTGCGTAGTTTTCCGGAATAGCATTTGGTGAATTGACAAAGAGCTTTGCCTGATCTGCTTCCATAAAAACAAAATCAGAGAGCGCAGGAACAATTGCCATTCCGCCGCCGCAGGAACCGAAAATACCGGTCACCATCGGAACAACGCCGGATGCATTGCTCATAGCCATATAGATGCCGCCGAAAGCCTGAAGTGCATCGGAGGCTTCTTCCAGACGCATACCCGCACTGTCGACAAGGCCAAGTACCGGAGCACCCATTTTGACTGCCATATCAATCAGACGGACAATCTTCTTCGCGTGCATCTCACCAATTGTACCCTTCATCACAGAGAAATCCTGGCTGTAAACATACACCAGACTTTCATTGATTAGTCCATATCCCGTGATGACTCCGTCCGATGGCTGTTTTTTATCAGACAGATTGAAATCTGTGCTGCGCGCCGTAACAGCCGCACCGATTTCAACAAAACTGCCCGGATCCAGCAGCGCTTCAATTCTCGCTGCAGCCGGACTTCCCACCATGCTGCTCATTCTCTTACCTCCATAAATGATATTACTGTTGCCATTTAATGACAAATTTTTCACCAATACTATTCTAACTGTTTCGTAATTACATTTCAACTATTTTTGTATTTTTTCAAATACAATGTGCTGTGACTCGGGAATTGTTCTCAGCTTTTCAGATCCAGGACAGCGGTTTCCGTCCCGTTTATACTTCCACACGGATCTGTTCCGCTTTCGAAACATCTTCTCCGGCCGCGAGCTCTGCCTCTGCTTCCGCGCGGAAATCTTCTTTCTCTACAGCAGAAAGTTCTGGAAGATCCGCACTGGAACTGATTCCGAAATTGCGCAGAAACTGATCCGTTGTTCCGAACAAAATCGGCTTTCCGGGGGCATCGAGACGTCCCACCTCCCGCACAAGATCATACTCAACCAGTTTATTGACTGCATGATCTGATTTAACGCCTCTGATCCGCTCGATTTCCGCTTTTGTCACCGGCTGTTTGTAGGCGATGATTGATAAAGTCTCCATCACGACTTCTGTAAGATGCGGCTTCGGCGGATGACTGGCGATCTGGATCAGCGTATCAAAATACTGCTGCTTTGTACAAAGCTGCCACGTGTTTTCCAGTTCCAGCAGCATAATTCCGGATTCCGACGATTCATACCGCAGCTGCATCTGCTGCAGAATCTTTTTAGTCGAAGCGGATGTGCAGCCTGTCACCGACGCCAGCCTGTCCAGCGAAACAGGATCTCCCGCAGAAAACAGAATGGCTTCGATCGCTCCTTCTTCTGTCCAGCCTTCCGGACGATCCGGCATGTCATTCACTGACTGTTCTCTCTTTTCTTCCATGCTCATATATCCTCAGATGCCGTATCCGGCTCATTATTGCGATTCGTTCCGTCAGAATCGATTTCCTTCCCATCCGCCTCTGCATCATCCACGGCATTAATCTCGATCTCGCCAAACAATTCATTCTGTGATATCCGGATCTGTCCTGTCTTCATCAGCTCCAGCACCGCAAGAAATGTCATAATCGTCTGCATCTTGCTGTTCTGTGCTTCGAGGAGTCCGCGGAATGTCATGTGCCGCTTTTTCCGGGCCGCCCTTTTTACAAAATCAATCTTCTCAGGCAGCGTCACGTCTTCTTTTTCAATCTGACCAAACCTGCTTCTGATCGGGTCAATCTTATTTTCCTGCCGTTTGAGAACAAACCGGAATATTTCTTCGAGCTTCTGCATCGTGACGCCTGCCAGCAGTTCTTCTGTGTCCACAGGCGGACGCCATGCAAGAACTTCTTTTGGAAAACGCTGTCCGCTGGTGACCCGATTTCCTGCTTCATCCATATAAACGCGCAGTTTCTCGGCCATATAACGATACTGCTTATGTTCCAGAAGCGCACGGACAAGTTCCTCTCTGGGATCTTCCTCTTCGCCTTCTTCGTTGATCTCTCTGGGAAGCAGCATACGGCATTTGATATCAATCAGCGTGGCTGCCATCACCATAAACTCGCTGGTGATGTTCATATCCTCATGATCCATGGCCTGCACATATTCCAGATACTGATCTGTAATCTGGGAAATCGGTATGTCGTAGATATCGATTTTATTCTTATCAATCAGGTGCAGAAGCAGATCCAGCGGTCCTTCAAATTTTTCCAGTTTTACATCAATCGCCATTTCTATTCCACCAGAATATCAGTCACTACAAGTTCGCGCGGATTGTTGATTCGTGTTGATACGGTATGTTCTCCGAGACCGGCACTGATAATCACATGTCTGTGTTTTATAACTGTCATGCCGTGTGCGTTGCGCGGAAACAGACGAAAATCCGGACCGATCAGCGATCTTCCTCCGCCAAGCTGTATCACACCGCCATGGTAGTGTCCGCAGTAAGTAATATCAGCACCCCATTTCAGATACGCGTAAATCTGCGAAGGATTATGTGCAAGAAGAATTGTGACCTCGCCGGGATCCGGACGTCCGAATCTGCTGTTCAGAATTGAGACCGGCATGCGCTCTCTGTGAAAGCGGCTGTAATAACGACGCGGCATATCAAAACCGCAGATCCGTACTGTCACATCACCGCATTTTACGGCAGCGCTTTTATTTTCAAGAAATATAACACCGGCCTCCTCCAGGGGGTACCTGTAGTTCCCGTACATGACATCATACTGATCCGGATAGATTTTGGCACGGTATTCGTGGTTTCCCGTTCCGCACCAGACTGTATAGCGCTGTGCCAGTTCTTTCATAAACCGTACTGCAGGTTCCACTGACCGTCCGGGCTGTGCAATAAACATGTCACCGCCGCACAGAACAAGATCCGGTGAAGCTGCATCGATTTTATCGATTACCGCCCGGATCTCCTCCGGTTCTGCCGCATTGTGCAGATCAGTCAGAAAGACCGTGCGGATCTTCTGCCGCTGCAGTGCCGGACGGCTGATACGGACCGTGTAATTTGTCTGAATCAGTTCTTTCATAAAATACCTTTCCTGCCTGTCCCGCAGTTTCTGCCGTGTACGGTGCGTTCATGCTGCGTCAGGTGGTTTACATGACAAGAGCTCTGACATCTGTCAGAGCTCTCATATGCATTAATTATATTTGCGCTTTCTAGCTGCTTCGGATTTCTTTTTGCGGCGAACGCTCGGCTTTTCGTAGTGCTCTCTCTTACGGATTTCCTGCTGAATACCAGCCTTCGCGCAGCTACGCTTAAATCTTCTCAAAGCGCTGTCCAATGTCTCGTTTTCTTTGACGATTACATTAGCCATTCCCAGACCTGACCTCCCTCCGGTTGCGAACTCATGTGAAACACCTGCCAAAGCGGCATTTCGCACGCATCTAATTATAACAGGTTTTCATCAAACGTCAATAGATATTTCCAATATTTACAGCTGCTTTCCAAGAAGCTCTTTTGCCTTTTCAATCAGTTCCGGGATCTTATCCGGGTTCTTTCCGCCGGCCTGCGCCATATTCGGACGGCCACCTCCGCCGCCGCCTACGATTTTAGCCGCCTCACGAATCAGATTGCCTGCATGTGCGCCGGCTTTCTGTGCCGCATCGGTTGCCATTGCCACAAGCGTGACTTTACTTCCTTTTGAAGATGCGAGCAGAACAACACCTTCGCCGATCTTCTCTTTCAGCTGGTCGCCGAGATTGCGCAGTTCATTTCCGTCTGTGTCCGGTACGGAAACAGCAAGCAGCTTCACGCCCTTGATTTCCTGTACCTGATCCATGACATCACCGAGGGACTCCTGTGCCAGTTTGTTCTTCAGCGCATCGTTTTCACTGTTCAGTGTCTTGATCTCTGCCAGCAGGTGTGCAATGCGTTCCGGAAGATCCGCAGCATCTGCTTTCAGAAGTGCCGCCGCCTTGTGAAGAATTGCTTCCTGCTCTGCATAATAGTGAATCAGATTTGCGCCCGTGAGCGCCTCGATTCTGCGCACGCCTGAAGAAATACCGGAATCCGAAAGAATCTTGAAATACTGAATTTCATTGGTATTGGACACATGTGTGCCGCCGCAGAGTTCTTTTGAAAAATCACCCATGGAAACAACACGCACGCTGTCGCCGTATTTTTCATCAAACAGTGCCATCGCGCCGGTCTTTCTTGCGTCTTCGAGAGACATGATCTCTGTTTTGACTGCCAGCGCTTCTGCAATCTCTTCATTGACCAGTTTCTCGACTTCGCTGATTTCATCCGGTGTCATTGCCTGGAAATGCGCGAAGTCAAAACGGAGTCGTGTCGGAGAAACGAAGGAACCTTTCTGCTCAACATGAGAGCCCAGCACCGTCTTCAGTGCTTTCTGAAGCAGGTGCGTCGCACTGTGATTGCGGGCAGTTGCCATTCTCGCTTCCCTGTCTACCTGCAGGGCTGCCTTTGATCCGTTCTGGATCACTCCGGTTTCCACAAATCCGACATGTCCGATCATGCCGCGGATATGAATGGTATCCTCAACACGGAAAACACCGTCTTCTGTCGTGATGACGCCAATATCTCCGGCCTGGCCGCCCATGGTTCCGTAGAACGGTGTCGCAGCGGTCACGATGGTACCCTTTTCTTCTGTGCCGAGAACCTCTTTCAGCTCAGTTTCACCGGCAATTGCAAGGATCTCAGAATCCATTTCCAGATGATCAAAATAACCGTCAAACTCAGAAGTAACACCCGCATCGATTTCATCATATACGGTTGCGTCAGCACCCATGAAATTACTTGTCGCACGCGCCTTCCGGGCTGTCTCCTGCTGTACTTTCATGCATGCATTGAAGCCTTCTTCGTCAATGGCATAGCCCTTTTCCTCGAGAATTTCTCTGGTCAGATCCAGCGGGAATCCATAGGTATCATACAGTTTAAATGCATCCGCGCCTTCCAGCGTCTTCTTGCCTGCCGCCTGGAGATCTGCCTCCATGTCACCGAGAATGCGCAGACCCTGATCCAGCGTCTTGTTAAACTGCTCTTCCTCGTTGTTCAGCACCTTAATAATAAACGTTTTACGGTCCTGCAGCTCCGGATATGCCGCACTGGAGTCCTGCATGACACGCACCGAAAGATCTGCCAGGAACTGATGATCAATTCCGAGAATTCTTCCGTGACGCGCCGCACGACGGATCAGGCGGCGCAGCACATAGCCGCGGCCTTCGTTGGACGGCATAATGCCGTCGGAAATCATAAATGTCGCAGAACGGATATGGTCTGTGATGACACGAACAGAAATATCTGTCTTCGCATCCGTTCCATAAGAGACGCCGGCTACGCTGCAGACTTCGTCACGAAGTGCACGCACGGTGTCGACATCAAAGATGGAATCCACGTCCTGCACGACAACCGCGAGACGTTCCAGTCCCATACCTGTGTCAATGTTTTTCTGTTCCAGTTCTTCATAATGGCCTGCTCCGTCATTATCGAACTGACTGAACACGACATTCCAGACCTCGATATAGCGGTCACAGTCACAGCCGACTGTGCAGTCCGGTTTTCCGCAGCCATACTTTTCGCCGCGGTCATAATAGATCTCTGTACATGGTCCGCACGGTCCGCTTCCATGCTCCCAGAAATTGTCTTCCTTGCCGAATTTGAAAATACGTTCCGGAGCGATGTGCATCTTATCGCGCCAGATGCCGAATGCCTCATCGTCATCCACGTAAACAGACGGATAAAGACGCTGCGGGTCCAGACCTACAACCTCCGTCAGAAACTCCCACGCCCACGGAATCGCTTCGTTCTTAAAATAGTCACCAAACGAAAAGTTTCCGAGCATCTCAAAAAATGTACCGTGACGGGAAGTTTTTCCGACGTTCTCAATATCGCCGGTACGGATGCACTTCTGACAGGTTGTCACGCGTGTGCGCGGCGGAATCTCTGCGCCCGTAAAATACGGTTTCAGCGGTGCCATGCCGGAATTAATCAGCAGAAGGCTGTTGTCATTATGCGGAATCAGCGAAAAGCTTGGCAGCCGGAGATGTTCTTTGCTCTCGAAAAACTTCAGGAACATCTCGCGCAATTCATTCAATCCATACTGTTTCATGGAATTATCTCCTTAAACTATAATCATAAGTATCAGCAAAGTTGAAATTGATTCTATCACAAACCATTAACCGAGGCAAATTTTCTTAAAGTTCTTTTTGCCTTTCTTGAGCAGAATACCATCTTCTCCGATGGCGTCTTTTTTCACGGTATATTTAAAATCAGTGATCTTTTCGCCGTCAATTGAAACGCCGCCCTGCTCTACCTGTCTTCTGCCGTCTGAGCGGGATTTTACCAGTTCTGCCTTCATGAGCATGGAAACGATATCGATTTCATCATTCTCATTGAAGTCCGCATCTTCCAGCAGTGTTTTCGGCATCTCCGCCGCATCTCCGCCGCCTGCGAACAAAGCCTTTGCGCCGGCTTCTGCCTTCTTTGCCTCATCCGTTCCGTGAACCAGTTCTGTCAGCTGGAACGCAAGGATTTCTTTCGCCTGGTTCAGCTGGCTTCCTTCCCACTTGTCCATCTCGTCGATCTGCTCAACCGGAAGGAATGTGAGCATACGCAGGCATTTCAGAACATCCGCGTCAGAAACATTTCTCCAGTACTGATAGAAATCATACGGTGTTGTTTTATCCGGATCCAGCCAGACAGCGCCTGACTGGGTTTTTCCCATCTTCTTGCCCTCGGAATTCAGCAGCAGCGTAATGGTCATCGCATAAGCATCCTTGTGCAGGATCCGGCGGATCAGCTCTGTGCCGCCGAGCATATTGGACCACTGGTCGTCGCCGCCAAACTGCATGTTGCAGCCGTAATCCTGATAAAGCTTGTAAAAATCATAGCTCTGCATCGGCATATAGTTGAATTCCAGGAAGGAAAGACCTTTCTCCATACGCTGTTCGTAGCATTTCGCCCGGAGCATATTATTGACAGAGAAATGCGGTCCGATCTCACGGATAAATTCAATATAGTTCAGATTCATCAGCCAGTCCGCATTGTTTACCATCAGCGCCTTGCCTTCTGAGAAGTCGATAAACCGGCTCATCTGCACCTTAAAACAATCAATATTATGCTGAATGATTTCAGGTGTCATCATCTGACGCATATCTGTGCGGCCGGACGGATCGCCGATCATTCCGGTGCCGCCGCCAAGCAGTGCGATCGGCTTATTGCCGGCTTCCTGCAGACGTTTCATCAGGCAAAGAGCCATAAAATGTCCTACATGAAGACTGTCTGCCGTCGGATCAAATCCAATGTAGAAAACAGCTTTTCCGTTGTTAACCAGTTCCCGCACCTCTGTTTCGTCAGTTACCTGTGCGATCAGATTTCTAGCCTGCAGTTCCTCGTAGATTTTCATTCGCTTTTTTCTCCTCTTTATAATAAAGTAAAAAACTTCCGTCCTATAACAGTTTCCCTGCTCAGGACGAAAGTCATATCCTAAAAGCCTTTAACAGGCACAAGTATATCTTTCCGGCAGACAATTGTCAAGAAATGTTCCCGTCGTCTGTCAGTAAATCTGTACCGTCAGCCGCTGAAGTCGCCAGCTGGTCACAGCGCTCATTGAACGCATGCCCGTCATGTCCTTTCACCCATATAAATGTAACATTGTGCGGTTCTTTCGCGGCAAGCAGCCTCTTCCAGAGGTCAACATTTTTGACTGGTTCGTTCTTTCCGCGCTTCCATCCTTTTTTGATCCAACCGTCAATCCAGTGATCATTAAATGCCTTCACCAGATACTGGGAATCTGAGAACAAATGTACATCACACGGCCGAAGCAGTTCCTCAAGCCCCGCAATTGCCGCCATCAGTTCCATCCGGTTGTTCGTCGTCCTGACGTAACCTGCGGACAGTTCTTTCACATGGATCTCTCCCTTTGGATCTGTGTACCGCAGAATGGTTCCGTAGCCGCCCGGCCCGTCCGGATTGCCGCGGGCTGCGCCGTCTGTATAAATCTCAACCAGCATATTCCAATTCCTCTGTGTTCTCTGTGCTGTTAATTATCGGTTTGCCAGTTCCCGTGCAAGATCATCCCATGTAATTCCCTTTTCTGCCATCAGCACCATCATATGATACAGGAAATCAGACATCTCGTAAACGGTTTCCTGTTTCTCGGGATTTTTGGATGCTATGATAATCTCCGTCGCTTCCTCTCCCAGTTTTTTCAGAATTTTATCAATTCCCTTATCAAACAGATAGTTGGTATAAGAGCCTTCTTTGGGATGCTGCTGCCGGTCAAGAATCACCTGATAGACGTCATTCAGAACACTTGCCATCTGCTTTTTCTCCGAAACCGGATCCACAAGACTGCGATAGAAACAGGTGCGGTTTCCAGTATGGCATGCCGCGCCGATCTGTGTGACGCGTGCGAGCAGTGTATCGTTGTCGCAGTCAATCTGCATGGAACGGACAAACTGCAGATGTCCGCTGGTCAGTCCTTTCTTCCAGAGCTCCTGCCGGCTTCTGCTCCAGTAAGTCATGCGGCCGCTCCTGCAGGTCTCCGCAAACGATTCCTCGTTCATATATGCAAGCATCAGAACTTCGCCGGTGGCATCATCCTGAACGACACACGGAACCAGCCCTGCTGCATCTGTTTTCATATCGGCCCAGGTAAAATGCGGCTGCAGAGAAAGATCAGACTGCAGCGGCTGTGCTGCGCGCAGGCTTGTATTGCATGAGAAGATTCCCATCTTTGTGAGGCGGCAGATCACCTCCGCATAAGCGTCGTCGCAAATCAGAAGATCTGCAAACGTTTCAATCAGCTCTTTGTTCTGCTTAAACACCTCTGCATCCGGCACATAGACTGCAATTCTGTTCTTCCCGAAACGCTCAGAAACCTCCTGCAGCATCTCGATATTGGAATCTTTTCTGAAATTCAGAACTGCCATTGCGCAGCCTGCATAAATCAGTTTTTTAATATCTTCGACACGTTTCACATTGCCTGCGCCGATGACAGGTACAATTGCTTCCGCACAGATCTGCCGAAGCTGCTCCAGCGATGCCTCATGCGCCGCATCACCCTCAGAGTGATCGAAAACAATCAGACGGAGTGCACCGCAGTCCCGTTCTGTAATCGCTTTCTGCACGACCGTGTCACTTCCGGTGCCGTCAATGTGCAGGCAGGGAATTCTAACTTCTTCTGTCATACCCATGTATCTTTTTCTCCTAAAAATCAATTTATTCTATCCAAATAAATAGGGTTTTGTCAGGATCGCATTTGTCACAGGATGCAATTCTCTTGACTCTGCTCTTTTATCCTTCCAGTATTTGTCCAATCCTGCATCCGCATCCCTTGCTTTTCGGCGATTGCGGATGCACTTTTTTTGCCTCTGATCTCTTGATTCTTCCAGAATTTGTCCAATTGTGCATCCGCATCTCTTACATCATGGCAATTGCGGATGCACTTTTTTTCCTCTCGGCTGTTAGCTCTGTCAGAATCTGGCCAAATCTTGCATCCGCATTCCTTGCTTCCCGGAAGTTGCGGATGCACTTTTTTCCTTCCGACCGTACGCTCTGTTCAGAACTGGTCAAAATCCTGCATCCGAATCCCTTGTTTTTCGCAGTTGCGGATGCACTTTTTTCCTTCCGGCCGTACACTCTGTTCAGAACTGATCAAAATCTTACATCCCCATTCCTTGCTTTCCAGCAATTGCAGATGCATATTCCAATTTTCTAACAAACTCCGGTTTACAAACTTCCCTTCGTCGAGAGCACATCCGTGATTCTCTCATCATAAGAAGTCGCCATGTCAAGTGTCTTCGCAAAGGACTTGAAAAGTGCCTCTGCTTTATGATGATCATTCACTCCGTCCAGTATTTTCATGTGCAGGTTCATCTCTGCACTGTAAGAGACCGCATAGAAAAACTCACGGACCATCTGCGTGGACATATCTCCCATCTTTTCCGAAGTAAAGTCACCTGAAAACATGAAATATGGTCTGCCGCAGAGATCGCAAGCTGTCATGACAAGGGTTTCATCCATAGGAAGAATACTGCTTCCATAACGTCGGATTCCTTTCTTGTCACCGGCTGCTTCCCTGATTGCCTGTCCCAGAACAATTCCTGTGTCCTCGATTGTATGATGATCATCCACTTCCAGATCTCCGTTTACCTGAAGTTTCAGGTCAAAGAGTCCATGTCTCGTAAATCCGGCAAGCATATGATCAAAAAAGCCGACACCTGTATGGATTTCATACGATCCGGTTCCGTCGAGATTCAGTTCAAGTGTAATGTCTGTCTCGTTTGTTTTCCGATGAATTGATGCCATACGGCTCATATAGTACCTCCTTCAGGATGTTCTGTCGGTAAAATTCCTGCTTCATGTATCTTTTTCAGGTTGTATGCGGAATGTTGTTTTCGGTTACGATGGTTGTATGCGGAATGTTGTTTTCGGTTACGATGATTCGGTCCTTTCCGCTCTTCATTAAATCTCTTCTTCAAATCTGACTGCGATGGAATTCGCATGTGCAGTCAGACCCTCACTTTTTGCAAATTCTTCGATTAATGTATGAACGGCACCAAGTGCTTCTCTGGAATAATGTATCACACTTGATTTCTTAACAAAGTCATCAACTGACAGCGGTGAGAAAAACCTTGCCGTTCCGTTTGTCGGCAGAATATGATTCGGTCCCGCAAAATAGTCGCCCAGCGGCTCACTGCTGTACGGTCCGAGGAACATCGCGCCTGCATTTCTGACCTTTGCCATGATTTCAAACGGATTCTTTGTGACAATCTCCAGATGCTCTGATGCAACATCGTTGACTGCCTCAATTGCGTCGTCCATGGAGTCTGCCAGCAGAATCATACCAAACCGGTCAAGTGATTTTTCAATGATATCACGGCGCTCCAGCTTCTTCAGAAATTCCGCAATCTCTTTCTGAACTTCATCTGCAAGATCCCGACTCGTCGTCACCAGTACTGCGGAAGCAAGTTCGTCATGTTCCGCCTGTGAGAGCAGATCTGCTGCAACATAACGTGCATTTGCACTTTCATCTGCCAGCACCAGAATTTCACTCGGTCCCGCCACAGAATCAATCCCGACAGCGCCGACGACCGATTTCTTGGCCAGCGCCACGAAAATATTACCCGGACCGGTGATCTTGTCGACCCGCGGAATGGTCTCTGTTCCATATGCGAGCGCGGCAATTGCCTGCGCGCCGCCGACTTTGAAAATCCGGTCTGCACCGGCTTCTTTTGCAGCCACAAGAACCGCAGGCGCTATGACACCTGTCTTTCCTGCCGGTGTCGTCATGATGATTTCTCCGACACCTGCAACGCGCGCGGGAACGATATTCATCAGAACCGAAGACGGATAAGCAGCTTTTCCGCCGGGAACATATACACCCGCACGTGAGAGCGGTGTCACTTTCTGCCCGAGAAATGTCCCGTCTTCTGTCGTCGTGAACCAGCTGTTCATGCGCTGTTTCTCATGAAATGCACGGATTGACTGATGGGCTGACCGGATGACATTCAGAAGGGACTGCGGGATTGCATCATATGCTTTACGAATTTCATCCTCTGTTACTTCCGCGGTCTGACGTGTCAGCGTAATATGATCAAACTGTTCTGTATAATCGAACAGTGCTGCATCGCCTTCTTCTCTGACTCGTGCAAGTATTTCCTGTACAATTGCTT
Organism: Lachnospiraceae bacterium FE2018; assembly: GCA_000702845.1. Lineage (GTDB taxonomy): Bacteria > Bacillota > Clostridia > Lachnospirales > Lachnospiraceae > CADBRN01. The sequence goes on from JNKK01000009.1 coordinate 45,004, forward strand.
CCTGCTCCGTATAACGGCCCGTCTCACGCTGCGAAAGAATATCGCGTACCTGCATTCTTGTCTTTTCGTTCACTTCCAGTATTTTCATACGTACCTCTCTTCAATTCTCTCCTGCCGTTCGGCATGTCTGCAGAAACTGTGCTCCGCAGCATCCGGTCCGCATCGAATCCCGGTCTGATTAAGCCTGCAGATTTCTCCGCAGCGCTTCTACCATTTTTGTGATACGTTCATTATCCATCTTCATGCTGACCGGATTTACGATCATGCGTGCAGAAAGCGGACAGACCTCCTCCAGAACAGACAGTCCGTTTTCACGCAGTGTGCTGCCGGTCTCTACAATATCCATAATAACCTCCGACAGTCCGACGATCGGCGCCAGTTCAATCGACCCGTTCAGTTTGATCAGTTCAACCGTCTGATTTTTCTGGTTGTAGAAATAGTCCTTCGCGATATTCGGATATTTTGTCGCCACGCGAATCAGCTGGTTATGCTCCAGATACTGCCGCGCGCTTTCCGGACCGCAGACACACATTCTGCATTTTCCGAAGCCGAGATCCAGCACTTCATGGACCTTGCGGTTTTCTTCCATAATGGTATCTTTTCCGACAATCCCGATATCTGCGGCACCGTATTCAACATAGGTGGGCACATCCGGACCTTTTGAAAGGAAAAACCGCATCTTCAGATCTTCATTATAAAAAATCAGTTTTCTGGAACTCTTATCCTTCATTTCCTCGCAGGAGATTCCGATCCGTTCCAGCAGCGCAAGCGTCTGAAATGCAAGACGTCCTTTTGTCAGCGCAAATGTTAAATATCTCATCTTCCCATCCTCCGTCAGTCAACCGGAAGTTCTTTTACTTCTTTGGTCCGCAGATCAATTGCGTAGCGCTCCTGTTCCGAACGGAAATAGATAATACCGCCGAACTGATTGCGCTCGCCGTAAGCGCGGTAATCATCCAGTTCTCTGCCTGCGGCAAACCGGACACAGGCGACATCCATACCTCTTTTCCTGTGCTCTTCCGCAAAGCAGATTGCCTCTGTCTCAAGATAATCCGGATAGAGAACCATCGTTTTAATATCTGCAATCGGCAGCTCAATGTTCTGCCGTTCAATTGCCATCAGCAGCGCATCCACTTCCGTCGTAAAACCGACAGCTGCCGCTTTCGGTCCGAAGTGCTCTACCAGGTTATAGCGCCCGCCCTTGATAATCGCATCACCGGTTCCGTACGTGTATGCCCGGAATATTATGCCGGAATAGTAGCGGTACGCCGTCAGCATTCCGAGATCAAATGTAACATAGTCTTCACAGCCATATGCCTCAAGGATCTCATAAATCCGTTCAAGTCTGTCACATGCATCACGTGCGCTGCGATTGCCTGTCAGCTTTCTGGCGCGGTCCAGAACACTGACATCTCCGTACAATTCCGGGATGCCGCAGAATGCCTTCTGCAGGTCCTCCCGCAGATTCAGCCCGGATACCAGATCCTGTACACCGAATTTATTCTGGATGGTCAGAAGGTGACGCAGCTTTGTCTGGGTTTCTGCGTCCATTTCAGCCTCATTTGCCAGCGACTGAAAATAATCCACATGTCCGAGACTTACCTGAAAATCCGGCAGGCCTGCATCCCTCATAACCGAGACAACCAGTGAAATCATCTCAGCATCTGCTTCCGGGCCTTCATCGCCGTACAGTTCGACACCCATCTGCGTTTCTTCTTTCAGACGCCCCTGATAACTGCTGTTGTTCTGAAAAACCCGCCCGTGATAACAGAGACGGAGCGGACCCGGCTCTTCTGCAAAATACATCGATACAAGACGGGCAACAGAAGGTGTAAAGTCAGGCCGGAGGACCAGCATATTGCCGTCACGGTCAAAAAACCTGTACATTTCCTTCATGGGCGTCGTACCGATCTCACCGGAAAACACTTCCGAAAACTCAAAGGCCGGTGTTTCAACCGACTGATATCCGTAAGAGCGGAATTTCTTTTCGATCTTTCGCTCCAGGTACCGTTTCTTATCACACTCTCTTCCGAAAATATCTCTGACACCTTCCGGTGTATGAATCAGGTGGTTCATGCTCATGCTCCTTCGCTTTAGCTTGCTAACACGCTACCATATTACCATGTTAAATTTTCATGTCAACCCTTTTTCTTTCACTCCCGCTCATTGAGATCCATCTGCAGACGTTCCAGATAAGGAATCTGTACGCCCCGCTTTGGTGAAAGGAACCAGGCGGGGTTCAGTTCTTCATAATGAAACCGCTTCGGTCCGCCTGCCGCGGCCCGCTCAAGAAACTGTTCCAGTTCTGACAGGCGCAGATAATAGAATGTATCTCGTGCTGAAAAATACAGCAGCAGAAATGCAACTCCCTGCTGTTTCTCAAACTGACGCATAAAATCAATCTGATGCGGATGCACATTTGCAAGCGGAAAGGAATCAGCCTTGCATTCTTTTGCGTCAAAACAGACCGGTACGCCCTGCACTGCACCGATATAGTCCACCGTACTCTTCTGGTCGAAATATGCCAGCGTAATGTGCCGGCTCTCCTTATCGATTCGGATCGGGGTAATCGGTGTAGGTACTTTCTGGATCAGTGCCAGACCATTTGCGCGGTAGCTTTCATTGGTCATGTTAACCATTTCTTCCAGCAATGAGCCGCGCAGTCCGCGTGTTCCCCAGGTTCCCATAGATTACGCTCCTTTTACGGATTTGTGTAATAGTCCATTCCGTGTTTCAGCATTCCGGTTTTGTTAAGCGGCCAGTATCGCAAAACCGCCTTGGCCAGTATCTTTTCTCTTTTGACAAAAGGATTATCCCAGTATCTGGAATCCTTGGAATGCAGCCGGTTATCTCCCAGCATAAAATAACAATTGTCCGGAACCGTCAGCGGATAGGAAAGAAACCCTTCTTCTGTCATTCCCGGCTCAGGACAGAAACTGTCCGTAAGCGGTTCCGCAGATCCGTTCACGTAAACATATCCGTCGTGAATATCAATTACATCCCCCGGAAGTCCGATGACGCGTTTGATAAACAACTGGCTTTCATCATCCGGATACTTGAAAATCACGATATCATATCGTTCCGGTCCTTCCTCTTTGTAGGCCAGACGGCTTCCGAAAATCCGGTTGCCGACCATAATCGTATTCTGCATTGACTCGGATGGTATTTTGGCATTCAGCAATACAAACTTTTCAAGAAGAAATACGGCCAGAATAACGACTGCAACCATGATAATATCCCCGATCACTTCCCGCATCACTGAATGTTCCTTTATATTTGTATTGTTCTCTTTGTTTTTCTTTGTCATAAATGCCTCTTCCTGTTATTACTCATTCTGATCGTTCCGGCAGTTTTTTCAGGACATCGACAATGTCCGGTTCTTTGCAAATCTTTTTCAGGTCATCCGGCAGCTGTGCAGTAATCATCTTTTTGCTGAGCTGATGAAACGGTGCCGTATTTTCCGGAAAACAAACCTTCCATGCGTGCAGATACGGCCGCTTCAGACCATACTGTTTCCGGAAGAACCGGTTCATTTCTTCCAGTCCGTACTTTCTGTCTCCGACCAGCGGATGGCCGATTGATGCCAGATGCGCGCGGATCTGATGGGTTCTTCCCGTAATCAGCTCCACAAGAAGCAGTGTTGCCGATATTCCTTCATTCATATGAATAAGCGGTATGATCCTTGTCTTCACCGGCTGCAGATCTGCCGGCTTCTGCCGGTCGGGATTCATGAGCTGCTCCTTTCCGGCATCATTCGTTTCCGTAATGATCAAAGATTTATTTGTCTTTCTGTCCCGCTTCAGCCAGCCATCCAGCAGAACCGGTTCCGGGATTATTCCGGATACAAGTGCCAGGTAATATTTCCTGACCGCCCTTGTCCGGATCCACTCTGAAAGAGCCTGTGCAGCGGCCACATGTTTTGCCGCCAGGACAAGGCCGCTGGTATTCCGGTCCAGCCGGTTTGCAGGACCGACTTTATATAAATGAGGGTCTACATCCTTCAGATATGCGCGAAGATATGCAACAAGCGAAAGATCTTCCGGCCGGCTCTGCTGCGAGAGCAGTCCGGCCGGTTTATTGACCGCAATCAGATCTTCATCTTCATAGGCGATCCATTCTTCCGGCATAATCACAAGCGGATCTGACTGTTTCCCGGCTGTTTCTCCCATGAATTTCCGCAGTGTATCCTCGGCAAAATAAATCTTCACAATATCAGAAGGCGCCAAGAGCTCTTTCCCGGTTGCTCTGGCGTCATTTAATACAATATTCTTTTTGCGGAGCATTTTATACAGGAATCCCGTTCCTGCCTCCGGCAGATACCGCTGCAGAAATTTATCCAGCCGCTGCCCTGCCTCCTGCCCTGAAATAATCAGTTCTCTCATTCTTCTGCTCTTTCAGATGTGCTTCGCGTTTCTCACAGAGCAATTGCAAGCAAAGCGGTCCGCACCAGATAATCGGTTTCGGATTCCGGAAGATTCCTGCTGTTCAGAATTTCAATCCGGGACAAAAACTGTTTTTTATTACTGCTGTCAAAAATCTTGACATTTCGTTTATTGCCGGATGCCCGCAGTGTTTTTGTAATATGTTCTTCGAAAAAATGCAGTTCTGATGCGGATGTGTTCTCGTGCGTATATGCCAGTACCTGATCCGAATTGATCATAACAGCATCAAGATACAGGTTTTTTTCCCGCGTTGTCAGGAAAAGCTCATAAAGCATCTGCAGATTCCCCGAAGCAGCGCTGATCTCCTGATAGAGCTGTGCATCCATTGACGGACGCAGCCAGATCATAATCGCGCTGACTGCCGCCATAGCGGATGGAATCACACCTACCATGGCAATCACCGTATAAATGTTCCGCTTATCACCGTGATTCAGATATACACCGACAAAAAACACTGCGAACGCAAGTGCAAAAAACAAAATCGTTTTGATCAGACGAACGCGTTTCTGACGCCGGATGTATCCGTATTCTCCTTTTTGTCCTCTCATAACACGCACCCTGTCCCATACATTGAAAAAGCGCACCCGCATACAGCGGATGCGCTCCATAACAGCTTACTGATCACGATTCCTCGTAGCCCTCTTCTTCAGAAACCCCTTCATCCGGCGCATCTTCGTACACCGGCTCATCCTGTACATCAAAATTTGCAGATGCAGCTACCTGCTGTTCCATCGGTGCCAGCTGCTGCTTATTCTCATTGACAACATCACGGTAATCACTGAGTACTGCAGAGAATTCATTAAAGGTAGTGGCTGCCTCTTCAAGCGTATTTGTCATGATCGCAGACAGATTGCTGAGCAGCTCGTCCGTATAAGAGATTGCGCTCATACGGATGTTTGCCGCATCCTGATCGGCATTATCAACAATTCCCTGCGCCTCTTCGTTAGCGGCACTGATGGTAGCATTGGCTTGACCATATGCCTGCTTCATAATCTCTGTTTCGGAAATCATGTTCTGTGCCTGCTCCTGAGCCGCGCGGATAATCTGATCCGCCTTCTCCTGCGCATCAGCAAGAATCGCATCTTTATTGCCAATGATCTTCTGATAGCGCTTTATTTCATCAGGTGTTTTCAGACGAAGCTCGCGCAGAAGCTCTTCCAGTTCCTCTTTATTGACAATTATTTTTGTCGTGGAAAGCGGCTGATAACGACAGCTTTCTACGTATTCTTCAATTTCTTCAATGATCTGTTCTATTCTGCTGCTGCTCATTCTTCTGATTCTCCTTATCGATTTATCCAAGCTTCCGACGGATCTGCTCCTCTACGTAAGGCGGAACAAACTCCTTGATATTTCCTCCGAATTCAGCCACCTCGCGAACGGTTGTTGAACTCAGATAAGAGTACTGAAGCGAAGTATAAAGGAACGTCGTGTCGACCTCAGGGGCGAGTTTTCTGTTCGTCTGCGCCATCTGCAGTTCGAACTCAAAATCTGTAATCAGGCGAAGACCTCTGACAATAACGCCGGCATCCCATTTCCGTGCAAAATCAACAGACAGCCCGCTGAAATAATCGACGGTAACATTCTCAATATCTCTCGTTGTTTCCTCTAGTATCTTAACACGTTCATCTACAGAAAACAACGGAGATTTCGCAGAATTATTTAAAACACCGATCACCACATGATCGAATAATTGTGCCGCTCTTTTGATGATATCAAGGTGTCCGTAAGTAACCGGATCAAAAGTTCCGGGATAGACAGCAACATGCCGCATGTCTGTTTCTCCTTCGTTTCAGAAATATAAAATAATAGTAGACATTTATAAAACAGCCGTTTTACATTTTCTGTGCAGACCGCTTTAAAAACAGATGCTGATTTGTCTTGTAGTGTTTTTCTCTGTAAACAGTAAAGCCGGCTTCCTGTACAGAAGCAATGTCATAATGAAGCGATGTCTCAAGAACAAGAAGTGTGTCCTGATGAATACATGTAGAAAACGCCAGCCTTCGCAGAACCTCCAGCTCAAGGCCCTGTCCGTAAGGCGGATCCAGAAAGACCAGATCAAACGGATCTTTCCCCTCACATACAGAAACAGCCGAAACAGCATCCATCTGCAGTACATCCGCATGCTCTGCAAGTTTTGTAAATGCAAGATTTTTGCGGATCACACCTGCGGCATTCCGGCTGCTATCGACAAAACAGCAGTACACAGCGCCGCGGCTCAGTGCTTCGATTCCGATTCCTCCGCTTCCTGCGAACAAATCGAGAAATCTGCTGCCCGGTATTTCCGGCATCAGGATATTAAAAAGCGTTTCCTTGATCCGGTCTGTTGTCGGCCTCGTATCTTTCCCTGCCGGTGTCTGAAGCGGCATCGATCTGCATTTTCCTGCAATGACTCTCATAAGGTACTTTCCCTTGAACTTTCCCGCCAGTCAAGATCTCCGCGGTCCAGCGCCATAATCAGACATTCCGCAGTCGCAATATTGGTAGCTACAGGAATCGTATACTGGTCGCAGCATCGTACAATCCTGTCAACTTTCGGCTCCCCTTCTGCGATCATCTCGGGATTATAGAAAAAAATGACCATATCCATATCATTACGGGCGATCATTTCCGTAAACTGTTTGTCTCCGCCAAGTGTCCCGGCAAGAAATTTATGCACTCTGAGGTTTGTGACATCCTCGATACGTCTGCCGGTTGTACCGGTCGCATACAGTTCATGCTTCTGTAAAATCCCTTTATAGGCGATACAAAAATCTTCGATCAGGCTTTTTTTACTGTTGTGCGCTATAATACCGATGTTCATTCACCTGCTCCTCTCATAATTACATATTCCAAGAGCATTATAGCAAATTGACAGTATTTTTTCAATTACAACATGTTTTTTTATGCTCTTTTTACAAATTCATGCACACTTTCATTTTTCGCACAAAAGACTGCCGGATCTGTTAATCGATCCGGCAGTCTTTTGTGCTTTCAATCGCAGCAGCAGTTCTGTACTTTTGATTAAATATCAAATGCGCCGAAAATGTTCTCGTTTACAACATAGTATGCCTTGGACTCAGCAACATTCACGTAAACCTTGATATCTTTCAGATCAGCAGCTTTGTTCTTTTTCTCTTTCCAGATTTCTTTTACGCGGGTAACAAGACCTTCCGAAGAAACGCTCTTGTCGTTATACTGGATGTATACTGCGGATTCAACAGCTGCGGCCTTCTTCGCCGTCTTCTTCGCTGCAGCCTTTTTCGCCGGAGCCTTTGCTGCCTTCTTAGCAGTTGCGGTTGCTTTTGCAACTGTCTTCTTTGCAGCTGTCGTTGTCTTCTCTTCTGCTTTCTCAACTGCAGCCGTTACTTTTTCTGCAGTCTTCTTGACAGCTTCTTTTACCGGCTCTGCTTTTTTTGTCTCTGTCGCTTTTGTATCAGCAACTGCTTTTGTTGCGGTCGTTTTCACAGCACTCGCAGGTGTATTGGTTTCAGTCTTCGCTGTGGAAACAGTTTTCTTTACTTCTGCCATTTTTTACTTCCTCCTGAGCATAATGTAAAAACTGTACATTAAAATAACAAACCTTGTCTATCATACCTTTTTCCTGATTCGTTTGCAAGTTCCAGTTGAATTTTTGTAATCTTGCACAATTGCAGGAGTATTCAGAGAAAAATGTCGTCATTTTGTTGCCGGATATAGGCGTACATACGCATCTGTAATGGCAGATTTTCATCTTTTTCCAGCTGCGGATCCTCTTCCAGTGTTGTTCGCACTGCCTGATATGCCTCCTGTAAAACAGATTGATCGCGATAAATATCCGCAAGATTCAGAAACGCAAGACCACTCTGACGCACGCCAAACAGGTCGCCCGGCCCTCGCAGCTTAAGATCCTCCTCTGCAATATGAAAACCGTCATTGGATTCCTGGAGAATTTTCAATCGTTCCGAAACCGGTCCCCGGCTCCCCTGAACAAAGATACAGTAAGACTGCTCTTCCCCGCGGCCTACTCTTCCGCGCAGCTGATGCAGCTGTGCCAGCCCGAACCGTTCCGCATTTTCAATCATCATCACCGTTGCATTGGGGACATTGATTCCGACTTCAATAACTGTTGTAGACACAAGGATCTGAATCTGATTGGAAGCAAACGCCTGCATAATCTCATTTTTTACAGCCGGTTTCATCTGCCCGTGCAGTGCCTGTACCCTGATCTGATTTCCCATCTCCTTCTGCAGCCTGACAGCATATTCCGTAACATTTTCCGCCTGTATTTCTTCATTCGGCTCTACCATCGGACAGATTACATATACCTGATGTCCCGCGGCTATCTGCTTCCGGAAAAACTGATAGGCCGCCGGTCGGTAAGAAACATCTACAACCGCGTTTTTGATCTTTGCGCGTCTTGCCGGCAGCTCATGCAATGCGGAGATATCGAGATCTCCGTACAGAATCATCGCCAGCGTCCGCGGAATCGGCGTTGCGCTCATAACCAGGACATGCGGTGAAACCTCAGATATTTCCGGCGCGGATTCTGTTCCTTTTTCGCTGAGCATGCCGCGCTGGCGAACCCCGAAGCGATGCTGTTCATCCGTAATGACGAGCGCCAGATTTTCATAGGAAACCTTTTCCTGAAACAAAGCATGGGTACCGATAATCAGCGCTGCATCTCCTGCCGCAATGCGCTCATATATCCTGCGTTTTTCTGCCGCTGTACAACTGCCTGTCAGAAGGACAGCCTGCTCCGGATCAAACCCGTTTTCCAGAAGGAGCTTCTGCAAAGCGCCGTAATGCTGCTGTGCCAGAACCTCTGTCGGAACCATCAGCGCACTCTGCAGCCCGTTCTCCATAGCGAGCAGCATTGCGAGAAATGCCAGAATTGTCTTGCCGCTGCCTACATCACCCTGTACCAGTCTGTTCATGACAGTGCCACCGGTCAGGTCCTGTTCAATTTCATGCCAGACTGCTTTCTGACCGTCTGTCAGCTCATACGGCAGAGAAGCAATCACACGATCTGTACAATCCGCGTGGTGCATCCTGAAATGATCTGTCTGTGTATTCAGATTTTTTTTCAGAAGAGAAACCCCGAGCAGAAACAGAAAAAACTCATCAAATATCAGTCTGTGTCTTGCAGAAAACAATCCTTCCCGTGATGCCGGAAAATGAATCTCTGCAATTGCATCATTCAGTTCCCGGAGACAGAAGTGTGTCCGGATCTGTTCCGGCATATAATCCTTCTCCGGAATGCGCAGCTGCAGACATGTCTGAACTGTCTTCCGAAGCATCTGATTGGAAAGCCCTGCCGTCAGCGCATAGACCGGAAGCATCTGACCTTCCATTGCCGTGTAAACATCCATCTCAAAAATCTGCGGATGTTCCATAATCAGACGCCCCTGCTTCTCAATCACAAGGCCGCGAAACACTTTTCTCATACCCGGCTTCAGCTGTGTGCGCAAATACGGCATGTGGAACCAGTTCAGCTGCAGCGCTCCAGTCTCATCTTTCACCTGAAGCATTGTAATGGAATTACCTCCAAACCGCCTGACTGAAGGTGCTTTTTCTATAATGACAGCGATGGTGTTTTTCTGCCCGGGCACCACACTTCCAAACGGAACCGGCCGGTCATATATCTCATAATCACGCGGATAATAATGTACGAGATCATCCGCCGAAAAAACGCCCAGTTTCTGGAAAAGCTGCTCTGTCTTTTCTCCGATCCCCTTTATCTCACGCAGTTTCATTTTCTCTCTCCATACAAAAAACTGCCATCTGATTCATACATAAAGATAAATCAGATGGCAGCTCACAAATTTACTCAACCGCAATGATACAATAGTATACAGGCTGTCCGCCGGCATTCACTTCTATATCGCAGTCGGGATAGATCTCTGAAAGACGTTCGGAAAGTGCCTCCGCATCCTCCTCTGTCATATCTTCCCCGTAGTAAATGCTGATCAGTTCTGTATCCTCAGTTGCCATCTCAGCAACTGCCTGCTCTGCAACCTCCGGGATGGAACTTCCCGCACAGATGATGCCTGTGTCGCCGACAGCCATAATATCGTCTTTATGGATCTCAATATTATCAATTGACGTATCCCGGATTGAATATGTGATCTGAGATGTTTTAACCGTCTTGATCATCTCACACATCACATCCGCGTTTTCCTCCGGCGTACCGCCCGGCACAAAATTAATCATGGCCGTAATTGCCTGCGGAACCGTCTTGGTCGGAATTACGATGATATTCTTATCTTCTGTCAGATCCCGTGCCTGGTTGGCTGCTAAAATTATATTGCTGTTGTTCGGGAAAACAAAAATGTTTCTGGCCGGAACCTGCGCGATTGCGTTCAGAAAATCGTCCGTACTCGGATTCATTGTCTGTCCGCCGGAAATCACATAATCCACATTCAGTTCCTTAAAGATTGAATGGAATCCTTCTCCTGCACACACAGCGATAAATCCGTTGTCATTCAATTCAACCGGAGCTGCCTCTGCTTCCCTCTGTTCTTTCGCCATGCGCTCCGCGTTTTTGATGACCTTCTCATGATGCTCCACACGCATATTATCTATCTTCATATTCGTGAGCGCACCATAGGTAAGGGCTTTGGAGATTGCAGCACCCGGATCGTTCGTATGCACATGAACTTTCACAATATCTTCATCTGCCACAAGTACCAGCGAATCGCCGAGTCCCATAAGAAACTCCTTAAACACTGCCACTTCCGGCTGCGGAAGTGCCTCCCGCCGGTTGATTATGAATTCCGTGCAGTAACCGAACTTGATGTCCGCATCCGAATCATCTGCAAGAACTGCGGACACCTTTTTGGCCGGGCGCATCTGCCCTGCGAGGATCTTCGGATCAAATTCTCCGATCAGTTCAGCGTATGCTCCCTCAAGAATCGTCAGAAGTCCTTTTCCGCCGGAATCCACCACGCCGGCTTCCTTCAGAACAGGAAGCATCTCAGGGGTCTGATCCAGAACAACCTGACCATGATCCAGTGCGCCCCGGATCATTTTCTCAACTGTCATATCCGGTTCTTTCGCAAGTTCCGAAGCGCGCTCGGATATTCCGCGGGCAACTGTCAGAATTGTTCCCTCTTTTGGCTTCATAACCGCTTTATATGCAGTTTCAACCGCTTTCTCCGCTGCCTCCGCCACCAGTGTCGAATCAACTTCTTTATAGTCACGAATCACTTTCGTGAAACCACGGCACAGCTGTGAGAGAATAACGCCTGAATTACCGCGCGCCCCGCGCAGGGATCCGCCCGAAATTGCTTTCGCTATTTCTTTCATGTCTTCGGATGGTACTGCATGGACCGCATCTACTGCCGCCATAATGGTCATCGTCATGTTCGATCCGGTATCTCCGTCCGGCACCGGGAAGACATTTAATTCATTAATCAGTTCTTTTTCTGCTTCAAGATTTGCAGCCCCCGCACAGAACATGCGGGAGATCTTTTCTGCATTAATTGTTTCGTAAGACAAAACTGCAGTTCCTCCTTCCGGCTCAGTCGATCACGCGTACACCTTCAACATATACGCGGATCCGCTCGAGTTCCATACCGGTGAACTCTTCCATTTTATATCTGACGTTGCTGATCAGATTTTCCACAACAGCCTGAATGCTGACACCATATGCCATAATTACATGAAAGTCAAGTGAAATCCTGTTCTGGTTAATGGTAACATTGATTCCGCGCCGCAGAAAATCACGACGCAATACTTTGATCACGCCATCTTTCAGATTCAGGCCTGCCATACCGACGATTCCAAAACACTCGACAGCTACGCCGCCGGCGTATGTTGCTATCACATCCGGGTTAATGATGACTTCGCCCAGATCTGTATCCATTCTGCCCTTCATCGTGAACTCCTCCTCTTAGCCAAATTATTATTCATTATAGACTATTCTGACCGGAAAAGAAATATAATTTTGAATTTCAAACATTTTGCTTGCAAACAAATGCTTCTTCTGATAGAATATCACTGTTGCGAACAAAGCATCGCGATTGAATTCGAATTCCAGCCCGGGGAGGTGTTAACCATGGCAAAATGTAATGTCTGCGGCAAGAGCGTACATTTCGGCGCAAATGTCAGCCATTCTCATAGAAGATCAAACAGAATCTGGAAGCCGAACATTAAGTCTGTACGTGTCAAGACTGAAGGCGGCGCGAAAAAGATGTATGTCTGCACTTCTTGCCTGAAGAGTGGCCGTGTAGAGCGCGCATAATCGTGTTTCGCAAATCTAAATCTTACAGAAAACGACCGTGACGTTAATCGTCACGGTCGTTCTTTTTTTTACATCTTTGTGTTCCTGCGCCGCCAGTTTGCGGCTACTTTTCGCCTGATACCGTAAACTTCTCTTTGCATTTTCTATATAACAGAAAACTTCCGCCAACAATTACTGCTATCAGTGACCAGAAGCATCCGGCTGACATCCCCAATACAAACGGTGTCGTTTCTCGTAACATGTTGAGAAAAAACCGAGATCCACCGTATAGCAGCATGAACCATGCGTAAACATAGCCTTTCTGTTTACCTGAGCGGATTATGATCATCATTACAACCAATAAAATGACTCCGCAAACCATTTCAACAATCTGGCTGGGAAAACGTACCGGCCTTCCATTGTCAAGATGGCGAAGAATCTTCCCGAAGCAACAGCCTGTTATTTTGCACTGAATTTTCAGAACGATAAGGGTAACACATCCCGTCAAAGCGCCCAGATCTAGAACATCTGATGGCTTCATTTTTATAAGCAAACCTATAATTACCATTAGTAAAGGCTCAAAAAAGACTGCTCCATAAAAAGAAAATCCGATCCAAGTTCCTTCCTCTATCAATCTCATTAACTTTGCACAGAAAACCCCTATTAACACCGCCGCAACCGAAAACACAAGGAGCTTCCATTTTTCAATATGCAAATGTTTATTCGCAACCATCGTCATTATAAATACCGCAATGACGACAGCAGTAAGGAAAAAATAAAGATACATATAAGGCACTCCTATTGTTTCGATATAACATACGTCATCAATCCTTTAGCCGTTTTCTTACAACCAAAGACAAAGTTCCTACCATAATCATACACAATCCAAGCAGATAAATCCACCTAACCCCACAACCACCGGTAGACGGCAGTACTACCCCAGGATTGTTTGGAATAATGATTGTATAGTAGTCTTCATCTTCTGACGGTTCCTTCACTTGATATGGTGCAGCATGAATACCTGCGCTATCCACACTGAATACAACGCCTGATTCAATGGCTATATATCCGTCAGGCGGTGTCGATTCTGTTAACGTGTAGCTGCCAAATGGAACATTAATCATTCCATCAGTAATAGTTTCATTTTTAAGATACCCATCCTCATCAGAAGTAAACGTATAGTTAGTTCCATCGATTGTAATGGTAAATACCGCACCACCCAGAGGTGTTTCACCATCAAGTTCCGTTTTTAAAACGCGAACCGGCTGACTCTTTCTGGTATTATTTATTCTAACAGCAATATCTCCCTTTACTGTTATCTCAACGCCGTTATCTGCACGAATTACAGATTTATTCTCACCTTCGTTATCTGCATTTATAATATCATAAGCTTCATATACATCAAATTCCGAATGTGGTGTTTCTGTTATACTAAACACAGTGTCATACGGTACTTCCAGATATTCTTTCACATGATTATAGTGTACTGTAACTCCGGCTTCTTCAATGTCTGCCCCCTGCAGATTGCCGACAAGCTTAAATTCTGAATTATAATCAGAATAAGCAGACTCTGAGGGCAGTCCTTCAAACTGAGGTTTGAAAACAAATGGAATATTAATGTCATCATCCAGACCAGATACGTTTTTCTCCACCGTCACTTTGTAGGTTTTCTTTTTCCATACCGCATAGAGGTCATGATAAGGAATTCTTTCATCTGCAGCAACCTTGGTCACCGTTTCTGGATCCCCATCGATAATAGCAGTATAATATCCGTCACCTTCTCCTTCAGCATTATGATAAGTCAAGAATAGATCCGTATCTGTCAAATCATCAAGCACTTTTCCCGTAGGCATTGCATCACCAACGCCTGGCCTGCTCTCCGATATGTCTTCTAAAATTCGTGCCCACCCCAGAAACTCATAGCCATCCCGTGTTGGCGGATCAGGAATTATTACAGATTCATTTATCTGAAGGGAATTGTCTGCTTCAATCGCATCATGCCATTCTTCTTCCACATTATTCGGGAACCACCAGATATGAGTTGGCGTCGGTTCATCCTTCGGACCATATTCAGCGCGCAGCTGAACTGTATACCGATACTTTGGCGCATCTTCCGTACTGCCCTCCAGTTCCTCAACATATGCATTTGATTTAAGAACTGTGAATGATTCACCGGGATATATTATATTGTGCCCCCCTTCAACATCTACATATTTTCCGGCATCCTCATCCCAGGTCTGCAGCACCCAATGAAGGAACTGTTGTGTATCGTCCGGCGGGGTCGTCGCTCCTTGCGCAACTGTGTCAGAATTATCAAGGTACAGATTCGTATCTTTCGGCGCATTTGATCCGCCATTTGCATCGTATTTCACGCCAATGCCCTCTGCGCCAATGAGCTCAGCTCTCCATTTCGCATACAAGTCGAGCTTCTTGGTGATCCAGAATCGGCCATTTTGTGCATCTGAGTTTGTACCTTCACCTACAATATTTCCGTATTTGTTCATCTCATCCGTCATGTCCACGGATTGGTCATACGGAGTCGTGACAGATGTATCATTGAGACGATAGTGCTCTGCGTCAAACACTTGTGTGCAGGCTTCATCAAGATACCACCCGATAAGTTTATATCCGCTCCTCGTTCCTGTAGGTGTGCTAACGGTACCCCCAGTGGATACACGAAAGTTCATCTCTTGATCATCTGACCCCCAGTCGAGAGTTGTATCAGATTCCGGAACATTAGGATGCAGGAATACCCTGTACTCGTGCTGCACCCATTTAGCATATACAGTTATACCGCTGGCAGGCATTGTTTTGAAATCATACTGCACCGTACAAGCATCATCCGCGTACCATCCGGCAAATGTGTATCCTGCTTTTTCAGGCGGTGTATAATAATCACTGCCGTCCTTGTTATAAGAACGCACGTCCGCTTCATAATAATAGTCCGGTGAAGTATAGAATGCCTCTGCCTGCGGATCTTCCTCAATTCGGTTTCCATTACCGTCAAAATATGATCCGTCAAGAAACGTAATAGACGACTTTATACGATTGTATCTAATATCCAGACGACTGTTATAAGAAACCGGAGATCCATAAATCCCGGTACTTGAATCCAAATCACCTACTTGTCTCCACGCCCCGTTATCTGTACGATATTGGTATGCATAAAATCCTGTAAACTTATCATTAATGCTGAAATTAGCATTCCCGGTAGCGACCTGCACCTGATCGGTATAAGAATCTCCTCCTTCTACATTCTGCGTCCAGAAATGGATGGTTCCAGATGCCGATGCCGTGTTGCCCCAATACTCAACTGTCATGTCATTATCAAGTGGCAGGAATGCATCTTTGTAAGTCATTCTGGTTCCGGTTCCACTGGTATTATTATGATTTTCATACCACCAGATGCCCGTATCAGTCGGCCAGTTCAATGACTCTCCATAAAGACCGATCTCTTCTTTATACACATTCCACTGAGACCCTGCGCTGGTAACATATTCCCAGTGTGCTTCACGCATGCTTGTTCCGCCACAGGTACCTGTTGTGGAATAATAATAGGTTCTTCCATCATTATACGCAACAGATCCTGTGTATTGAGAGTACTGATTTCCGTTGCGCGTAGCGATTCCTGTACTGCTTGTAGCATTTCGGCCACTTTGTATGATTTGTTCTCCGTTTTCCTTACACAACCACCATGCGCCGGTAGTCGAAATCTCCCCATACGTATAGAAAGTATATGTTACTGTATTGCGATCATAATAGACATTGACCACAGTATTTCCTTCCGGCGTGATTTCCACGTTGGTATCATAACCTGCGCAGTGATAGCCGGTATAGGAAACCGTCTGATCTACATTCCCCCCACCGCTTCTGGTACCACGGATTCTGGCATTATAATAACGCGTTCCGGCAGAATCTCCATCCACGACCGAACTGCTTCCGTTACTTACCGCATTGGCGATGGATCCGACCGTTCCTGTTAGAGTAAAAGACTCGCCAAAGTCATAGTTCTTTTCTTTGCCTTCACCGGTGCCGCCGTTCTCTGCATAAGTATCCGTCATCCTTTCCTTCCACACGATGACGGTATAGTTAGCAGTTCCCGCTTCTGTCCACTTTGCATATATAGTTGTATTATCCGTCAGTTCACCCCCAAAAGTAAACTCATTCCCGGGCGTACAATCCTTATCTGTATACCAGCCGCCAAAGGTATAGCCAAGGCGCGTCATCTCTCCGGAAGGCTCCTGCGTCTGCTCCCCACTCTCTATGAACTGCGGCGCATTGTATGTAGCCCCTTTGCCATTCTCATCGAATACCAGCCAGTGCCCATAAGGAGCGTTCACAGACAACGTTACATCTCCATTGACTGTGATTTGTGTACCGTTTGGATACGGAGCTTCTACGGTTTCCCCTTCATGTGTGGCAGACTGAATATTAGAAGCCCCAGCCGTAACATTCCAGCCCATAAATGCCTGCTCGGCTGTTTCGGGTGTATAATTCATACTGATTTCATATTCTGCCGAGTTATTGCCAAGAACTTTTACAATGCTATTCCCTAATATGATATCCGGTGTCTCACCGATATAAGAGATGGTAATTGTTTTGACAATTTTTGCGTATATATTTAAGACGTCGCCTTCATGAATCTCCATCTGCTCCAAGTATGCTCTGACATCCTCGATCGTCTTTCCTTCTGTATCAATAGTATATGCTGAGCCATCTGTCGTATTAACCGTACTTATAACCCAACCGTCAAACAGTTCTTTATTAGCCAGCACACCACATCCGGGATCGAAAACAATATCTGTAAGTTCTTCAGCTGTATCACCATTTTTTACAAACACTGTTGCAATCGGACTACCCGTATTTTTCCCATAGAAATTTACAGTTACACGGGACTCGTCTTCTTTTTCCCCGTCTCCGACAACAGCATATACAGAAAAACCAGTAGCATCAAAACTGACTACTTGCCCGGCAACTTCCGAAGCCACAACAGATCCTTTGTCATCCTCATCCACAAAGTGAACCACACTAAGCTCTTCAGTACTGTTGTCTGCCAGTTCGATCCTGATTTCTACTATTGTCCCTTCCGCCGGCTGATACTTCACACTAAGATCGTCCCTATCTACGATCTTAATATCAAACAGCCTGATATATCCGGTTGTGCCATTCGGCATGCCCAATGCATTCTCTGTGCTTGTCACATATGCATCATAATCAGAGGAGACTTCAGTGATCTCCTCTACAAACAGCTCTGCGTTTTCCGGAATCCCTGTCTCAGGCCCATATGTCGCAGTAATTCTATAATTATTTCCGTCGCTCGCCAGCACAGTCTTTTCAATGGTCGTTCCCACTAACGCATACACAGGCAGACTTTCAGCCGCAAAACTTACGCTCTCTGCCGCTTCCCCAGTATAATCCGTATCGATGACTTCCGTTTTTGCATCATCTGCCGGTACTTTTTTTGCGTTACCATCTCCCTGAAAATGGACTGCGTAAACTTCTTTGTTACTCTCATCAATATCACTTCCAAAGTCGACAGTTACATTGATCGTCTCTTGTGGCTGAACCGGATTCTCTTCTGCATCGTAAATAGTCAAGTCGAACAGACCCAGGAGATCCTGCGTCACGTGTGTCTCATTATCCAGTTTTTCTTCAACTGCTTTCGCTGCCTTTTTGCAGTATGTATCGTAATCCGTATCCTCTTCTGTAATGGCCTTCGCGACGAATTTTGCATCATCAGGGATATTGCCGCCGGCACCATATGAGACATGAAGATCATAGGATGCACCAGAAACCGCAACGGTTTTCTCGATAATGACATCTGTAGTAATGTCGCTCTTCACGTCAGATTCATTCACATCCGCATGTTCAGCATCTGCAGACGGATCTGATTTCGGCGTTTCGTTATCATTCAGCTGATGCAAGTTAGATTTTCCGGTTCCGTCATTTGCTGTTTCTTCCACACGATAGCATCCCGCATCATGCTGATGAGCCAGCAGCTCTTTCTTTCCGCAGATCAAATGTTTTGGATCGCCGATAAGGATTTTGTTTCCTTCCGCATCGGTCTCATATTTAACCCATCCCATTTTTTCCGGGCTTTCGTCCTTGGGGCCTTTTTCGTAGCAATCGATAGTATGTGTGTGCAGCTCAAGTTTGCCGCAGGCTGTAACTTTTTCTTTCGTATAGCAAGATTGGCTATGTATGTGACCTGCAGTTTCTTCTTTACCGCAAATCAATTCCCTTGCCATGCTGAAGCATTTGTCAGAATGCTCATGTTCTGATTTTCCGCAGGTCAGCTGACGTTCTGTCTTCTCAACCTGCTCATAGCAGCTGTCGCTATGACGGTGAATAACTGCTTCCTGAATCAACTCTCTTTCCTGTAAGACTTCACCAATCTCTTCGTCTATAACCGGATCGGAATAAACAGCCGGAGTAATCTCTTCCCCGTCCTGATAACCACATTTCAGTACTTTTTCACTGCTTACGACAACATCTGAATAACATTCATCTGAATGTATATGTTCTTCTGTTTTACAAGCTATAGATTTTGTTTCACGATAACAGTTGTCCGTGTGTTTATGTGCTTCCTGTTCCGTCTTTCCGCAAGTCAGAACTTCCTGCTCCTCGTAACATTCCTTTGTATGTTTATGTTCCTCGATTTCCGGGAGTGTGCACACCAGAACCTTTTCTGTTACGCTCTTTTCGACTCCTCCTTCTGTAACAGTTTTGGTTACTGTCTGATAACAATTTTCGTCGTGTACATGTACAGCCCAGTCTTCTTTCCCGCATATCAGGATTTTCTCCGTTCCGGTTTCTTTTCCGTTCACATCATACACCGGACGGGTTTCAAAACACTCTTCTGTATGTTTGTGGACCTCATGTCTGCAATCATAAATAAATGTCTTTCCGGCGTCAGTTCCCGGCATTTTTTCCGCAACACTTCGTTCCAGCGTGATCGCGGGAATGATCAGGGAATACACTATAACAAAGACTACGATAAAGGCGAGCACTGATGACGCGCGCTTACGTATATTATTTGACTGCCATTTTTCAATTCCTTTCAGGATCCGCTTATAAATGCGTTCCACAGGCTCACCTCCTTTCATTGTTTCCGTCAAACTTAATGCTGCAATCAGATAGTCTTATTTTGTATTTTTGTCGGGTGACTGCTATATGTGTGCAGTTACCCATATTATAAACTAATTATGCATAAAAAGCCGCCCGTTGTCAACCGGGCGGCTTTTCACGTCTGCAGTGAGCGTCCGAAGGACGCGCAGCTGCCGGCACAGCGCATTAAAATATACACCATATCAGGCTTCCTGATCTTCAAAACTCTCCATCACATCGTCAGCAGATACCTCTGTCTTTCCGCCTGTGAAGCGATTTACGATTCCCGGCGCCATATCGATAATCTTGGAGATTGCATCCTGACTCTTCAGATTGATCAGCTGTGTGGAACCATCCTTACTGATTTTCAGCACTGCGGCCGGTGTCATCTTGGCGCCAAGACCGCCTGCTCCGTTATCTTTCTTATCACCCGCAAATGCGCCGGCACCGATTCCGAACGAGACATCTGCCAGCGGAAGCAGGATATCATCGCCGACCTTAATCGGCTCTCCGACAACCGTTTTTGATGAAAGAAATCCGTCCAGCCCCTTCAAAAGGGAATCTACTGTTGTGTTGAAATCACTATTTGCCATTCTTCGTTCCTCCTGATCTTCTTCTGTTCTCAGCCGCAATTACTTTTTCCAGCGGCACCTTCTGCCGCACAACTTTAATCAGCAAGCGTACATTCCTGTTTAAAATTATTTTAATACCCTGTATCAGGAAATAGATCAGACATACATGCCCTCTGATATCCACATCTGCCTCGAAGCAGGCTTCCTGAAAATCCGGAATCACTTCCAGCTTTTCCGGCATTCTCGGGTAGAGCATCGCAAGGATCCCGCAGATCTGTCCGGTACGAGCCGGATCATCCAGACCAAACCGGATGTATCCCCTGACCTTACGCGGCATCACGTGTTTCATTACCCTGAAGCCGCAGGTCTTTGTTACATACAGTGCTTCTTTGAACATTTCTGTCTGAATCAGCTGCATGCCCCATCTGACTTTTGACAGAATCGGGCGGATCTTTTCGGTTATACTCTGCTTTTCTGCAGTACTGCCGGATTTTTTCTGCCGGTGCGCATTCTTTCTTGCTTCAAGCTTTTCCGCGCGGGCCGCTTTCTTCTGTTCCCGCAGAGCGGCGCGCTGTTTTCGGGCTTCTTCTTTTTGCCTGCGTGCAGATTCCTTTTTTTGTTTTACTGCTTTTTCCCGCCTGTCTGAAACGTCTTCCCGGTTCTGCACCGCGTCCGGGAGATCTGTTCTTATTTCTTGTGCGGAAACTTCTTTTTGCTGTCCGGAACCGCATTCATTTTGTCCGCCGGCATTCTCCGGCTGCACGGACATGCTTTCCTTCCGTTCAGAGCCTTCAGCATCCTGATCCGAAGGCATCTCCTCCGTCCCTGACGTTTCAGGTTCCTGACTCTTTGCCGTCTTTACAAGCTTATCCTTCTTTTTTCTGTTTTTCAGCGCCTGCAGCAGCCGCATGACCGGAATCCCCAGGAGATACACTTCAAACTGTTTTTCCTGGTCTCTCAGATGGAACCGCACCCGGGCGACAAACAGAAGCCAGCTCACACCGCCGTCTGCCTGAAAATGTTCCTGATCTGCCTTTACCTGCGCATTGTAACAGAACGGCGCGAGAAGAAGGAGCGCGATCAGTGCAAGAATAATAAGCACGATAACAAGAAGCACTTTGCCTATGATCAGAAGAACATGGAGCAATGTGCTTAGAATTGCCATATC
This sequence comes from Lachnospiraceae bacterium FE2018, assembly GCA_000702845.1. Lineage (GTDB taxonomy): Bacteria > Bacillota > Clostridia > Lachnospirales > Lachnospiraceae > CADBRN01. The sequence continues at coordinate 66,472 of JNKK01000009.1, forward strand.
ATCACATCCCTCCTTCTAATATCTGTTCTGTCAGATCTGTATGGTATCGTTTCAGCAGATACGACCGCATATCACAGCCGCCGGTGGCCAGCACAGTATCTGATGCGATTTTCTGAAGAACTTCCATCGCTTCTGCACGGCCGATCGCGGCGCCGACCAGCATTCCTGCGCGTCTGACTGCCGCCTTCTGGTATGCCAGACTTTTAGCGGCAAACAGATCCAGCTGATCAATGCCGTTGGAGGCAAGCGTGATCAGATACAGCTGCGGAAATACAAACTCATCCTGCTCCACATCCTCGCGGATTTCTTCCAGCCGTTCTGCTGCATTCGTCCCGATATAAAGATGATCATACCACTTCATAAACAATTACCTGTCGATCCAAAAACTGCCGATCCAAAAACTGTTAATCAAAATATGCAGAAAAGATCCTTCTTGCAGCCTGCCATGCCGGGAACTGATTATCGGTTCCTCCATCTTCCACAAGCACTGTAACTACTATATCATTACTGCCGGTATTTGAATATCCCGCAAACCAGGAATGTGCCCTTCCCTGGCTGACATCTCCGTACTGCGCAGTACCGGTCTTTCCGGCCGGATCACAGGAGAGATCTGACAATCCTGACGCCGTTCCGCTCGAGACAACCGCATGCAGGGTTTCATCGATCGCCGCGGCTTCTGATTCCGACATAACACTGCCGGCCATTTTCCCGCTGATCGTCCGCACAACCGCTCCCTGGGCATTTTCGATTCGTTTGACGAAGTTGGGCTGCATCATTTTTCCGCCGTTTGCGACAGCATCCAGAATCATGCACATCTCCATCGGTGTGGCAAGTGTATTACCCTGTCCGATTCCGGTCTGCATCGTCAGCTGGTCCGGAGAAGATTTTTCAAGGGTAAACCTGCTTTTTGTTGACGGAATGTCCAGCGAAAAACTCTGATTGAATTTTAATCCGTTTGCCGTCTGAATCAGATCACCTCGTTTAATCAGTTCCGTCGCCATGTATGCAAATGCGCAGTTACAGGAATTTGCCATCGCATCGGTAAAATCCTCTTCCCCGTGTGCTGCGCCGCTTGCGCAGTGAATGGTAAATCCTTTCTGCTCGTATTCACCGGTACAGGTATAATGGAAATTCTCAAAGGATCCGACACTGCGCAGATATGCGAGCGCAGTAACAACCTTAAACGTTGAACCAGGCGGATACAGTCCCTGTGTCGCGCGGTTCATAAAGACGCCGCTTGACTCATTCTCTTCACTGGTAAGCCACTCCCAGTCATCCACGATCGTGTTCGGATCATAAGACGGATTGCTGTAATCCACCAGTACATCCCCGGTCGTCTGATCCATGACAAATACTGCGCCATGATATGAACCAAGCGCGTCTTTCGCTGTCTGCTGCAGCGAAGCATCCAGTGTTGTAACAACATTGTCGCCCGGTTTTTTTTCTTCGAACAGGTCCGAAGCAACCTGCTGCTGCAGATCTGCATGCGATGTCAGCAGCCGGCTGTTCTGGGACTGTTCAAGACCGCTGGAGCCGTAATCAAGATATCCCACAGTATGTGCATAAAGAGATCCATACGGATAGCTTCTTGTCTCATTTCCTTCGCTGTCCAGATTTGTTTCTGCCAGAACGGTCGTCCCGTCTGACGCAAGGATACTTCCCCGGACAATTTTTTCAGCGAGTGCCTCTGTCCGCTTATTATAGGGACTGTTCAACAATTCAGCACTCATCTGCGTCTGAAAATAAATCATATAGCAAATCAGGCCGATAAAAAGGAAAACGGACAAAAAGGAGACAATCCTGTAAGGACGCAATGCTTTTTTCTGCTGCTTCTCTGACGGATATTCAGTAGTTGAGGCTTTTTTCTGTTTCATCCTGGATTTTTCTTGAGAGCTCTTCAAAATCAGGCATCTCCTTTTCCAATTCGTTTGGTGTCATCTGCAGCGCTTCCGGAAGATCCTCCGGAATTCTGCGCTTAACACTTCTTCCGGGAACAGACTCTGTTCCTGCCTGTCTGACCGGCGCAGTTGCTCCGCCGGCGTATTGATTTACCGGCGCAGTTGTTCCGCCGCCGTACTGGTTTATCGGCGCAGTTGCTCCACCGACGTACTGGTTTACCGGCGCAGTTCCGCGCCCGGCGTATTGATTCACCGGCGTTTTATCCCGGCCTGCAGCTCTTCTGCCGCGGCGGGGTCTCGCGCTGCCGGAAGCATCCGGGCTGACCGCCATCGTTCTGCTTCGTCTTCCGTAAGCTTTTCTTTCGTTGATCTCCCGCTCTTTCTCATTCTGTCTGCGAATGATTTCCTGCAGGAGTTCTTTTTCTTCTCCTTCATCCTCACGCATCATATAGAGTCCCTGAATGATAGAGAGCATGATAATCGTACACATAATCGAACTTCCGCCGTAACTCACAAGCGGCAGTGTAATACCGGTCATTGGAATAAACTTTGTTGTGCCTCCAATGGTCAGAAATACCTGAAAGGCATACTCTGTTCCCAGACCGATGGAAACAAGCCGGTAGAACCGGTTGGACAGTTTTGTCGAAATCGAAACAATCTGCAGATACATGCTCATACAGATCAGGATCAGAAAGATTCCAAACAGAATTCCAAACTCTTCACAAATCGCCGCATAGGTAAAGTCCTGCTTCGCCAGCGGAATCATTTCCGGATTTCCGTTGAACAACCCGGTTCCGAACCAGCCGCCGGCACATACACCAAACAGGGCCTGAATAATCTGGTACCCGGTTCCCTCGTAATCCTGAAACGGGTCCTTCCAGACCTGCACGCGCACACGGATATGTGCAAACAGGCGGTACGCCACAACAGACGCGGCGGCCATGCCGCCAAGTCCCAGCGCAACATATCCGACATTTTTTGTCGCAACATATACCATAACGATATAGGCGACAAAATAGATCAGTGCTGCGCCCAGGTCTCTCGAAATAACCAGAATACCGACATGAATCGCCGCCAGCACTGAAACGCGGATGACCTGCCGGAATGTAGCGGTCTCCTTCAGCATGGAAGCAATAAAGAAAACAAATGTGATTTTTACAAATTCCGAGAACTGAAAACTGATGCCGCCGATTTCTACATTCAGATTTGCTCCGCCGTACACGCGGCCCAGCGCAAATACACCGCCGAGCAGAAGAATACCCAGAATGGCATAAAACCATGACAGATTGCGCATCACCTTCACTCTTCGGATGAATGCCGGAATGATCAGGCAGAAAAGTGACGAAACCGCTGTGATAATGAGCTGCTTGTACGCTGTATCCAGATCCAGCCTTGACTGAATCACAAATCCGACTGAGAGCAGCATGCACATGGTGTTCATCAGCGGAACCGAAGCTTTTTTATAAAACAGCCTGTACAACAGCTGGATCAGAACGATATAGATCATCAGACCTGCCAGTATTACAAGCATCCGGAATTCCTGTGTCTTCAGATACATAATGAGAAACGCTGCGATATCAAACAGGATAATCAGGGAAATCTCAGAACTTGTGTGGCGTTTTCTGACTTCCGGATCTTTTGCGCGCATGACAAGAAAAGCATTCATCGTAAATAACACGATCAATAACAGTAATACATATTTTGAAATCTGTACAAGGATTTCTGTCATTATTCTACGCCTCTTTTGTAGTGACCGCCCGTCGTGGCAAAAGACAGGGTTCCGCCCAGCTGCCAATCGCGCGCGGCCTGCAGCACTTCTCTGATTTCTGCTTCTGACTCGGTCGTAAAATCAATGCGAAAAGCTGCTATCTTCGCTTCTTCGGTACATGCATTCCTGCTGCCGATCAGATTTGCCGGCAGACTGTTATAAACTACGTTATAACATGCGTTACAGTAATTGACAACCGGAAAAACAGCATGCTTCCGGTCTGTGAGCGTCATGATCCCGGTTTTCGTTTTTAAGAGATCCACCTGTTTTTCATTCTCCCATGTACGGTGCGGAAAGAAGCAGCGTCCCAGCGTCTTGCGCACACACTGGGCAGATATCATCATCGGCGCGCGTCCGTAGAGAATCAGCTCTGCGCCGGTGTTATCCCGGTGACGGATCTCCTTCTGATTCAGTTCCAGCGGAACAGTATTCCGGAAGAAACCGTTGTTCCGATAAAACATAAGCGCGCGGTTATTCCAGGTAAAAAGGCCTGCATCCAGAACTGCAAACTGTTCCATTCGCAAATCTTTCAGGATGCCGAGCCCCTCCAGATTCCTGACAAGAAATCCGCTGATACCTGATGATGCAGCCTGTCCGATTGTTTTTTTCAGCCGGTCTGTTTCATTCCCCCTGATGATATACGGGAGTGAAAGCCTTACCTGAAAATCTTCTTTCAGATAAGTCTGTATCTTTTCCGGATCAAATATCTCAACCGGCAGATCAAACCCGATATGATCTGTCTGTTCCGGAAGATCCGTATTAAAGACTTCCTTCGTAATCTGTACAATCCGTTCTGCCGTTTCCGGCAGTTCTGCCTGGATCCAGAGAATCCGCCCGTCTCCGGTTATCTGTTCTTGTTTTTTCAGATCATCCGCAGGAGCAGATGCCTGCGTTATTGTATCGAAATTATATGTCGAAACAGTGTCTTTTTCCCACGTATGCGTCTGATTCTCTCTGCGATACTGCTGCAGAAGTTTTTCTTCCAGCAGAGTGAGCGCTTCTCTGCGCAGTGCGTTCAGCCGGCTGACCGGAAGAAAAACAGCCTGTTCCGGCATCTCAATCTTCAGTGTTCCGATTTCAAACGAACTGTCTCCTGTCTTCCGCAGCTGCTGCTCAATCCGTTCACGCGAAGTGGGCTGTTTTGCGGCCGGTTCTGCCTCCGGACCGTCCACAGTGACAGTAAGAATTATTTTTGATTCCGGATCGTCTGCTTTCACCAGAGGCATTCTGTTCCAATCCGGATCGCCTGCATCTCCCATGGGATTTGCTGCGCCCCGAGTTCCTGCAATTTCTGTACGTAAAATCAGTTTTGCCGGATGATGCATCTGCAAAATCAGTTCTGCGTTACATTCCTTTTTGAGCGGTGTCTTTGCCAGTACTTCTGCAATCCGCTCATATTCTTCAGCAGCTTCTGCGCTGTGCCGCTTCGCAGCCTTCTTTTCCTGCTTGCGGTTCTGCAACGCAATCATCTCCGGTCCGTTGTGCATCTTGTAATATCCTCTGCACAGACCATCCCGGTTGAAAAGATTCTCCAGCCGCTGCAGATCAGAAGGATCCACTTCATACTGTGAGGGATCCTGTTTCCAGCGGTCGATGTATTCCCGGTAAACAGATGTCACGCCTGCGGTATATTCCGGCCGTTTCATGCGGCCTTCAATTTTGAAGGAACAGCACCCTGCGTCAATCAGATCCGGAATCAGTTCAAGCGCACAGAGATCCCGCATATTCAATGGATATACGTTTTCCTTCTGTCTGTCGCGGCTGCCGGTTTCCGCCGGAAAGAAAGGAAGCCGGCATACGCCGGCACATCTCCCGCGGTTGCCTGATCTTCCGCCGATCATGCTGCTCATCAGACACATGCCGGAGTAAGAATAACACATCGCTCCGTGTACAAAACACTCAATATCCAGATGTGTTTCCTCATAGATCCTGCGAATTTCCGGCAGTGACAATTCTCTCGCAGGAACGACTCGGCAGACACCGTTCTCTTTCAAAAGACGAGCACCTGCCGGTCCGGTTACCGCCATCTGCGTACTGGCATGCAGTTCCAGACCCGGAAACACATGCCGCAGTACATATAAGACGCCCGGATCCTGCACAATAACGCCGTCCAGCCCCTGTCTGTAAAACGGTTCCAGCCAGTTATACAGATCTCTCTCGATTTCACGGTTCTTGAACAGTGTATTGACCGTCAGGTACAGCCGCTTCCCAAGCACATGCACCTCATCAATCGCGTTCAGAAGTGTCGGATCATCCGGATTATCTGCGTATGCGCGCGCACCAAATCTGCTGCCGCCAATATACACTGCGTCAGCGCCTGCCTTCAGTGCCGCGTGCATCGCCTCAATTGAACCTGCCGGAGCCAGCAGTTCCGGAATTCTTTTCTTCCGGAAGATATGATCTCTTTCCCGCCTGCTTCCTGCAGTCTGATTTTTTTCCTGCCTGTCAGTTTCCGTGATTTTTGACATATCGTTTACTTCTCTTCGCATATTTATCATTACGCGCGTGTTCAACCTCATCCGGTTGTGAATCAGTTCCGGTTTCTGTTTCCATACGCGCATTTCCCGCAGTATCCTGCACCGTAACATTTGCAGAGGTGTTCTGACCGGTACCGTATACAGCATTCGGATTCTGCTCCAGTGTCCTGTAGTCCGGCGCGATTTCACCGGTTCGGACATCGACACCCATCTGGACCGGCGCATGCATCTGCTTATAAGCTGCCAGTTCCCGCTCCAGCTGCTGAATTCTGACACGCGCGCTGACAAGATCCTGCTTTACTTCGTACCCTTCACCGTCTTTTGACTCCATATCTCGTTCCAGCGTATCCGCGCGTTCTTTTGCCTTGCAGTAATCATCTGCGATATTCAGTGCCAGCAGAATTGATTTCATATCGGCACTCTGCCTCATATATCCAGGGGTATCCCGCAGCTCAGCGATTTTGTGATTGATATAATAGGCGACCTGTTCGAGATACTCGCGGGATTCGTATCCGCCAAGCGTCACTGCTTTTCCCTCGATCAAAACCTTGACTGCATTTTTCTCTGCCATGTTCTCTCCTTTTCCGGCGTTTTCAGAACCGGTTTCTCTGACCGTTCTCTGTCTCTTTGCTGTTCCGCTGCGTTTCATCTGCCGCATCCATACAGCGGCATCTTTTTCCTGATCTGTTCTTATTCCTGAAATTCTATCCCAAGATGATTATATGCTTTCTGTGTGGCAACCCTGCCGCCCGGGGTACGCATCAGGAGGCCGTTTTTGATCAGATACGGCTCATATACATCTTCAATTGTCCCGGTATCTTCTCCAAGTGCTGCCGCCAGCGTATTCAGGCCGACAGGACCTCCGCCGAATTTCTCAATCACTGTGAGCAGAAGGTTCCGGTCCGTGATATCAAGGCCGAAACTGTCAACCTCCAGCAGATCCAGTGCTTTCGCGGCAATCTGCTGCGTGATCTCCCCGTCAAACTGAACCTGCGCGAAATCTCTCACCCGCTTCAGAAGACGGTTTGCCAGCCGCGGTGTTCCGCGTGATCTCCGCGCAATTTCCGCAGCACCTTCATCGTCAATTACAACATCGAGTATTTCCGCAGAACGCCTGACAATTTCCACCAGTTCTTCTCTATTATAGAATTCCAGATGATGGATCACGCCAAACCTGTCACGCAGCGGCGCCGTCAGCAATCCTGCCCGCGTCGTAGCGCCAACCAGTGTGAATTTCGGAAGTTCCAGACGAATGGACCGCGCGGCCGCACCCTTTCCTATCACAATATCGATTGCATAGTCTTCCATCGCGGGATACAGCACTTCCTCCACCTGCCGGTTCAGCCTGTGTATCTCATCAACAAACAGAACATCGCCTTCCTGCAGATTGTTCAGAATCGCTGCAAGCTCTCCGGGTTTTTCGATGGCAGGTCCGGAGGTCACCTTCAGATGCACCTGCATCTCATTTGCAATGATGCCGGCAAGCGTGGTCTTGCCAAGTCCGGGTGGGCCGTAAAACAGTACATGATCCAGCACATCTCCGCGCTGTCTGGCCGCTTCAATATATACTTTTAAATTTTCCTTTGCCTTCGTCTGACCGATATACTGATCGAAGCTCTGCGGACGCAGGCTGCGCTCAATCCGCTGATCCTCTTCCTGAATATCCGTCTGAATAATTTTTCTGGCCATGACCGATTCCTTTTAATTAAACCCGCCGCCTGTTGAGACGGGGGACTGTTCCACTGCGTTTAAAACAACAGCTTCAGCGCCTGCTTCAGGATTGCTTCCGAATCCATCTCTTCTGTCACGTCAATTCTGCGGACAGCCTGCAATGCTTCTGTACCCGAATATCCCAGTGCAACAAGTGCCTCAACCGCATCGCCCTGCGCGCGCTGTATCACGCTGCTGTCAGAGACAGCTGCTATCCCGGCTGCCGCCTCACCATGCGCCAGTTTTTTCTCAACCGCATCTTCCAGACTGAACTTATCCTTCAACTCCAGAATCACTTTCTGCGCGGTCTTCTTTCCGATACCCGGCGCCTTCGCGATAAAAGCGGCGTCCTCTGATAAAACAGCAAATCTCAGATCATCTGCAGAAAGTGTCGAAAGGATTCCCATGGCTCCCTTCGGACCGATCCCGCTGACACCCGTCAGAAGCTTGAATACCTCCAGTTCATCCCGACCGGAAAATCCATATAAAGTCAGCGCATCTTCCTTTACATTCAGGTATGTATAGATTTTGATCTGATCCCCGGTCCGGACGCCGCGGTCCAGCAGCGTGGCCGGAACATACACCCGGAAGCCGATGCCGCCGCGGTCGATCAGCAGTGCATCCTGTTCAATTTCTTCTATTGTTCCCTTTAAATATGCGATCATTTATTAAAACCTGTTCTTTTTCCAATACGGCGATACTGCGCCATCTTGTTGAATTTTACCACATCGTCAGAATTCAGGCAACCAAAGCGAAGCGCAGACACATGAGCCTGTTCACCAATACGTAAATGCACGGCAGCTTTATCCAAAAGAATAGGCATTGAAAAAGAACGGGAAAGGACGACACACTAAGTATTTAATGTGTCGTCCCTTTTATCTGATTTACTTCTATTATTCAGGAAGGGTTACTGCATAATCGCTCCACTCTGTCGTTTCGGCAGATCCTTCTGTATTCTCAGATGCAGCATAATGATTTACTGTAATGGTAATGCTGCTTTCTCCATCCACATAGACAGTTCCGTCTGATCCTTTAATTGTAACAGTCTTTCCTTCTGTATCTTGAATCGTTCCTGCACAGTTCAGGCTTGTCAGTGTGCTGTCTTCTGTCACAACCCACGATGCATTTTCTCCGATGCTGAGATTCGCATATCCATCGCCGCCATTTCCGGCATTACTTTCATCCTTAAGGATTGCTCCGGTAAGCGTGCTTGATCCTGTCATATAGAAATCCAGTTCACTGATCGAATCCCAGAGTACATTGCCTTCCATTTCCTGATCAATGGCTGTAAAACTGCAGTCTGCACCATTTGCGCCGCTGCTGCCCCAGCCGCGTGCATTGCTGTTGCCTGTACATTTCAGAAAGAAATCATTCTCATCTGCATACTGGATATCTACGTCGTTTAAGATGAAGGTCGACTCCGTATTCGTCGTGTAAAACATGCCTCCGTTTTTTGCCGTCAAGGTTCCGCCCTGCATCTCGAATGTACTGTTGCCTTCAACAGAATCACCGGACATGCTCTGATAAAGAATCACATTCCAGGTACAGTCATTCTGTTCATTTTCCGGCATATTTCCGGTCAGATTTGAATTGAACAGGTGAATCGAATTTTTTCCTTCAATGCAAATCGCCTCTGATCCGTTTGCTGTCAGTTCCGCATTATTAACAGAAATATCAGCTGTAGAATAGATTACAGGGGATCCTGCTCCGTTAGAAGTGTAACTTCCGCCATCTACAACCATTGTTCCGCCGCCCCGGTCACTTCGAATCGCGGCAGATGACTCACCATTCGTTGTAACATCAAGATCATATGCATACAGGGTTCCGCCTCCTGCCGCATGAATACCGCCGGAGGTATCCTGCGTTGTGTTAATTGTCGTGCCGGCAACATAAACAGTACTGTTCTCACCGTAACTGAAAACCCCGGCGCCGCCTTTTGCATCCGTCGTAATTGTACTGTCTTTAACTGTCGATGTTCCATCTGTTGTCAGAACTGCAGCGCCTACTCCATAAAAACTGGCATTGTCTCCGCCTGAGCTGTCGTCAGAATCACGCGTAATTGTCATGTCGCTCAACTTGACTGAAGCTCCTTCGCCGGTCAGAACCGCCTCTTCATCCGTTCCTGTAGATTTGATTGTCTCTCCTGAAACTTCCGTATCCTCCGTATAGGAATTAACTGCGCTGTAACTGATATCTGCAGCCTGACTGCCGGGTGCACCGCCAGGTCCTCCGCCAGACCCGCCGCCCGGCATGCTGCTGTCGGCACCGTTGGCACCCCCGCCACTGATGATTATGGAAGTTACCGTTCCATCTTCGTCAATCATTACTTCAATCGTATCCCCGACAGAAATATCCGAGATGCTCAGATCTTGTCCTGCCTGATCATTCTGACCTTCTTCTTCAGGTTTAGCTGGCGGCTCGCCCTGCGGCGCCTGACCGTTCTGTGTCTGACCGCCGCTGTTCTCTCCGTCAGGTTTTGCCGGCGGCCCGCCCTGCGGCGCCTGGCCGTTCTGCACCTGACTGGCGCTGTTTTCTCCGTCAGGTTTGGCTGGCGGCTCGCCATTCAGATCCCGTGTAACGGCAGCGCCTTCATCCACACTGATTGTCAGCACTTCTGTCGAATCTGACATTTCTCCGTCGTCTGAATTCATATCCAACTGCAGCGTTATCTCATTTTCTGTTGTCTCCTGAACAACTCCCGAGATCGTCTGCCCTGCATAATCAGCTTGTGTTTTACCTGAACTATCATTTGTATCTGATTCTTCATAAGATGATTCTTTTGCAGATTCTGTCTCATCCACATTTGTATTCTGACTTACTGATTGAACTGATGTAGTTCCGGTTCCAGTTGTGTTACTGCCGCAAGCTGTTATTCCTGCAGACAAAGTAAGTACCATACCCAGCACAATCGCAATATGTTTTCTTTTCATTTATGCATCCTCCTGCGTCGAATATTTAAGCTTGTAATGGATCATAAAACAAAAACCTTAAATCAACCTTACAATTACAATATAAATGTGGTTGACCCTGATTGTTTGTGGGAATCCGGCTCTGGACTTCTTCTTTATATTTTGGGCATCCGCATTCCGTTGGTCAGTACCTTTGCGGATGCACTTTTCTTGTTTTGTTTCTTCCAGCCGGCCTTGGACTCTGGCTATAGTGCATCCGCATCCCGCCCGAAAGCTTCTTTGCGGATGCACTTTTCTTGATTTATTTCTTCCGGCTGGCCTTGGA
>JNKK01000010.1 GCA_000702845.1 Lachnospiraceae bacterium FE2018
AACAGACACTTAAGAAGCATCGAATCTTTCAGAGTATGTCCCGGAAGGGGAATTGCTATGATAACTCTCCGATGGAAAACTTTTTCGGAATAATGAAACAGGAGATGTATTACGGACAAATCTATAATAGCTTTAGCGAACTGAAGGAAGCAATAGACAGATACATTCGTTATTATAACGAAAAGCGCAGCAAAGCATCCCTTGGGTACCGAAGTCCGATCGAGTACAGAGACTACATGACAGCTGCATAGAAAACTCCAGCGATTTCTCGCTGGAGCAAAAGTCTAACTTTTTGGGGTCACCACAAAAATCGACTGACGGTATTCTTTATGCTGCAGCTGCAAATGCTGCATGAAATTCCATCGGGGTCATCCGATGAAGCTTTCTCTGAATCCGATCAGCGTTATAGTAGTGGATATACTCTGTAATCATCCCGACAAGTGCCTCCCGTGATGTGAAACGTCTTCCATAATACTTTTCACGTTTAAGAATACCCCAGAAACCTTCCATCGGCCCGTTGTCAATACAGTGGGCTATCCTGGACATGCTCTGCTTCATATGATGTTTCTTCAGCCTTGTACTGAACTGCTTGCTAGTGTATTGGAAACCTCGATCAGAATGGAACAGGGGATGTGCATCCGGCTCCAGACGAACAGCTTCATCAAAGGTATTCATCACCAGTTGATTATCATTATGGCTGCTGATCTGAAAGGCAACGATCCGGCGGTCATACAAATCCAGAATGGCACTCAGATATACTTTATGAACTTCGATGCCGTTATAATACTTAAACTCTGTTACATCGGTCAGCCATTTTTCATTTGGGGCAACCGCATGAAAGTCCCGGTTCAGGTGATTTCTGGCGATATGTGCAGGATCATTCGCTGCTCTTGTACAACTTTTTGGCTTCCACTTTATAGTAGATTGAATGCGGCTTTTACGACATAAGCGAAGGACGCGCTTGTCATTGACAGCTGTATCATATCTTCTGTCCAGTTCATCACGGATCCTCCGGTATCCCATATCAGGGTGCTCTTCATGGATCTTTCTGATCTTCTCAGAGATCTCCCGATTCTTTTTCTCACTTATGCTTTCCGGATTTTTTAACCACCGATAATACGCAGAGCGCGAAACATGAAGATAACCACAGAGCCGTTCCACTGGATAATCCTGTTCTTCTGAGAGCTCCCGGATCGCCTGGTACTTATAAAGATGGCGAGTCAGAGATAGCGATCCTTCATCTCTAACTCTCTGACTTTTTTTAGAAGGTCATTCTCCATTTGCAGATCCCGGTTGCGCCTTTCCAGCTCTGCGATCCTGTCCCGCATCTCCTCTTCAGGCGTGCGGCTGGGCATTGTTCCTGCACGGCGGCCCCTTCGATCTTCCAGACCAGCAGATCCCATTTCCTCATATCGTTTTACCCAGTTTCGCACCTGCTGGTAAGAACACTGATATTTCAATGCCATTGCTCCATAGTTCTTATCGTTAGCCAGGCAGTCCTGAACGATCATCAGTCTTTCTTCCGGTGTTGTGCTTCTGGCTTTCCTCATGTAGCTGCCTCCTCCGCTTGAGCGTGATTTGATTTCTCCATGAGTATTATATACCTTTAGCCAGTTGTGCAACTGACAGGAACTTCGTAAATGGTATTTTTTTACGATGTCTGCCTGACTTGACTTTCCATCAAGGTATTCATGAACGGCTTGAAGCTTTAACTCCTGAGAATAGACTTTGTTACTGGTCTGAGGCATCAAGGCAGTAGGCCCATCTGAAAGATATAGATTGCGCCAGCGCCAAATGCTCTTTTTATCCACACCTGTCAAACGGGCTGCTTCAGAAAAACTGATTTCATCTGCCAGCACCCGCTCAACCACCTTTACCTTTTCTGCCGCATCAATCTTGCTTTTTCTGGACATAGAAATACCCCCAAGTAGGTTTTATATTTCAATGTCCTACTTGGGGGTAGCATATCACGCTGCGCATGCATCGGAGAGGCTTTTTTTTGTTTTGTTATATAAAATACGGAATATCTGCTTACTCAAACATCTTTTTATATTCCGGCGAGAAATCGAGTGTCGCGAAGTAATCCTTCGGTGTCTCTGCCCGGCGGATCAGCTGCACGCCGCCGTCCTCTTTCAGCAGCAGTTCGGCGGACCACAGACGGCCATTGTAATTATAGCCCATGGCAAAGCCGTGTGCGCCGGTATCATGGATCACCAGAATGTCTCCGTTCTCGATTTCCGGAAGCATGCGGTCAATCGCAAATTTATCGTTGTTCTCACACAGAGAACCAGTCACATCGTATTTGTGATCACACGGCGCGTCTTCCTTACCCATAACGGTAATGTGATGATACGCACCGTACATCGCCGGGCGCATCAGGTTAGCCGCGCAGGCATCACAGCCGATGTACTCCTTATAAATGTGTTTCTGATGGATCGCAGTTGTGACGAGACATCCGTACGGTCCCATCATAAAGCGGCCCATTTCAGTACACAGGCTGACATCTCCCATCCCTGCCGGTGCAAGGATTTTGTCGTACTGCTCATGCACACCTGCACCAATTGCAAGAATATCATTCGGCTCCTGGTCCGGACGGTACGGGATGCCGACACCGCCGGAAAGATTGATGAATGTAATATGACATCCGGTCTCTTTCTGGAGCTTCACTGCCAGTTCAAACAGAATGCCGGCAAGTTTCGGATAGTATTCATTGGTAACGGTATTGCTGGCCAGAAATGCGTGAATGCCGAATTCCTCAGCACCCTTTTCCTTCAACGTCCGGAACGCCTCAAAAAGCTGGGCTTCCGTCATGCCATACTTGGAATCACCCGGATTGTCCATGATTCCGTTGCTCATCTGGAACACGCCGCCCGGATTAAACCGGCAGCTGATCTTCTTCGGAATATAGCCCAGCGTCTTCTCCAGAAACGGAATGTGTGTGATATCATCCAGATTGATGATGGCATTCATTTCGTTGGCCTTCACATATTCCTCCGCAGGCGTCACATTGGAGGAAAACATGATGTCATCGCCGGAAAATCCCGCCGCCTCTGAGAGCATCAGCTCTGTCATAGAGGAGCAGTCGCAGCCGCAGCCGTATTCCTGCAGGATCTTCATCAGATACGGATTCGGCGTGGCCTTGACGGCAAAATACTCGCGGAATCCCGGATTCCAGGAGAATGCCTCTCTGACGCGGGCCGCATTCTCACGGATTCCTTTTTCATCGTAGAGATGAAATGGTGTGGGATAAGTTTTGATGATCTCATCCAGCTGTTCTCTGGTTACAAAAGGTTTTTTGGTGTTGCTCATAGTTTTTACTGCCTTTTTTTATATTATTATTGATTCAACAATTCTAATAACAAAATCCTGATATACTCATCTCACTCTACGTGTTTGTGAGAAAACAGGTGGTCGTTACAGTACTCATAATTGCCGTTGCATCTGGAACAGAAGCGAAATTCCAGGGACGGGTCGTCCAGTTCCGTCCTGCCGCAGATGGCACATTTGTGCCGCGCGATGATTTTGCTTCCGCCTCCGGCATTTCTTGCTGTTCCGGAGCCTGTATTTGCGCCGTCATGAGACGCCTCATAGTATTTTCTGTAACCGGCTGTGAATCGTTTGCCGGCACCTTCTCCCATCGCCTGCCGCCATTCCCGCTGACGCTTCCGCTCCTTCGGGTTGATGCGGTTCAGGTTTCTGGTGGCCAGGAAAAACAGAATCGTACCTGCAAGTGAACAAACGATCATAATGGTGATCGCCGGGTTAAATCCACTCGCAAAAATGCTGTAGATCAGATAAACGACATCAACGATCGCCAGATACTTGATCTTGATCGGAATGATAAACATGAACAGCAGCTGCTGGTTCGGGAATGTCATTGCAAATCCAAGGAAGATGGACAGACTGACATAGTATGTCGTGATCAGCGGATAAGAAGCAGCCGTCGCATAGCTGAACATCTCTGCTGTGCCGGGAACCAGCGCATAGGCAATAAACGCGCCGACCACGGTCATGATCAGTCCAAAAAAGATATAAACATTATAGAGGAAATCCCCCCACGCGGCCTCCAGTGCCGTACCGAGCTGATAATACAGCAGCAGCATGATAATTGTCCAGATACTTAAAGAAGACGGCGGCATCAGAATCCAGCTGATGATACGCCATACCTGCCCTTTCAGAATCAGACCCGGATCAAGTGTCAGATATCCGATCAGCGGCGCTTTGGTCGTCTGCTGCAGAAAAAAGATCGCATAGCCGATCACATAAGTCAGAATAATATAGCGCGTCAGATTCGGAACCGCATAGCGTCCGAATTTCTTCTCCAGTTTTTTCAGGAAATTCATAATATCCTCCGTATTGCATAAATATGCAATGATGATTATAAGCTTTCCGTTTTCTGTTTGTCAACTGTGTGGTGGCAGCCTCCGCCCGGTTTGCGAAGCGCTGTAACCTGTGATAAACTACCAGTTAGTATTATGTATTTTATGTCGTTTATATAAGGGGAAACATATTATGGCAGGTTCATCGATCGGAACGATTTTGAAACTGACAACCTGGGGAGAGTCACACGGTGCAGGCATCGGTGTTGTTATAGACGGATGCCCGGCCGGTCTTCCGCTCTCGGAAGACGATATTCAGGCGTATCTGGACCGTCGGAAACCGGGACAGAGCCGGTACACAACACAGAGAAATGAATCAGACCGGGCTGAGATCCTCTCCGGTGTTTATGAGGGTATGACGACCGGAACGCCGGTCTCGATTCTTGTGCGCAACAACGATCAGCACTCGAAGGATTACAGTAAGCTGAAGGATCTGTACCGGCCGGGGCATGCTGATTACGGCTACGATATGAAATACGGGATCCGCGACCACCGCGGCGGCGGACGTTCTTCAGGACGGGAGACTATCGGCCGCGTTGCGGGCGGTGCCATCGCCGCGAAACTGCTCGCAGAGCTCGGAATAAGTGTCACAGCTTATACAAAATCTATCGGTCCTGTCTGCGCAGAACAATTTGATCCGGATGAGATTTCACGGAATCCGCTTTGTATGCCGGATGCAGGTGCTGCCGAGATGGCGGCGTCCTATCTCGAAGGCTGTATGGAACACAAGGATTCTGCGGGTGGTGTCATTGAATGTATCGTCAGCGGGATGCCGGCCGGTGCGGGGGATCCTGTATTCGAAAAGCTGGATGCCAATCTCGCAAAAGCTGTAATGTCCATCGGCGCCGTCAAGGCCGTTGAAATCGGAGATGGTTTTCTCGCGGCCGCATCGACCGGCTCCGAGAACAATGATCCGTTTATCCCTGCAGCAGAACCTGTCCCGCATATTGTAAAAGCGTCCAATCACGCCGGAGGCATTCTGGGCGGAATCTCAGACGGGAGCGACATCATTGTCCGCGCTGCCGTCAAACCGACGCCTTCAATTGCCCGGCTCCAGAAAACAGTAAAGCAGGATGGAACGCCGGTTCAGCTGGAAATCACGGGACGCCATGACCCGGTCATCGTTCCGCGTGCTGTCGTCGTGGTCGAATGCATGACAGCACTGACTGTGGCGGACGCGCTTCTTACAGGAATGTCCGCAAAGCTCTCTTCCGTCAAAAAAATATGGGGGAACTAATATCTGTTCCCCCTCAAAAACCTTAAATAGCAAATTGTTCATTGTATGCATCCAGCTGCTTCAGATATGCTTCATCGCGTCTGGATTCTGCAAGCATATGATATTCGTGGCTCTTGATTTCTTTTCCTGTTTCCAGGATATCAACAGCGATGTTGCTGCAATGATCCGCGATTCGTTCATAATCAGTCAGCAGATCATTAAAGACAAATCCTGTCTCCAGTGTGCACTCACCGGTGCTCACACGCATGATGTGGCGGTTTTTGAGTTCGTCACACAGAAAATCAATCACTTCTTCCAGCGGATCTACTTTTTTTGCTTCCTGCGCGTCATTTTGAACGAATGCATTAATGGTAATCTTCGTGATTTCATTAATCGCATCCTCCAGTACAAGAAGCTCATTCTGTGCTTTTCCCGTAAACTGGATCTTTTTCTCTTCAATCTCCTGAACAGATTCCCCGATATTCCGGGCATGGTCTGAAATCCGTTCAAAATCGGACAGTACGTGCAGGTACCTGTTGACTTCGACGGACTGTCTGCGGTTCAGGCCTTTTGCCGTTACTTTTGCGAGGTATGTTCCCAGTTTATCTTCATAGCGGTCCAGCAGGTCCTCCAGATCGTATACTTTCTGGACTCCCTCCCTGCTGTAAGTTCTGCGAACGCTCACCGCATTCTGAACACTTTCCTCTGCTTTTGCAGCCATGGATTCAATTACCATTCTGCTCTGCAGAATAGAAAGAACCGGATGTACAAGAAAACGGTCTTCCAGGCGGTCCATGTCAGCCTGCTCTGCAAGTGCTTCCGGATTATCCGGGAAAATCCGGCAGACCAGTTTTTCCATCAGACCGATACACGGAGCAAGAACGATCACACACGCCAGACGGAACAGGGTGTTTACCAGTGCAATGGTAACCATATTCATGGTCGCATTCATAAAACCAAAATGAACAAAAGCGTTCAATGTATAGAAAACCGTTCCGCAGATGATTGCTCCAAGCAGATCAATTATCAGATATACGAAAGCCGTCCGCTTTCCGTTGATGCTTGCACCCAGTGCACTCAGCATAACCGGTACAGACGCACCGATCGCGATACCCATGATAATCGGAAATGCCTCAGCAAATGTGATCGCGCCGGACATTGACAGCGCCTGCAGAATACCGATTGCGGCACTGGCGCTCTGCAGAACAGCTGTAACAGCGATACCGACCAGTACGCCAAGCAGCGGATTCGAAAAACTGGTCAGCATTTTCAGAAATGCGGCGTTTTCTTTCAGGCCTGAAAGCGACCCGGACATCATGCTCATGCCATACATCAGAACAGCAAATCCGAGCATGATTCCGCCGATGTTTTTGGTTGCCGAGCGCTTTGCCATCATCCAGATGATAATACCAATGAACGCCACGATTCCGGTGAGCATTTCTGTGCTGAACAGAGATGCGATACTTGCACCGCTTCCGCTGAGACTGTTCAGACAGAGAATCCATCCGGTAATACTTGTTCCCAGAATGGCACCGAGAATAATGCCGATTGCCTGTCTGATCTTCATCATGCCGGAGTTAACAAAACCGACAACCATAACGGACGTTGCTGAAGATGACTGGATGACGGCTGTCACACCGGTTCCCAGAAGAATCCCCTTCACCGCATTGCCGGACAACTTATTTAAAATCAGCTTCAGCCGGTTGCCTGCCGCCTTCTTCAGAGAATCTCCCATAAGCGACATTCCAAACAGGAACATCGCGATTCCGCCAAACAACGATACGATATCAACTATGTCCATCTTTTTTCCTTCCTCAGATTTACGTTTCGCGTCTCTCTGCGTTTCATAACAGACTTCGTACCTTATTTTTCAAAAAACCCTGCGAATTGCTATTCACAGGGTTTTTATGATATCGATCATAGTGACATTCAGGCACCTTTTACCATCTCTGCAAGTTTTGCGAATCCTTCCTTATCATTGACAGCCATATCAGCGAGAACCTTACGGTCAAGCTCAATACCAGCCTTCTTCAGACCGTCCATGAATACGCTGTAGGAAAGACCATTCAGTCTTGCAGCTGCATTAATACGGGTAATCCACAGAGCACGGAACTGGCGCTTGCGCTCCTTGCGGCCTGCATAAGCAGATGCCTGTGCGCGCATGACAGACTGTTTCGCATATCTGTACTGTTTGCTTCTGGCTCCTCTGTAACCCTTCGCTGCCTTTAATACTTTATTGTGTTTTTTCTTGGCGTTCAGACCGCCTTTAATTCTTGCCATTTCTTAATCCTCCTGTATCATTCAGTCAGCACACCATCTCATCAGAGATACGGCATGATCTTCTTCATTACCTTTGCGTTGGTCTCATCAACAACTGCTGCCTTGCGCAGATTTCTCTTACGTTTCGTAGACTTCTTGGTTAAGATATGGCTTTTATAAGCTTTATGTCTGACCAGTTTCCCGGTTCCTGTCTGTTTAAAGCGCTTTGCTGCTGCTCTTTTTGTTTTTACCTTTGGCATTTGTAAATTCCTCCTTGTTATTTTTTCTTCTTCTCAGCTAAAACCATTGTCAGGCTTCTGCCCTCAACCTTCGGAGCTTTTTCGACTGCTGAGATATCAGAAAGCTGCTCGGCAAACTGATCCATGATGACTCTGCCATTGGCCATATGAGCCATCTCTCTGCCACGGAAGCGCAGTGTCACCTTGACTTTGTTGCCTTTTGTCAGGAACTTTCTGGCTGCGCCAACCTTGGTGTTGAGGTCATTTGTATCAATGTTCGGAGACAGGCGCACTTCTTTGATGTCGACAGTTTTTTGTTTTTTGCGCGCTTCTTTTTCTTTGCGGGACTGCTCATAGCGGAACTTACCGTAATCGATAATTCTGCATACCGGCGGTTTTGCGCGCGGCGCAATCTTCACCAGATCAAGCCCGGCTTCCTGTGCCTTTGCAAGTGCTTCTGCGATCGGAACGATACCGATCTGCTCACCTTCCGGTCCGATCAGGCGTACTTCCCTGTCGCGTATCTGTTCGTTAATCATCAAATTGTTGCTGCTAATGGCTCTTTACCTCCTGAACATTTTTAATCCGCTGCCTGTAAGTCATCCTGTCTGCGCACAGTGATTTCTCTGCGCAAAATGAAAGCGGATCGTCAGAGACAATCCGCTAAAAAATACACGACCAGACAGACCGGCAGCAATGCACCGGCTGCGTTCTGTATTAACCCGGGTCACAATCTCATGCGCATGATGCGCATCTCCTTCATGTGAGGAATCCCACATAACCTGGGAAGAAATCTCTTCTTCCGCACTGCACACACATCATACTGATCAGGAACGTTCCTGCTGTGTGCTCATTTCATTTGTGCCGAGGTGAGAGCGGACAGCTCTGCTTCTTTTACAACATTAGATAATGTATCACATGCACACTGTGATGTCAAGGGCAAATATCTTATGCCTCTGTTCCGCCGTTATGCCTGTTCCGGCAGTCTTTTTTCCGCAATTTCTTTCTGAATAGCTTCGATGAATTCTGCGGTCGGAACTGCGCCCTGATCTCCTCCCAGTCTTGTGCGGACTGCAACGGTTCCGTTCTCCTGTTCCTTGCCGCCGACTACCAGCATGTACGGAATCTTGAGGCTCTGTGCCTCGCGGATCTTGTATCCCAGCTTCTCGCTTCGCTCGTCAAGTTCCGCGCGGAGTCCTGCATCCAGCAGCTGCTTCTGTACATCCGACGCATAATCCAGGAACTTTTCGGAGAGCGGCAGAACCTTCACCTGCACCGGTGCCAGCCAGGTCGGGAATGCGCCTGCAAAGTGCTCTGTCAGAATACCGATGAAACGTTCGACCGATCCGAAAACAACACGGTGGATCATGATCGGCTGATGTTTTTCGCCGTCGGCGCCGGTGTATTCCAGTTCAAAACGCTGCGGCAGCTGGAAGTCCAGCTGAATGGTGCCGCACTGCCAGGTTCTTCCGAGGCAGTCTGTCAGATGGAAGTCAATCTTCGGTCCGTAGAACGCACCGTCTCCCTCATTGACAACATAGTCTTTTCCGAGCGAATCCAGCGCGTCGCGCAGAGAATCGGTTGCGATTTCCCAGTCCTCATCGCTGCCCATGGAATTATCCGGACGGGTTGACAGCTCTACGTGATATTTGAATCCGAACAGATTGTACATACCGTCGATGATGTTGACAATCCGGACAATCTCATCGCGGATCTGGTCTCTTGCCAGGAACATATGTCCATCGTCCTGTGTGAAACAGCGAACGCGCATCAGACCATGCAGCTGCCCCGATTTCTCATGGCGGTGTACCAGACCGCATTCTGCATAGCGCAGCGGCAGATCACGGTAGGAATGAGGCTCATTCTGATAGACAAGGATGCTGCCCGGGCAGTTCATCGGCTTGACACAGTAATCCTCTTCGTCAATGACGGTTGTATACATGTTTTCTTTGTAATGATCCCAGTGACCGGAAGTCTCCCACAGAGAACGGTTCAGGATAATCGGCGTAGAAATCTCATCATAGCCGTTTGCCATATGAATCTGGCGCCAGTACTCCATCAGTGTGTTGCGCAGGATCATGCCCTTCGGCAGGAAGAACGGGAATCCGGGACCTGCTTCATGCATCATAAAGAGACCAAGCTCACGGCCGATCTTTCTGTGATCGCGTTTCTTTGCCTCTTCGATCATGGTCAGGTAGGCTTCCAGGTCTGCTTTCTTCGGAAATGCAGTGCCATATACACGTGTGAGCATCTTGTTGTGTTCGTCGCCGCGCCAGTACGCACCCGCAATGCTGGTCAGCTTAAATGCCTTGACCGGTTTCGTGCTCATCAGATGCGGACCTGCACAGAGGTCTGTGAACTCACCCTGCTCATAGAAGCTGATCTCTGCGTCTTCCGGCAGATCTTCGATCAGTTCAACCTTGTAGGGCTCTTCTCTTTCCTGCATATATTTGATCGCTTCATTCCGCGGCAGCGTAAAACGTTTCAGCGGAAGTGCTTCTTTGACAATCTTCTTCATCTCCGCTTCAATTTTTTCGAGATCATCTGCTGTCAGACCGCCCTCAATGTCTATATCGTAATAGAACCCGTCTGCGATTGACGGTCCGATCGCAAGCTTTGCCTGCGGATACAGACGCTTAATTGCCTGTGCCATAATATGAGAGGTTGTATGACGATAAGCCGCCAGTCCCTCCGGATCATTAATCGTATAAATGCTCAGATTGCTGTCATCAGAGAGTTCCGTGCGGATATCAACGGTTTCTCCGTTGACTTCTGCCGCGCCAGCCATACGTGCAAGCCCGTCGCTCAGATCTTTCGCAATGTCAATCACTGACATGGATCCGTCATATTCTTTCTTCGTTCCGTCTTTCAGTGTAATAATCATGGTTATTCTCCGTTATTCTGCATTTATGGTTTTCAATCTGCTTTTTGCTCTATCTTTAGGCGCAATTATAGCACCATCCAATTCCAAATGAAAGAGGAAACTCCTTCGAACCTGCATACAGAAGCTGTTTCCGAAAAGAAGCAGCTTCTCATTCAGCTGTATTTTGGCCGGGATTCCCTGCTCTCTCCCAGAATTCTCTGATTTCTCCGGAAATCCGCTGCAATGAAGTCCTTTTCATATCTGACCATTCACGTGGATAGTATGGAAAATAATCCTGGCTCCAGAACCGGTCATCCAGCAGCAGGATCACGCCGGTATCCTCTGTTGTGCGAATCACGCGTCCGGCCGCCTGCAGAACTTTATTCAGTCCCGGAAAACGGTATGCGTAAGCAAATCCGTCCTTGCCGTTTCTGTCATAATAGCGGCGGAGCAATTCCTTCTCCCCTGCCACCTGAGGCAATCCGGTTCCTACGACAACCGCGCCGATCAGCTGGTTACCTGTCAGATCAATTCCTTCCGCAAAGATGCCGCCCATAACGCAGAACCCGATCCGCGTCTTTGTATCCTCTTTTCTGAATTCATCCAGAAACGCATCTCTGTCCGTCTCGGTCATCCCCGGCTGCTGCGCCAGAATGATCTGCTCTTCCGCTTCGATCCGGTTCATGTGTCCGGCATCTTCCGGTTTCTGTCCGCGGTCTGAAGGATGATTCAGCCCGGCAATCCAGGCCTCGAGAACATCCTCGAGCATCCGGTAAGAAGGGAAATAAACCATATAATTTCCCTGTCTTACGCAGGCTGTATGCCGGATATATGCGGCAATCTTATCATACAGCTCCGGACCACGGGCGCGATAGCGTGTGCTGACATCCGTGCCGACTATAATATGACGTCTTCCGGGATCAAACGGAGAAGGAATCGCAATCCGGTAATTATCACTGTTCTCTGACAGCAGTCCTTCGTAGTACTGCATTGGAAGCAGCGTCGCCGAGAAGAATACTGCAGCGGCCGCCCGGTCCAGCACCGCCTGCAGATTCCGGGACGGATCCACGCAGAACAGTTTCAGCGTAAATGCGTCCCTCCGGTCTTCCGTGTAGATCAGATATTTTTCATCCAGAAGATCATATGTGCGCAGAAATGCGTTGATTTCGAAGAAAAAGGACAGGAGGCTCTGCCTCTCTTCCTGCTCTCCGTGCAGAATCCGGTTACCTGACAGATTATGTCCGCCTTCTGCAGACAATTCCTGTTTTACACTTTCCGGTCCACGCTGTTCTTTCAGCAGTTCCTCCAGAACACCGGCAAGTGTCATCAGCGGCGCGGCCAGGTCCTGAATCTCTTTCCGCTCGGAAACACGGCTGCCATAGGCATCCACCGCAGTGCTGTCCTCCCGGCATTCTTTCCGATATGCGAGCAGCACGCGATTACACCTCGAAAGTGCCTGATCCATCGCACGGATCCGGCTGTCCTGTCCGTTTGTCCGCACTGCTTTTTTCTGCGGTTCTGACTGCTCACAATCAGCCTGCGGCATGATACTGAGCTGCATGTCAGCTTTCGATCCGGCAGATTTCTCTCGCGAGGAATTCTCTTTCGCGTCGTTCTCTTTCGCGGATTTCAGCATTTTCCTCATCTGCAGAAATGATTCCTTCTGCAGGGCTGCGGAAAACATTTCCCTGCCGCGTTCTGCCAGATTATGTGCCTCATCTACAAGAAGAATAGTTTTCCCTTTTCCGGCATTCTCCCCGAAAAACCGGGCCAGCCGCGCAGCCGGATCAAATACGTAGTTATAATCACAGATGACTGCATCCGCAAAATTTGCCATTTCCAGCTGAAGTTCATAGGGACAAACGTTATATCGCTCACTCCATGCCAGTACTTGTGCACGGGAATAATCTGTCTCCTCCGTAAGAAATGCGTACAGCGCATCATTGATCCGATCAAAATGTCCTTTTGCCCGCGGACAGTATTCCGGATCACAGATCATCTCTTCACAAACGCAAAGCTTTTCTTTCGCAGTAAGCGTTACATTTTTACAGCAGAGCCCGTTCTTCTGCAGAATCCGGAATGCTTCTTCCGCAACTGTGCGCGCAACGGTTTTCGCCGTCAGATAAAAGATCCGCTCCCCGCGCCCCTCGAAAAGCGCACGGACTGCCGGGAATACAGCGGACATTGTCTTGCCGATTCCGGTCGGCGCCTGGACAAACAGCTGCTTTCCTTCCCTGATCGTGTGATAGACTGCAGAAACCATATCCCGCTGTCCCTCCCGGTAGATAAAGGGAAACGAAAGTCCCGCAATTGATTTATTACGCTGTTCTTCCCAACTGATCTGAAAGGCAGCCCATTTTCTGTATGCCTGGCAGAGTTCTTCAAACCACTCTGACAGTTCGGCTGTTTTATGCGACGTTGTGAAGGAACGGATCTCTTCTGTTTCCAGACTGCAGTAGGTCATCCGGATCCGGATATTCTCCAGATTCTGCTGTTTCGCATAAATACAGGCATAACATTTTGCCTGTGCCAGATGGACCGGCACAGGCGATTCGAGTCTGCTGACATCCTGATAGATGCCTTTAATTTCTTCAATCACGGATCCCTTTGTGTCCGTGTCAATTCCGTCTGCCCGCCCCTCGACTGACAGCGTGAATGTTTCAAAATCCACCGCTTCCTTCAGAGCGACCTCAGCGCGGTAGGCACCGCCGCGCCGGCTCTGGATCTTCCTGTGAATCCTGCTTCCGGCAAGCATTGCCTCCTGATCCGGCATTTTTCCCGTTCCGCCGGTCAGATCACCGCTGCGCAGAAGGAATTCCACAAGATTTCGTACGGAAATCCGGATTGTTTTTTTCTCTGCCTTCATTGTTTATTATCGCGATATAAAGTGATTCTGCAGTCACCAGAAAGTGATTCTCCGGAGCATGCTGCCAAAGTAATCACAGTTTTGTTACTGCCACAATTGCATCATCAAGATATTCGCTCAGTACCCCTGCATAGGCGCCTTCATCCGCAGCCTTTGCAACTTCCGCATCCATCGGAATCTTTCCGAGGACTGTCGTGCCGAGTTCCTTCGCGATCTCATCAATATGGCTCTCACCGAACACACTGATTTTTCTTCCACAGTCCGGACATACCAGATAACTGTAGTTCTCTATGATTCCCAGTACCGGAATATCCATCATCTGTGCCATCTTAAATGCTTTGGTGACGATCATGCGCACGAGATCCTGCGGAGAAGTAACGATCAGAACACCTTCGATCGGAAGGGACTGATAAACTGTCAGCGGAACATCACCGGTTCCGGGAGGCATATCGATCAGCAGATAATCCAGTGTTCCCCAGATTACATCTGTCCAGAACTGCTTTACAACTCCTGCGATCACCGGCCCGCGCCACACAACCGGATCCTCTTCATTCTCCAGCACCAGATTGGTGGACATGATTTCAATACCGTTCCCTGAAATAGCCGGATAAATTCCGTTTGTATCAGACATGGCATGCTCATGAATATCATACATTTTCGGAATGGACGGTCCTGTTATATCAGCATCAAGAATTCCGACTCTGTATCCCTGTGCCGCCAGCGCGTTGGCCAGAGAAGCTGTAACCATGGATTTTCCGACGCCGCCCTTGCCGCTGACAACACCGATGACATGGTCAATGTTGGAAAAGCCGTTCATCTCTGCCTTGAATTCTTCGTTTGCCATTTTGTTCAGTCTCCTGTCTTTCTTATTGTCATTATCAAATTAAAGGGGTTATTCAACTAAGTTCGTGTGGGTCCGTGACAAAATATGTTTCCAGACTCAGCCTCTTGCTTTTCTATCTTTGATCAGAGCTTTTTGACCATTTGTGCATCCGCACTTTGGACATACTATCTTTTGCGGATGCATTTCCCCCAAATTGAAGAATCTGCGGGGTACGAACTCACTTAAAGAACCCTTCAATCCGGTTCATCTTCATCAAAAGCCACGACAACATAGTAGCCGCGGTCAGTATGACGAATGTCTTTCACGACACCTTCCCGTGACTTCAGCCGCTCATAGCCCTGAAAATTCCTGCTCATTGCTACTGCAGGCGTAATTGTGTAATAAAAGGATGTCGGCAGAGTACTCTCTGTGACATCGACATGATCGCCGACCTCAACGAGCCCCTGCCGCTCCATCTTAAACTCTATTTCTCTCATGAAACAATTCCGTTTTCAACCTTTATAAGGAAACAGTATCTGCCTGCCGGCGAATTCCACCTTTTTCATGAGACAGGTATCTGTCTGATGGCGAATTCTACCTGAGCCAGAAGACAGATACTGTCTCCCCCACAACAATCAATGATGGAACAGTCTGATTCCTGTGAATGCCATCACCATGCCGTTCCGGTTGCAGCAGTCAATGACGAGATCGTCACGTACCGATCCGCCCGGCTCTGCGATGTATTTCACGCCGCTCTTTTTTGCGCGCTCGATGTTGTCATAGAACGGGAAGAAGGCATCAGAACCCAGGACGACATCTGTCATCTGATCCAGCCATGCACGCTTCTCCTCGCGTGTGAACACTTCCGGCTTCTCGGTAAAGATGTTTTCCCACTTGCCGTCGTCGAGAACGTCCATATACTCCTCGCCGATGTACAGATCAATTGCATTGTCGCGGTCTGCGCGGCGGATATCTTCACGGAACGGAAGATTCAGTACCTTCGGGCACTGACGCAGCCACCAGTTATCTGCCTTGGAACCGGCAAGACGTGTACAATGAATACGGGACTGCTGTCCTGCGCCGACACCGATTGCCTGTCCGTCTTTGACAAAGCAGACAGAATTGGACTGTGTGTACTTCAGCGTGATCAGCGCAATTTTCAGATCGCGGACCGCCTCTGCCGGCAGTTCCCTGTTCTCTGTTACGATGTTGGAAAGCAGTTCATCGTCGATCGGAAGTTCCTGACGTCCCTGCTCGAATGTGATGCCGTAAACCTGCTTGCGCTCAAGCGGTGCCGGACGATAGTTCTCGTCCATCTGAATTACGACGTAATTCCCGTTCTTCTTGGAACGGAGAAGCTCCAGCGCCTCATCTGTATAGCCCGGTGCTATCACGCCGTCTGAAACTTCACGCTTGATCAGACGTGCCGTGTCTTTGTCACAGACATCTGAAAGCGCGATGAAATCACCAAAGGAAGACATTCTGTCCGCGCCGCGGGCACGTGCATAGGCACATGCAAGCGGTGACAGATCACCCAGATCATCTACCCAGTAGATCTTCCGGAGAACATCTGACATCGGAAGGCCGACTGCAGCACCTGCAGGTGATACATGTTTAAAAGATGTCGCTGCCGGAAGTCCGGTCTCTTTTTTCAGTTCCTGTACCAGCTGCCAGCCGTTGAAGGCATCCAGGAAATTGATGTATCCCGGGCGTCCTGACAGAATGGTTACCGGCAGTTCCTGCCCGTCTTCCATATAGATTCTGGAAGGTTTCTGGTTCGGGTTGCATCCGTACTTTAACTGCAGTTCATTCATTTCTAATTCCTCCTGCGAATCGGGCCATACTGCCCTTCGTTCAGCGTTCCTGAATCTGAATGTTTACTGTATCTGAATATTTACTGTATCTGATGTTTATTCATAATTGCGGAGACATACTCGCCCGAGGAAAGTGTAATGTAACGTACAAACAGAGAAACCTTGTTCTCATCATTGAGACTCTCCCAGAGCATCTTTGTAAAACGCTCAATATTGCCCTCGATTTTAACCGGCTTCGGCTCGCCTGTAAAACTCGGAAGCGGATCGCCGTCTGACATGTATGTATGAATGAAACGCCCGACGCCCGGTGTGCAGTTCGCATACTGGAACGTATAGCGGTTCACCTGATCCATTTCTGCCGGCTCACGTTTCAGGATTGACATATAATACTTCATCATGCCGCCCTCAACGTTTACAAGACCGGAAATACGCGGTGTAAAATTCGGACGGTCCGGCTCATAGCCGCGGCGCAGCAGAGACTGCTCAAACGTTTTGCCTTTTTCCATCTCTTCGAAGATCGTATCTGTCTGGTCACCGTTCGTAACGATTGTGTTGCTGCCCTGAACACGTACCGGTGCATAGATAATCAGTGACGGATCTTCCAGTTTTGCCGGATCATATGGCTGTGTGCGAATCCCCTCGCCATCCGCGACAAAAATACGGTTGCGGCTGTTTTCGCTTCTGCCCATGATAAAATAGGCAATCACCGCATGTGCTGCATCTTCAGAGCGTCCGATGATAATACCGCGTCCCGGATACGAATTTCCGCGCAGTTCCTCTTCCAGTGATAAGTACGGCATATTAATCTCCCTTTCTTTTTTACATCAGCGGATACTTCTCAGTCAGTTCTTTAACAATTGCCCGCGCATCATCACCGGTTGTCTCCGGATTGTGGATTGTCATTGCAATTGCTTCCGCAACCCTGTCCATATCTTCCACGTTCAGACCGCGGGTGGTAACTGCAGGTGTTCCGAGACGGATTCCGCTTGTAACAAACGGGGACTTCGGGTCCTGCGGAACTGTATTCTTGTTTGCAGTAATATGAACTGCATCCAGCTGGTTCTCCACTTCCTTACCGGTTTTACCCAGTGAGACCAGATTTACCAGCATCAGATGGTTGTCTGTGCCGCCGGATACAAGCGGAACATCACGGCGCATCAGCCCGTCAGCAAGAGCCTTTGCGTTATCGACGATATTCTTTGCGTAAACCTTGAAGGACGGATCCAGAATCTCCTTAAAGCAGACAGCTTTTGCAGCGACCACATGCTCAAGCGGACCACCCTGAACACCGGGGAAGACAGCCTTATTCAGCTTGTGCTCTTCTGCGAATTCCGCGCTGGAAAGAATCAGACCGCCGCGCGGTCCGCGCAGTGTCTTGTGTGTGGTTGTCGTCGTTACGTGCGCATATGGAATCGGACTCTCATGGTATCCGGTTACAACCAGACCTGCGATATGCGCGATATCCGCCATCAGATATGCGCCGACTTCATCCGCAATTGCCCGGAATCTCTTAAAATCAATGGCACGCGCGTAAGCGCTGGCACCGCAGACAATCAGTTTCGGACGGCATTCTTTTGCAATGCGCTCTACTTCATCATAATCAATATATCCCTCAGCATTGACACCGTACGGTACGATGTTGAAATATGTGCCGGAGAAGTTTGCCGCGCTTCCGTGTGACAGATGACCGCCCTCGTTCAGATTCATTCCCATGACAGTATCGCCATGCTGCAGAAGTGCCATGAAAACTGCCATATTTGCCTGCGCACCGGAATGAGGCTGCACATTTACATAGGTACATCCAAAGATCTCTTTCGCACGTTCAATCGCCAGCGTTTCTGACTGATCAATGATTTCGCATCCGCCATAATAGCGCTTTCCCGGATAACCTTCCGCATACTTGTTTGTGAAAGGACTTCCCAGGGTCGCCATAACGGCTTTGGATACCCAGTTTTCTGACGCGATCAGCTCAAGATGAGAATTCTGACGCGCAACTTCAGCCTCAAGAAGTGCTGCGATCTCAGGATCTGTTTTTCTGACTTCTTCAATTGAATACATGTGCTACCTCCGTTAAGTACTTCGTGTTTATCATGATCTGCGTCAGTTGAAAAAACATCCGCAGGTCAATGCATCAGAGATCAGACACTGCACCATCCGCCCGCACTTCATCGCGGTAAATCATTGAAGTGCAATGCCCATACAAAACAGCATTTTTCTCATTTCATATCCGGAAAAATGCTTTTACCCTAGTCATAATAGCGACCGCCCCGCAAAAAGTCAATCCAATATGATTAATTCTTTCGGACTGGATGTAAGATTTCTGCATCCGTTCTCCGTCACGACTACAAGATCCTCAATCCGGACGCCGTATTTTCCGGGCAGATAAATACCCGGTTCCACCGTAACAGCCATCCCCGGTTCGAGTATGTCCTGCACGCCCGGACCGAGCCGCGGCTCCTCATGAATGAACAAACCTACAGAATGCCCCAAAGCATGTCCGAAATAGTCACCGTAACCGGCGCCTTCAATGATCTCTCTGGCCGCCAGATCTGCTTCGCCGCCGGTAATACCGGAACGAATCACGGCAAGTGCCGCTTTCTGTGCGCGCAAAACCGTGTCATATAATTCAACCTGGTGTGACGTGATTGTGCCGAATGCGACCGTTCTGGTCATATCGGAGCAGTATCCCTGATAACAGCACCCGAAGTCGAGTGTCAGATAATCCCCCTCCGCGATCTTCCGATTCGTCGGTACTGCATGCGGCATAGATGAATTCGGGCCGGAGGCGGCAATCGTTTCAAAAGAAAGACGCTCCGCACCGTGTTTCTTTAACAGATATTCAAGCTCTGCGGCGACCTCCAGCTCCGTCATGCCGGTTTTCAGTATTTTCAGCAGATCCTTAAAAGCCGTATCGCCAATCGCCTCGGCATGCTGCAGCAGCGCGATCTCCTCTTTGGTCTTGATTCTGCGCAGGGAGTCCGCTTCTTTCCCGACAGGAACCCATCTGCTGACCATCGGCAGATTCTCCCGGAGCTTTGCAAATGCGGCGACTGTAAGACAGAGATCCTCATACGCAATGACACGGATTTCCTCTTCCTGGCAGATTTCCTGCAGGATTGTTTCCCGTCTGCGGCTCCGGTTTTCTTCAATAACCGTAAAATCACTCTCTGCACCGGCCGCTTCTGTATAACGGGAATCCGTAATGAGAACACACTGCTTCCGCGTAATAAACAGCGCCCCTTCTCCGCCCGCAAAGCCGGAAAGATACCGCATGTTATACGGATCTGTAATATAGACCGCATCGATCTGTTCTGATTCAGATTTTTCCATAGACCGCAGGCGGGACATAAGCCTTAATGCGTATTCCTTCATCCAGATATTCCTCCTCCAGAAGCTGACCGTGCTTCCGTATCAGTGCCAGCTTTCCTGCTTCCGCGTAAGGATAAACGCGCTCGATCAGAATCTGACGCGACTGAATCAGTTCCTCCATCGCCTTTAAAAAGGCATCCAGGCCCTCGCCTGTTTTTGCGGAAACCGGGATGCTGTAGTCAGCCCGCAGATCCTTCAGATGCGGTACTTCGGCCGTTCCGTCGGCGATCTGCATTCTCAGCAGATCCTGCTTGTTGAACAATGTGATCACCGGTTTCTCATCTGCTTTCAGATCATGCAGTGTTTCATATACGACCTGCATCTTAATCAATGCCTGCGGATCAGATGCATCCACAACGTGAACGATATAATCAGCAAGCGCTGCTTCCTCCAGCGTGCTCTTAAACGACTCGATCAGATGATGCGGCAGCTTCCGTATGAACCCGACCGTATCCGTCAGCAGCATTTCTGTGCCTCCGGGAAGCTTCAGTGCCCGCGTCGTCGGATCCAGTGTCGCAAACAGCGCATCCTCTTCCAGAACCCCGGCATCTGTCAGCCGGTTTAAGAGGGTCGATTTTCCCGCATTCGTGTACCCGACAATCGCAGCTGAAGGGCGCGCATTTTTCTTCCGGCTGTCTCTCAGGACATCTCTGTGCCGCTCTACCTCGCGCAGTTCCCGCTTGAGCATACTGATCCGTTCACGAATCAGACGCCGGTCCTGCTCCAGTTTTTTTTCGCCCGGGCCGCGTGTACCGATTCCGCCTCCGAGCCGGGACAGCGATTTTCCGAGACCTGTCAGACGCGAAGCCCGGTATTTCAGCTGCGCCAGTTCCACCTGGATCTTTCCCTCGCTTGTCCTCGCGTGGGCGGCAAAGATATCAAGGATCAGAAGGGTCCGGTCCATGACCTTGCACTGCAGCATTTCCTGCAGATTACCCAGCTGTGCCGGTGATAGTTCATCATCACAGATGACGCCGTTCGCTTCCAGCATGCCTGCCAGTTCCTTCAGTTCTTCAATTTTTCCCTTCCCGAGATAGGTGCCCGGATCCGGCCGGTCGCGGTTCTGTATCATGTGTGTCAGCACTTCTGCACCGGCTGTCTTCGCCAGTTCTTCCAGCTCTGCCAGCGAAACCGACGCATCTGTACTCTGATCCGATGCGATTCCGACCAGAATGACCCTGTCCCGGATTTTTTCTAATTCATGCATTCTGATTCTTTTTTACCTGTTGGCAAGGAACAGATTTTCCCTCTGCGCAGCGGTATTCTCCGGATACTTTTCAACAAAAGCCTGCATCTTCTGCTTTGCCATGTCAAAATCCAGCATTCGCTCATAGATAACTACTTCATTGAACAGAAGAGATTCTGTTACACCCGGATCATTTTCTGCGATTCCCTTGCTGATATCTAACAGCGCCGCATCATAATCACCGTCTGCCATATCACAGAGCGCCAGACCGTTATATGCCGCCGCGCGGTTTTCCTCATCATTGACCAGTTTCTGATATGCCTCGCGCGCCGCTGCCGTATCATTGTTGTCGATACAGACCTTCCCCAGCAGAATGACGGCATCCAGACTTCCCATATCCGCGGCCGTCTGCAGATTCTTGCGCGCCTCTTCATAATTACCGAGATAATAATAAATCAGTCCCTGATTATAATAATCTTCATTATTGCTGATCTTATGTTCCAGTGCATAGGAAAGATAAGCAGCGCCGTCTGCTTCCCGGTTGGCATCGGCGAGTATCTCATAAATCTGAATACAGTTTTCGTAGCTGGGCGTCTGCGCGATTACGCGGTCAAAATCAGCCGTCGCATTATCAAGATCCTGCCATGATGCATATGCTTTTCCCCGCATCAGATACGCGCGGTCCGGCGTTAGACCGTCCGCCAGTTCCGTGTACAGAGCGAGTGCTTCTTCCTGTCTTCCGCATTCGGCATATGCCTCTGCAAGGTAGTACTGCACATCTTCTTTAAATGCCTTGTCTTCCCCGTCCCGCTTCCACGTGTCAATCGAACGTTCAAACATCGTAACTGCGCTGGCATATTCTCCCTGCTTTGCGTAAACGATCCCCTCACCGCGGTATGCCTCGGCTTTGCGACTGTCCTGATCGATTGCTGTCTTGAACTGCATCATGGCAGTTTCATAGTCTCCGCTTTCCAGCGCGGCGACACCTTTCTCATACGCGCCCTGAAGACCGCTTTCTTCCCTTTTACCACAGCCTCCAAGCATGCAGACTGCCAGGACTCCAAGCACCACCAGACAAATCCTGCGGCGAATCCTGTTCTTCCCTGTCTTTTCTGTATTTGGGATCATGGTTTCCTCCCCGGTTAATCCAGTACCAGTCCTTCCTCCTGCATCACCTGAACAATGCTGCTGACACATTCTCTGCAGATTTCATCTGTCTGCGCCTCTGCCATAACACGGATCAGCGGTTCGGTTCCGCTCTCCCGGACCAGAACCCGTCCGTCATTTCCCAGACGTTTCTTTACCTGTTCCACAGCCTCCAGCATACGGGCATTTTCTCTGGCAGTCTTCTTGTCCGCCACACGCACATTCTGCAGCAGCTGCGGATAAATTGTAACATCCGAAGCCAGTTCTGCGAGTGATGCATGTTTTTCTGCCATGGCATCCAGCAGCATCAGTGAAGTGAGAATACCGTCTCCTGTCTTTGCATGCTGCGCAAGAATGATGTGACCGGACTGTTCGCCGCCGATCGAATACCCGTTTGTAAACATACACTCTGCCACATATTTATCACCGACAGCGGTCTGTTCATAGCTGATTCCTGCCGCATCCAGTGCCTTGTAGAGACCGATATTGGACATCACAGTTGTCACAAGCGTGTTTCCAGCAAGTATTCCCTGATCCTTCAGCCAGTTCGCTCCGATATACATGATCAGATCGCCGTCAATGATGTTTCCGTTTTCATCCACCGCGAGACAGCGGTCCCCGTCTCCGTCATAGGCAAAACCTGCATCCAGTCCATTGTCGCGGACAAACTGCTGCAGAGATTCCATATGCGTGGATCCGCAGCCGCGGTTAATATTAACGCCGTCCGGTGTGTTGTGAATAACAGATACTTCCGCACCTGCAGCTTCCAGGACCTGTGCGGCGATTTTCGAAGTGCTGCCGTTCGCGCAGTCAATCCCGATCCGGAACCCCTTAAACGAATGGACAGCCGCAGATACAAGATATGCGGCATAATCATCAACACCTTTTCTATATTCCACAACCGCACCGATGTCCTCACGCAGTGCACGCGGAATTTCAGGCGTACCTTCGTCGATGTACTGCTCAATCGCAGACTCAACTGCGGCTTCAATTTTCTGCCCGTTTGACCCGATCAGTTTTATGCCGTTATCGTAAAACGGATTGTGCGATGCAGAAATCATCACGCCGCAGTCAAACTGCTCACGCCGGACCATAAATGCCACACTTGGTGTTGTCGTCACCTGCATCATATATGCATCCGCGCCGGATTCAGCAATTCCGGATGCAATGGCATGCGCAAGCATGTCCCCGGATCTGCGCGTATCCATACCGATTACGATCTTTGCCCTGTGCTCCTGTCCGAAATACCAGCCAATGTAACGTCCGATTGCAAATGCATGTTCCGCGGTCAGCTGAACATTTGCCTCTCCGCGGAATCCGTCTGTTCCAAAATATTTTCCCACGATTTTTTCCTCTCTGTGTGTTACTGCGCTGCCATTTTTTCCGCCTGATCAGCTGTTGTCAGTGCATCAATCAATTCCTGTAAATCACCGTTCAGAACATCATTGATCCGGTGCAGTGTCAGTTTGATTCTGTGATCGGTGACACGGCCCTGCGGAAAATTATAGGTTCTGATTTTTTCAGAGCGGTCTCCGGTGCCGATCTGGCTCCTGCGCTCAGCCGCTTCCTCCGCATGCCGCCTGTCCAGTTCCATCTGATATAAACGGGACCGCAGCACCTTCAGTGCTTTATCTTTATTTTTCAGCTGCGATTTCTCATCCTGACAGGAAATAACAATCCCTGTCGGCATATGTGTCAGCCTGACTGCGGAATCCGTCGTATTTACACTCTGCCCGCCGTTTCCAGAGGAACGGAATACATCAAATTTGCAGTCATTCAGATCAATCTGAAAATCCACTTCCTCCGCCTCGGGCATGATGGCTACCGTGACGGTTGATGTATGAATTCTCCCGCCGCTTTCCGTTTCCGGAACACGCTGTACGCGGTGAACGCCGCTCTCATATTTCAGCCTGGAATACGCACCTGCGCCGCGGATCATGAACGTGACTTCCTTGAATCCGCCGATCCCGCTCTCGTTCAGGCTCATCAACTCTGTTTTCCAGCGGTTTGTCTCTGCATAACGGCAGTACATGCGGTACAGTTCCGCAGCAAACAGAGCCGCTTCCTCTCCGCCCGCGCCCGCACGAATCTCCACAATGACATTCTTCTGATCATTGGGATCTTTCGGCAGCAGAAGAATCTGAAGATTTTTTTCCAGTTCCTGCAGCTCCTGTCTTGCCGCTGCATTCTCCTCTTTCAGGAGTTCCCGCATTTCCGGATCTTTTTCGTCACGCAGCATCTCCATGCTTTCTTCTGCCGTGCTTTTTGCATTTTTATACGCCTGATAGGCTTCTGTCACCGGCTGCAGTTCCGCCTGTTCTTTCATCAGCTGCTGCAGCAGTTTCGGATCCCCGGCTGTCTCCGGCGCAGAGAGAAGCTGCATAACTTCCTCCATCCTGTACAGCGTTGCTTCCAGCTTATCAAACATTCCTGCTTCCTCTCCTTACAGACTGCCGCGCAAACATTTTCCGCAGCTGTCTTTTTATTTTCTCCCGCACACAACGCGGTCCATACCCGCGTAGTCCTGTGTGACAGAAACATCGTGATAGTCATTCATAATCAGCATGCGGCGGACAGATTCTCCCTGGTCGTAACCGATTTCCAGACAGAGCCAGCCGCCTTTCTGCAGATATGAGCCGGCTTCTTTTGTTATGCGGCGGTAAAAGTCCAGTCCGTCAGACCCGCCTTTGAGCGCCATTGCCGGTTCATGATCCCGTACTTCCGGGTCCAGCAGAGGAATAATCTCTTCCGGAATATACGGCGGATTTGAAACAATCAGATCAAAGGAACCTTCTATTCCCTCAAATAAATCCGCTTTCATCCATTCAGCCTTTACACGATGGTATGCGGCATTTTTCTTCGCAACCTCCAGTGCAGACGCCGACAAATCCGTACCTGTTCCGCTGATCATTTTCTGCTTCAGCAGTGAGATCAGAATGCACCCGCTGCCGGTACACAGATCCAGCACCTTCATTCCGGTGTGCAGCCGTTTAACGGCTTCTTCGATCAGGATTTCCGTATCCTGCCTCGGAATCAGAACATGGTGATTCACGAGAAATCTGTTTCCGTAGCACCAGGCCTCCCCTGTTAGATACTGCAATGGAATTCTTGCCGCGCGTCTCCGGATCAGTTTCTTATAATAATCTGCATCTTCTCCGGGAATTTCTTCCTGCATATGCATAAAATAATAGCTCTTTGTAATGTGAGCCGCATGTTCCAGCAAAAGCCATGCGTCTGTCTTTGCGTCGGAAATCTGTGCCTCCGCAAGATATGCTTCGCCGTATTTGCGCAGTTCATGCAATGTGCTCATATCCAAAGTTCTCCCGCAGATAAGTCTTCCAGTCAAAAACCGCTTCCACTGCTGCGATGGCAACTTCTGCCATAGACGGATCCGGTTCCCGTGTCGTAAGCCTCTGAAGCGCAAGACCCGGTTTACTCAGGATATTTACAACCGGATTATCATATCTGCCGGCGAGGCGCAGCAATTCATATGAGATTCCTGCGATCAGCGGAATCAGCAGCAGACGGTATACCACCCGCATTACCCGCGAATCTGTCTGAATGAACATCAGCAGAACAGCGCTGATAATCACGACGATAAACAGAAAGCTCGTTCCGCACCGCTTATGGAATCTGGAACTGTGCATGACATTTTCCACTGTCAGCGGCATTCCGTGTTCCACACAGTTGATACATTTATGCTCAGCGCCGTGATACATAAATGTACGCCGGATATCTTTCATATTGGATACCAGTGCAAGATACCCGAGAAAAATAGCCACGCGCAGCAACGCCTCTGCCAGTGAGAGGATCCAGTGATTCGTAATGACACGCGCAAGCAGCGTGGAAAGATAGTAAGGAAGCAGCATGAATACGGCGATTGCGATTACCATTGAAACGGCAAACACACCGTACATCAGCGCCTGCTCCTTCTTCTCAGCCTTTGCGTTTTCTTCCTCTGTGCGCGCTTCCTTCTTTGCCTTTTCTTCCTCATCTTCTTCGAAGAATGATGCAGAATACATCAAAGTACTGACACCAACGACCATGGAATCAATAAAACTGATGACACCTCGCACCAGAGGAATCCGGGGGACAAGTTTTCCCGGCACAATACTCTTATATGGTTCTGTCTTAACCTCGATCTCCTGATCAGGTTTGCGGACTGCCACGGCATACTGATCCTGATGACGCATCATTATGCCCTCAATCAGTGCCTGTCCGCCGATATTAGATGGTTTCATATCATTCTTTCCCTGAAGCATTTTTGCAGTGAAAGACGCACAAGTGCGCCGCGCAGCCCGCGCGCGATCAGAGATCACGATTTACTACAAAAAAACAATAAGAGAGCTGAGATCTTCCAACCCCAGCCCTCTCATTACTCGTACATAATAAGTTAGTTGTTGATACCGTATTTTCTGTTGAAACGCTCAATACGGCCGCGTGCCTGCGTAGCCTTCTGCTGTCCGGTGTAGAACGGATGGCATTTGGAGCAGATCTCAACGTGAATTTCTTTTCTGGTTGATCCTACCGTGAAGGTATTGCCGCAGTTGCATGTAACTGTTGCCTCATAAAAATCCGGATGGATTCCTTCTCTCATTTTGTTCACCTCTTCCATTTCTTTCTTGACGTACATTTCCGACGTACGACTCATGGAATTATATCACAGCACATTGCCGTTTGCAAGCAACTTTTTATCCTTCATTTTAGTACCAGTAGGTATAGAATAATAACCTTCCGTAAGAATCTGCACCAAGCTCATTTGCAACAATATCATTGATCATGGAACAGTAGCGTTTTTTATCTGTTTTCGTATTATAGTATTTAAACTTAAACTCGTTTTTTTCTTCTTCCCGTTTTATTTCTTTTCCGTTGTTTGTTGTCGTCAGCAAGCCTTTCTGGACAGCTTTCGTGACCAGGCCTTTTTTAATTTGATAACTGAATTTGTAGGTGTCTCGATATACATGGATATCTTCGCCCATATGATAGTCAATGGTCTGTTCTCTGACAGCTTTTTTGACAAGGCCTTTCTTTGCTCCGCCGGTGAAAAATGTGACCGTATACGTAATCGTTCCGGGTGGCTCTATGCCGCTCCCTTCTTTTCCTGTAATCTTTACAGGGAAGCCGCTCTTTGTCGTGACTGTGAAAGTCACTGTCGTGTTGGTGTCTCCTTCATCAGAATCGGTTCCCTCCGCGTAGGTCTTCACAGATTCAGCATATCTGGATTTATATTTATAACTCACTGCGTGATTATAGCCTTCTTCATCCTTCCAGATATCTTTTAACGGAACACCTTTCTTGTAATTTACGGTATGACTGTCGAACGTTTTCCTGACCGTCTTTCCTTTTTTATATTTATATTTAAATGAAGTGCGCCCGCACAATTCAGTTTTGCCGGAAGTAAGAACTGCCTCATCTTTAATCTTTACAGGATCCCCCTCTTTGTTATAAGAAATACTTTTCTTATGATATTTGGTGCCGACAGTTTCTCCCGATTTCCAGGACCCTTTCGATTTGTAATACTGTTTAATCTGGTACTCTTTAATCAGGTTTCCCTTTGATGCGGCCATTGCGGGCAAGGCCGTAAACAGAGTGAGTAAAAGTGCTAAAACCAACAGCAGTGTCGTTTTTTTGAATATTCTCACAATTTCCGCCCCCTCTCTGTGTTTTTTTTGAACATTTTACACATTCATTATAACAAGGCAGAATTGTTCAGTCAATCAAACCGGAAGCAACTCTTTGAATTCACCCCAGAACGCGCCGTTTCAGAATCATCTGTACCAGTTCACCGTTGGTGCGCGTCTTCGTGAACAGATCCAGAATATTTTCAGCCGCCTCGTCAGCGCGCAATCCGTTCAGGGATCTGCGCATCATGTTGACTGCTTCAATCTCATCGCGGCTCAGAAGAAGGTCTTCACGCCGTGTTCCTGATTTGATAATATCGATGGCCGGGAAGATCCGCCGCTCCTGCAGCTTCCTGTCCAGAACGAGCTCCATGTTTCCGGTTCCCTTGAACTCTTCATATACCACATCGTCCATCTTACTTCCGGTATCTACCAGAGCCGTCGCAAGAATCGTCAGACTGCCGCCTTCACGCATATTTCGTGCCGCTCCGAAAAACCGCTTCGGCATATGCAGCGCCGCAGGATCCAGACCGCCGGAAAGTGTCCTTCCGCTTGGCGGTACCACCTGGTTGTAGGCACGGGCAAGGCGGGTGATACTGTCAATAAAAATAATGACATCCTGACGGTTTTCTACCAGACGTTTTGCGCGCTCAATCACCATCTCCGAGACGCGCCTGTGGTGATCCGGAAGCTCATCAAACGTAGAGTAAATCACTTCAACGTTATCGCCCTGTACCGTTTCCTTGATATCCGTGACTTCCTCAGGCCGCTCATCGATCAGAAGAATGATCAGATGCATCTCAGGATTGTTTCTGAGAATCGATTTTGCCGTATCTTTCAGCAGCGTTGTTTTTCCGGCTTTCGGCGGAGATACAATCATACCGCGCTGTCCCTTGCCGATCGGACTGATCAGATCTACGACACGCATCGCATTACTGCACCCGGGACGTTCCAGATAGATACGTTCGTTCGGGAATACCGGTGTCATAGATTCAAAATGCGCACGGCGCTGACAGAGTGCCGGATTCATGCCATTTACAGATTGAATATAAAGCAGCGCCGAAAACTTTTCATTCTGCGATTTAACACGCGTATTTCCTGCGACAATATCACCGGTCCGCAATCCGAACTTACGTATCTGCGAAGGTGAAACATAGACATCATCTTCACCCGGCAGAAAATTATCAGAACGGATAAAGCCAAATCCTTCCTGCATTACTTCCAGAATGCCGCTGGCTGTATGGCCGCTGTCCAGTCCCTGCATATCATTTCTGGAACGGGAGCCTTCTGCACGTTCCTCGTCAGCACCTCTGCGAGATCTGTTTTCCTGACTGTAACGGTCACTGCGTACTTCGCTGCTGTTACGGTCATAGCGTCCTTCGACGCTGTTGCGGTCATTTCGGGCAGCACCGGCGCTCTTGTTGGTTCCGGTGTCCCGTGAACTCCGGTCCGTTCTTCCTACTGCGTCACTTTTCTCCGTATTCGGTGCGGCGCTGCTCCGTTCTGTAACTTCAATCGCAGGTGTCTGCTCCGCTTTTATGCTAACACCGGCAAAACTGTCTTTTTCCTTCTGCTCCTCTGCTGTATCTTCTTCGAGCATGCGCAGAATCAGGGCATCTTTACGCAGTGCAGAAATACGCGTAAGACCCCTCGCCTTTGCAAGTGCTCTGAGTTCAGACAACGGAAGAGACTCATACTGTTCTCTTGTCATTTTTTCTCTCTTTCTCTGACTAAAAAACTGGAATTATGATACGAACTGTATCTTCAGAATGAACTGCGGCTAACAGGACTCGAACCTGCACGGTCTCCCAATGGAACCTAAATCCATCGCGTCTGCCAATTCCGCCATAGCCGCATATAACCGATTGCAACGGCCGGTGGCTGTTCATAATCGTAATTATCTTACTCCGAGTCGACTTATTTTGTCAACCACCGCTATTATACAAAGAAAAACGGAAAACATAACGTTTTCCGTTTTTACATCAATGAAGCATCGGGGACTCGAACCCCGGACAACTTGATTAAAAGTCAAGTGCTCTACCACCTGAGCTAATGCTCCATTTTCTAAACTGGGCCAGCCGGATTCGAACCGACGCATGCAGCAGTCAAAGTGCTGTGCCTTACCGCTTGGCGATGGCCCATCGTGTCGCCATACGGCAGGGTGGATAAAGGGATTCGAACCCTTGATCTCCAGAGCCACAATCTGGCGCGTTAACCAGCTACGCCATATCCACCATTATATATGCGGGAAGGTCTCCCAACGTGCTTGGAGGGACTCGAACCCCCGACCCACGGCTTAGAAGGCCGTTGCTCTATCCAGCTGAGCTACAAACACAGAAGCAGGTGATGGGAATCGAACCCACATATCCAGCTTGGAAGGCTGGTGTTCTACCACTGAACTACACCTGCACAGTGCGGCTTGTAAAAACCCTTCAGCTAATCGGGGTGACAGGATTCGAACCTGCGGCCTCCTGGTCCCAAACCAGGCGCTCTAGCCAAACTGAGCCACACCCCGGTTTCGGCGGGACGTTTTGCTGATTGCGCATCCGCGCCTGACGCAATGACTAGTATATAATAATCGAAATCGGTTGTCAAATGTTTTTTTACGTCTGTCCGTTATGATTTCAATCATCGATTGCATTTTCGTAATTTCTGATCTCGCGTATGATATCACTGCTGCCGAATCCTCTTCGCGCCAGGAATCCATGCAGGCGCCGCTTTTCGGCCTCCTCAAGTTTATGCGGCTCTCCGGCACGTTTCCTGATCAGTATCCGGATTTGTTCTGACTCATCCTGCGGCAATGACGAAAGCGCCTCTTCGATCCACCGCTCGTCAACACCGCGCACTCTGAGATCCGCCGCAATCATTCTTCTGCTCTTTTTCCCCGCGTAAGAAACTGCATAGTTTTCTGCATAACGCCGATCATTTACATACCCGAAGGAGGCAGTGTATTCAATTGCTTCTTCCGTTTCTTCCGCAGAGAAACCGCCTGCCTCCAGGCGGTTTCTTAGTTCCTGTTCTGTGCGGTCCCTGTGCAGGAGCAGATTCATCGCTTTGTGCACGGCAGGACCGTGTACCGGCTTATCATTCCGCTGCATCTGTTTCTTCCGGTTCCGTCTCTTCCGGAGCGCCCTGCAGACCATAGGCTGCGCGCACTTTTCCTTCAATCATCTGCATGAACTCGCTGTTCTCCTCCAGATAGAGTTTTGCGTTCTCACGTCCCTGACCGATCTTTTCACCTTCATAAGAGTACCATGCACCACTCTTGATAATGATGTTTTTATCTGCTGCAAGATCAAGAATGTCTCCGGAACGGGAAATTCCCCGCCCGAACATGATATCAAACTCCGCCTCGCGGAATGGCGGTGCAACTTTGTTCTTGACAACCTTCACACGGGTCCTGTTGCCGATCATCTCTCCGCTCTTCTTGAGTGTCTCAATTCTTCTGACATCCAGACGGATGGACGAGTAAAACTTCAGCGCACGTCCGCCGGTCGTTGTCTCCGGGTTGCCGAACATGATGCCGACCTTTTCCCTCAGCTGGTTAATAAA
This sequence comes from Lachnospiraceae bacterium FE2018, assembly GCA_000702845.1. Lineage (GTDB taxonomy): Bacteria > Bacillota > Clostridia > Lachnospirales > Lachnospiraceae > CADBRN01. The sequence continues at coordinate 31,334 of JNKK01000010.1, forward strand.
CACAACGATACAGTTTGTCTTGCTGATCGCTGCCGTCAGTTTCCGGCAGGCCTGGGACATCATGCGCGCCTGCAGACCCACATGGGAATCACCCATGTCACCGTCGATCTCCGCTTTCGGAACAAGTGCTGCAACAGAGTCTACGATAATGATATCAATGGCACCTGACCGCACCATGGTCTCCGTGATTTCCAGTGCCTGCTCACCGTTATCAGGCTGGGAAATATAGAGGTTATCAATATCGACACCGATATTTGCGGCATAGACCGGATCCAGTGCATGCTCCGCATCGATGAATCCAGCGATTCCTCCCTGCTTCTGTACGGCAGCCACCATATGAAGCGCAACCGTTGTTTTACCGGAAGATTCCGGTCCGTAGATCTCTACAATACGCCCTTTCGGAATTCCTCCCAGCCCCAGTGCAATGTCAAGGCTGAGCGAACCGGTCGGAACAACTTCCACGTTCATGTTCTGACCATTGTCGCCGAGTTTCATTACAGCTCCCTTACCGTACGCACGCTCGATCTGACCGAGTGCAGCCTCCAGTGCCTGCTGTTTTCCATCCGCTTTTGCCGTTTCATTCTTTATAGCCATTTCGCTCTCCTTTTCGCGAACATTTGTTCGATATCTGTTATCTTAGTACAATTTTCATGCTTTGTCAATCTGATTTTCTTCTGCTATGATTCGAATCCGGATTATGTCTAGTTTATCACAGAGGTTATTTTATGTCAATCTCTGTCCGCTGCTTCCCGACCGAACCGGTTCCGGTACTCCCGTGGTGTAATACCTGTCAGTCTCCGGAATATTTTACTGAAATAAGCACTGCTGGAAAACCCGGTCTGCAGTGCGATCTCTGTGATCGACCTATGATCCCCCTCTGATTCCTTCAGGAGATTCTGCGCTTTTTTTATTCTGAAATCCATCAGGTACTCAAACGGACTTTCGTGAATGCTGTTCTGAAATGTGCGTATACATTCACGTCTGCTGACAGACGCCGCAGCTGCAATCTGGTCCAGTGTCAGTTTCCCGGCATAGTTTTCCTGGATATATGCCATCATATTCATAATCCTGTCCTGATATACGGAAGCTGCCGGCGGTTTCTGTTCCGTCTCCTGCAGCAGTTCCAGCAGCATAAGCCAGATTTCCGAGAGCGCATTCCGTATCCTGAATTCTTCACCGGGTTTTCCGCGCAGCGCAGAAAGATTCCTGACCGCCTTCTGAATTTGTTTTTCTCTGTCCGTTTTCCCGTTCAGAACCAGTCCGGTCACACCCCGGTTCAGCAGGACCGGATCCATATAAGCTGTCTCAAAAACACTCTTGTAATGCCCGCCGAGCAATATCTTATTAAATATGTGGGATTCTATGATGCAATCTCCGGCATTCTCTACCCGGGAAAGCACGTTGCTGTTTGTAAACATCACGTCTCCGGCCTGTAGTTCATACATGCCTTCAGAGGTATAAAAATTCATCTTTCCCTGCAGGACACAGGTAAATTCCAGTTCTTCATGCCAGTGCCACGGGGTATAGGTCCTTGACAGATCCACATGATGATATGCGTACGGATAGGCAATCGTCATTCCGTCAATTTCTTCCTGCTGGTATGCATTTGTTCTGATCTTCATGTTCAATATCCTTATAATAATTCACTTCTTTGTCACTATTGTTATATTATAAGGCACAATATTGATTTTGCAAGAACAAAACCGGCATTATAATAAACACATAAAACAACAGAGAACAACGCAGCCGCAAATTCAGGAAACAATCTATAAGGAGGAAAACATTATGCTTATGCTTTCAACAATCGTCACATTATTTACCGGTCTTACGGCAATCGCTATTATTGAATCCCGTTGAGACAAGAAACAAAAACCATGCCCCGACAAAAAACGACTGCAGATCTGCAGCCGTTTTTTTCTGATCTATTCAGATGATTCATGTCCCGTAATACCGCTCCGCTGCCTGCAGAGGCAGGAACCGTTCAGGGCGTTCAGTATCCAAGCAGCCAGTCATAGAGCTCCTGATACTGGAGTGCGGATGTATTCCAGGAGAAATCCTGTTCCATCGCACGGTCAACCATCTTGTTCCATTCGCGTTTCTTGTCGTAGTAGATCCGCTCTGCATAACGGATGGTACCGAGCATCTCATGCGCATTATAATTCGCGAAGGAGAAGCCTGTACCGGTTCCCTCATATTCGTTATACGGCTCAACTGTGTCCTTCAGACCGCCGGTTTCACGAACAATCGGAAGTGTACCGTAGCGCAGGCTCATCAGCTGGGAGAGTCCGCACGGTTCGAAGAGGGAAGGCATCAGGAATGCATCACAGGAACCATAGATCCTGTGTGACAGTTCCTCTGAATAATAAATATTCGCGGATACCTTCTTGTCATATTTCCACGCAAAATGACGGAACATATTTTCATGTTTCGCATCGCCTGTTCCGAGCACCACAATCTGCAGCTCGTCCTGACACATCTCATCCATCATATACGCGATCAGATCAAAGCCCTTCTGATCCGTCAGACGGGAAACAATACCGATCATCATTTTCTTCGGATCCACTTCAAGACCAAGCTGCTTCTGCAGGTCTGTCTTGTTTTTCACCTTCTCACGGCGGAATGTCCGTGCATTGTAGTGGTGACCCAGGAACTGATCCGTCTCAGGATTATAGTCGTCATAATCAATTCCGTTTACGATACCGCGCAGATCATTTGCGCGTGCGCGCATCAAGCCGTCAAGCCCTTCCCCGTAAAACGGCGTCTTGATCTCTTCCGCGTAGGTCCTGCTGACCGTCGTGATAGCATCGGCATAAACCAGTCCGCCTTTCAGATAGCTGGCATCCCGCTGGAACTCCAATTTGTCCGGTGTGAAATAATAATCCGACAGCCCGGTGATGCTCTTGATGGTATCCATATCCCAGATACCCTGGAATTTCAGGTTGTGAATTGTCATGACGCACTTGATATCCCGGAAGAATTCACTGGCGGCAAACCGTTCATGAAGATATACCGGAACAAGTCCTGTCTGCCAGTCATGGCAGTGAATGACGTCCGGACGGAATCCGACTGCCGGAAGGATTGAAAGCGCAGCTTTGCTGAAGAATGCAAATTTCTCCAGATCCCATGGCATGCCCGCATACGGTCTGTCACCCGAGAAATGCTCCTCGTTGTCAATAAAGTAGAAAGTGACACCGTCCTGCACCAGCGAGAAAATACCGACATACTGCTGCCGCCAGTTCAGATCCATGTAGAAATTCGTGATATACTGCATCTTATCCTTATACTTTTCGGCAATGGCAGTATATTTCGGCATCACGACTCTGACGTCAAAGTACTCTTTGTCAAAACATTTCGGCAACGATCCCGCAACGTCTGCAAGGCCGCCTGTCTTCAAAAACGGAACACATTCCGACGCAACAAACAGGATATTTTTCATCTTGTTTCCTCCTCAGTTACCTCATTTTCTAGTCAGTCACATTTTGCCACGCTGCTTCTGATCTGATTTCTGACCGGAAGAATCATGGACGGAGATACAGACAGCTCATCTATGCCCATCTGCAGGAAACGCTCTGTCAGCTCTGTATCCGCGCCAAGTTCACCGCAGATACCAACCCAGCAGTCGTGCTTATGACCGTTGATCACAACTTGCTCGATCAGACGGAGAATTGCCTCATGATGCGGATTGTAGAAGCTTTCCAGTTTTGCATTCTGACGGTCCATCGCCAGCGTGTACTGTGTCAGGTCATTGGTTCCGATACTGAAGAAATCAACTTCCTGTGCCAGGAGATCACTGATCACTGCCGCAGCCGGCGTCTCAATCATGATACCTTCTTCTACCTCGCCGATCGGAATGCCGTCTTTCTTCAGCCCCTCGCGGACGCGCGCGGATATTTCCTTAATTGTCTTTACTTCTTCGACAGAGGTGATCATCGGATACATGATCGATACTGTTCCGTATGCGCTTGCCCGGTAGATTGCGCGGAGCTGTGCCTCGAAAATATCCGTATCGGTCAGGCAGATACGAATGGCGCGGAATCCGAGTGCCGGGTTTTCTTCTTTTTCCAGGCCGAGATAATCCGCCTGTTTATCCGCACCGATATCCAGTGTACGAATAATGACTTTTTTGCCTGCCATCGTCTCTGCGACCTGACGATATACCTGGAACTGCTCTTCTTCTGTCGGCAGATTATCACGTCCCAGATAAATAAACTCGCTCCGGAAGAGACCGATTCCGCCGCCGTCGTTTGAAAGAACAGAACCGACATCGCCCAGGCTTCCGATATTTGCATACAGATTGATGGTCTTTCCGTCCAGGGATGTATTCGGTTTGCCCTTCAGCTCCTGCAGAAGCCGTTTTGCTTCTTCATCCTTCTTACGGATGGCTTCTTTTTCTTTCAGCGTATCTGCATCGGGCTCCAGAATAAAGCAGCCGCTGTGCGCGTCTACAATCGCCTGTTTTCCATCCCAGGAAGGATCCACCGGAACACCGATCAGTGCAGGAATGTTCATTGTACGCGCAAGAATTGCGGTATGTGAATTGGATGAACCCTTCTCTGTTACAAATGCCAGAACCTTATCCTTGTCCAGCTGAACCGTCTGGCTCGGAAGCAGATCATCTGCGACAATGATGACCGGCTCGTCAAAGCTGGCCGCATCTGACTTTCCGAGAAGGACATTGACGACACGCTCGGAAATATCTTTCATATCAGCGGCACGTGCGCGGAAGTAATCATCTTCCATCTCGGCAAACATCTTCGAGAAATTCTCTCCTGCAACAGCAGTCGCATATTCTGCATTCACCATCTGTGTCTCGATGGCATTTATAACCGCGTCGCTGAAGTCCTCGTCATCAAGCAGCATGGCATGCACTTCGAAGATTGCAGCATTCTCCTCGCCGACCTTAACAACTGCATCGTCATGCAGCTTGTTCAGTTCTTCGATTGCTTTCTCCTTCGCGTCCTCAAAACGCTTAACCTCAGCTGCGGCGTCAGTAATGGCGGTGCGTGTTACGGTTTCCTCCTTTGCTCCATAGAACAGGACGTTTCCGATCGCAATTCCCTTAAAAATGGCTTTCCCTTCGAATAATTTCATATCAAATGCTGCATCCTTTCTCCAACAATGACAATCAATATGGTAATCCTTAACAAGTATATTATATTCCAGCGGCGAGCATTTGTAAATAAATACCATAAACGTTTCGGATGGTTTCGTGTATGATGTAACTATATTGAATCCATCATATTTACAAGATGTCTGCATGCAGAATTCCATCGCAGGCGATCTCCGGACTGCCTGCTCATGGAATGTCTGCATGTTCTGTAAAAATCAGGAGATTTGAGAATGCCGGATTTTAAGTTACATGCGGAGTATCAGCCGACAGGGGATCAGCCGCAGGCGATTGAGAAACTTGTCGAAGGGTTTCGCGCGGGAAATCAGTTTCAGACACTGCTCGGTTCAACCGGCTCCGGAAAGACATTCACGATGGCCAACGTAATTGAGCAGCTGCAGATGCCGACGCTGGTGATCGCTCATAATAAAACACTCGCCGCACAGCTTTACAGTGAGTTTAAGGAATTCTTCCCGGAAAACGCCGTGGAGTATTTCGTCTCCTATTACGATTACTATCAGCCGGAGGCATACGTGCCTTCTTCCGATACGTACATTGCAAAAGACTCCTCACGAAATGAAGACATCGATAAACTGCGGCTTGCAGCCACATCTGCGCTGATCGAGCGGCGGGATGTCATCGTGGTTTCAAGCGTATCCTGTATCTACGGTCTCGGCAGCCCGAAGGATTATGAATATATGATCATCCCGCTGCGTGAAGGGATGCAGAAGGACCGTGATGATCTGATTCATGAACTGATTGATATTCAGTATGAGCGCAATGAAATAGACTTTCACCGCGGCACATTCCGCGTGCACGGCGATACCGTCGAAATCGTTCCGGCAAACGAAAGTGATATCGCGATCCGCGTGGAATTTTTCGGAGACGAGATTGACCGACTCTCCGAGATCAGCCTGCTGACAGGCGAAATTACCAGGGATCTGAAGTTCATCCATATTCCGCCCGCATCTCACTATGTAATGCCTGCGGAGACCATCCTACGCGCGACGAAGGCCATCGAGGAAGAGCTCGCTGAGCGGATTCAGTTTTTCAAGCAAAACGACCGCCTTCTGGAGGCACAGCGGATTGAGGAGCGCACAAACTTCGACGTTGAGATGCTGCGTGAAACCGGCGTATGCTCCGGCATCGAAAACTACTCCCGGCATCTGTCAGGACTGGAACCCGGACAGCCGCCCTATACACTGATGGATTTCTTCCCGGAAGATTTTCTGCTGATTATCGACGAATCACACAAAACGGTCCCGCAGATCGGCGCTATGTACCGCGGGGACCGCTCCCGCAAGACAACACTTGTGGATTACGGCTTCCGGCTTCCTTCCGCGCTTGACAACCGTCCGCTGCAGTTTCAGGAATTCGAGGCGAAGATCAATCAGCTGCTTTTTGTTTCTGCCACGCCGTCTGACTATGAAGCGGATCACGAACTGCTGCGCGCCGAGCAGATTATCCGGCCGACCGGCCTTCTGGATCCGAAAGTGGAAGTACGCCCTGTCGAAGGACAGATCGATGACCTGATCGGTGAAATCCGGAAGGAAACAGAAAAACACAATAAGGTACTGGTCACAACACTGACCAAACGGATGGCTGAGGATCTGACGGATTATATGAAAGAAGCAGGTATCCGCGTGGAATACCTGCATTCTGATATCGATGCGCTGGAACGCACCGGAATCATCCGGAACATGCGTCTGGATGTCTTTGATGTACTTGTCGGAATCAACCTGCTCAGAGAGGGTCTGGATATCCCGGAAATCACACTCGTGGCTATCCTGGATGCTGACAAAGAAGGATTCCTTCGCTCAGAGACCTCTCTGATCCAGACCATCGGACGTGCTGCCCGGAATGCCGAGGGTCATGTCATTATGTACGCAGACACCATGACGGATTCCATGAAGGGTGCCATCCGTGAGACAGAACGGCGCCGCGCCGTCCAGGAAGCTTATAACAAAGAACACGGCATTACACCGACGACCATCCAGAAAGGCGTCCGCGATCTGATCACCATCTCCAAGGAGGTCGCCCGTACCGAGGCACGCTTTGAAAAAGATCCGGAATCCATGTCCCGGAAGGAACTGGAGAAGCTGATCGCAAAAGTCGAAAAGCAGATGCGCGCCGCCGCCGCAGAACTCAATTTCGAGATGGCGGCAGAGCTGCGTGACCGGATGATGGAACTGAAGAAGGCACTGCATGGATGAGTTTCATTAAGAGCTCAGCCGGCAGCCAGATGATTTCAGCACCTGCTCAGTCAGAAAGCCGCTGAACCACAATAAAAGAAGCTGTATGCATGCGGCCGGTTTGTCAGAAGGACAACTCACAGCCCGCATGCTGACAGCTTCTATCTTTGTGCGTTTCATCTGGCTTCTCTTCCAATTCGCCTGTGCATGAAATGTATCTGGCTGCCGTCCGGGATTATTCACTGCAGTGCCTTCAGCGCGGCCTCCAGCTGCGGATCTCCGGTTTCACCTTCCGCAGCTGCTTCCACGATGACATCCGGTGTGATACCCTTCTCGTGAATATCATTTCCCTTCGGGGTATAATAATGCGTCACCGTCAGCTGAATGACTGATCCGTCCCCGAGATGAAATACGTTCTGCACAATCCCTTTTCCGAACGTTTTCGTCCCGATCACGGTTCCGATCCCGTAATCCTGAATGGCCCCTGTCAGGATTTCCGCGGCGCTGGCCGTGTTTCCATCTACCAGAACCACGAGCGGCAGATCAAAATCTTCCGCGCCTTTTCCGTTATGATCCCTCCGGTTCCCGCCGCGGTCTTCTTCGTAAACAATTACGCCTTCCGGCAGAATGGTTTCCGCAATGCTGCACGCACTTTCCACGAGACCGCCCCCGTTTCCGCGCAGATCCAGTATCATTTTCTTCATTCCCTGTTTTTTCAGTTCCTGAAACACCTGACTGTACTGCTCTTTGGTCACGCCCGCAAAACGACTGATATGAATCATTCCGATCCCGTCATCCGGCATTTCACCGGTAACCGTGACTGACTCGACTTTACCGGGCGTCACATTGACTGTTACAGGATCTTTCTCTCCTTTTCTGGCAATCGTAACCTGTATTTCCTTCCCTTCGTTTTCACGGATCAGGTCCACAACCTGGCTGGCTGTCATACCTTCCACATCCCGGTCTGCCAGATTGATCAGGACATCTTCTGCTTTCAGCCCGGCCTGATCAGCGGGAGAATCCGCCTGTACTTCCATAATCACAATCGACCCGTCCGACGCCTGCTGCGCAATGGTAATGCCGATCCCGGTATATTCGCCTGCGCGCTGATTCTTCAGTTCCCTGTACTGCTCTTCTGTATAATACCTGGAATATGGATCTCCAAGTCCGGCAATCAGCCCGGTATACATCATATCTGTCTGTGTCCGGTCATCTTTCTCGCCGAGGTAATAGCGGTCAATCACCCGCTCGATCTGTTTTGTCTTTTTAAACGCCCGGATCGAATCCGGCTTCGAAGGGCCGAACCAGTCCGGAATCAGCATATACGCAAAATAAAGCAGTGCGGCTGCCAGTATCGCGACAGCCGCACCACCGATAAACCACCTGACTTTTTCACTTTTTGTTGTCCGGTTATCCAAAATCCTTACACCTTCAAATGTTTGCGGATTGTTACCATACTTCCGATCAGACCGATTACCAGCGCAAGTACGAGGCTGATAGGCAGCAGCAGTTTAAATACCTGATTGACACTCAGAAGACCGTGCATGAAATCGCCGAGAATCGTAAACTTGCTAAGAACATACTGGATCGCCTTGTTATACAGGAAGTACCAGATCGCAAGCGGAATCGCAGCTCCGATCAGACCGACGATAATACCTTCCAGAACGAAGGGCAGCCTGATAAAGCCGTTCGTCGCACCAATCAGTTTCATAATACCAATCTCTTCTTTACGCACGGATATACCGACCGATACAGTATTGCTGATCAGGAAAACCGAGACTGCGAGCAGAATCAAAATTATGACCATAGAGACAATCGCAATCAGACGATTGAGCGAAGAAAGTGTTTTCGTCGCCTGCTGCGACTGATTTACACTCCGGACGCCCTCCAGCCCCTGAATATAATTGACCAGCTCTTCCTGCTGCTCGATTTTGTTGACGAATACTTCATAATGTGCGGAGTTTGCCAGCGGGTTATCCTGATTGTCACGGAATCCTTCCGCGGCATCCTCATGTCCCTCAAAATAATCTGCCGAGAATTTCTCCCATGCCTCATCCGCCGAAATATACGTGCAGCTCTTAACCGTATTCTGTCCCTTGATCTGCTCGCCGATCCGGTTGATTGACGCCTGGTCAAGACCCTCGTCAAAGAATACGGTAATGCCGACGTTCGTCTCAACATTCCGAAGCACATAGGTGATATTCAGAATAATCGAAAAGAACAGGCTGAAAATAAAAATGGTCGCTGCCATCGTCGCAATCGACGCCGCAGAAAACATTTTGTTTCTGCCGATATTCTTGATACCCTGTCTGGCACTATAGCCGACCGTACTAATCCTCAATGTAAACACCTTCCTTCTCGTCGCTGGTAATCACGCCCTTGCGTAGACGGATCACGCGCTTTTTCATGGTGTTGACGATCTCCTTGTTATGTGTGACGACAAGGACCGTCGTTCCCCGCGCGTTGATCTCTTCCAGCAGCTTCATGATCTCCTGGGAGTTTTTCGGGTCCAGGTTTCCTGTCGGCTCATCGGCCAGCAGAATCGCCGGTCTGTTCACGAGTGCCCGCGCGAGCGCAACACGCTGCTGCTCACCACCGGAGAGCTGCTTCGGACGGGAACGGTATTTGTCCGCAAGACCGACCAGTGTCAGCACTTCCGGAACGTTCTTTTTGATTACACGGTTCGGTTTTTCGATGACACGCTGCGCAAACGCGACATTCTCAAAGATATTCCGGTCACGCAGGAGACGAAAATCCTGGAAAACGACGCCGACGCCGCGTCTGTATTTCGGCACTTTTCTGCGCCGCATCTTGGTGAGTTCGCTGCCATTTACAACGATGGAACCGGATGTGGCCTCGATCTCCTTCAGCAGGAGCCGCACCAGTGTTGTTTTACCGGATCCGCTGTTGCCGACAACGAAAACGAATTCCCCTTTGTCAATGTGTAATGATACATTGTCAAGTGCCGGCCTGCGGCTCTTGTCATAGTACTTACTGACATTCGTTAACGTAATCATGGTGATCCTCCCCGAAACCCCTTCTGTCTCATTCTTTCTGTCTTCAGTAATCCAGTGTTTCCATGTACTTCATGTACTTGACAACCATCAGCGCGATCTTAAAGGTAATTGCATCTTCAAATACCCGAAGATCCAGACCGGTACTCTTCTGCAGCTTATCCAGTCTGTAGACAAGTGTATTTCTGTGAATGTACAGCTGACGGGAAGTCTCCGAAACATTCAGATTGTTTTCAAAGAATTTATTGATTGTCGTAAGGGTTTCTTCATCAAATTCATCGGGTGACTTGCTGGCAAATATTTCTTTGATAAACATTTTGCACAGCGGAATCGGAAGCTGATAAATTAATCTCCCGATACCCAGAGAACTATACGCTATAATATCGCGTTTGTCAAAGAAAATCTTCCCGACATCCAGTGCCATGCGGGCTTCTTTGTAGGATCTGGATACTTCTTTCAGTTCCGTTACGATGGTGCCGTAGGCCACGTGGACGTCGCCTCCGGCGTCACGGCCGGCCGCATCAAGGATCTGTGCGGCAATCCGTTCCGTTTCCTTATATGAACCCGTTTCTTCCAGTTCTTTTACGACAATAATGCTTTTCTCATCAATCGCAGTAATAAAATCATTTGCACGATTTCCCAGAAGCATGCGGACGTTATCAACCGTACCCTGATTCTTCTCCGTCCCGCTTTCGAGAATAAATACCACGCGCTTTGAATTTGCATTAATATGCAGTTTTTTCGCGCGGTTATAAATATCGACGAGAAGAAGATTGTCCAGAAGCAGATTTTTAATGAAATTATCTTTGTCAAACCGCTCTTTATAGGCTGTCAGAAGACTCTGCAGCTGGAAGGCCGCCATTTTGCCCGGCAGCAGATTCTCCTCGTCCCCGCCCCTGACAATCAGGACATACTCCAGCTGAAGTTCATCATATACTTTAAAGAACTGATATTCACGAATTGTCTGCGTGTCTGCCTGCGATTGCGCAAAACTCAGAAGTTCAGATTTATTGATTTCAAGATTCTGGAAGGTTGAAACCAGTGCTTTTCCCTCTCCGTCTGAAATGGCAAAATCCAGTTTCGTGATATTTTTTAATCCATCAATGGTATTCTGTAAAACCTGATTTGAAATCATCTTTCTGCCATCCCCCCATATACGATCTCTCAATACGCTGTTTAATCCAGTTTAATACAAAATGCACAAAAATGGAAGTGAAATTTCTGGTATTTTCACAAAAACGGAGATTTACTTCTGTTTATATCAACAAAAAAAGAGCTGCAGCAACACAGCCCTTTTGTCTGATTCACATAAAAGATTTACGGAATGCGCGCTTCATCCTCCAGTCTTCCAGAAAGCCCCGCTTGATTCCTGAAGCTTCCTGCAGAAACGGCGATTCACTGAAGGACCACCAGATTTTTCCGACAACCTTCGTCTGATGCTGTACCATAAACGCATCCTGCTGTCCGCCGTCCAGACCGCTGATAATCACATCCGGAAACAGGCCGTTTACTGCATTCAGCAGTCTGTCTGTCTCTGCCTGTGTAGCAGGTGCCTTCCGGATTTCTCCCACGATTCTGATTCCCGGATACCGGTCTGTGAGAAAACTCTGCAGCAGAACACCGCCCTGTTCCGTGTCGCTCAGCAGGAAAACAGACATACCGCGCTTTACCATCTGCCAGAATACGCGGTCCATCACAATCCTGTCATTCACCTCTTCGAGAACACGTCCCTCTTTTATGCCTGCTGCCTCAAGCAGCTCCGCTTCATCCAGAATTCCCAGATCAATCCGCTTCAGGTAATCCGCCTTTTCTTCCGAAGCAGCCGCTTCAAGTATCAGATGCCGCGTCAGAAGGGCAACCGTGTTCAGATAATCATTCTGCATCATTTCCTGCAGACGAATCATAATCTGATCCAGGTCCAGATAATCAATATGAAATTGTCCAATCTGAATCTGGTCTGTCATAGAAGAGATCCCGCCTTCCTCAAACTTCATTCAACATGTCACCGTACGACGGCAGCGGCCAGTAGTTCTTATCAACAATGGATTCCAGCATATCAATCGGCGCGCGAAGATTCTTCATTGCCGGAGAAACAACATCATAGTAGAAATATCCTTTCTCTTTTCCTTCCGGCATCTTCGATGCCGCCTCTTCCGCATCTGCAAGGACCTGCAGCGCACTGTCAGCCTCCCTGATCAGTTCCATGGTTCTTGTCAGCATATCCATTTCCACCGCGACATCCTCAAATCCAGTTGCCCGGACTGCATTGACCGTTTCGGCAAGGAATTTCGCATATCTGACTGCGGCCGGAATCATCTGCTTCCGGGCCATGGTAATCATGGTTTTCGCCTCAATACTGACCGTCTTTGTATAGTTCTCATACTTGACTTCAGCGCGGGAATGAAGCTCGGCTTCTGTAAATATATTGAAGCGCTCAAACATACGGACACTTGATTCCGATGTCAGCTCGGAAATAGAGTAAACCATGGATTCAATGTTCGGAAGACCGCGTCTTTCTGCCTCTTCCACCCATGCTTCTGAATACCCGTTTCCGTTGAAAATCACGCGGTGATGCTCTGTGAAGTTGCGCTTGATCATATCATGCACTGCTTCATCAAAGTTTTCCGCCTGCTCCAGTTCATCACAGGCATCTGCAAAAGCTTCCGCCATGATCGCATTCAGCACGACATTCGGTGACGCGACTGAATCTCTTGACCCCAGCATACGGAACTCAAATTTGTTGCCTGTGAACGCAAAAGGCGAGGTTCTGTTGCGGTCCGCAGTATCCTTCATGAACTCCGGCAGACTGCTGACGCCGGTCTGAAGCATTGAGCCGCGCGGACTGCTTGTAGCACTCCCGGTGTCCACCAGCTGCTGCACGACATTGTCGAGCTGATTGCCCAGATAAATCGAAACGATCGCCGGCGGCGCCTCATCCGCTCCGAGTCTGTGGTCATTTCCCGGATCTGCCGCAGATTCGCGCAGCAGTCCCGCATGTTCATCGACTGCCTTAATGATACAGGAAAGGACAAACAGAAACTGTACGTTCTGATGCGGGGTTACGCCCGGCTCAAGCAGATTGATGCCGTCATCTGTCGCGAGCGACCAGTTGTTATGTTTGCCGGAACCGTTCACTCCTGCAAACGGCTTTTCGTGCAGAAGACATTTCAGTCCGTGTCGCGTCGCCACACGCTTCAATGTATTCATGACAATCTGATTGGAATCAACAGCGTGGTTCGCCTGCGAATAAATGCACGCGATTTCGTGCTGTGACGGGGCAACCTCGTTATGTTCTGTTTTGGATGTAACACCCATCTTCCAGAGCTCTTCGTTGACATCTTTCATGAATGCAGCAACATTCTGGCGGATCACACCAAAATAATGGTCATTCATCTCCTGTCCTTTTGCGGGACTGCAGCCGAACAGTGTACGGCCTGTATAGATAAGATCTTTTCGTTTCTGGAAATCAGCCGCGTCAATCAGAAAATACTCCTGTTCCGCGCCGACCATCGGGATTACCTTTTGGGAGGTATTGTTTCCAAACAGACGAATCACGCGGAGCGCCTCTTTGTTAATTGCCTCCATAGAACGCAGAAGCGGCGTTTTCTGGTCAAGCGCCTCACCGTTATATGAGCAGAACGCCGTCGGAATACAGAGTGTGGCACCGCCCGCGTCCTGCCGCACAAATGCCGGCGAGGTGGAATCCCAGGCTGTATAGCCGCGGGCCTCAAATGTCGCGCGCAGTCCGCCGGACGGAAATGACGATGCATCCGGCTCTCCCTTGATCAGTTCCTTACCGGAGAACGCCATCAGTACTTTTCCGCTCTCCAGCGGTGCCGTAATAAAGGAATCATGTTTTTCGGCTGTTACGCCCGTCAGCGGCTGAAACCAGTGCGTATAGTGTGTTGCACCTTTCTCAATTGCCCATTCCTTCATCTCGTGTGCAATGACATCCGCTGTTGCCAGATCAAGGTCACCACCCTCATTGATAATCTTTTTCAGCTTTGTGTACACTTTCTTCGGGAGGCGTTCCTGCATCACCGTATCATTGAACACGTTTTCTCCGAATATTTCAGCCACATTGATATAGTTACTCATGTGTTACTCCTTCTTCAGCATTCAGTATGATCTGAAGCGCCCTATGCATATTTGTGATCTCCGAATATTTGTGTTCGCCGCCGAACTCTCCGTCCAGCGTCCACGCAAGCGGTTCATCACATTCCATCTGAATCTTTCTGGTCTTAAATGTAAGAACATGTTCTGAACTCAGCTTCGGATTCAGAAGTGTTGTCAGTATTTCAGACAGTTCAATCGGGTTTTTAGGCGGATATACAAGACGCACTTCAAAAAGTCCGTCTGCAAGATCTATATCCAGACCCGGAAGATTCCGCATCCCGCCCACAGAGGTGGCATTCGTGATCATGCCATAAACAAAATCATCCTCGATCGAGACCTCATCAGACTGTATTTTCAGTCTGTATTTCGGAACATTAAAAATCCGTTTTCCTGCTTCCAGGAGATAGGCACCATGCCCCAGCAGATTCTTCAGATTCTGATCCGTCTGATATGCTACATCCGTAAAAAGACCAAACGCAGCAATATACACGAATGTCCTGTAATTAAACCTCCCGATATCACATGCGTGGATTTTTCCTTTCACGATATCTTCCGCCGCAATAATCTGATCCTTTGAAATACCGAGACTTGCCGCGAAATCATTCGTACTCCCTGTCGGAATATAACCGATCGGCATGTTCGGTCTTGCCATCATCAGGCCGTTTACCACTTCATCCAGTGTGCCGTCTCCGCCGCAGCATACAACCATATCCATTCGCGAAGCATACTGAATGACAGTGCGGTTTGCATCCTGTGTTTCCTGTGTCGGATGCGCGAGCACATCAAAACCTGCCTTCGTAAATATTTCAATGATGTCAAATAATTTATATCGTATCGCGCCCGTTCCGGAACGCGGATTATAAACAAGAAGCAGTTTTTTCTTCATCGTATACTCCCGGTATGTTCGCACGAAATAACAAAATACATTCTACATTGTTAGGCATCAAGATACAATAGGCATTTTCTATAAAGAAAAAAGATGCCGCACGTGAAAGTGCGGCATCTGCATGTTTTACACTGTAGACTGATCGTCCTGTGATCAAGCCTTTCCGTTGGATCCGAGTACGTTCTGGATCTTATGAGCAACCATATCCTTGACGGCCTGGCGTGCCGGTTTCAGATACTGACGCGGATCGAAATGATCCGGATGCTCTGCCATGTACTTACGAATCGTTGCTGTCATAGCAAGACGGATATCGGAGTCAATATTGATCTTGCAGACTGCAAGTTCTGCTGCATGACGAAGTTCTTCTTCCGGAATACCAATTGCATCCGGCATATTTCCGCCATAGGTGTTAACGATCTTTACGAAATCCTGCGGAACGGAAGAAGATCCGTGCAGAACGATCGGGAAGCCCGGCAGTCTCTTGATACACTCTTCAAGTACATCAAAGCGGAGTGGCGGCGGAACAAGGATGCCCTGTTCGTTGCGTGTGCACTGTTCCGGTGTGAACTTGTAAGCACCGTGGGAAGTTCCGATTGCAATTGCGAGAGAATCGCAGCCTGTTCTGTCAACGAATTCCTCAACTTCTTCCGGACGTGTGTAGCTTTCTTTTCCGGCTTCAACAACGACCTCGTCCTCAACGCCTGCAAGTGTTCCGAGCTCAGCCTCAACAACTACACCATGATCATGAGCATATTCAACAACCTGTTTTGTCAGTGCGATGTTATCCTCAAAGGACTTGGAGGAAGCATCAATCATAACAGATGTAAATCCGCCGTCAATACAGGATTTGCAGAGTTCAAACGTATCGCCGTGATCGAGATGAAGCGCGATCGGAATCTGCGGATTCTCTTCTACAGCTGCTTCGACCATCTTTACAAGGTATTTATGGTTTGCATATGCACGCGCACCCTTGGAAACCTGCAGGATAACCGGGCTGTTCAGCTCACCTGCTGCCTCTGTAATACCCTGAACGATTTCCATGTTGTTTACGTTGAACGCGCCAACAGCATAACCGCCATCGTAAGCCTTCTTAAACATTTCAGTTGTTGTTACTAATGCCATATCTCTCTCCTTTCAATCTGTGTAACCGGCCTGACCTGCGCAAAATATCACGATCAAGATCAAACACTTACAAATTAAATAATAGGGCAATTCAGCACCTGTGTCAAGGTGAAAACAGGACACGAAAAAGCTGCCGCCCCGGTAAATTCCGGGTGCGGCAGCCTTAAAACTGTCAGCTCATATGATCAGACAAGCTCAAGAATAACTTCCATTGCGCCGTCGCCTTTACGCGGTCCGATCTTGATGATTCTTGTATAACCACCATTGCGGCTCTCATACTTCGGTGCAACTTCGTCAAACATCTTTGCGACCATGTCAATCTTCTTTGTGTTCTTCTTGCGGCCCTTTGCCTCAGCCGGGATCTCAGTCACATCATAGAAGACCTTCATCATCTGACGGCGTGCATGCAGTCTGGACGGCTGATCCTTTTTGATCTGTTTTGTGACCTCGTCATAGACTGTCACTTTCTTGCCGTTCTGGACTTCTTTCACGCGCTTGCCTTCTGCGTCCTTGCGCGGAACCTTTGCGGTTACGGAAACAGTATCATAGTTGTCTTTCTCGCGGACAGCGAGCGCAATCAGACCCTCGGCAACCTTGCGTACTTCTTTTGCGCGCATCTCGGTTGTGCGGATTTTGCCATGATACAGCAGATTTGTAACCTGGTTTCTGATCATTGCTTTTCTCTGGTCAGAAGTTCTGCCCAGTTTTCTGTATTTTCCCATTGAAACATTCCTCCAGTTTTCGTCGTGTGACAGAACATCACGCTTCTTCGGTCTTACTGATGCTCTGCTGTTTCATTACACGCGCAGCTGTATCGGGTCAGGCAGATGCCTTCTCACAACAGCTTACGTTTACTGGTCTTCACCCGGTCTGAGTGCAAGACCAAGCTCGCTCAGTTTCGCGAGCACTTCTTCAAGTGATTTACGGCCGAGATTGCGCACCTTCATCATGTCTTCTGATGTCTTGTTGCAGAGTTCCTCTACCGTATTGATGCCTGCACGTTTCAGGCAGTTATAGGAGCGGACAGAAAGTTCAAGCTCATCGATATTCATCTCAAGCGCTTTCTCTTTCTCATCATTCTGCTGCTCAATCATAACCTCTGCAGTTTTTGCATTCTCTGAGAGATCAATGAACAGACGCAGATGCTCGCTCAGGACTTTCGCCGCAAGGCTGACCGCCTCGTCAGGCGCAAGTGTGCCGTTTGTGATCACATCCAGTGTCAGCTTGTCGAAATCGGTCACCTGACCGACACGGGTATTCTCCACTGTCATGTTGACCCGCTCAACCGGTGTGTAAATCGCATCGACGGCAATTACACCGATTGCCATGTCATCTGTTTTGTTCCGCTCTGAACTCACATATCCGCGGCCTTTTGTGATCGTAAGCTCCATATAAAGCTTGCAGTCCGCGCCGCCGTTCAGGGTTGCGATAACATGATCCGGATTAACAATCTCTATGTCCTGGTCTACCTGAATATCCGCACCGGTAACAATACCCTCTCCCTCATACTCGATGTACGCGATTTTGGGCTCGTCACTCTCACTGTTATTGCGGATCGCCAGACCCTTCAGATTCATTACGATTTCCGTGACATCTTCTTTAATGCCCGGAAGCGAACTGAATTCGTGAAGGACACCTTCGATCTTGACCTGACTGATCGCTGCGCCCGGAAGCGAGGACAGCATGATTCTTCTCAGCGAATTGCCGAGTGTCATACCGTATCCGCGCTCAAGCGGTTCTACGACAAATCTGCCGAACTTGCGATCGTCAGAAAGTTCTGTGATCTCAATCTTTGGTTTGTTAAAATCAAACACGTAAGCCCCTCCTTGCAGGTATGGCTATCGATAAGTGTCAGGCTGTAATTAAACGCTTAATTATTTAGAATACAGCTCGACGATAAGCATCTCATCTACCGGTACATCAATCAGATCACGGGTCGGAACCTCGTTGATTGTTCCCTTAAGATTTTCCTGATCCACATCCATCCATGACGGAACAGTGCGTCCGGCTGTTACTTCCAGGACGTCCTTCATCCGCTGTGTGGTCTTTTTACTCTCTTTGATCTCGATCACATCACCGGCTTTGGTGAGGTAAGACGGAATGTTTACGCACTTACCGTTGACAAGTACGAACTTGTGGCCGACGATCTGGCGCGCTTCTCTTCTGGTGCGGGCAAAGCCCATGCGGAAGATAACGCTGTCAAGACGAAGTTCCAGCATAGCCATAAGGTTCTCACCTGTCTGGCCTTTCATGCGGTCTGCTTTCTTATAATAGTTGCGGAACGGTTTCTCAAGAACACCGTAAATGAATTTTGCTTTCTGTTTTTCTCTTAACTGAAGACCATAGTCAGAAACCTTGCGGCCGCTTCTTTTCAGTTTACGTCTGGATTTTTTGTCTACACCAAGATAAACCGGATCAAGGCCGAGGGATCTGCAGCGCTTCAGTACCGGGACTCTATTTACTGCCATTTAATATGACCTCCTGATTCATTATCAAAATACGCTTGTTTCCGGCTGCAGTATATGCCAGCCGAAAAGATCAGATATCAGACTCTTCTGCGCTTCGGCGGACGGCATCCGTTATGCGGAACCGGCGTCACGTCGCAGATGCTGGTTACATCGAGACCTGCTGCAGACAATGCACGGATTGCTGCCTCACGGCCTGAACCAGGTCCTTTTACAAATACATCAACTGATTTTAATCCATGAATAAGCGCTGCCTTTGTAGCAGTTTCTGCAGCCATCTGCGCTGCGTACGGAGTAGATTTCCTTGAACCTTTGAAACCAAGACCACCGGCACTTGCCCATGAGAGAGCATTTCCTTCTGTATCTGTCAGTGTGACAATTGTATTATTGAAGGATGCCTGAATGTGAGCCTGTCCACGTTCAACGTTTTTCTTGACACGACGTTTTGTCGTTCTTCTGGTTGTTTTCGCCATAATAAAAACGAACCTACCTTTCTTTCACCTTTTCTTCTAAATATAATTATTTCTTCTTGTTGGCAACGGTTCTTCTCGGACCCTTACAGGTTCTTGCATTCGTCTTTGTCTTCTGACCACGAACCGGAAGTCCTTTTCTATGCCGGATGCCGCGATAGCAGCCGATTTCCTGCAGACGCTTGATATTCATAGCGATCTCACGTCTCAGATCACCCTCGACCATCTGTGTCTCGTCGATAACGCCTGCGATCTTTCTGACTTCATCATCTGTCAGATCTCTGACGCGGGTATCCGGGTTGACACCTGCCTGCGCAAGGATTTTCATGGAAGATGCTCTTCCAATTCCGTAGATATAGGTAAGACCTATTTCCACACGTTTGTCTCTCGGTAAATCTACACCAGAAATACGAGCCATGTTACTTGTTCCTCCTTTAAATAACCTAAATGGGATGCCGGTATGACGCATCCAGCTGTACTCCCGTACAGCCTTTCCCTTCTCATGATCGAGCCGGGGATTAAGCAAATATTATAGAGGGTTCCTGACGCAGCCAGTCAGTTATCACTTTATAATATTTAAGCTGGCACAACAGCCATCATTAAAGACCAAATGACGGATCAGCCCTGACGCTGTTTATGCTTTGGATTCTCACAAATGATACGAATTCTGCCTTTGCGTTTGATTACTTTGCACTTTTCGCAAATCGGCTTGACCGATGCTCTTACCTTCATGACGAATCCTCCTTTCTTTTTGTTCAGCCTGAATCGGCCATTCAAGTGTACGTTTTGTGCAGTTTTCCGCGGGTCAGACGGACTCCTGCGCACAAACACGCAACTTATACTATAGCATTGCGGATTCAGAATTGCAAGCCTTTTTTGCTGTAATAAGAATTCCTTTTTACAGCGGCAGGCTCCGCGTTATGCACACGCCGGATCAATACCTTCCGAGCGTCGCTGAATCTTTCGGTTTGTCGGCAAATCTGTCATCCTGACCTGGAAGAATCGCATTCAGCACGATGCCTACGATGGAAGCAATTGCCAGACCGGAAAGGCTCAGGTTCATAGATCCGATTGAAAATGAAATCGCGCCTGCAGCCGAGTATTCGATTCCGATCGTCAGACAGAGAATCAGCGCGGCGATAATAACGTTTCTGCTCTGCTGGAAATTCACCTGGTTCTCAACGACATTTCTGACACCGATTGCGGCAATCATTCCATAAAGAATAATTGAGACACCGCCGATGGTTGCCGCCGGCATAGATGTAATAATTGCTGCGAACTTCGGACAGAAGCTCAGGAGAATCGCATAACCGGCTGCCAGTTCGATGACAAGCGGATCAAAAACCTTTGTCAGCGCCAGAACGCCGGTGTTTTCTCCGTAGGTTGTATTGGCCGGAGCGCCAAACAGAGAAGCAATTGCCGTCCCGATACCGTCACCGATCAGTGTTCTGTGAAGACCCGGGTCTGCAACGAAATCTTTTCCCACGGTTCCGCCGATTGCATTAATGTCACCGATATGCTCCATCATCGTTGTCAGCGCGATCGGCAGGATTGAGATGATTGCCGTAATGATCAGACCGCCGTCGGCATTTCCGCCGAAAAGAGAAAAGACTGTCTTCTCTCCGACAATCGGAAGACCAAACCATGCCGCATCTTTCACTGCAGTGAAATCAACGTTTCCGGTAATTGCCGCAACAATATAGGAAGCTAAAACACCGAGCAGGATCGGGATGATTTTGATCATTCCCTTTCCCCAGATGTTGCAGATGATAACAACCGCGATCGCGACCAGTGCAATGCCCCAGTTCTGATTGCAGTTGTCAATTGCAGAAGGTGCAAGGTGAAGACCTACACACATGATAATCGGACCGGTAACAATCGGCGGGAAGAACCGCATTACCTTTTTGCTGCCGTATGCCTTGCAGACAAATGAAAGGATAAGATACATAAGTCCCGCGCACGTAACGCCGAGACATGCATAAACAAGTCCCTGCTCGGCTGTGTATCCGGAAGAAACTGCCGCCTGTTTTACAATCTCATATCCGCCCAGGAATGCAAAGGAAGAACCGAGAAAGACAGGTACTTTCCGCTGTGTTACAAAATGCATAAACAACGTTGCAAGCCCTGCAAACAACAGGGTTGTCGAAACGTTCAATCCTGTAATAATCGGAACCAGTACGGTTGCACCAAACATTGCAAACAAATGCTGAAGTCCGAGAATCAACATTTTCGGCGTGCCGAGACTTCTGGCATCATAAATTGCCTTCTGCTCATTCATAATAATTGTCAGCTCCTTACTATATATTTCTTATTTGTCGCGCCAGATAATACGGCCTTTGTCCAGATCATACGGGGAAAGTTCCAGTGTGACTTTGTCACCAGGCAAAATTCTGATGAAATTCATGCGAAGCTTTCCGCTGATATGTGCAAGCACGACATGCTTGTTTTCGAGTTCTACACGAAACATTGCATTCGGCAGTTTTTCAAGAACAATACCTTCTACTTCAATGACGTCTGCCTTTGACATCTATCTGTCTCCTCCTTTTTCTCTGTGTCTGATCGCTTTTCTCACTGCTTCATCGCGGATCGTCTCCCCTTCCGAGATCATAAGCGCAATCACGGGTGCAGTCCGATAATCGACCTGTACATGCTTTCTTTTTTTCTTTTTCGGGTTTTCGATTTTCCGATGGATTCCGTCGACCAGATACAGCAGTTCCTGATCCGCTTTCCATATCATATACAGCTTCCCGGCGTCATGTCCGGCCAGACTTCTGGCAAACATGCCCTGTCTGATTTCCTTCATAACATCTTACCCGCTGACCGGACCGGACAGGGTAAGAATTTCCGGATCTCCGTCTGTAATCAGTACAGTGTTCTCGTAATGGGCTGACGGAAGTCCGTCAGCCGTGACAACCGTCCAGTCATCGTCGAGCCACTCAACTTCCCAGGTTCCCATATTGATCATAGGCTCAATTGCAAGCGTCATGCCGGGACGAAGGCGAATTCCTCTGCTCCGCACCGCATAATTCGGAATCTGCGGGTCCTCATGCAGTTTCGTACCGATGCCGTGTCCGACAAGATCACGGACAACACCGTATCCGAATGATTCAGCATACGCTCCGATTGCAGCAGATATTTCGTGCAGGTGATTTCCGGCTCTCGCGTATTTAATCCCTTCAAAAAAAGACTGCCTGGTCACATCAATCAGCTTCTGAACCTCGGGACTGATTGCGCCGACCGCATAGGTACGCGCCGCATCCGAATGATATCCCTTATAAATCAGACCTGCATCAAGACTTACAATATCACCTTCCTGCAGGATCCGCTCATCCTTCGGAATCCCATGAACAACTTCGTCATTCACGGAAACACAGATCGATGCCGGATACCCCTCATAGTTTAAAAAATTCGGAATACCGCCGCGCTCACGGATCAGCCGTTCCCCTTCTCTGTCAATATCCTTCGTTGAAATACCGGGATGGATCATTTTACCCAGTGCATCGTGCACTTCTTCCAGAAGCCGGCACGAAATACGCATCAGCTCAATTTCCCGCCCGCTTTTAATACTTACTGACATCTGTTCTCCAATTTACTTTAACAGTTCCTTTATCTGTTCAAAAATCACATCAATATCCTGTGTACCGTCCAGTTCCTTCAGCACGCCGGCCTCTGTGTAGTAGCTGATCAGCGGCTGTGTCTGTTCATGATAAACATCCAGACGTTTCTGTACCGTTTCAGGTTTGTCATCATCGCGCAGAACCAGTTCACCGCCGCATGCATCGCAAACGTTCTCTGTCTTGGGCGGATTGTACTTAATGTGATAGGTCGCACCGCAGCCGAGGCAGGCACGGCGGCCGGACATACGTGTGACAATGTTCTCATCCGGAACTTCAATATCAATTGCAAAATCGATCGCTTCACCGCGTGCCTTCAGCGCTTCTGTGAGCGCTTCCGCCTGCGGAATCGTGCGCGGGAAACCATCAAGAACGTAACCGTTCTTTGCGTCATCCTGTGCAATTCTGTCTACGACAAGATCACAGGTAAGCGAATCCGGAACCAGCAGCCCCTGATCCATATACTCTTTTGCCTTCTTACCCAGTTCCGTGCCGTTCTTGATGTTGCTGCGGAAGATATCGCCTGTTGAAATATGCGGGATCTGATATTCCGAAGCAATCATTTTTGCCTGTGTACCTTTTCCTGCGCCCGGTGCGCCAAGCATAATTATTCTCATCTGAAACTCCTTCTAACATGACGAGAAGGCTGTGGTGCTGCCGCACCACAACCTGTTATTTAAGCACCAAGAAATCC
The DNA here is from genome assembly GCA_000702845.1 of Lachnospiraceae bacterium FE2018. Taxonomy (GTDB): domain Bacteria; phylum Bacillota; class Clostridia; order Lachnospirales; family Lachnospiraceae; genus CADBRN01. The sequence goes on from JNKK01000010.1 coordinate 55,014, forward strand.
CTTATAGTTTCTGACCAGCATCATAGACTCGATCTGTTTCAGTGTCTCCAGAATTACAGACACAATAATGATCAGACTGGTGCCGCCGAAGGACACATCCGCATTAAACAGACCATTGAAGATATGCGGGATGATTGCTACAATTACCAGTCCCACCGCGCCGATGAAGATAATGTACTTCAGCACGTTCTTCAGATAATCCTCTGTTGCCTTGCCGGGACGGATACCCGGAATAAAACCGCCGGATTTCTTCATGTTGTCTGCAACTTCCATCGGATTAAATGTGATCGACGTATAGAAGTATGCAAAGAATACAACCAACAGTATGTAGATCAGTACACCGATGGATGAGAGCCAGTCTGATTTGTTAAACCAGTGGCTGGAACTCAGCATGTTTATGATCTTTCCGCCGACACCTGCCGGGGATTTTCCTGTCATGGTCACGATAATGCCCGGGAAGGACATAATCGATGACGCAAAGATGATCGGGATAACACCGCCGGTGTTAACCTTCAGCGGAATATGTGAAGCCTGTCCGCCTACAAGACGACGTCCGACCATCTTCTGTGAATACTGGACAGGGATTCTCCGTTCTGCGCCATTCAGAATCAGAGTCAGTACAACCACGCCGAGAATTACAGCAATGATGATAACCCATGCCAGTGTCGCACGTGCAACGGTTTTTCCCTGTACGAAGTTTTCATACAACGTAACCATGTCAATCGGTACACGTGACAGAATGTTGATCAGCAGGACCATTGAGATACCATTGCCGATACCTTTCTCATTGATCTGCTCACCAAACCACATCAACAATGTAGATCCTGCAGTCAGAGCTGTAACGACAACAATTACATTAATCGCATTCATGTTTGTGATCAGACCGCGGTTACCAAATCCGATACACATTGCGATTGACTCAAACAGGGAAAGACCAACTGTCAGAATACGCGTAATCGCTGTCAGTTTTTTTCTTCCGTCCTCACCGTCACGATGCATTTCCTCCAGCTGCGGAATCGCAATTGTGAGCAGCTGAACGATAATGGAAGCAGTGATATACGGAGTAATACTCAACGCCAGGATCGAAAAGCTGGAGAAACCGCCGCCCGTGAAAGCATTCAGAAAATTAAATGCATCATTTGCATTATTTCCTTCAAAATAGCTCTTGAAGAATTCTGAATTAACACCCGGTACCGGGATCTGTGATCCCAGACGGATGATGACCAGCATAAACAGAACATACATAATTCTGCGGCGGATCTCCTGGATGCGCAATGCATCTCGCAATATCTTAAACATTAGACTACCTCAGCTGTACCGCCTGCTGCCTCAATTTTAGCTTTTGCGCCCTCGCTGAATGCAGTTGCCTTGACATTCAGCTTCTTTGTCAGTTCCCCGTTGCCGAGAATCTTGACACCGTCGCGCGGATTGGAAACCAGTCCGCTGGCGATCATTGCGCCGATTGTAACCTCAGCGCCCTCTTCAAAGCGATTCAGCTCAGCGACATTAATTCCAACGATCTCTTTGGAATTTCTGCACTTGAATCCACGCTTCGGAAGACGTCTGTACAGAGGCATCTGTCCGCCTTCAAATCCCGGACGCGGAGCACCTGAACGGGCTTTCTGACCCTTGTGGCCCTTGCCTGCAGTTTTACCATTTCCTGAACCGTGACCGCGGCCTCTGCGGAAATTTCCGCTGTGGACGGATCCTTCAGCCGGATGTAAATTTGATAAATCCATTCTGGTATCCTCCTTACTATTATGCCTCTTCAACCTTGAGGAGATATCCGACCTGTCTGATGATGCCGCGTGTTGCGTCATTGTCGGGAAGCTCCACTGTCTTGTTTAACTTGCGAAGACCGATGCCCTCGATAATCTTTTTGTGCTTTGCGACACAGCCGATTGTCGATTTCACCAGGGTCACTTTTAATGTTTTATCAGCCATCTTCGTATCTCCTCCTTAGCCTATGATCTCTTCGACGGATTTTCCGCGAAGTCTCGCAACTTCTTCAGGAGTCTTCAGCTGTGAAAGGCCGTTAATCGTTGCGAGAACGACATTCTGCTTATTCTTGGATCCAAGCGATTTTGTACGAATGTTCGTGATGCCGGCAAGCTCTGCCACGGCACGAACCGGACCGCCTGCGATCACACCGGTACCTTCCGGAGCCTTCTTCATCAGAACGCTTGCGCTGCCATACTTTCCGATAAAGTCATGAGAGATACTGTGATTCTCATCCAGTGCAACTGTAACGAGCTTCTTCATGGCATCTTCTTTGCCCTTGCGGATTGCTTCCGGAATTTCAGTTGCTTTTCCAAGTCCGGCACCAACATGTCCGTTCTTGTCGCCAACAACGACCAGTGCTGTGAAGCGCATGTTACGTCCGCCCTTAACGACCTTCGTGACGCGCTTGATGGCAACTACTTTTTCCTCCAGCTCTAACTGGCTGGCATCAATAATTACGTGTCTCATGCGTTCTTCTCCTTACCTTAGAATTTCAGTCCGGCTTCACGCGCTGCATCTGCAACCGCCTGAACCCTGCCGTGATAAATGTAGCCGCCTCTGTCAAAAACAACCTCTGTGATGCCGGCTTCGATCGCTTTTTTACCAATCTGCTCGCCAAGTGCTGCAGCTGCAGCGACATCATTTGTCTTCTCCAGGTCATTCTTCAACTGAAGAGTGGATGCGGATACAAGTGTATGGCCGACTGAATCATCTATGATCTGCGCATACATATGCTTGTTGCTGCGGAACACAGCAAGACGCGGTCTGGCAGATGTACCGGCGAGATGATGACGCATTCTCCAGTGCTTTTTCTGACGAATCTCAGCTTTCGATGCTTTTTTAATCATAACTCTCTCCTCCTGCCTTACTTCGCACCAGTCTTACCGACTTTGCGTTTGATGACTTCATCACTGTACTTGATGCCCTTGCCCTTATAGGGTTCCGGAGCTCTCTTCTCACGGATCTCGGCTGCATACTGTCCAACCTTCTCCTTGCTGATTCCCTTTACAGTGATCTTGTTGCCCTCAACGACTGTCTCAAGGCCTTCCGGATCTTCCATCTCGATCGGATGAGAGTAACCAAGGTTCAGTGTCAGTTTCTTTCCGCTCTTTGCAGCACGGTAACCGACGCCGTTAATCTCAAGAACTTTCTGATAGCCCTTGCTGACGCCCTCAACCATGTTTGCAATCAGGGATCTGGTCAGGCCGTGAAGTGATTTCATACGCTTCAGATCATTCGGTCTGCTGACGATGATCTGGCCGTCTTCCAGCTTAATATCCATCTCGGCCGGGAGCACACGCTGAAGTGTTCCAAGCGGTCCCTTAACCGTAACATCATTTCCTGCTTTAATATCAACCGTTACACCATCCGGAACGGCAACAGGCATTCTGCCAACTCGTGACATTTTTAGTTTCCTCCATTAACTTAAATTCTCGGAGTTTCCTTTGCGGAAACTCTGTTTTCAGTTAGTTCAATGTATTATTTACGGCAATCAAAACCTCGAGCGAGATTCATCATGATTTGAGAAAAACCATTGGACAGGAAAATTCAACGAGATCCAGTTCTTAGAATGTTCTTACTGAGGAAGGCGCTTCCTGACTAAGTTAGAACATCTTAGAAATTAGCTCGGGGGATTTTCCCCTGGTTTTGATCAAATCATATGAATCGAGTGAGTTTTCTCAGCCTTCATTACCATACAAACGCAAGAACCTCTCCGCCTACCTGAAGCTTTCTTGCTTCCTTATCGGTAATAACGCCCTTGTTTGTGGAAAGGATTGCGATGCCAAGTCCGCCGAGAACCTTCGGCAGTTCATCCTTGTTTACGTATACACGCAGACCCGGTTTGGAAATGCGCTTTAGACCTGTGATAATCTTTTCGTTCTTGTCAGCGCCGTATTTCAGCGTAACATGAATGCTCTTAAACGGGCCGTCATCAACCAGATCGTATTTGGTGATATATCCTTCGTTGACCAGAATGTCAGCGATTGCAATCTTCATTCTGGAAGCAGGAATATCTACAGTGTCATGCTTTGCAGCGTTGGCATTACGAATTCTTGTAAGCATATCTGCGATCGGATCGCTCATTGACATGATTGTTTCCTCCTTATTTTCTAATTACCAGCTGGCCTTCTTAACGCCCGGGATCTGGCCCTTATATGCTAACTCGCGGAAACAAATACGGCAGATTCCGTATTTTCTCAGATACGCATGCGGACGGCCGCAGATTCTGCAGCGGCTGTACTCTCTGGTGGAGAATTTAGCCGGACGCTGCTGTTTGATCTTCATTGCTTTCTTAGCCATGAATAAATTCCTCCTCTATTACTTGGCAAACGGCATGCCAAACAGTGACAGTAATTCACGCGCCTCTTCATCCGTGTTCGCAGTTGTGACAAAGATGATGTCCATTCCGCGTACTTTGTCGATCTTATCATACTCGATCTCCGGGAAGATCAGCTGCTCTTTGATACCAACCGCATAGTTTCCTCTTCCGTCAAAGGAATTCGGATTGATTCCGCGGAAGTCACGGACACGCGGCAGAGACAGGTTGATCAGGCGGTCTGCGAAGTCATACATACGCTCGCCGCGCAGTGTGACCTTGCATCCGATCGGCATGCCTTCACGCAGCTTGAAGTTTGCGATAGACTTCTTTGCCTTTGTAATGATCGGCTTCTGTCCGGTGATTTTCTCCAGATCAGCGCAGGCAGCATCCAGAACCTTGGCATTCTCTTTTGCCTCGCCAACGCCGATGTTGACTACGATCTTCTCCAGCTTCGGAACCTGCATGATGTTCTCATAGCCGAATTTATTTTTCATCGCCGCAACGATCTCGTTCTTGTATAAATCTTTATATCTGCTCAACTCTTACGCCTCCTCTTTCAATCCAGAACGTCGCCGGTCTTTCTGGCAACGCGGACCTTCTTGTCACCGTCCATCTTATATCCGATGCGGGTAACCTGTCCTTTGTGGAGATACATGACGTTCGATACATCGATCGGCGCTTCTTTCTGAATCAGACCGCCCTGCTGGTTCATAGCATTCGGCTTCTGACTCTTTGTAACCATATTGATGTTCTCAACGATCACCTTATGGTTCTTTGCGTCTACAGAGAGCACCTTGCCTTCTTTGTCTTTATCTTTGCCGGCGATGACTCTTACGGTATCGCCTTTTTTGATTTTCATTGACATTGTCCAGCCTCCTATAATACTTCCGGAGCCAGAGAAACGATCTTCATGAACTTCTTCTCACGAAGTTCTCTTGCTACCGGCCCAAAAATACGGGTTCCGCGCGGTGTATTGTCGTCCTTGAGAATGACAGCTGCATTCTCATCGAAGCGGATGTAGGAACCATCCTGTCTTCTTGCGCCTTTAACCGTACGTACAACAACAGCCTTCACAACATCACCTTTCTTAACAACGCCGCCAGGTGTTGCCACTTTAACGGTCGCAGTAATGATGTCACCAATGTTCGCATATCTTCTGGTGGATCCGCCCATAACACGGATGCAGAGAATCTCTTTTGCACCGGTATTATCGGCAACTCTGAGTCTGCTTTCCTGCTGAATCATGCTGGTATTCCTCCTTTGGCTTTTATTCCATTATTTCGCACGTGCAATAACTTCCACCAGTCTCCATCTTTTGTCTTTGGAAAGCGGTCTTGTCTCCATGACGCGGACGGTGTCGCCGATACCGCACTCATTTTTCTCATCATGTGCTTTTAATTTGTATGTTCTCTTTACGATCTTTTTGTAAAGCGGATGTTTCACGTGGTCTTCGATCGCAACGACAATTGTCTTATCCATTTTATCGCTGACAACTCTGCCGACACGTGTTTTTCTCAGATTTCTTTCTTCCACGATCATTCTCCTTATTAATTCGCTGATTTTTCGGCAGTAGCCAGTACAGTTGAAATACGCGCGATGTTCTTGCGTACCTCTTTAATTCTGCTGGTGTTGTCCAGCTGATTGGTCGCATTCTGGAATCTCAGGTTGAAGAGTTCCTTCTTTGCAGCTACAAGTTCGCTCTTAAGCTCAGCTGCTGATTTCGCTCTCAGATCATCTACATATGCTTTTGTTTTCATTCTGTTTCACCGCCTTCTGAAATCTCGCGGCCAACGATCTTGCATTTGCACGGCAGTTTGTGCATCGCCAGACGAAGTGCTTCACGAGCAGTCTCTTCCGGAACACCTGCAACCTCAAAGAGAACACGGCCCGGCTTAACGACAGCTACCCAATATTCTACTGTACCTTTACCGGAACCCATACGTGTCTCAGCCGGCTTAGCTGTGACTGGCTTATCCGGGAAGATTTTGATCCAGACTTTACCGCCTCGCTTGATGTAACGGGTCATAGCGACACGGGCTGCCTCGATCTGGTTGGAACGGATCCAGCACGGTTCCTGTGCCTGCAGACCCCAGTCACCGTAAGATACTGTATTTCCTCTTAACGCCTTGCCTCTCATCGTTCCGCGGAACTGTTTACGACGTTTTACTCTCTTTGGCATTAACATGATTATTTGTCACTCCCTTCCTTCGATGCTTTGGACGGAAGAATTTCTCCCTTGTAGATCCATGCTTTTACGCCGACCTTGCCGTAGGTAGTGTTTGCCTCAGCAAAGCCGTAATCGATATCCGCACGAAGTGTCTGAAGCGGAATGGTTCCCTCGCTGTAGAACTCTGTCCGGGCAATATCTGCGCCGCCGAGACGGCCGGATACTGCGGTTTTGATACCTTCTGCACCGGAACGCATTGTTCTCTGCATAACAGACTTCATAGCGCGGCGGAAAGAAATACGGTTTTCCAGCTGCTGCGCAATGTTTTCAGCAACAAGCTGTGCATCGAGATCCGGCTTTTTCACTTCCTTGATATCAACGATCAGCTTCTTGTCTGTGAACTGTGTGAGCTCTTTTTTCACCTTTTCGATCTCTGCGCCGCCCTTGCCGATTACAAAGCCAGGCTTGGAAGTGAAGATCGTGATTCTGACGCGGTCAGATGCGCGCTCAATTTCGACATCGGAAATACCTGCGCTGTAAAGTCTCTTCTTCAGGAAATTTCTGATATTGTAATCTTCTACCAGATAATCCGCGAAGTCACCGCCTTCAGCGTACCATTTGGAGCTCCAGTCTTTGATAATACCGACTCTTAAGCCGTGTGGATTAACTTTCTGTCCCATTCTTCGCGAACCTCCTTATTTCTCATCCAGGACAACAGTGATGTGGCTCATACGCTTTTCGATCCGATAAGCTCTGCCCTGTGCCCGCGGACGGATTCTCTTCATTGTCGGCGCCTTATTTGCATAGCACTCTGCGACATACAGACTGGATCTGGAAAGTCCGTTGTTGTTTTCTGCATTCGCGACAGCAGATTCCAGAAGCTTCTTGATGACGGAAGATGCATAGCGCGGATTATAGGTCAGGATACCGAGTGCACTCTCGACATCTTTGCCGCGGATCGCATCCAGCACGAAGCAAGCTTTCTGCACAGACATTCTTGCGTAAGAAAGCTTTGCAGAAGGTCTGGTATCTTTATTTTCATTTCGTTCTCTTTTGATCTGGCTTCTATGTCCTTTTGCCATTACCTTTTGCCTCCTTTCGCTCTAAACGCGTTTAGCGTGACCGCTTCTCGTCTTTGCCGTGACCTCTGTAGGTTCTGGTTGCCACGAACTCACCGAGCTTATGACCAACCATATCCTCAGTCACATATACCGGAACATGCTTTCTGCCGTCATGGACAGCGATTGTATGTCCGACGAAGGACGGGAAAATCGTAGAGCGGCGGGACCATGTCTTGATGACGGTCTTATTGTCAGATGCATTTGCTGCATCGATTTTCTTCAGTAAGCTCTTATCAGCAAACGGGCCTTTTTTCAATGAACGAGCCATTGCTTAAACCTCCTTAATATTCTTTACTTACCGTTTCTTCTGCGAACGATCAATTTATCGGACTGTTTATTTTTCTTTCTGGTCTTCAGACCCATTGCCGGTTTGCCCCACGGTGTGGACGGACCCGGACGTCCGATCGGAGCGCGGCCCTCACCGCCGCCGTGCGGATGGTCATTCGGGTTCATAACAGAACCGCGGACAGTCGGGCGGAATCCCATGTGACGGACACGGCCTGCTTTACCGATGTTAATCAGGTTGTGGTCGCCGTTGCCGATTGTGCCGATCGAAGCGCGGCAGTTAATCGGAACCATTCTCATCTCACCGGACGGAAGACGAAGTGTTGCGAACTTACCTTCCTTCGCCATCAGCTGTGCGCCTGTTCCTGCGGAACGGACCATCTGGCCGCCCTTTCCAGGATGCATCTCGATGTTATGTACGACAGTACCGATCGGGATGTTTGCCAGCGGGAGGCAGTTGCCCGGACGGATTTCTGCATTCGGTCCGTTCAGGACTGTCATTCCTACCTTAAGTCCTTCCGGTGCAAGAATGTAGGATTTCTGTCCGTCTGCATATGTGATCAGTGCGATGTTTGCGGTACGGTTCGGATCATACTCGATGGTCTTTACTGTTGCCGGAACATCATCTTTGAAACGCTTGAAATCTACGAGTCTGTATTTTCTGCGTGTGCCGCCGCCGCGATGTCTTACTGTGATCTTACCCTGGTTATTACGTCCTGAGTTCTTCTTCAGTGTTACGACCAGTGATTTCTCCGGCTTGTTTGTCGTGATTTCAGAGAAATCGGAGCCGGTCATATGTCTTCTGGACGGTGTATATGGGTTATAGGTTTTAATTCCCATTACGGTTTGCTCCTTTCAATGTCGATGTTATTGTCGCACGTCCCCGTGCATAAACGTACTTCGTCTGGTCTTTACAGTCCTTCGAAGATCTCAATGTCCTTGCTGTCCGGTGTAAGTGTAACGACTGCTTTCTTTCTCTTTGCAGTCATACCGAATACCATGCCGCGGCGTTTCTGTTTGCCGACGAGGTTCATGGTGTTGACATTCTGGACCTTGACGCCGTCGAACATTTTCTCAACTGCGTCCTTGATCATGGTTTTATTTGCTTCCGGATGGACATAGAACGCATATTTCTTCTCTGCCATCTGGTTCATGCTCTTCTCTGTGACGATCGGCTTCTGGATGACGTCATAGTACTGAATGTTTGCCATTATGCGTACACCTCCTCGATTGCTGCAACGCTGCTCTTTGTAGCGATTACAGTGTTGTACTTCAGGATGTCAAACACATTGATTGTGCCGACGGAAGCAGTCTGTACGTCCGGGATGTTGCGGGCTGACAGCTGAACGTTGTCGCTGTCGTCACCAATGACGACCAGTGCCTTGCTTACATTCAGGTTGTCGAGAACCTTCTGCATCTCTTTTGTCTTGATTTCTGCAAGCTTCAGCTCGTCGAGAACGATGAACTTGTTCTCCTGTACACGGCTGGTCAGTGCAGACTTCAGAGCCAGTCTCTTTTCCTTCTTGTTCATCTTCTGAGAGTAATCTCTCGGTGTCGGTGCAAATACAACACCGCCGCCTGTCCACTGCGGCGCACGGATGGAACCCTGACGCGCGTGGCCTGTGCCCTTCTGTCTCCACGGCTTTCTTCCGCCGCCGGAAACCTCTGAACGGGTCTTTGCCTTCTGTGTACCCTGCCGGCTGTTCGCAAGCTGCTGAACAACGGCTCTGTGCATGAGATTTTCTTTGATCTCTACGCCGAACACTGCATCGGAAAGTTCGATGGTGCCGACTTCCTTGCCTTCCATATTATAGAGTGCTACGTTCGCCATTTATTCTTCCTCCTTTCCGATTCCGCTCAGGCCTTAACGCTCTCTTTGATCGTTACAAGACCCTTCTTCGGTCCCGGAACAGAACCCTTAACCAGCAACAGATTGTTCTCAGCGTCAACGCGGACGATCTCAAGATTCTGGACTGTAACTTTGACATGTCCCATCTGTCCCGGCATCTTCTTTCCTTTGAATACCTTGTTCGGATTTGCACTGGATCCGTTGGAACCTGCATGACGATGGTATTTGGAACCATGGGTCATCGGTCCTCTGTGCTGTCCGTGACGCTTGATTGCGCCCTGGAATCCTTTACCTTTGCTGATTGCAGTTGCGTCAACCTTGTCGCCGACCGCAAAGATGTCTGCTTTAATTTCCTGCTGAACCGCGTAGTCAGCCGCGTTCTCAAAACGGAACTCCTGAAGATATCTCTTATAAGAAACTTCTGCTTTGTCGAAATGACCCTTTTCCGGGCTGTTCAGAAGTTTTTCGCGGATATCATCAAATCCGACCTGAACTGCGCTGTAGCCGTCGTTCTCCTCGGTCTTGATCTGTGTAACAACACAGGGACCTGCCTGCAGAACGGTGACCGGTGTCAGCAGTCCGCTCTCATCGAAAATCTGTGTCATACCGATTTTCTTTGCCATGATTGCTTTTTTCATTTTTCGTTTTCCTCCTGTTTTTCTACAGCGGAGCACCCTTAAATGGGATTTGGATGCTCATTCTAGAGAACAGATTATTCTGAACTCATGATTGAACCGTTCCGGAACACAGGATCCTTCCCGGTCAATTTCCTTAATTAATTATTTCATCTTCATCTTGATGTCGATGTAGACGCCGGCCGGCATCTCCAGTCTGGAGAGTGCGTCAACCGTTTTCTGGGTTGGTGTGATGATGTCGATCAGACGCTTGTGGGTGCGCTGTTCGAACTGCTCACGGGAATCTTTGTACTTATGAACCGCACGCAGAATCGTTACAACCTCTTTCTTTGTCGGAAGCGGAACCGGGCCGCTGACCGCTGAACCTGTCTTCCGGACTGTCTCGATGATCTTTGCTGCAGATGTATCTACGAGCTGATGATCATACGCCTTCAATGTGATTCTCATTACCTGATTTGCCATAAAAAAAGTCGCCTCCTTTTCGCACTTTTGTTTCTAAGTACGACAAGCGGTGACTGTACACTTCTCCGTGTGTGTCCTGTTTTCTTCCATTCTGCCCCGCAGAATTACCTGAACCACACGTTGTTTCCACCTCTGGTGGACGTTTTCTATTGTACAGTGACTTGTCGCCAGTTTCGTGAACAAGGCATTCGCTCCACGGAAAAACCTGCCTCCATACGGCAAATATATGTCGGCAGCAACCTCTCGCTTCAACGCTATCATTGCCACAGGGTCTTAGTATAAAGGAAATGCACAAAAAAAGCAAGGCTTTTTTGTGCATTTCCGAGAAATTTATTTTTCTGCTGTAAACCCCGATTTACAGCAGTGTCTCCAGCCGCTCACGCACAGCCTTGATAAACTCAGCAGTGCTCAATGTCTCCGGGTTTTCCAGCGTTGTAATACGGATCAGGTCTTTTGTCATCTTTCCGGACTCAATTGTCTCAATCGTCGCCTGCTCAAGCTTATCAGCATAATTACACAGCTCCGGGAGACTGTCCAGCTCACCGCGTTTCCGGAACGCGCCGCTCCACGCGAAGATTGTTGCGACGGAGTTGGTGGATGTCTCCTCTCCCTTCAGGTGATTGTAATAATGACGCTGCACCGTACCGTGCGCCGCTTCATATTCATAATATCCGTTCGGAGAGACAAGCACGGAAGTCATCATTGCCAGGGAACCGCAGGCAGATGAGATCATGTCGCTCATGACATCGCCGTCGTAGTTCTTGCAGGCCCAGATAAATCCGCCTTCCGATTTCATGACACGCGCAACCGCGTCATCAATCAGTGTATAGAAATAGGTGATTCCCTTTTTCTCAAACACATCTTTATACTCTGCCTCAAAGATCTCCTGGAAGATATCCTTGAACCGATGATCATACTGTTTGGAAATGGTATCCTTAGATGCGAACCAGAGATCTTTTCCCTCAGACAGCGCATATTCGAAACAGCTCTTCGCAAAGCTGCTGATCGACGCATCCAGATTATGCTGTCCCTGAACAATACCCGGCGCATCAAACTGATGCACTGTGACAGTCTTTTCTTCTGATCCGTCCTCCGGAATGAATGTCATGACAACCTTTCCCGGACGGTCGATGACCATTTCCACATCACGGTACACATCGCCGTAGGCATGACGCGCAATGGTGATCGGCTTCTTCCAGCAGCTGACCGTCGGCGTGATCCCCTTTACAGTAATCGGCGTACGGAATACTGTTCCGTCGAGAATCGCACGGATCGTTCCGTTCGGACTCTTCCACATATTATGAAGATTGTATTCCTCCACGCGCGCCGCATTCGGCGTGATGGTTGCACATTTAACCGCAACACCGTATTTCTTCGTCGCATTAGCAGCGTCAACCGTCACCTGATCATCTGTCTCGTCGCGGTGTTTCAGTCCGAGATCGTAGTACTCGCTTTTCAGATCCACAAACGGAAGAATCAGCTCATCCTTCAGCATCTGCCAGATGATGCGCGTCATCTCATCGCCATCCATCTCAACGAGCGGGGTTGTCATAACTATTTTGCTCATTTTCTATATTCCTTTCCTTTCGTTACATCAGGATTTGCCGGCGACAATTCTGTCCACCGCCTCTTTTGTCTTCTCACAGGAGCCAAAGGCAGTCAGCCGGAAGTATCCTTCTCCATGTGGTCCGAAACCTGATCCGGGAGTCCCGACAATATTAAGCCGCTCCAGCAGATCGTCAAAGAATTCCCAGGAACTCATGCCGTCCGGCGTCTTCAGCCAGATGTACGGTGCATTTACGCCGCCGGACACAGTGTAACCTGCTTTTTTCAAACCATCATATATTATTTTCGCATTATTCATATAATAAGCGACCTGTTCCCGGATTTCCTTCTGTCCTTCGGGCGAATAAACAGCAAGTCCTGCTTTCTGAATAATATATGGAGCGCCGTTGTATTTGGTTCCGTGCCTCCGTGCCCAAAGACTGTGAAGCGCGACGCCGTCGGAAGCTCTCAGTTCCTTCGGAATGACAGTAAAGCCCAGACGCACGCCGGTGAAACCTGCATTTTTGGAAAAGCTGCGGATCTCAATCGCACAGGTTCGCGCCCCCTCACACTCATAGATTGAATGCGGAACATCCGGCTCGGAAATGTATGCCTCATACGCTGCATCATACAAGATCACCGCCTGTACCTTGTTCGCATAATCAACCCAGGTCTGCAGCTGCTCTTTGCTGATCGTTGCTCCGGTCGGATTGTTCGGGAAGCAGAGATAGATCACATCCGGCTCCTCTGCCGGAAGTTCCGGCGCAAATCCGTTTGCTTCCGTACACGGCATGTAAATGAAGTTCTCATAGCACTGGCGTGCCGCATCCCATTTACCGGAGCGGCCGGCCATTACATTCGAATCCACATAGACCGGATACACCGGATCGCAAACAGCGATTTTCGCATCCTGGCTGAATATTTCCTGAATGTTTCCAGAATCACATTTCGCACCGTCCGACACAAATATCTCATCCGCTTCGATCTCACACCTGCGGGCTTTGTATTCATCTGCAATGGCGCTGCGCAGGAACTCATAGCCGAGATCCGGCGCGTAACCTTTAAATGTGGCAGCATCCGCCATCTCGTCAACTGCTTCGTGCATTGCTTTGATGATCGCCGGCGCGATGGGCTGTGTCACATCACCGATGCCGAGACGAATCACCTGTCCGGCGCGCTCCGGGTGCGCCTCGCTGTATGCCTTCACCTTTTTTGCAATTGTCGAAAACAGATAGCTCCCCTGCAGATTCTGATAAAACTGATTTGTTCTGACCATGCGATTACCCCTTTCTAATGCTTCCTTCGGGTTATTGTCACCGGTCATCATCCATCCGCAGGCAGAACATTCTATAATATAAATGTCCTGAACTTTTATGTCCCTGCAGGTATCTTTTCTGAATGAACTCCGGTGCGGTATCATTGTGCGTACTACTATATAATACCGATATCCGAAGTTATTCTGTAATATTAATATTGAATACTTCTATACAATCATGCTATACAATCATGCGATACGCCAGCTGAAGTGCTTCCTCAACGGACGCCAGTCTGATTTCTTTTCGCGAACCGGAAAGATGCAGTTCTCTCACTTCCGTCTTTCCCCTGACACAACAGCCGATGAAAACGGTGCCCACCGGACATTCCGGCGTACCTCCGTCCGGACCGGCAAGCCCGGTAGCAGAGACAGCCACATCTGAATCAGCGGCACGCATGCCGCCTTCCGCCATTTCCTTTGCCGTCTGCCTGCTGACAGCTGTATATTTTTTTAATGTATCCTCTGACACACCGGCCAGTTTGTGCTTCGCCGCATCACAGTAAGTGATATATGCCTCTTTCAGGACATCTGATGCCCCGGCCACATCGACGATCGTCGCGGCAATCAGACCGCCGGTGAGAGATTCAACCGTGGTGATTGTCATGTTCTTTTCCTGCAGCACCTGCACAAGCTGCTCGTTTATTTGTTCTTCCATCATTTAACTAACTCCCTTGTAAACAGGGATTTTTCTTAAAAATCATACACATGTAAATAAACAGGAATTTTTCTAAAAACATGTACACGCAATAATTAAATCTGTAATGATTATGCACGCTTCTCAACCGCTTGTAAGCAAGCTGTTTTTCTGTTTTTAAAAAAACGTATGCTTCACAGCCCGCGACAGGCATGCAATTCTTCCTGTTTCAAGAATTTGCATGCTTCATAGCCCAGGGCAGGCATGCATTTCTTCCCTGTTTCAAGAATTTGCATGCTTCATAGCCCAGGGCAGGCATGCATTTCTTCCCTGTTTCAAGAATTTGCATGCTTCATTGCCCAGGGCAGGCATGCTTTTCTTCCCTGTTTCAAGAATTT